>JAUHVL010000036.1 GCA_030425045.1 bacterium
ACAGCAAAGTCATTCTTAGATATTGGCTATTCACCAATTTATGTTCTTGATCATCGTGGACAAGGACTTTCAGAGAGACTTCTTTTTAATAAACAAAAAGGTTTTGTCGAGGAGTTTAATTTTTATGGCGATGACTTTAATACTTTTGTTGATAAGATCGTAAAGAACGAAACAAAAGGGAAAAAGTTATTTCTCGTTGCTCACTCTATGGGAGCTGCTGTTAGTGCTGACTCACTCATGAGATATAATAATCGCTTTGATGCGCTTGCTTTTGTTGCGCCGATGTTTAAACTTCGTCTTGAAAAAAGTGAAGAAGAGACTTTGGTTGATATTAATTACTATTGTTTTTTTCTCGCTAAATGGACTGGTCTTTGTAAGACCTATATTCCCGGAGGAGATGATTTTAATCCAAAGTCACCGTTTCTCAATAATAGACTTACTAAAGATAAAAATAGATATAAGTTTATGTTTAAGGCATATGAGTTATGGCCAGAGAGTGAACTTGGTTCGGCAACATTGAATTGGGTTAAAGAATCTATTGTGGCCACTCAAGATATAAGACAAAATTCAAACAAGATAGATATTCCAACACTCATCTTACAAGCTGGTAAAGACAGAGTTGTTGATAATATTGGTCAAGATGTTTACTGTTATCGTTCTTTAACTTGCGAGATCATGCTGTTTTCAGACTCTGAGCACGGTATCTTAAAAGAGAGAAGTGATATTAGATCGAAAGCACTTTCTGCAATAGATACCTTCTTTCAGCAGTACTAATGATAGCTGACTAATTCCCTACAGAAATTATCCGTTAGAAAATTTTTGTATTCGATTCGATTTGTGTTTGGAAAACTTATTGAAAGTTAACATTAACAAAGGATTGTTAAGATGGGAAACAGAAAGTCTCTATTTATAGCATTAGCATTAATATCTCCAAATATTTTATCTGCAGAATTTATTGTTAAGTTTAGAAATCAAGTCAATGAAGATTTATTAACGTCACGTTCACTCGGCACAGAAGTGAAGTCTGTTAGAAGTTTAAAAACTTCTGTCGGAAACTTTGCTGTGATCGATGCTAAATTAGATGCAGTACAAATGAATTCAATTTCTAGATCAAGCGGAGAGATTGAATACATTGAACCGAATTATACAAATTATAAGTTATTTGCTGAGCCAGCAGATCCTTCATATTCTCGTCAGTGGGGGTTAAATGGAAGGCATGGTGTACAGGCTGAAGATGCCTGGAGCATCACTAAAGGAAGTAAGGACTTTGTGGTTGCTGTTGTCGATACAGGTGTAGATTATAATCACCCTGATTTAAAAGATAATATGTGGACTAATGATCTAGAGAAAATGGGACAGCCAGGAGTCGACGATGATGGAAATGGAATCATCGATGATATCTATGGTTATAATCCCATTAGTGAAAATGGTGACCCGATGGATGGTCAGGGTCATGGAACTCATTGTGCCGGTGTTATTGGAGCTGTTCATAATGATATCGGAGTCGCAGGAGTGATGGCAGAAGCAAAAATTATGGCCATTAAAATCTTTGACGATAGAGGAAGAACCACCGCTGAAGCTATCGTTAAAGGAATTGATTATGCTGTGAAAGCAGGAGTGAAGATTATGTCAAACTCTTGGGGAGGACCTCAGCATTCTCAAGCAATCGAAGATGCTATTAAAGCTGCTGATGATGCAGGAATTCTTTTTGTGGCAGCTGCTGGAAATGGAAACTTTCTTGGCTTTGGACAAAATAATGATAAGAAACCAGTTTATCCAGCAAACTATGAATTAGATAATATTGTCTCAATCGGAGCAATTAAAAGTAGTGGAAGAAAAGCGATGATGTCTAACTACGGTAAGACAACCGTTGATCTTTTTGCTCCTGGAGTTTCTGTTTATTCTACCTATATTGGTGGTGGATATAGATCTTTAACAGGGACGTCGATGGCCGCCCCTCACGTTTCTGGAGTTGCTGGTCTTATTGCTTCCCTTGATCCAACAATGACAGCTGTAGAGATTAAAGAAAGATTACTTAACAGTGTTTCAAGCTCAAATAAGTTGATGTCAAAGTCAATTGCAGGTGGGACACTTAATGCTTTTGAATCTGTAAGATAAAAGTTTTTTAAATGTGTTTTTCAAAAGAAGCCCGGTTAACTTCGGGCTTTTTATTTGTGTAATTAAAAAGAATTTGCTTACTTTCCTCATCCTTTTTTATTTTAAAGGAATCGACTTCATCTGATTGCTCAAGGAAAATGATCTTTGTTGGGTAACGATTAACCACTTCGATAAGACATGACTCGTTTTTATTTCTCCCCTCAAGTTTCAGGGTATAGTCACTCTCTTTAGATATTTTTGAGTAGAAAACTTTTTCGAGAAGTTCGTTGTATCCAGTAATACCGATGGTGTCGATTAGACTTTTCTTTTTCTTTTCGAATTCGAGAGTGTCTTTATGGCAGCTAATGATATTGCGATAAAAGTAATTTTGAAGCCCAATTGCTTTAGCACGGTTACTAAACAAATACTGATGGTCATCAGAAAAATCTTTGCGTCCTACATTAATTTCATATTCACCAGATTTATTTTCAGTCAAGCTTACGGCCAAGTTATACCTTTTAAATCTTAATTGTCGATTATAGACAGGCTTAAGTGTTTTTATTTCATGACACTCTAAAAGAAGGGCCGCAAGCTCATTACCCGTGCTGACAAAGTCGATATGAACCACCTGATTTTTTAATTTCAAGTCCCTCTTATTTTTTACATCAACTCTAAAGTGACTGCTAACACGCTTTTTTATATTTTTACTTTTTCCTACGTAGAGAAGTGATCCATCTTTTCCATAGAAATAATAGATACCAGGGGATTCGGGTAAACGATCAAAAGAGCTCTTATCTAAATTTTGAGGTAAGGCGAGTTTTTTAGATTCTTTTGTTACAAAGTTTTCAACAAGTGTTTGGTCGGCCTTAAGAATTTTTTCAAAGAGTTTAACAGTCGCCTTACAATCTCCCAAGGCCCTATGGCGGCTTTCGATTTTAATATCAAGATCACGACAGATTCTTCCTAATGAGTATGACCTATGACCCGGAAGAGCCGCTCTTGCCATTCTTACAGTACAAAGCTTTGGCCTTTTAAAAGTAAAACCAAGTTCTGAAAATTCTCGTTGGATAAAGTTATAATCAAAGAAGACATTATGAGCGACAAAGATTGTATCTTCTGTCAGTTCAACAATTTTTTTGGCCACTTCATAAAATTTTGGAGCATCAGTAACCATATCATTTGAGATTCCCGTTAATCGAGTAATCATATAGGGGATATTTCTTTCAGGGTTTATGAGAGTTGAAAACTCTTCGGTGATTTCTTTTCCGTCAAACTTGATAATCGCAATTTCGGTAATTTTATTTCCATCACGATAACCGCCAGTTGTTTCGATATCGACAATAGAATAGATTTTGTTTTGACTCTTCTTCACGATAGAAATCTCTTTTTGAAATTTCTATCATGAAAAAGATAAGTTTTGTATTGTGACTAAACTATTTATCCCAAGTTGGCATAAATTCAAAGTTCTCGAGTGTATAGCCATTATCTCTAGCGACATCGAGAAGCATTTCTTTTGTGTACTGATCCATTGTTGGTGTACGAGAAAGCATCCAAAGATATTGTGCTGTGGGGTCACCAACAAGGGCGTACTGGTAGTCGGCTTCGTCTAGTGCTAGAACCCAGTAGTTTCCACTGAAAAAACCAAACCATTTTAAGACGGGAACGAAGCTAACTTTTAACTTAGAGTTTGTCGTTGTATCGGCGACAGTTGCAACTCCATAAGCTTTTTGAATTTCATTATTATCTTTTCTAATACAAGAATTAATAACTTTTACTTTACCTTTTTTAGTAAGAGAGTACTCAGCAGTAGATGCTCCACAATTTCTTTGAAACCTTTGTGTGATACGACCAATTTCATACCATTTTCCCATATAACGATCGACATCGACGTAGGGTACAGTTTGAACGCTGTTGGAAAATGAAGAAAAGCTGGCAGTAAAAAGCATAATGACTAATAGTGATTTCATAAGTCCTCCTTATTTTGACGCTAGTAGACCTTGGCCATGAAACTTATACAACACCTCTGGTTTGTCTAAGACTTAAGTGGCGAAAGTCTCGACTTTAGGTCCTGGGCAATTAGATCAAGTGATTTATTCGTTCCATTTAGCGGAACATAAAAACGAGCGAGAAACTTATATTGCTTGATCATTAATAAAAACCAAATCATCTGATAATCTAATTTTTTAAAAACAAGAGCGTTGTTCTCGCTGTACTTATCTTTATTACTTTCAAATTCTGCTGGCATCTCACTCCAATGCATTCCTGGATAGAGGTGATGACCAATATGATATCCGTCATTGAAGCATCTTTTGTTATAGAGACTATCAATAATTGTAATACTGTTTTTAAAAGGGTTTTTAGGATCACTTGGATCGATAAAAGCGTGTTGGGCCCAGTTCCCCCCCATTAAGCCAAACCAACAAATCGCTTGAGGAATGAGAAAGACCATAATCGTTCCAGAGGGATTGTATTGGTAGGAGCTATAAATCAAACCAATAAAAATGATATAACCGGCAATAACTTTGAGAGCGAATTTGGTTTGGTTTCTTTTGAAAAAATAATAGGGAAGCTCAAAAGGAACAAGAAAACTAAAACGTATAAAGTAACCAAGCCAATAAATAAAACTATCTCTTTTGAAATTTTCTGTAGAACTTAGATCAGTGGTTGCATTTCCTTCTTTGTGATGCATTTTTATGTGGTGGTGATAATAAATCATAGGGGGGAGTCCAAAAAAGAGACTTTGGATTGAAATGATAAAATCGAAAACGTTTTTTGAATTTTTTTTCCAAGGGTTACGGTGGCAAATATTATGAAGCATTAAAAGCTGGGGCCCAAGAAAATAGATCACCATCACAACATATAATAAATTTATCCAAATATTTTCTGGGTTGAAATAAACCCATGCTGAAAGTGGCAACATAAAAAATGTGACTTGAAAAATATGAAAAAGAAAAGGTGTATCCCTTTGATCTTTTAAGAAGTGAGAAGAAAAGAAATTGGTCATTGAGAGGCCTTTTATGAGGGAATTTAATAATTTAGACCATATCATTATGTTTATACAATAGCTCAATATTTTGCTAAAATGGCGAAAAATCTTTGAAGAAAACAAGGTATGAAAAAGTGAAAATTGTTGTATTGGGTGGAACCCATGGAAATGAGTTTACAGGCGTCGAAGTTATCAATAACTTAAAGTCTAACCCGGTAAATGATGCGGTCCATGATTACGAACTCATCTTCTCAAGCCCGAAATCTTATGAAAATAAAAGTCGTTATATTGATTACGATTTGAATCGCTCCTTTGGCACAGATGGGAAGGCTTTTGGGTATGAGAAAACTCGAGCAGAGGAGATTCGAAATCAAGTATCAGGTAAGTTTGATTTTCTCATTGATCTGCATACCACAACTTCAAATATGGGCCTTACAGTTATTTTAAATTACAAAAATGACCTGACTCTCAATGCCGCTTGCTTTTTAAAGTCAAAGTTTCCTGATCTTAAAATCATTATGGGCTCTGAAGACGGAAGTCGTAGCCCTTTTGTAGGTTCACTTTGTAGCGCAGGCTTAACAATTGAAGTGGGGCCTATCGCAAATAATTTAGTAAAGGCTGACTTGGTTTTTACTTGTCAGCAAATGGTGGAAGAGCTTTTACGTTGGGACTTTGAAGAAGATTTTATGGAGTCTGAAATTGAAGTCTTTCAAACGACAGAGTCTTATTATTACCCGGAAGGAAATTGGTATCTCCATCCAAATTTTGATGGCAAAGACTTTGAAGAGCTTTCACCGGGGACACCGATTTTTATTAATACCGATAAAGAAGAAAAATCTTTTGAGAGTGAAAAATCAACTTATCCATTTTTTATAAATGAAGCGGCATATTTTGATGCAAAAATTGCGTTTTCAACATCAACGAAAACGACTATTGGTGAATTAAAATCAACTCGGTAAACCAGGTTTATTCTTTTTTATAAGATTCGCGACAATACTGTCTTTTTTATAGTCTTTTCTTGTGATCGCCCACAAAGAGAATTTTAATGTTTTGAGTTCTCCAATCTTAACAAGACTTTTTGATTTTAAACTTTGCTTAACGACACTTTTTGGAAGAAACCCAATAACACCACCTTTTTCAATGGTCACACGAATTAATGAAGAATCAGTGAAGGCACCAACGGTCTGTAGTTCTAATTTATGCGCTCTCGTGAAGTCATAGATTTTGTCTGCCATCATACAGGCTTCTGAATAATTGATCATTTTTTTACCGTTGATGTTTTTGGGAAAGGAGCCATTAAATCCATTTTTGTTTGCTGACACACAATAAATTGGGTCAAGATTGAGTCGATGGCCTTGTAATTTTTTTGATCTTCCCGAGTAGGGAGAGTCGCAAAGAACTAAATCAAGTCGATTGTTTTGTATATCTTTGATCAGTGAGTCTAAGTCTTTTTGATAAACCTCAACTCTGATGTGCTGACTAAAAATCATCGTCTTTATGAAATCATATGTTTGATCTTTAGAAACCCAGGGAACAACACCGACTTTTATAATTTTTAAATAATCGACGGAGTCAGACTTCAGTGATTGAATCATTTCCTCAGATTGCCGAAAAATCTTACTTGAGTATTCTTTTACGGCTTCACCATCGGAATTGATGACGAGTCTTTTTCCAACGCGGTCAAAAAGCTTTTTTCCTAAGTCAAGTTCAAGAAGTTTGAGCTGATGACTTAACGCTGGCTGAGTCATGTTGAGCTTTTTTGAGGCTTTAACAATCGACCCTTCTTTTGCGATTATTAAAAAGTAATATAAGTGGTTGAAATTTAATTTATACAAGAAACCTCCTATATAGATTTTATATTATATATACCTATTACTATATGTCATTTAGTTTATATCTAGATATGCGATAATACTATTGAAAGAAAAAAGTATCACTAACTTAAAGGAGGATGCTTATGAAAATGGAGGTCTATAATCAACTACAAATAAACTACGAAAAATCACTAGGAACAGTCAATTTTTTTGCTAAATCTGTTTTGGGGAAATACCCCAAACAAAAGAAATGGAAAGTGAAAGTTTGGTTAAACGAAAAAACAAATGATGAGAACCCTATTTTTACTTGCGGAATAGAATTAATACGCCCTCGAAAAAATACTATCTATGCAAAAAAGGAGTCTGGTAATTTACACGATGCTGTTAAGAAAAGTTTTAATATTGTTGAAAAGGCAGTGAAAAAAGATGGTCTTGATTGGTATCGAAAAGACCTCTATCTCGAGGTCAGCTAATTTAGGAGGAATGATGAATTTAGGAATGAATAATGAAAAAAACAAACAAACAGCTTTTGGTGTTTCAACAATTCTTGCAGACACTTATACACTGTATTTGAAATCACAGAATTTTCATTGGAATGTGACAGGTCCTCGTTTTCACCAACTTCATCAAATGTTTGAAGAGCATTATACAGAAATGGCCCATGCCATTGATGAGATTGCTGAACGAATACGAGCTCTCGGTCATAGAGCACCAGGAACGTTTGATGAATTTAAAAAGCTTACTTCTCTCGAAGAAGAGCATCGAGAAATTAGTGCTGAAGAGATGTTAGGACAGCTTATCAATGATCACGAGACACTCGCACGAAAATCAAGAGAGGTCATTCAAATAGCAGAAAAACATCATGATGATGCAACAGCAGATTTGCTGACATCTCGTATGAAAACTCATGAGAAATTTGCTTGGATGCTTCGAAGTAGTAAAGCGTAAAAACCACGTAAAGAAAAATCATTAAAGTAATAAGGAGGTAAAATGAATACTTTAAAAATACAACCAAGAAATATAGAAAGAAAGCCACATGTTTTAAGAGAAAACGGGATAATTCCGGGAATGCTCTATGGACCGAATATTCAAAATAATGCTGTAAAAGCATCAAGCAATGAACTCTACAAAGCTCTTCAAAGACCTGGTGAGGTTTACGAAGTCATGTCTAAAAATGGACCTGTACTTGTGAAATTTGAAGAAATTCAGACTCACCCTGTGACGAGAGAATTCATCCATTTTTCTCTCGTTCAAATGCCCAAAGGTGTAGAGAATGAAGTGGATATACCCGTAAACATTAAGGGAACTCCTATTGGTGTTAAAAAAGGAGGAGTCTTGATGGTTTTAAAGGATGAGTTAACTGTAAATGGTGTTCCTCGTTCTATTCCAAAAGAAGTGGTGGCGAATGTGTCCGATCTCGATATTGGAGATAAGTTAACTGTTGAAGATTTAGAAATTGGAAATAAGGTTGAAACACCAGAAAATGACGATGAAGTAATCGCGGTCTGTAAAACGCCAATTAAAGAAGTGTTTGTCGAAACTTATGATCCCTTAAATGATGAAGGGCAGTCAATGCCGACTCCATCTGAGCCTCTCGCTCTATAATTTATTACTTCTTTTCTTTCTTGGGGGCTTTTGGCCCCCAAATCTTAAATAAAGGAGTATGAAATGAGTTTAATTAATAAACGTTTTAAGAAATCAAGAAAAGTAGATAAAGAAATGATGATTATCGACAGGCCAAACCTTGTTATTATTGGTGACGAGAAGATCTTAGATGATATGAAGTCTCTCTCTGATAGGTTTAATGTTATCTTTAAAATGTCAGCGCCAAAAGATCTTTCAAAGGTCATTAATACAAAAACTATTGGTGTTTTAGTTGATGAAAAGCAAGTTAAATATAGATTAAAATATTTTCTAAATAAACTTTTAAGAGATTATAAGCTTCTTCCTCTCTTTCTTATTTCGAGAAGTAAAAAAAGAACAAGCTTTTATAATAGCCTCTATGATAAAGGTTTGCAGGCCGTGATTAACTGGCCTCAAGAAAAAGAGATTTTTACAGATATTCTTATTGAATCATTAAAACCACAACCTCGCAGTGAGGGAATGTCTAAAGCCGATGCTAAATTAGCTGACCTTATAAAGGTTCATATCGGTCTACATGGTAATTTTAATAATATTAACGTTAAAGTGATTGAAGGTTTTGCTTTTATAAGTGGTATCGTAAAATCTCTTGCTGAAAAAGATATTATTGAAAAAGAGGCGTCGAAGGTTCTTGGTATTAAAAAGGCCATTGTTAAAAATCTAAAAGTTAGAAAAACTAAAAAGATTACTGATGATGAAATTGAGCGAAAGTTAAAAATGTATGCCGGTAATATTTTAGGCCAAGAGAAAAAGGCGATTTCAGTTAAAGTAAATGATAAAAAAGTTGCTATCTTAGGAGCAGCTAGATGTGGAGAGAAAATTCATCACATCGAAAAATTTGCCAAAAGACAGCCCGGAGTTTTAGAAGTTAACCGTTTTGTAAAAATTGCTCCAAATACGGTTAAAAGAAACGTTAAAAAAGCAAAAGTTGTTGAGAAAAAACTGAAGAGTTTATTTAATGGAGTAAAATTTATTTCAGTAAATATTTATGGTGATTTTGCTGAGGTATCAGGAACAGTAAAAGTTAAAGAGCATAAGAATCTTGTTGAACGTTACCTTATGCATATGTTGCCCATTAGAAAAGTTTTCAATAAGCTTTATGTAACAGCTTAAAATTGTCCATAAACAATCATTAAAATTAATACGCCAAACATTGAAAGTAACAATGAATAAAATCGATGTGAAACAATCAGTGTTTGTCTTTTAATAATTTCATTTTTTGAAGGTGTTCGATTAAGCTCTTTTTTAAGCTGATCGATCACCTTCTTTTCTATTTTAGATCTAAAGTTTACTTCCTTAAAAAAGACGTAATTAGAGAGATAAATAATGGCCAAAACAAAGTACTGAACTTTTGGTAATGGGTAAGGCGAGAACTCAAAGAACAAACCTAGTGGGAGAACAAAAACGAGATAGAGCAGAATAATATAGAGGTACTGATTCTTTATAAAAGTCATAAAAGTATACTAGCTTATTTTCACAGAGTTTCCTTTTTATAATTTAAGTATCTAAAATAATTGGACTTTTAAGTGATAATTTACAAAACTTTGCATGAGTTTACGTTATTTTTACAGCATTGATAGAGTTTTGTTGCAATATGTCAAGTTGTTTTGTATAAGGCTTTTGGGTTTGGCATTTATGTATTTAATTGCCTTATAGGGGAGATTTATTTTGAAAAACATACTATTGGGTCTATTGCTGCTTTCAATGGGCAGTGCAGCTACTTTTGCTAACAATTCTTATCAATTTGAAAAAGTTGAGTTCTCTGAATCGAGATTTTTTCCTATGTCAGTCACTGTTTGTGATTCAGGTGAATGTACTGACGGTGGGATGAAAAAACACCAGATCGCTCTCACTTTTGATGATGGTCCAAACAAAAACACAAAAAAAGTTCTGAGTGTCTTAAGAGAACACGATGTTAAAGGAACATTTTTTGTTCACGTTGGTCAGTGGAAATACAATAACTACTCTTCGGTAAGAGATACGTTGGATTTGATCTATGATGAAGGTCATAAGATTGCCAATCATGGCAGAGGACATTCTCCTATCCATAAATCAACTGATGGTTCTACTGTTAAAGATTATTTAATGGATACTCATAATGTTATCGACCAGTACCTTACTGGAAATGATATTCATATTTTTAGAAATCCAGGTGGATATTGGTCAGGTGCTAGAGCAAGAATGTTAAACCGTCACTCTGTTTTAAGAAACTACGTTGGCCCCATTTACTGGAATGCTGGTGGTGATAATGTTTGGAGTGGTGGACGTCTTGTTAACGCTGCCGATTGGAGATGCCAACAAGATAAACTAAGTTCTTCAGTATGTGCCGAAGGCTATTATAATAAAATCATGTCAAACTACAGAAAGAACAAAGGCTCTCTCGTTCTTATGCATGATATTCACTCTGTGACGGCTCCAACTCTCGATAAACTGATTAAGAGATTAAGAAGTTCGGGAATCAATTGGGAATTTATTCTTGTTCAGGATATTCCTGCTGTTAGAGATGAGATAATTTCGATTTAATCTATCCTTAATTTAGAAAATAAAAAGCCCGCTTTAAAGCGGGCTTTTTTATTTAATTTGAAACCTTCTTATTTAAATCTAAATGGTGTTTGAAAATTGGACATAAAAAAAGGCCAGCTTAAGCTGACCTTTATTTTAAACTGGTACTCCCAAGGGGAGATTGAATGGCCCTTTTAAAGGGCATTAAAATTAACTAGTTAGGAATAATTTTGAGAGCTTATCCAATTTAACTTTCATCTTTTCTCATCTTGTTTATGGGTTAATTCATGGATCGGCTGGTACAAAATGGTACAGATTCAAAGAAGAAAAATACTCGCCCTAAAATTGAATACTGGTACAAGTGACTGGTACAGGCTTTAAAATCTGTACCAGTTTCACATAACTGTCTGTTTATTGGAGATTAAAAGAAATACAGTATTATTGAAAAATACGCCTTTTAGACGTATAATGAAAATGAGGTTAATTTTGGAAAAAGTAGATTTAACTGAAGTTAAAAAGCAGCTTAGAAAAGTACCCGAGCATATAAAAGTAAAGTTACTGTCTTGGGCAAAAGCTGTTGAGAGAGATGGAATTAAAGAGGTTCGGAAGAAAAAAGGTTATCACGATGAACCCCTGCAAGGGAAAAGGAAGGGGCAAAGATCAATTAGGTTATCTCTTTCTTATCGGGCCATCTATCGTGAAGAAAAAGACAAGGTGATTAATTTAGTTATCGTAGAAGAGGTAAATAAACATGACTACTAAAAGATATGGAACAAAAGAGCTAGAAAAAGAAATTGGTGGGCTTACTTTTGGAAAGCTTTTGGAGTCCCAGCGTAAATGCGAAGAGATGTCGCAAAAAGACTTTGCTGCTCTGCTTGGTATTTCGGCTTCTTCTCTTTGTGACTTAGAGAAGGGAAGAAAAATTCCTTCGGCCAGTAGAGCAATGGAGATTGCTACCATCCTTGGGGTCAGTGAAGGGCTTTGGGTTGAAGTGGCCTTACAAGATCAATTTTATGAGCAGGGTATTGATTTAAAAGTTTCTGTTGTCTAACCTATCGGTAGAACTTCTTAATAAATTCGGTGAACTATGTATAATTTAGAAACTGCCTTTGATGAAAACCTTCGGGATTACTTCGTTAATCCAGATGATGTATTAGCCTTTATTGAAGAAGAAAAGTCTAAAATGAATGATGATCTAAGTCCTGTTGAGCTAGTTAAGCTAAAGGGAAAGATCGGTACTTATCTTAGAACACTTAGAAAGCTGGAGGAAGCCGAAAATTATTTATGTGAAGCAATGGAATTGATTGATAAGCATGATTTAGGTGTAAAGTGGTGGGTTGTTATTGGTATACGATTGGCCCATGTTTCTCAATGGATGGAGGACTATGAAATCGCCGAGCAAATGTTTGAAGACATTATCGAAATGTGTGAATTAAAAGAAGAGGTATCTGGTTATTTACACTTTGCGCTTCAGCATTATGGCAAATTTCACTTTGACCTAGCTGACTATGTTGAAGCTTTAGAGTGCTTTGAAGACGCTCTCGAATTAAGAGAGGAAATTGGAAACATCGAATATATTGAAAGCACAAAATTAGCAATAAAAGCAACTAAGAAGAGGATGGGTTGTGCTGTTGAATAATTTTAGCTATTTTAAAAAAGTTTCTGTCTTATCTTGTAGGTGAGTTCGAGCTTTTTATTGCGTAAAGTACAGCATCTTTTTTGAGAAAATCCCTTAAGAATGATGCTGATTCTTGAATAGTGTGTTCATCCATTATGTAAGAGGCTTCACTATCAAGAGGAATCATCAAATTAGAGATGGACTTCGCAGCAGTTTCATCCGCCAAAAAGGTTAGTCTTACAAGAACTTCAAAAAGCTCAATCTGTTCATCGTCATGGCCTTCAAATTGCTTGAGATAGTCCATAAGACACATAATCCTAATTGTAAGATGATTCTTTAATTCTTTCTGTTTAAGAGAAATGTACTCTTTAAAATCACCTTTATTCAGTCTCATGTCTTCTTCCTTCTTTGTGTTTATATATAAGTATTAATATATTGGTATTAGTGAAGTCAAGTATTGATAGTATTCTTTAAATAATGACAAAAACTGACTGGCTAGAGAATTTATCTAAAAATGTGAAAAAAAGACGCAAGGAGCTAAATATGTCTCAACAGACATTAGCTGAGATTGCTCGTCTGTCCCTGTCTACTGTGACCAGTATTGAACAAATGACAATAGAAAATCCAACCCTAGATACTATTGAGACACTAGGCAAGGCATTACAGATGAAAAATGGCCTTGATTTACTTTATTAAGAATAACTTTTCAAATTGAAAACCTTAACGTTAAGTCTCTGAAATTCCAAAAGGGCAAGTAATATGATACTTTTTGTTTAAATTAAGTTTTTAGGGTCAGTTAATAAGAAGGAGCTTATCAATTAGACTATTCTTTTCAATTTTCTGTCTTTGCTCGATTCAGGCCTATGAAGTTCAGCATATGGTAAAACCGCATTCAAACTTTGAAAGTGTTGCGACTAATAATGCGTGTTCTGTTCTTAAAAACTCTAAGCTTTCTTATAGTTGTAACCCTGCCTTACATCCTTTTGTTAATCAAGAAAAGGTTAGTGCCTTTGCTGTTGGTAAATCAGAGGGAGATTCTGTTGAGAACACTAGGAAGTTGTTATTTGAAAAGATAGAGAGAGACTTTGTTCAAAGTTTATTTCAGGGAAATAATTTTAACTCTTTTACAATGAACTCTGGGATAGAGTTCTATAATAAATATTTCTACGCTTCATATAACCCATATTACTTACTAACCGACTTTTTAATTTCGAACCCAGTATCGCCAAAAATTTCTCTTTCCTTAATAAAAAGAAACTCTCTAAAGCTTGGAAAAGGGCAAGATATTGCTCCATTCTTAAATCTTGAAGATTCGATAAGTTTTCATATAGGTGGGAATATTACTTACTATCAAGAAGAATATACTTCGATCACATTTAGTCTTATTGAGTTAGCAGTTTATGATATGGAGACTCTTATTAATTTACAGAAGAATAAGGGGATTCTGTTTGACTTTGGAACCTACTTAGAAGTTAAAGACTGGCCATTTGTGCCCCAAATTGCTTTTCAGGTACATAATATAAATTCCAAAGATAAGGTTGATAATAACCGAATAGAGTCAGTTAATGATGTAGAGCTAAAATTTATTAAAGAAATGTATTATTCTCTAGGGGGAGGATACAACTATGAGTTTGAGTTTGGTTCTTTTTATGCTGGTATGAATATGCCGATCAGTGAGGCGGGAGAAGTTGATGCTGAGTCGATATCATTTGCTGGTAAATATGGACTTAACTTTTTCTCGTTTTATACAAGTATGTCTAGATATTTTCAAACAATTGGAACAACTTTTAATACAAGTAATACTAATGTTGGGCTGGTATATGGTTTTGAAAAGGAAATTAGAAACTTTAACTCAGACAGAGAAAAAACAGTATATCTACAATTGGAGATTAATCTTCAATGAAAGTATTAACTTTAATTTTATGTTCGATCTTTATTATTCAAATCGTTGAGGCGGACACTGGTAAGCAAAGAGAGCTTGACCGTTATCAAAAATTTCTAAGGAAAAAAGCTTCTGAAGGTTCGACAACGTTTCGTTTTAACCGTTACGAAAGGATTATTGCTGGAGGTGTTGCTCTTGTTACAGGCACTGTTGGCTTCTTTTCTACAGAAAATAGAGTATTAAGTTATGCCTATAGTGGTGTTCAAACGATTGGTATCATCTCTGTTGGTGAAGGAATTTATGATCTTCATAAAGTTAATTTTGAAAAAGAAATTGTCGATGTTAACCTTCCTTCAAAAAAAATTACTACAAACAACCTAAAGAATTACTTTTCTTATAAATATATTAACTACAAAGCAAAGGAAGATTATGCTTTTAGAGTCTCGTTATTGGCCACGACATCATTACTTTCATTGCAATACTTCTCGAACGCTTTATTTAAAGGTGAAAAAAGCACAAATGATCTTGAAAAAGTTTACCTTTTCTTGGGGGGAGTAAACTTAGTTATTGCTGCCCACTCTTATTTTTATCGTTCCGATTTTGAAAGGTTTATGTCTACAAAAGTTAGGAAAAAGAAGATTTCAATTTCGCCTTTAATAAACTTTGGATCTGGTTCTACTGTTGGGATTTTGGGGTATATGTCATTCTGATTCGGTATTCTCAACTTCCTCTTCAAAACAAACTCTTTTTTGAACCCTTGAAAAAATTAAATCACCTGGCACAATATTTTTATACTTTTGGTGGATATTTCCTAGTAAATTAGAAAGAGATGTTAGGTCGTCACTGTTAAAACCTGCTCGTTCAGATCGCTCTAGAAAGGTCTCATAGTTCTTGTCAATTTCTTCAAAGTTCTTATCTAGGCTACTTATGCTGAATGAGCAAAACATGGAGTCATAGCCTGTTAAGTTTTCCTTTAGGGGAAATAGATGACGAAGAGAATTCATTGTTAGACTTCCCGCTATTAAAGCACTGTTTAGGTTTGCCTCTCTTTCAAATTCATTAAAGTTAAATTGGCTAGAATCTAAAATATCGAGAGCTTTTTTGGCGTAATCTTTTTGCTCATCATTTATCGCTGGTGCTAAATATATTAAAGGAAGGACTTCATAAGTAGACCACAAGTAAGTTAATAAATCTGAAAACAGCTCTTTTTGCTGGTTGTTGTGATCTTCTGAAGCTTCAAACGCAATATCTGCTGCTAGGATATACGGCTTATATGGGTTTTCCACTGATGGACTGTCCCAATTCACTGCTGGCTTATTGAGTATTTTTAATTCAAGAATAGGATATAAGCTATAGATGTCAATATTTGCTTTGCCCATATATGCGGATGCTAAACTTAGTCTCAATTCTGGGTCATTAGGGTCATTAACCATTTGTTCATCAATGAGTTCAATTGCCTCATCGTAGCGTGAAGAATTCAGCAAAATTTGTACTTTTGTTTTATCTGCTAAATGTTCTTCATCTCCTTTTTTCCCACAGCTTACGGTGATAAAAATGGATAGAAAAATAGTAAAAAAAATATTATATCCCATCATCATCATTTTTATCTTTTACTAGAAGTCTTCCCAGTTTCTATTTATACGAACGTCGTATTCAGTGTCAGCATCAAGATCGTCATTATTTGAAAACTCTAATCTTACACCAGTATCATTGAGGACAAGTCTATCAGATGAGTCGTTGTCTTTTGTAATAACCATTTGAACAGATCCAGCTTCTGGAATGACCAGCCCGTCTTTGTTAAAAGTTAAATTTAATTTGTCGATAATTGCTACTGTACTACTTCCAAATAAGGATATAGGTTGGTTTTGATTCTCATTTAATTTTGATATAGATATTGTTTCATCTAGAATACTAAATGAGAACTTAATATTCATATCTTCGAGGTTGATATCTTTTCCGTTTACTTGAAAAGCAAACTTTAATAGGTTTTCAAAGTTAAAACTTTCACCTTTGTCTGTTTTTGTGGCAATTAGAAATTCGTCACTTCCTTCTATCATAAAAGCGTCGTAGCTAGAAACGTTTTCTCCATCTACTGTACCTTCCACTTTTATTGTAAAAGTTTTTTCTACCTGAGAAGCATTTTTAAATTCAAATTCTTTTATTAAACTAAACTCGTTGTTACGAATAACCAAGTCACCCATGTGGGTCTCTTTCAGTTTATCCATTGTTGCTTGAAGCTCGCCGTTTTCTATTATAACGGTATATTCATTGTTTATTCTTAAGCTAGAACCATCGAGGGTTTCCAGTATAACTTTAATAAAAGAAATAATATTGCTTGTTGCACCTGCATAAGAGTTGAAGTTTGTTCTAATATTAGATCGCACATTGTTTTTTGTAACGACCAAACTACTGTCAACGAATGAGTCTTCATTTTGTTTTTCTGCTCTCATCCCACAAGATGGAGCTAAAGAGATCATCGCTGTCAGAACAAGTAATAAACCTAGTTGCTGGAGATTTGTAGATTTCATTTTGTAAATTTCCTCAAAAAAATCTTTGGTACGTAACTTTGTAGAGTGGTTTGCCAAAGAATATGTTCATTAAAATACTTTTTCCTATATTAAAGCCCTTTTGTGGCCAATTACAGTCTAACGGTAATATTTTCAAAGGTGGTGTTAAAAAATTACCAGTTTTAATTATTCTACTGTTTACAAACGACTGCTTCATATGCACTAATTGTGTACTCAACAATTAAACAGTTGGTATTCTCATGTATTCTGATCTTGTGGTAAGAAACATTTAATTCAGAAGTCTGAGTCGGCTGAACTCCTGTATAGACATTTCCTCTTCCTGACATAATATTAACGTAGATATAACTACTCCCTTGCCTTTTATCAAAAGACAATGTCATCTGTTCTCCTTTATAAGGATTTGATTTATTTCCATAAAAAATATTCCCAGAAAAGCTATTCCCCGAATTCATGTGACCTAACATAATCAACCCTTGGTCACTTGGGTCTAAATTTGATTCTGTAAAAAGGTTGTTGTCCCTTAACAAAGTATCAACATTTGTTACAGAAGATGTCTGTTCCATGAGTGCTGCTGTTTGAGGGTCAAGATCATTTGTCGATTTTTTCTTATTATTACTTGGTTGCCCACATGACGTTATGATTGCCGATGCTAGAATTAAAGTTACAAACCATTTGAATAAATAAATATTTTCTCCAATTGAAAATAATTAAGCTTTTTATACTTTTTCAAGTTGCAACTTGAAGGCCAAGTTTTGAGCTAGGTTTCAATTGGTTAAATAGCAGGTATTTATATCTAAAGTATCGACTGTCTAAATAATAGTCATATTATCGTTTACTTATTAAACAATTTAATGACTTTACCCAATTATATGTTTTAATTTTGAGCATCTATCGAGCTATTGAGTTGTTCTTTAACATAATAGTCAGTTTCAATAGCAAGTCTTTGAGTAAGAGCATCTTTTGCGTTAGGGTGTTTAATTTTTCCTAGAAAATACGCAGATATCTTTCTGACGGAAGAAGATGAGTCATTAAGTAATTGGGCGAATAGAGTGATCACTTCTTGGCTAAGAGTTCTTGAATCTAAATGATTAAATGACTCTTCTCTTACATAGTAATCATTATCGTTTAATGCTGAAATAATTAACTTTGTAGCCTCAATATTTTCGATACTTGATATAAGAATAACCCCTCTTTTTCTTACACTGCTACTTGAGTCCGTAAGTAGGGTCGATAAAGCAGGAAGATCTTGAGTTGTTAATGTTCTGTTGCTCAATTGCGTGTAAACTTCCTCTCGCACATAGTAATCAGAGTCATTAAGCTTAGATGCTAAGTGGCTAGTTGCAGAAGAATTTGATAATTTCCCCATTAAGTTAGCGGCGATCTTTCTTGTTGAAGAGCTTGTGCTTCCCATGAGTTCTTTTATAATATTTTCATGATTAGTTTCGATAAGTACTGAATTTACATATTTTATAGCTTCTTCACGTACATAATAGTCATTGTCATCGAGCATCTTAAATAGAAGTTCCTGCTCACTTAGCAGTAAATCTACATTATTGCTAAGAACAATAATTGATCGCTTTCTTAAGTTAGACGATGATGAGTCAAGTAAAGCGATTAGATTCTCTTTTAGCTCATTTGCAATTTTCAGGATGGTATTTTTATTAGAAGTATTGATATATTCAAGTCTTCTGAGTAATTCTTTTTGATAGACTACAAACTCACTTTCTTTAATTATGTCTATATGGTTTAGGAGAAGAGTCAAAGCATCATCAAGCTTTTTACTGATATCATTGGAAGATTCTCTAATTATATCGGAAATGACGTTGTCAAATGAATGATATAACAAAATTAAATTTGAAGGTGAATTAAGTTTTTCTCTAGTTCTTAAAGAATAGTTTTCGGCAATATTTACAGTTATAAGTTTTTTAGAAAGCGATTGGTCTTCAAGATAAATAACGAGCAAAGGAAAAAGGCAAAAAAAACCCCTGTAAAAACAGGGGTTTTTATAAAATTGGTACTCCCAAGGGGATTCGAACCCCTGTTACCGCCGTGAAAAGGCGGTGTCCTAGACCGGGCTAGACGATGGGAGCATAACCGGTATTTCGCTCTCTATACTACCACAAAAAACAAAAAAATGGTGATCTCGCTGTGACTCGAACACAGGACCCTCTCCTTAAAAGGGAGATGCTCTAACCAACTGAGCTACGAGACCACTGTTTTTTGCGTGATAGTAAAAATAAAGGGTTCCGGGATAATTGTCAATCAAAAGGAAGGAAAATATGGGATTTTTACTCAGGTACTTGCCGGAGGGTCTCACAATAAACTATCGTGGCGTTTTGGTATTTTAAAAAGAAAAATTTATTGATGGAAAAACAGATCAAGGCTCAAATTTCTAAGAAAACAGTCTCATTTTACACAATGGGTTGTCGTCTTAACTTCTCAGAATCAGGCAGTATTTCCCGTGGTTTTCTCGATCGAGGATACGATATTGTCGATTTTGATAAGCCGGCAGATGTGGTTTTTATCAATACCTGCACCGTCACAGATGGGGCCGATTCCACTTGTCGAAACTTGATTCGTAAGGCCCATAAAATGAGCCCTGAGGGCAAAGTTGTAGTGGCGGGTTGCTACGCTCAGATGGAAAGTGAAGCCATTAAAGAAATGCAAGGGGTAGATCTCATTTTGGGCAATAGTGAGAAGTACAAAGTTTTCGAATACCTCGATGAAATAAAAGATGAACAACAAATTGTAAAAGTTAAAAAGAAAGCGGACTTTGATTTTGGAGCGACCTCCGATGGTCTCGATCAAACAAGGGCCTTTTTGAAAATTCAAGACGGATGTAATTATGTCTGTTCGTTTTGTATTATTCCTCAAGCCAGAGGAAGAAGTCGTGCCATTACTATAAGAGACGCTCTCTCTGAGGCTAAAAGAATTATCGGTGAAGGTTATAAAGAAATTGTTTTAACCGGTGTTAATATTGGTGAGTTTGAAGCTGCTAATGGAGAAAGGCTAAGTGATCTTGTAAAAGAATTATTAGATGTCGAAGGTCTTGAAAGACTAAGGCTTTCATCTGTTGAGCCCAATACTTTTACCGATGACTTACTTGAAGTTTTGGCCAGTTCACCTAAGAGTATGGATCACTTTCATATTCCACTTCAAAGTGGAGATGATGAAATCTTAGCGGCGATGAAAAGAAAATATACCGTGAGTGATTACCGTCAGGTTGTTGATAAGATTTTAAAATATTTTCCAAGAGCAAGTTTTGGTGCCGATATTATTTGTGGCTTTCCTGGTGAAACGGATGCTCAATTTAAAAATACTAAAAAATTGTTGGAAGAATTAAATATCACTCATTTTCATGTCTTTCCTTATTCTCAAAGGAAAAATACAGTGGCAGCGAAGATGCCTGATCATATTCAGCATTATCTTAAAAAAGATAGAGTAAATCAGCTAATTGATCTTGGAAATTATAAGAAGGCCATGTATGCCGGTCGACAAATAAATACCAGTGGGGAAGTTCTGTTTGAAAGAGAAATCTCTTCAGGTATTTGGGAAGGCCATTCAAGTCATTATTTAAAAGTGAGAGTTGAAAGTTCTGCTGATCTAAAAAATAAAATCTTGCCCGTTTATTTTAATAACGCCCTTGAGGGTGAGCTCACGGGCGATATTATTTCTTAATTAATCAACAACGGGAGCAAAGGCATCACCATTGCCTCTTTCCGCACCAATGGGTCCAGACCAAATCATATGATGGACAGTAAAGAATTCACCAATTCTCATTTGTGGAGAGTTGCCTTGGTCGTTTTCAAATTCACGATCATACCTTTGACCATCAAATTGGTAACTCACCCAAAAAGAATTTCTTTCAACTCTGGTGACTGTTGCTGAAATCACATGGACTTCAGTTACTTTAAAATAGTAAGAGGCACCTCCAACAAGACCAAAAATAGTTCCTGTTGCTCCAATGGCGATCCAGTGTTTTCTATCTAGAGGAATTCGTTGAGTAATCTCTTCTTGTTCTTTGATAACCGCAGCTTCTCTTCCAAATTGTGCTACAGCTCTTTCCTCGGTAAGTCCTGCTCTTTCTGCGAGATCTTCACCGGTTTCAGTTGTGACTCTCGATACTCGCCCTTGATTGGTGTTAATGGCAGCGCTTGAGGTTGATCCTCGTAAATTAGGTAATCCCGAGAAAGCGTCATCTCCATTGAGAAGTTCGGCACCACAACTTATACATGAGTTTGCATTGGCGAAATGTCCTGTTTCACAAAAAGGGCAATTATCACGTAGGCCATGACCTTGAAACTTTCCATCTTCATATCCAACCAGTGCTTTTCTGTTGATGAGATAAATTTGCCCTTTGGATTTAAAAAAGGCTGGAGGAAAAGCTACTTCATCAGTTTGAGGGGAGGCACATGTCGGGCATCGTACATCGCCGTCAGCATTTGGTTTGGTATTGTATTCTTCACCACAGCTTCGACAAACAATATCACCCCAAACCTTTTCTCCAGGTTTTAGTTTTTGTGCTGATCCCTCGCTCATTAATTCTTTGATTGGCCTAATACAGTTTGTTCCCGTGGCCTGGACTTGAGAAGAAATGAGAAGAGCACCAATTAAAACTCTTATGAGTAAGTCTTTCATTATTGATTCTCCATTAAAATATTTTCATTTTGTATATGATCTGTTGATTGAACACGGTGAACAGCTGGAAGTGTGAGCATATTTTTGAGATTATCTCGCTCACTTAATCCTGGTAGTAATTGATGACGAGAACTTGCTTTCGCTGCAATTTCTGCTCTTAGCTCAGTGACCTGATCCGAAGAAAATTCATTAAGCTCATCTTTAATCTTTTTCTTTAGAGAGTTGGTATTTAAGTAATCTGCATACTCAAGAACTCCTGCAAGAATTTCATCGTAGTGAGAACTTTTGTTAGCTTTGAGTTTATTAACAAGTGAGAGAAAGTTACTCATAAGCTCAATACGAGTACGATCAGAACGTTCAAGGCCTTGGTCCGCCAAGGAAACCTCATGAATGAGATCAAACATGATGGCATCTCTTACTTCTTCCGCTGGTTTAGCTTCCATAAGGTCAAGTTTTGAATTAAAGGAAAGAGGAAGTAGTACCGCTCGTCTCATTTCTTTACTTAAGATAAACTGTGGCGAGTGAACTTCTCGCTCTGAAAAAGATAGGGTATAGGCGTGACCTCCACTAATACCTAGGGCCGGTCTTGCAACAAGAGTATCATTATTTCTTGCCTCGATAATAAAACGTTGATTTGGGTTATTATCTAAAAGTGATTGGTTAAATGTTTGAAGGCTTTCAGCTCTTCTTCCTTGTATCGTTGAAAAGAGTCTCGCAAAAATACCATTATTTACTTCTGCTGTTTGCTCTTCGGAGCTTACTCTGGTTTTATTCAAGTAGGCATTGATTAAGTTTTGATTTTCATCTTCACTACCGCCAACAAAAAGAAAATTGATATTATAGTCTTGTGTCGCTTTTAAAAAGTCATGAGCTTGTAATGTTCTCAAGGCTTGTTGAGTATCGCGACTATTACTTTTAATAAAGAGTACCGTTTTGTTTCTGTAGTTTTCCATCAGTGATGAGCCACTTTCAAGAGACTTTGAAAGTGAAAAAGATCCATAATAACTTAAGTCCCAAATATCCATTTTGATATTCAGATCACGAGAAAACCTCATCCAAGCATTGTATTCATCTCTTGTGGTATTGGAGTTGGTAACAAGAAGAATTTTTGCATCCTCTCTATAATTATATTTTTGAGCAACTTTGATATCGAGTATTTGTCTTTGAATGGTAGATGGATCAACATCACCAAGTCTTTCAAATAAAAGTGTGGTTTGAACACTAAAGCCTGTATAAACCGGCGTATCATCTGAAAGGGTGATAAAGGTTTCTAAAAGCGCTGTTTCTCCAGCTCCAAGGTTTTCAATTGCCCACGTAAGGGAGCGCTCTTGTTCCGTTTGATTACGACCAAAGTGAATATCATCACTTGGTGTATCTCCACCTCGAGAGGTAATATTATTTTCGATTTCTCTTCTGTCTCCTAGTGGACGTGACGAAATATTTTTAATCTTAACGATGAGAGGAAGTTTCTCACCAGGGGCCATGATTTCTGGTACATCAAAAAAAGTTAAGACAACAGGGTGTTTGGCATGAAGTGCTTTTTGTAATCCGAACTCAGAAAGACGCATTCTTGTTTTATCTACATGTGCAGTCGGATTAATACTATGAAGGATTTCTACTGGGTTTGAACCACCAACTTGAGAGTCATCTGGAATACGGAGAGTTAGTCTTTCTCTAAAAGTATGCCTTTCACCTCTTTTTAAGGCAGGGATTTCTAGTCTATCTTTAACGACTTGTAAGGATGATGAAGCAAGACTTGTGAAAACTTTTGCGTTTCCATTAGGAGAAGGGGCTCCTCCTGAGTTTGTTACAGTTATATTTTCTAAGTGAATGATTTCACCCGGCTCAAAGATACCATTTCTTGTGGCCTCATCTTCGACTACATTATAGCTCGTTATTTTTAGCTGAAATGGCTTTAAGTATTGCTCTTTTCTATTATTAGGGTAGATGACATTAAAGACATAATTACCATTAGAGCCTCTGTTTCCTGCAGAAATTCTTCCATTGCCAGAACTTCCACTTTTTCCGTTAGATCCATCTCGCCCAGCTGGGGTACTAAACCACTCGTAGACATCTTCTGTTTCATAACGATATTTTGTTTCATAGTGATAAGTTGGAGTACACCTATTTGAAAACGAGTTATCACCGTTTGAGACAAGATTACAGTCGTCAGCACCACGGACTCTTTCTTGATAGGAAACCCTTACTTGCCTCGTCCCTGTTTTTTCTTGCCAGCGATCACCTCTTCCGCCATCGCCACCACGTCCGCCACGTCCTGCGTCTCCATTGCGACCTCTATTTCCACCGCTACCAGCTTCGACATTGATATTAATTGATCTTAATAAGTGAACATCATTGATAGAAACATTAACGATAATCTGGCCTCCGTTTCCACCATTAGAGCCGGCAGTTCCATCACCACCGTTTCCGCCATTACAGCCATCTGTTCCGTTACCAGCGCTTTGCCTTTTTCTTGCGTCTCTTCCATCGCGACCATTACATCCCCCTTGACCATTTCCACCATGACCACCGTCACCACCTCTACCTCCAAGAGCACTTAGGTCAAGAACCTGTCCTCTACCGAAGTTTAGGGTGTCGTTGATTTGTACTCGTCTTCCATCGGCCGTGATTTTGTGGCCACTGAGACGAACTTCAGATGCTTGTCCCGGAGAAGAGATATCACTTAGGGTAATATTAATACTACCGGCATCTTGACCGGGTGTTGATCTCGTTGCATTGGAACCATTATTTCCTCGACCTGATGAAGCCCCAGGACTTGTTGAGTAATCTCTTTCTTTACTACCATCACGCCCTCTCGCTCCATCGACAGAGATGGAATAAGCGATAGTCGACTCGATCGAAAAAATCAAAAGAGCGGCAAATAAGGCGAGTATTTTGAGAGTTGATCTTCTCATTTTGTATTCTCCATAAAATATATTCTTTATATACAATTCAATTTTTGTGCCAAATTTGAGTCTGCTGAGATTGTCTTAATGGGCGACAAAATAGTAGAGAATGACTAACTTTTAGACAATGATAGGCCATTTTTTACATAGATTCTTGGCCTCAGAGTTGCACTCTATAAAGGTATGAAATTTTCTTTAATGTTTATCTCGATTCTTATCAATTTCAATGTTTTTGCTCTTGATAAAAATAATAGTGCTCTCAATCCTTGTTATGATGGAAGTGTTCTTACTGTAAATAGTTCATTTGAAGAAATAGAAAATATTTTTAGCTCAGCTT
The DNA here is from genome assembly GCA_030425045.1 of bacterium. Taxonomy (GTDB): domain Bacteria; phylum Bdellovibrionota; class Bacteriovoracia; order Bacteriovoracales; family Bacteriovoracaceae; genus JAUHVL01. The sequence goes on from JAUHVL010000036.1 coordinate 24,950, forward strand.
TGATGAGAGATCGTCAAAATGAATTATGTCGAGAGCATGAAGAAGAATTTAGGCAACATATCTTACAACGGTTGGGCTCATTTAAGGGCCATTGGAGTTCGCTTGTTGGGTGTTTAAATGAAGACCATGAAACAAGTGAAAATATTCGCTGTAGAGGGATTAAAAGTAGTGATCGTCTTTTTCTTAACGCTCTAGATGTTTATCGACCGGCAATTCAAAGAGTTTATCAAGGCCTTGCTAACTCTTGGTTACAATCTCAAGAAGGAGCTCAAAAAGAGTTCTCTCTTAATTGTTTTGTTTCTCGAGATCAACATCAACAAGAAAATTTTCAGGTTAATTTTAATGGTCATGTAAGAATGCTTGCTTCGCAAAACGATCTTCCGCAGAATCAATGTGTGGGACCTCATCATCTTTGGGAGTTATATCGTAATGAACACCTTCAGCTTGCTTTAGAAAATCCTACTCAATATGGTATAACTCAAGATGATATATCAACAGTAAATGAATTTAATAATTCATTCTTCGGATCTTCTTTAGAGGATCATGTAAAGCATGGGATTTTTGAAAATGATGAGGAGCTTACCTCTGTTCTTCATCATAATATTCAATCTGTTTCTCAAAATTTAGAGCAACTTTACGATGGCATTCAAAACCTATCAAGAGATCGGCTTTACGAGTTATACGATTATCAAAACCTCTATGAAGAGAACTTCTTATCTCATCTTTCAGCAAGAGAAAGAAATTTATTTCATCCGATTTGTCGTAATCAAAGCACCTGGGGGGGAAGTTGTTTTAGTTCGAGATTAGTTGCAGAAACTGGGGTAATTCAATTAATGGCGCTTCCTGGTGATTTAAATCGTTGTGGTGCTAGATCAATTGATATTTTAAGAGAAAACTTACCTTTGGTTGGTAGTTTGGATGCTATTTTAGCAGATGATACCCATTTTGAAGAGTTGGCCCATCTCCATACCGCTTCCGAAGCAGAGCAAGAGAGACTCAATACTTCTTTACAGTTTTTGTTTGGCCTTCCAGTTACAGGCCTATTTGGAGCAGCGGCAACGACCCCCCTTAGGGTCGGAAGTGCTGCAGCAGCAAGACAAGTGGTTGAAGAGGCTGGAGAAACAACACTCACTTTCTCTTTAAGAACCAGAATGAACTCTTTTCTTGTTGATGAAACCGGTGCGCTACCTCTTTCGATGGAAACTGTCCGTAATATGAGAGGCAGTCTAGTGAGAAGGGTGCGTTCTTGTTTACCTGCTGACTGTCGACTCCGAGAAGTTATTATTAGACCTGCTGATTTAGCACATATACTACCACACAGTTTTACTCCTACTGGAGCGAGAAATTTTATCCTTGAAAGAAGAGAGCGCATCGCTGAGATTATTAATTCTGGTGGAAGCTTTAGCGATATTCAAAATAGACTTATTCGTTTTCTTGAAAACGGAGGTGAGGCACCTTTTCGAAGTCAAAGAATTACATCACTTTCACCGCAAAATAATAGTCTTGTTCAAGTATTACAAGATCTCCCCAACCTTGAAATGAGAAGAGTCAATGATCAAATTGAAAATGGTGCTCAAGCTTTTTCGATAAGGCATACTGATAGAGCAGGGAATATTAATAATTACCGGATACAAGTTTGTGTTGATCCAACCTGCAGAAGAAGAGATGGTGGTGAGCTTTTTGAGATTACTGAAGAAAATAGAATGTTGACTATGCATGCTTGTGGTCGCAATGCTTTTCAAGCAGCTAGTGCAGAGGATTTGACGAGAAGTTTAATTAGGGCCTATCAAGCAAACGAAAATCCTAACCTCGAAGCTATAGTTGATGGTGCAATATCTCAAAATACTTGTCATTAACTCACTTTTTCTTGAAGAGTTTCTAATGAACATATCTCTTTTTTGGTATTTTCGATGCCATTTGAAACTTTAATGATTTTCCTACCCTTAGTAAGTAAAAATGAAGCTGGTTTTGAAAAACCAAAAATCGGTATTTTTAGACCGAGTAAGTTCACAAACAGTCTATTTTGATCTGAAATAAAATCAACATGATCAATTTTTAAGTCTTCATTATCTAAAAGAACAAATTCTTTTTGTAGTTTTTGATGAGACTCCGTTGAAATAAAATAAATATCGATTGGATAGTTGTTTAAATCACTAACACCATATTCAATAATTTTTTTAAGATGCCTCATACAAAGAGGGCACCAAGTTCCCATGATGAAATTTAAAAATATGAGTTTATTTTCAATTTCTGCATCAAATTGAATACTTTTACCAGAAGTTGTTTGGAACTCAGTCTTAAAGAGCTCGTCACTCTGACTATTAGACAAGCTAAGTCTATTATTTCGTATCATGATTTTCCCCCTCTCATATTCTAAGAGGGAAACCCTAAATTACAAAAATTGGGAACTTAGCTTTTCCTATTTTTTAAGTTACGAAGATTGAAGCCTCAAAAGCAACTATTGTGGGCATTAATTTAGATAATCTTGCCTAAATAGTATTTCACTTCTCTCTGGGCCATAAGCGAGTACACCTACGGGGATTCCTAAAGAGCTCTCAATGGTTTCTATATATCTTTTTAAAGGGGCACTTAACTCATCACCATTAAAAGTATCGGCGAAGGGGGTAAATTCAGAAAATACGGGTTTTACCTTTTCTAGATCAATACCAGGGTAAGCACAATCAATTCTTTGGCCTTCGTACTCATAGGCCGTACAGACTTTTAATGTTTCTAGCCCACTTAAGACGTCTAATTTTGTAAGGGCGATTGAGGTTAAGTTTGATGCTTTTACTGCGTATTTTAAAAGGGGAAGGTCTAACCAGCCACATCTTCTTTTTCTTCCTGTGGTCGCTCCAAACTCATTACCGATCGTTTGAATTTTCTCGCCGAGGGCATCAAACATTTCGGTGGGAAATGGGCCTTCACCAACTCTGGTGGTATAAGCTTTTGTGATCCCTAAGATCTCATCAATATGGTTACCGGGAAGCCCAGCTCCTGTATAGATACCACCTGCAGAAGTATTTGAGCTGGTAACAAAAGGATAAGAGCCATAATCAACGTCCAGTAAAACACCTTGAGCTCCCTCAAAAAGAACTTTTTTACCAGCGCT
>JAUHVL010000008.1 GCA_030425045.1 bacterium
CCAACGAGTTTTTTCACACCCGCAAGTGTTTGCTGAACCTCATCAGCAATTTCTTCTTCAACAAGAAGCTTACCTACAGTTCCCTTACCGGCTTTCACATCAGCAGTAATTTCCTGTAAGTCTTTCATCATTGTTCTAGCGTTATTTAATATGTCATTAATTTTTGCTATCGCATTTTCCGGCGTATCTCGATCAACTTGATAAGCTAAGTCTTCAGACATTTTATTCAAGTTTGCAATTAAGTTGTTTAACTTTTCTTCATTGCCATTCATCAGGCGCTTCATTGTCGCCGTTGCTTCTTTGGTGTTTTCGACAAGAACTTCCACATCACCAAGAATTTTTTGGAGTGGTGGTGGCCTATTTTCAGGGGCCAAAGACTCTCTAATGTTTTTGACGATGACTTTCACATCCCCCATAACCTCAGAGGCATCTCGAATTAAATTTTCCATTCCACCACCCTCTTGAGCGGGAATAAAACCATTAAGTCCCAAGCGATCCTTACTCTTACCAACAACAATCTCTAAATATTTGTCGCCGAGAAAACCAACAGTCTTAATTCTCAAAACAGAATCTTTTGGAATAAAAACCTTTTCTAAAACTTCAAACGTAATAAGAGCGTTATTATCGGCAAGTTCAATGTCTTTAATTCTACCGGCGCTAATACCGGCTACCTTGATGGGAGTTTTTGGAAAAATACCAGAAGCATCACGAACAATAGTTCTATAGCCGACATACTCTCCAAACCCTGATTGGTTTGAAGTAACTTTTAAAGACATATAAACAACAGATGCAATAGTCGCTAACGCGAGAATCCCAACTTTTAACTCGTTCACTTAGGTTAAATCCTGTGTTTTGCAAAACAGTATAATACTTTACTATTTTAGCTTCATTTAACACATTAAACCATTATAAATTGATAAATTCTTGAACTAACTTATTTGTCGAATTGTGAAATTCACTGGCCGGTAAATATTCTTCAATCATACCTTGATGAAGAAACGCAATATAATCTGAAATGCGAAGCGTAGCTTTGACATCATGAGAAATAATAATCGAAGTCATCCCTCTATCAGCGTACTGCATTGAAGTACTTACGATAAGTTCATTCACCATATTGGTCGTGATGGGATCGAGACCAGTTGTGGGTTCGTCATACAGCATTATATCTGGACCAAGTGCGAGCGCTCTCCCCAACCCTACTCTTTTACGCATACCACCAGAAAGTTCACTAGGAAGTTTATGATGGGATATTGGGTCAATTCCAACAGAGTCTAAAAGCCCAGCTGATTTTTCTAAAATTTCTTTATTCGTAAGTTTGGTAAACTCACGTAATGGAAAAGCAACATTTTCGATTGCAGTAAAAGAATCAAAAAGTGCTGCATATTGAAATAACATTCCAAAATGTCTTCGAAACTCACGAAGTTCCATTCGATCCATATGAGAAAGATCTTTACCTAAAACAGAAATTGTTCCTGAAGTTGGCTGAAGTAGACCAAGAATATGTTTTAATAATGTAGATTTACCAGCTCCAGAAAAACCTAAAATCGTGACAATTTTATTCCGTGGTATATCGAAGTTTAAATTTTTTAAAACAGTGTGATCACCAAATGTTTTGGTAAGATCTTTAATCGAAACGGCTGCATTATCAAAACTTAACATTATAAAATATGTACCAAAAAGCTGGTTAAGAAATAATCCAAAACCAGAACAAGTATCATGCCCCAGACAACCGCTAAGTTCGTTGCTTTACCAACTCCCTCGGCTCCTTTCGTGACATTAAAACCAAAATATGTACCAATAACTGAAATTAGAAACCCAAAGAAAAATGCTTTAATTAACCCTTGCCAAATATCTTCTAAAAACATGAACTCACCAAGTTTTGAAAGATAGATGGCCTCGTCAATAGATAAAAACTTTGTCCCAACCAACCAAGAGCCAATATTACCGACGAACAAAAAAAGTGCCGAAAGCATAGGAACACTGATCACACTTGCCAAAATTCTTGGAACCGCTAAGTACTGAACAGAATTTATGCCCATAACTTCAAGAGCATCCACTTGCTCTGTTACTTTCATCGTTCCAATCTGGGCGGCCATAGCAGCTCCCGCTCTTCCCGCAACAATAAGTCCCGTTAATACTGGAGCTAGTTCTTTAGCAAGAGTGAGTGCCGTGACGGGACCAACAAGTGAATCAACTGATATCAATTTGAAACCAAAATAAGTCTGGTAGGCCATCACCATACCGGTGAATGCTCCAGCGAGACAGACAATGAAAATACTTTTATTTCCAACAAAGTATAATTGCTCAAATAAAAGTTTAAATCGATAGGGAGGTTTTACCATCCAATAAAAAAATCGTCCGGCAAAGAGAGTGATTTCTCCAAGAGCATGCAAATTCTCAATGATAGTAGCACCTAGGCTCTCTACCCATCTCAATAAAAAGAACATTTGCTTTTTGGACTCCACGTTACTCATGTACTCACTTTATACTTATTGCATTAAGTTTTCCACAGGAAAAGCCTGATTAAGAATCACGCGACTCAAGGTATACCCTCGGAACTCGAGAAGAGATTTGGCAGAATAGCTCATAGGGAATCATCTGCGTTTGTTTCGAGAGTTTTAAAAAGCGACTTGGATCTTCATTCCAAATTTGAATAGTTGATTTTTCTTTAATATCGGCATCAGCAGGAAACAATATTTGGGCCATATCCATATTAACTCTCCCAAAGATATTCCCCGTATACTCTTTGAAAAACATTTCCGAGTTACCGTAATTGGTACTCAAACCGTCACCATAACCTAAAGTAATAATCGCAAGCTGCCCGTCCTTAGTCGCTGTGGTTCCCCCATAGCCAACAGGCTCTCCTTTTTTTATCGACCTGACTTTAATAATTTCAGTTTCTAAAGCTGAGATAATTTTTCCATTCCATTTACTGAGATGACGGATACTCTCATCAAGAGATGAAGGGCCATATAACATAAGACCAGGTCTGATATGAGTTTCCTCTAACCCAAAGCCTTGTTCTATTGTTCCGGAGTTTGCTATTGAAGTGGACTCAATTGTTAAGCCTCGAGACTTTAAAGACTCTTTCACCTCATCAAATCGTTCTCTTTGTTTAATGTTTAATGGATGCTCACGGTGAGACTGAGAGGCACAGGCCATATGGGTCATGACATGAAATACTGAATCCCTGCCATTACTTTTAATAAGATCGGCAATCTCTCCAGACTTGTCCCAAGACATCCCCAAGCGGTTCATACCTGTGTTGAATTTTAAACATAAAGGAAAAAACCTATACTTCTGATTACTCAAAACAATCTTTAAATCATGTTCATTGGTAATAACGGGTATTATTCTTTTTTCTAAAAACAAGTCTCCTTCAGCTTCAATATTTAAATTAAAATCAGAAAAGACATAAATTTCAAATTGCTGATCAGGAATCTGCTCTCTCAAGTTAACTGCTTCGGCCAAGGTTGCACATCCAAATTCATTGATTCCCTTTTTCAAAGCGTAACGTACGACCTCAACAATACCATGACCATAACCATTGGCCTTAACCATAAAAATAATATTGTTTTGAGGGCATAATTTTTTTAACGAATCGATGTTTTCACCGAGAAAATCAAGGTTAACAGCTAAGCGACTACCAAACCTCATTATTACATCGTTTGTTCAGGGGCCCGTCCAGGAGCAAAGAATTTATCCTGAGGAATTTCTTCTTCGAGAAATGACTGATTTGTAAGATGCGTACTATAGGCATCGATTGAACTTGGAATCATTTTGAGTTCTGGCTTTAAAGATTTTCCTAAGACCACTTCTGCATCATCAAAATATCTCCAAAAAGAATATCTCGAGATATAGGCTTTCATAAAATCAAAAAACTCTTCTGCTAATTCCGTTTCAACCAAGCAAGCGGCGTGATTAACGCCAAAAAAAGACAATTTAAAATCTATATTTTTTTGCCTATTCACTCCAGCGAAAAAATCTGTAATAAATTCATTCCAATAAAAACGTAGTTTGCGCGAATTTATTTCAAACAACATCGAGTCGAAACAAATATCGACAATAAGATATTTATCAGAACCTAATCTCTCACCGGCAGCGCTCACCTTTCCATTAATTCCCTGATCTAATAATGAATATAGCTGCCAAGGAGCGAGGTATTGAGACTCTGTTTTGACGAGTGACATTTGCGTACGCCACTTCATTTGACTGTAAAGTCCACTTAAATAGCTTTCGAGCACATCCCATTCAAAGTCTTGAAGAACTTCTTCATTTTTAACTTTTACAATAATTAATTTATCAGGAGACTCTTGAATTCCTTGAATACAAAGAGACATGAGATCGCCACCCATAAGATCAATACATACTTGAGAGGCCATATTTTGAGCAAAGAATTCTATGCCATTCTCACAAGTTTTACCGAGCCAAAGAGCAGGAACCTTAACGAACTTATCGTGCTCCATTGTACTGGTTATCAATTTTTGTCCACTTTTCGTTAGTTCAAAAATTGTAAACTCTGCGATTTCATTGACCGAACTAAAAACACCGGCAACGGCCAGATCAAAATGATTTTCATTTTTTCTGTTTTCAAAACGAGCAATAATTGATCTTAGTAATTTATGATAAAAAGCTTTTTCTTTTAATGTTTCGGAAACTCTTACAACCTGAGTAATTTTTTTATCGAGAATCTCTTTGTGGTCACTTTCAGAGACAGCACTCGATTTTAATTCAGACCATTCATTGAAACGGCGAAGAACCGATTTAATCTGACCTGTTAAAGGAAGCTCACGACAAATGAGTCCATGATGAAAAAGGTCGAAAGTCGAAACCAAAAGTGGCGCCGATTCTTTTTCCCAAAAAAACGAAAGTTGAACTTCTTTAGATTTAATTAAAGGATGATCTTTTAATAACAAAGTCCCTTCACTTGCCAATTTAACATCAGCGACTGTGAAGTCTGGTCGATCCTCAATGACTCCTTTCCAGAACTCTTTTAACGAAGTGTAGATATAAGGAACAACGCCAACTTTTCTAAAAACCAAACTAATGGTTTTGGCTATTTCTAGATCAGAAATGAGAAGGGCGACCTGACGTTCTTGATCAGCTTCTGTTTTATTGTCCGAATTTCGGATAACCTTATTTTCCACTTCTTTACCCTCTTTCATTAGTGTCAACACACTTCACCACTTAAAGTATGCCAAAATTGACTCAATACCACAAAAAATACTATTAAAGGCCGCTATTTTTTACAGATCTTGACCCATGGCGTCGGTGACAAATTGACATATTTCTTCTTCAGAGCTCGATTGAAAATGTGAAAGACCATATTTCTTTTCTCTTTCAGCATACAGCTCATGAAAAGCTTGTTCACCACTTTTGACGAGAGGCCTTTCACTATCTTGGGCGACTCTCTGCCAACACGTCTCAACCGGCGTCGAAATCCAAACGAGCAACTGGTCTTTGCCATTGGGAAAACTCCAGTTTTTATCAGAGTCGATTAAACAACCACCACCCAGCGAGTAGACTCCACTTTCTTTACTCTTTAATATTTCTTGATAGAGCTGAAACTCTTTCTCTCTGAAGTCTTTCCAACCAAGTCTTTCGATAAACTCTCCCATAAGTTCGTTTTTCTCACCAAAACGTCTAAGTAGTTCTTCATCAAAGTCTAGACCATCAAATGCGAGCTTATTGCGCAAAGTACTTTTTCCACATCCCATAAAACCCCAAAGAAATATTTTCATCAAGCGACTTTTCCCTTTTTAATTCAGATGAATTCAGCTACTTGTTTATTCTCCAAATTATAGGGAATCAAGTCAAAAGGTATGAAATGAGCAAACAAGATCATAGTGGAAAGTTAAATTTAAAAAGCCTCCCTATGGGCCAAACACAATTTTTAAAACACGATCTTAAGACAAAATGGATTGAGCAAATCCTTGTTGAGGCTCAAGAAAATAGTACTATCGATCCGCAAACTCAAAGTACGATCGAGCTCGAACTTGAGGTCACAAGACAGCAAGCTCCCCGTTTAAAAGACTACCTTATTATTGAAGGAAAGATAAATTCAACTTATCAGCTTCCCTGTGTTAGGTGTCTTGAAAATAGCATCCTTAAAATGGATACAGATTTTTCCGTTTGTGTACTCGATGAAGACCTCGAAGACGATGAAGCTTTTCAAGATCTCGATAGCTATATCATTGGTGATAAGGAGTATCAGCTCTATTTTACCAAAAAGCGTCAATTTAATCTTGAGTCCTGTGTTCACGAGCAGTTTTTTATGAATGTTGAATATCTCCCCCTTCACGATGAAAATTGTCTGGGGCTATGCCCAGAATGCGGCGTGAACAGGAATTTAGAGACTTGCAAGCATGTGACAAAGCAGTGAATTTAGGTACTTTAAAAATAGTTCTTGCTAGATTACATCCCGTAGCGTAAAAAACATGACTGTTTTATGAGTTAATTAGTTAAAATTCGGAGAAATATATGGCAGTTCCTAAGAAAAAAACCAGTCCTTCAAGAAGAGGTCTAAGAAGAGCAGGTCAACATCATAAACTTTATGCCGCTCAACCTTATAGTTGTCCAAACTGTGGAGCTCATTCTCTTCCTCATACAATCTGCCCAAGCTGCGGAACTTATAAAGGTAAAGAATTTATAACGTTCAAAGCTGAGGAAGAAGAAGCAACTGAAGCTACTGAAGAGTAAATTTCAATAAGGTCATTACCTACGTATTCACGTTAAGGAGAAATCCATGACCACTCAAACTAAAATTCTCGGTACAGGTATTTGCCTTCCAGAAAAAGTAATGACCAACTTTGATCTCGAAAAAGTCGTTGATACTAATGATGAGTGGATCTATGAAAGAACGGGTATCAAAGCTAGAAGAATATGTTCTACAGAAGGCGGAGAATGGCCAACAGACCTTGCAGAAAAAGCTGCTTGGCGGGCCCTTGAAGCTGCCGCTTTAACTCCAGATGATATTGATATGATTATTTTTGCGTCGGTTACACCTGACGTGAAACTTCCTAATAGCGCGAGTATTTTACAACAAAAATTAAAAATTACGAATCAATGTGCGGCCATGGATATCGCTGTTGCCTGCTCGGGGTTTGTTTATGGCGCTAATATGGCCGACTCATTTATCAAAACGGGAATGGCCAAAAAAGTTCTTGTTGTTGGATCAGAAATGCTCAGTCGTGAAATTGATTGGAGTGATAGAACGATCTGTATCCTTTTTGGTGATGGTTGTGGTTGTGCCATTTTTGGTGCTGCCGAAGAAGGTGAAACCTCTGAGGTACTGGCAACACATTTAGGAACCGATGGTTCTGGAGCTGAATTTTTTGACCAACCTATTGGTGGAGCCGTAACTCCTTTGACAGCAGAACATATCGCTGCCGGTGAACATTTCATGAGAATGAAAGGTAGAGAGATGTTCAAAGTTGCGACCAGAACATTAGCTGAAAACGCTCGAATCGTGCTAAAGAAAGCAGGTCTTTCACTAGAAGATGTCGATTGGGTTGTTCCTCACCAAGCAAATATTAGAATCATTGAAACAACAGCGAGACTTATCGGTGTTCCCATGGAAAAAGTTATCGTCAATATTGAAAACTACGGTAACACTTCAGCAGCAACTGTTCCTATTGCTTTTCATGAAGCAGTGATGGATGGAAGAATTAAACGAGGAGACATTGTTCTCTTTGATGCTTTCGGAGCAGGGCTAACTTTTGGTGCTACACTTCTTCGCTACTAACCATAGGTCAACGTCATGACAAAAAAATCGATTACACTTCTCTTTCCCGGACAAGGTTCTCAATATGTTGGGATGGGAAAAAATCTTGAGAATGATACAAGCTTTGAGCTTTTTAATTCTGCTAATAAAAAATTGGGATACTCACTCACTCAAATTATGATGGAAGGCCCAATCGAAGACCTCACTCTTACAAGTAATGCTCAACCGGCTATCGTTTCTTACTCGATTGCTCTTTTTCAAAAGCTGAGTCAATTTCTTGAAGGAAAAGATGTGACGATTCATTCTGTTTTAGGACATTCGGTGGGTGAATATTCTGCTCTTGTCGCTGCAGGTGTTATTAACTTTGAAGACGCTGTCTACGCCGTTCACAAAAGAGGTGAGTTCATGCAAGCGGCTGTCCCCGTGGGAAAAGGGAGCATGCACGCGATTATGAAAGTTCCTGGTGAAGTCATCGAAAAAGCCTGCCAAGAAGTTTCTAACGACGAATATCAAGTCACTCCAGCAAATTTTAATGAACCAAATCAAATCGTTATCAGCGGGCATAAAGAAGCCTGTGCTGCTGCAATTGAATGGATTGAAAAAAATCACGAAGGTGCATTTAGACAAGTTGAACTTAAAGTGTCTGCTCCTTTTCACTCCCCTTTAATGAAAACAGCTGCTGAGAACCTCGAAGCTGAACTAGAGAAGATTCCTTTTCAAAACTCAAAACTACCCTATATCGCCAATATCGATGCTCAACAATATGTTGTTGAAACAGAGGGAAATACCATTAAGAGAAATCTAATAAAACAAGTAGCAGGAACCGTGAGATGGACACAGTCTTTTGCCCAACTTCCAGAAGATACACTATGTATTGAAGTAGGACCGGGGAGAATTTTAGCGGGACTTGCGAGGAAAATTAATCCAAATATCAAGGTTGTCTCTCTTGATCGAGAGGGAGCTTTTGAACAAATTGAGGAGTATCTGGCATGAGCGCTACCTATAACGACCTATCAGATAAAAGAATTCTAATCACTGGTGCTTCAAGAGGTATTGGTAAAAGTATCGCTCTTGGTTTAGCAGCACAAAAAGCTCATATCGTTTTTAATTACCGAGAAGGAAAAATTGATCAAGCTAAGGCCATTTGTGATGAGCTTCTCTCGAAAGGAGCAAGTAGCGCTGAAGCGATCGAATTTGATATTACAAATTTTGATCAGGTAAAAACAGCGATCGATGGCTACCTAGAGAACCATGGTCCCATAACAGGCCTTGTCAACAATGCTGGTATCTCTAAAAACCAACTTCTTATGAGGCTCAAAGAAAGTGACCTCTCTCAAGTTATCGATACAAACCTGAAAAGTGCCATCATGCTCACGCAATGCTTAACGAGAAACTTTCTCAAATCCGGTCCTGTTAGTATTGTAAATGTAAGTTCTGTTGTAGGGCTTATGGGAAATGCAGGACAAGTTGCGTACGCAGCTTCTAAAGCAGGATTGATTGGGTTTACCAAATCACTCGCCAAAGAATTAGCAAGTAAGAAAATTAGAGCAAACGCCATCTGCCCTGGTTTTATCTCTACAGATATGACGGATGAGCTTCCTGAAAAGACAAAAGAAGCATATTTTGAACAAATCCCCACAGGCCGATTTGGTACTCCTGAAGAAGTTTCCAACCTTGTTAACTTTCTCTTGAGTGATACTTCTTCATATATTACAGGAGAGGTGATAAAAATCGATGGTGGCTTGTATATTTAAGTTATTTTTCGGTAATATACTGTGCATTTAAATAGGAGAAAATTATGCAGGACAAAGTTATTAAATTGATCAGTGACGCTACTAAAGTTGACATCGCTAAAGTTCAACCAGAAACAAGCTTTGTAGATGACCTCAATCTAGACTCTCTCGATATCGTAGAACTTATGATGAAAATGGAAGACGAGTTTGGTGTTGAAATTCCAGAGGAAGATGCCGAAGGTCTTAAGACTGTTAACGACGTTGTAAAATATTTAGAATCTAAAAACTAATTTTAGGTAAAATAATGACCCGTCAAAGAGTAGCCGTAACCGGCTTAGGAATTGTTTCTCCTGCCGGTCTCGACCTTAATCAAAACTGGGAAACCATTACAAGTGGTAAATCCTGTATTTCACATATCGAGGCCATCGATACAGAAAATCTTGCAGTAAAAATTGCAGGAGAAGTAAAAAACTTCTCACTTTCTGAAGATCTTTTGGCAGCAAAAGAACAACCTCGTTATGACCGCTTCATTCATTTTGCCATCAAGGCCGTTGATGAAGCTCTTACAAATGCAGGTCTCAAAGGTGATTGGCAAGGCTACAAAGAAGATATGGTGGGTTGTATCTTAGGTGTGGGAATGGGAGGCTTTCCTCTTATCGAAACGAACCATAAATCGTTTCTTGAAAGAGGACCGAGAAGAGTCTCTCCCTTTTTTATCCCCGCCATTATTCCCAATATGGCCAGTGGCTTAGCATCGATTATCTTTGGGATCAAAGGTGTTAACTACACTGTCTCGAGTGCCTGTGCTTCGTCGTCTCATTCAATTGCAGCTGCTGCTCAAGAAATCATCAGTGGAACACATGATGTTGTTGTGACTGGTGGATGTGAATCAGTTGTGGCTAATCTTACGATTGCCGGCTTTTCTAATATGAAAGCACTCAGCAAAAGAAATGACGAACCTGAAAAAGCAAGTAGACCATTTGATATTGATCGTAATGGATTTGTTATGGGAGAAGGAGCAGGAGTCCTTGTTCTTGAAAACTATGATAAAGCTGTTGCGAGAGGTGCCAAGATTTATGCCGAAGTTTCTGGCTTTGCGAGCTCTTCAGATGCTTATCACATTACTGCTCCCCACCCTGAAGGAGAAGGAGCATCATTATGTATGACAAAAGCTCTTGCTCACGCTGGAATTACCCCGGATCAGGTCGGCTATATCAATGCTCACGGGACATCTACCCCACTTGGCGATATCGGAGAAACTAAGGCCATCAAAAAAACATTTGGTGATCACGCCTATAACCTTAATGTTTCTTCAACAAAATCTATGATCGGGCACCTTCTCGGTGCTGCAGGTGGAGTCGAGTCACTTTATTGCATCATGGCCCTTCACACTGGAATTATTCCTCCAACGGCCAACTTGGATAATGTTGACCCTGAATGTGATTTAAATTACACGGCCCTCAAGCCCCAAAATAAACAAGTTCAATATGCTCTCAATAATTCATTTGGGTTTGGTGGTACTAATAGCTCTTTGATCTTTAAAAGAGTAGATTAGAAATAAACCTGCCATCTTTGGCAAAAAATTTAAGTGAGAATTATATGTTTCATCAAGACTCTTTTGAACTGAATAAGATCGACTCAGAATGTGCTAACTTTATTGAGCTTGAAAGGCGAAGACAAGAAGAAGGTATCGAGCTTATTGCCTCTGAAAACTATGCCTCTCCCGCTGTGATGGCCACCCAAGGATCGATTCTAACCAACAAGTATGCCGAAGGTTACCCTAAAAAAAGATATTATGGTGGATGTGAGCATGTCGACTCAATTGAGTCTCTCGCTATCGAACGAGTTAAAAAACTTTTTAATTGCGACTATGCCAATGTACAGCCTCACTCAGGTTCAGGTGCGAATATGGCGACATATTTTGCCTTAATTGAACCAGGTGACACTGTGATGGGAATGGACCTCTCTCAAGGTGGTCACCTCACTCACGGTTCTCCCGTCAACTTCTCAGGAAAGTTTTATAATATTGTTTCATATGGAATCAATGTCGAAACAGAGACTCTTGATTACGATGAAATTCAAAGACTCGCAAACGAGAGTAAACCAAAGCTTATTGTTGCAGGAGCTTCTGCTTACGCGCGCACAATCGATTTTGAAAAATTTAGAAAAATTGCCGACTCCGTAGGAGCCTACCTACTCGTAGATATGGCCCATATTGCCGGTCTGGTAGCTGCAGGTGTTCATCCTTCTCCCTTTCCTCATGCTCATGTTGTGACTAGTACGACTCACAAAACATTAAGAGGACCAAGAGGAGGAATCATCCTAACGAATGATGAAGAGCTCGCTAAAAAAATTAACTTTAATATTTTTCCAGGAATTCAAGGTGGACCACTTGAGCATGTCATTGCAGCAAAAGCTGTATGTTTTAAAGAGGCGCTGACTGACCAATATAAGGAATATCAATCTCAAGTTGTTAAAAACGCTGTGGCGTTGGCCGATACCTTAACGGAAAACGGAATCAAAGTTGTTTCTGGAGGAACAGATAATCATCTTATTTTAGTTGATACCAATTCTTTTGAACTGACTGGCAAAGAGTCTGAAAAACTACTCGAAACAGTACATATCACATGTAATAAAAATATGATCCCTGGTGATACGAGATCTCCTTTTGTGACAAGTGGTATCCGTCTTGGAACTCCAGCGATTACCACAAGAGGATTTAAAGAAGAGCATTGTAAACAAGTTGCCAACTGGATTATTGAAACTCTTAAAAACCCTGAAGACACTGCCCTTCACCAAAAAGTGGCAGCTTCAGTTGTTGAACTTTGTAAGCAGTTTCCGGTTTATAAAGGTCAGTAAAAAATGAATTGTCCTCATTGCCAAGCATTTGAAACGAAAGTCATAGAGACAAGACTTGTCCAACAAGGAAAAGTCACGAGACGACGAAGAGAATGTGAGGTTTGTGAGCGTCGATTTACGACTTATGAAAGTATCATTGTACAATTACCAGCAATAATTAAAAGAGACGGAAGAAGAGAGCCCTTTAACAGAGAAAAAATTATCAAAGGACTTGTTAAGGCTTGCGAAAAAAGAAACGTATCGATGACAAGCCTTGATGAGCTTGTCTCGAGGGTAGAAAAATCGCTTTTAGAGTTATTCAAAAAAGAAGTTTCAGCAGAAATTTTAGGGAACCTCGTGATGGAGGAACTCTACAAATTAGATTCCGTATCTTATGTACGTTTTGCTTCTTTTTATTGGAACTTTGGCGACGTTGAGAGTTTTATCAGTGAGCTCGTCAAACATACGAAACATCAAACAAATACAAATGAGAGTATAAATGAGCAACAACGACCGCACTAGAGGAAGAGAGCTCGCTTTAAAGTTTTTATACAATAAGGCAAAGATCACCCCTGATAATATTGACGACGAACTTATTGTCTTTCTTGAAAGCTATCAAGTTGAAGATGATGAACATCCCGAGAACGCCCTAAATGATCACGCTATCTTTTTTGGAAAGAAAATCATTACCCACCTTTTATCTGATCAAGAGAAATGGGATGAACTTGTTTCGAATCATATTGGTGACTGGAAAATAGAAAAACTTGATCGTATGGATTATTGTATTTTACTTATTGGCGCCTATGAACTTTCTGCAAAAGAAACCCCTCCGCAAGTTATCATCAATGAATGTATTAACTTGGCCAAATCATATAGTGCAGCTCAATCATACCGTTTTATCAATGGAGTTTTAGATGGAATTAACTCCCGAAGCTAATACGAATATTTTATTAGAAAGTATTGACCTCAACACAAAGGGGATAATATGGGTTGCTCAACAAATACAATCAGAAGACAACTCACTTATTAACGAGTTAGATTATTTTTTTGATGGAACAATTACCAGTGGAGTTCACCACCATCAATCTGAAAGTAACTTTTCACTTTTTACGACTAATAATTTTGGTAGAGATCTAAAACTTGGAATGATTCCCAATAATAATAAGTTTAGTTCTTATTTAAGCACGTTCCTTGATCTTGTTACTCACGAGACAACGCCTTTTAAAGTCATTCTCATTCAGCAAAAAGAAGATAAAAATATTGAAAAGCTTGTAAGTGATAAATTATCAAAGTTTAAAAATTCATCGCTCGAAAAATTATACTTTTAATTAAACCCAGCCTACGACGTAAGTTACCCAAGAGTCACAGTTTTCTTCAACAGTAGAGCGGTAAAACTCTCCATTTCCACCATCGTCGTCATCGTCTTCTTCCCAATAAGTTGTGACTGTTTTAAATCCAGCCTCTTCCATAATTTCGACGACCTCTCTCACAGTCCACATTCTCCAGTCATAAGAGAAAACCTTTTTATACTTCACTCCTCCAACTTTGAAGTGAATATAATACTGAACTTCATTATTTAAAGGATTATAAGAATCACAATCCCAGTAATAAGTGTGGTTATCATATTTTGTTTTTTCTTCAAGCTCTTGATTGCAATCAGTACCACCAAAAATATCGACAAAAAACGCTCCCTGCTCTGGAAGGGCCTTTCTCACGGCCTTAAAATAATCTAGCAATTGCTGTCTTTTCTTAAATATGAAATAAGAAAAGTTAAAAGCGACAATAACATCTGGTGAGAATTGATAACGATCAAGTACATTTCCTTGAACATAATTCATTCGACTCTTTTGATCGTCATTTAATTTTTCATAATGAACTTTTCTTCCGTAGGCCATTGGTTCTGGATCAAGATCAATCCCCCAAGCTTGATGAGCGTCAGACTGAGTGGTCCAAGAGCAGGCCATGGCCGCGGTTCCACCAAAATCTTCACGTAAGATAAGAGGCTTTTTTCCATATGTTTTTTTAAACTCTTTATTTATAAACTCAATATCAACTTCAAAGTTTTGTACGGAGCCTTCATAAAGTTCATATTTCTGATCCAAAGGAAGTTGTTTGTTCTTTTTCATCTATCGTTACCTCTATAATTTTCTTATTAATACTCTTCGTAGGATTTAACTTCTCTGATTTCAGAGCCATACTTATTATTGATCTTATTTTTTACATCAAATCTTTTATCATTAGTAATATAAACTTGTCTCGCCAATTCAATAAACTCAGCATCAAAAGACTTTGCTCTTTCTTTTTCTCTTATATCGTCTTCTATTTTCCAAAGTATTTTATTTACATCCGTCATTTCTTTCAAAAGCTCTTCACTGCCCTCAAGTTTTTGTGACAGAAGAATTTCTTTTAAGAGCTCATATTCCTTCTCGACCAGCTGAAGTTTCTCTCTATCTTCAATCATCTCTTTTTTAATGATAAGAATACTCAACCTGTCAAAAAGTTCACCAATTGCAATGGGAATTGAAACTTTCAACGCTGATTCCTTTTCTGTTCAAGCTCTGACAAGAGCTCTTCACATCCTTCTGTTACCATATCGAGAACTTTTTCAAATCCCTGATCCCCACCATAATAAGGGTCGGGCACTTCATTTTCATCATGAGATTTTGCATAGGAGGCCATTTCAACAACCTTCTCAATATTTTCGTCTTTCTTGGTTAATGCTGTCACGTTTTGATAATTACTTTTATCCATCACAACAATATAATCAAACAAATCAAAATCTTCCGGCTTAAATTGCCTTGAGCGTGACTTTAAATCGATCCCTCTTTTTTTGGCGTGTTCTCTCATTCTCGCATCAGGCAATTCACCCACATGCCAGCTCCCCGTTCCTGCAGAGTCGACAACATAATGATCTGTTAAATTTTTCTTTACTAATAAGTCGAGAAAAACACCCTCTGCTGCTGGAGATCGACAAATATTTCCAAGGCAAACAAATACCACTTTCATGACTATATCCCTTCCTGATTCTGTGTTAAGATTGTACCCATGGCAGTAAAAGAAGTCATTCGAATGGGGCACCCCGTCCTAAGAAAAGTCGCAGAAACTGTGAAACCTGAAGAAATTCAAACAAAGGAATTCAAGCAGCTTTTACAAGATATGCTCGATACCATGAAAGAACAAAAAGGGATCGGAATAGCCGCACCTCAAATTGCCGTTTCCAAACAAGTCGCTCTTATCGAAATCCTCTCTCAAAGTGAACGCTATCCTGAAGCTGAAGAGAGTGAACTCCTGGTTATCATCAACCCTGTGCTCACCACTTTAGATGAGACAACTCAAGGCTTCTGGGAAGGATGTTTATCAGTGCCTTTTCTAAGAGGGTTTGTCGAAAGACCAAGAAAGATAAAAGTCGATTTTCTCGATATAAATGGAAATGCTCAAAGCCTAGAAATTGAGGGCTTTCTCGCCACCGTTTTTCAACACGAACTTGATCACCTCTTCGGCAAACTCTACGTTGATAGAATTACAGATACAACGAAACTAGCCTATCAAGAAGAGTATATTCAATTCCACGAAAATAACGATGTTACTGAATAGTACAGTCTGAGCTTCCACCCAGCTTAAATTCTTTTTTCTTTTGTTGTTCTATTAATTCTTTTTCAATGTCTTTTTCTGTACCACAGGACTCGTCTTCTTCTTTTTTCTTGAGATCAGAAAAGTCATCGTTAACGGTGCTACTAGAGGCACCAAGGTTTAAATCGGGAGTAGAAGTTGTGCTGACTTCTTCTTTTTTACAAGAAATTGTTAAAAGTAAAATTAGTGCTAAAAAAACTTTTTTCATAATCAACTCTTTGTAAAGTTCAGTGTTTGGTTAGACATAATAAAATAGTAAACCTTTCTTGGTAATATTCTTAAAAACATCATTAAGAAATTCATTTGCCATGGAAAAATATAACGTAACTTTTTTCTTTCTATCGCTGCTCTAATAAGAGCCGCTCCTTTTGAAGCAGACATTAAAAATGGCATGGGATGATTATTTTGCTTGGTGAGAGGTGTATCAATAAAACCAGGGCAAATACAAGTGACATTAATATTATCAGATTTGTAATCTAGAGAAATTGATTCACAAAACGTTGTGACTGCTGCCTTCGAAGCGCTATAAGAAGCTGCTCCGGCCAGTCCCACAAACCCCGCCACAGATGAAATGGCCACCAAATGACCCGACTTCTGAGATGTCATGATCTTTAAGGCACTTTCAAAAGCGTACATGACTCCGTAAACATTTGTATCCATCACGTCATATGCTTTAGACCAGTCGGCCATCTTCTCTTTCACGCCAACAGAGCGTCCCGCATTAGCGATGACAATATCGAGACCATCTCTACCAAAATCACTAATGGCTTCATCTAAGGATTTTTTATCTGTCACAGATAATTGATAGGATTTCAATTTATCTTTTAGCTCTTGAGGAAGTTTTGTTAAGTCTCTACCGCATACACCAACGACATGGCCGTCAGCTAAATACTGGCGGGCAAGCTCAAGGCCAATACCTGTTGTTCCCCCCGTAATGAAAACTTTCATTTTACGAGTCTCTTAAAAAGTGCTCTTACAAGGAGCAAACAAAACACAACGGTAATGGCGAGAAGAAAATAATTTGTATGCTCGTGATGGTGATGTCCGGCGAGCTTCATTGTCAGTGGCCAGTTAAAACTACTGTAGAGAAAGTCGACGACATAAGAAAGAATCAAAGAGACAATCATGATAACAATAATATTTAAAATGATTCCTTTCTTGCCGAGGTATTTTTGTAAAACAAGAATTGAAGAAAGGTTTGTCGCAGGTCCCGTTAAGAGAATAAGCATCGCCGTTCCTGGACTCATCCCTTTTAAGATTAAAGAAGCTGCGATCGGTGTCGATGCCGAAGCACAAATATAAAGGGCGGTTCCAATTGTCATCAAGGCCACTCTTCCCCATAGGCCATTCCATCCTTCAAGAGAAGCTGCAGGAAAAAACCAATCAATACAGGCCCCAGCGATAAGTCCGAAAGTAAGCCAAACAGCAATATCTTCTAATAATGTAAAGTAGCCATACTTTATTCCATCGAGCAGAGACTTATCTTGTTTTTTATTTTTACTACAACAAGGTGCTTTCTCTTCTTCTTTTACTTCAAAATCTTCATTAAAAAGTCGATGAACAACTCCAACAGTTGAAGCGGTAACAAAAGCAAAGAGTGGTCTCATCACGGCCATGGGTAAATCCATTAGGCCATAAGTGACAGCGATCGAATCAACTCCCGTCTCAGGAGTCGACACCAAAAAAGAGGACGTGGCAGAATTACTTGCCCCTTTTTTTCTAAGAGCAATCGCAGTTGGAATAACGGAACACGAACACAGCGGTAATGGAACGCCAAAAAGAGACGCTTTGATAATCGCCCAAGGTTTACCTTTCCCAAGATGAGATTCAACTTTCTCTACACTTAAAAAGATATGAATTAAGCCGGCCATTCCCATGCCAAGCATGAGGTAAGGGGCGGTCATTTGTAAGTAGCTCCAAAAGGAGTTCAGAAATTCCATAAAGACAATATTACACTGATTAAAGTAAAGTTAAAAATATATGGTTATTCTTATACTTTTAAGCCTTGCGGTAGGATTCATCTCGTCATTTTTTGGCGTCGGGGGCGGCGTCCTGATGGTTCCGGGACTATATCTTATCTACCCTGATCTCCCGCACCAAACCATTATCTCCACCAGCATGGGAGTCATATTTTTTAATGGACTTTTAAATAGTTATAATTTCTACTTAAAGGGTAAAGTTCCACAATTAAAAATGATTTTTTATCTATCCTTCGGGATGGTTATTGGTGGGCAGATAGGAAGTCGGCTCACCTATCTTTTTGATCAGCAGACAGCAAAGAAGCTCTTTGCCCTTATTCTTCTCTTGGTCATCCTAAGAACATACTTTTCAAAAAAGAAGACACAAGATCCAGGAAAATCGAAGCCCGCTATAAACGTAAAAGTTCCCCAAACTCTTTTCACAGGGTTTGTTGCTGGCCTTATCGCTGGACTAAGCGGATTGGGCGGGGGCGTCGTAATCGTTCCGGCCTTGATGATCATTTATGGGCTCCCCTTTTCCTGGCTTTCTGTTTATAGCAACCCTGCCATGGCAGCAGGTGCGCTTTCAGCGCTCTTAACTTTTATGACCGTTGGGCCTTCACAAAGTATAAAAACCAACCTAGATAGCTTTTATCATCCCTTTCAATGGGGCTATCTCAACTTTGCTCTCATCGCCATTATCGTCTTTTTCTCTTTTCTCTCCTCAAAGCTAGGCACCAAGTTAACCGATAAAGTGAGCCCCACCACGGCTAAATATAGTTTTTTAAGTTTGCTCACAATCATCATGTTTCGTATGTTTTTATCTTGATAACAAGACTCATCTCCATTATACTGCCAAAACCTTCACAGAAGACATTACGGGGGCGTAGTTGAGTTGGTTACAACATCGGCCTGTCACGCCGAAGGTCGCGAGTTCGAGTCTCGTCGCTCCCGCCATTTACTTAAAAAATAATCCTAAAGCCTTGTTATAACAGGGCTTTTTTTTCGCCTAAAAAAACGTGATCCACTTTGATCGGTTCTGTCGCGGCCTCAAACCAGCTACCATAGGGGTTATTGACGTTTGACCACTTTGCAGTATTTCAAACTAATTAAATTCACAAAATATTTAAATAGAATTAAAGTTTTGTCCAAGCTTCTAGCTGTTCTTTAATTATTAAGATTTATATTGATCAAAATTTGGATTTTTTTGTATTATTGACGGGCAATTTCATAGAAATCATCCTCATATTCTAACGAGAAAAGATCACCAGTATAAACTTGTCCTTTCTTTAACATATTCATCATTTCAATTCCCGCTATAGTTATTTGAGCCGAGGTAAATTTCTTAAACGACCCCATGCTTCGAGTCAGTCGTTTTATTTTTCGATGATCTTGTTCAACAATATTGTTTTTATATTTAATTTTATCGATCTCGATATTCGTATTATGTCTTTTATTAAAAAGCTCAATTCCGGCAGTGTTAGCGCCACTTTTGTCGATATTGACCTTAATCGGAAGACCGTTGTTTTTCACTGCTTTTTTTAGAAATTTATATGCTGCTGACTTATTTCTTCTTTTTGAAAAATAAAAATCAATAGTTCTACCATCACTATCCACCGCCCTGAGAAGATAACACCACTCACCAGCAACTTTAACGTAAGTCTCGTCCATATACCATTTTTTACCAACAGATAACTTCGTTTTCTGAAATCTACTCAAGATTTTAGGAGTAAACTTTAAAACCCAGCGGTTGATTGTAGAGTGATCAATTTCTTCTTTATCTTCTCTCATTATCTCTTCCACTTCTCGATAAGAAAGTGGATATGAGAGATAAAGACGGATACATTTTAAAATTACCGCCGCTTTAAATTTTGATCGTCCAAATTTGACCAAACTACTTGCCTCAGGATAGTGAAAATCTTCTATCCATCGACTATATCGGCCGATCAGAGTTTTGAGGTCTGGGAAAATATTGATCTATTGCTGATGCGACACTACCCTGAACTTTGATTCAGCTTTTTTTATGCCTGAAAACACAATTTAGAGACTTGAACGAGCGAAGCGAGTTTGCCTGGCCGTAAAAACGTGACCCACGTCACGTTTTTACTTTCTTGAAAATTAAGTGAAGAGAAAAACTTTGAAGAATCGAGTTCGGACAGGCGTCGCTATCGCTATTCACTCTAAGCATTTAATTTAAAGAATAAATTTTTTCATGATCTACTTTTAACTTTGATTATTTTTTTCCAAAAGCAAATTCCTAAAATTAATAAAAATAAAATAGATGTTATTTCCCAAAAATAACTGCCAAACAAAAGTAGTTTTTCTTCAATTTTATTTGAAAGAGAATCTTTTTTATTATCTATGTCGCTTAACTTATCAAATTTATTATTTAACGATGTATTCTTAATTATATGAGTATATGAATTATCAAAAAATGAATTAGTATAACCAGAAAGATCATATTTATTATGAAAAAATAATTCTTTCTTATTTTTTAGGTCAACAGCCAACATTTTATAATTTTCTAATATAATTAAATTCTCTCCAATAATTAAAAAGTTATTACTAGAGTTTCTAGCTGTGTTGTTTATTCTAAAATCTTCTGTTGAAACATTAAAAACATCTTTAAAACTTATTTTTCCGAAAACTAATTTAACACGACCCAAGAATTCACTTTCCTCATTTTTTAGTAGAAACCAATCATTATATAAATGCTTAACAATCATGTAATCTAAACTTTTCAAATTATTTAATTCAATAAGGTTATATAACTTTCCATTGCGATCTCTACTTTCTGTAGCAAACCATTTTTTCTCATCATCACATCTAAAAAACTGACAATTTGAATTTTCTCTCAAAGTATTTAATCGAGTTTTATCCACCCAGTTAAAGTCAAACTCTGAATGATAAGCGTTCTTGCTTACGAAACCACTTATCTTACCTTTAGAATTTATACTAAATACCTTTAAGATATAATCACATTCAGGCCCTATAGGAGGGAAAGACATTATTCTCTGTTCACACTTTGATCCATAAGCAAAAATATTATCTTCAAAGAATATTTTAGCAGAGAACAAAAAACCATTCTTTTCATAAAGGGTTAAACTATCAATTACACTTAAATCTTTTTCTAAAGTAATTATTTTTTTATCTGTAATTACAATTAAATTTTGCCCACTACTTTTTACCTCTTTAATAAAATCATTAGGTATGTATTTCTTTACTTCATTAAATGATCTATCAAACAAGGACAAATGTTCGTTACTGTATCCTATATAATAATTATCCCATGTAATAATTTTACTAATACAATTATCTCTTCTCTTTCGATTACAATTTTCATCTTCAAAAACTAATTTTTCTATAAATTTGTTTAATTCAACGTAAAATCTAAGAGTGTAAAGATTACCTTTTGAAACTCCAACAAGCTCAAAATCATTATTTGGAAAATTGCCTAACATAAATTCTTTTATATTTTTAGTTGCTTCAATTTTATTGCGATAGTTACTTAAGAAGACTTTTCCTTCATCATATACTCGCTCAAGCATTTTATAATCTCTGACTTTTCCTGTTTTTATACTAAGTTTTCGAAATTCATAATTTATATCCATAAATTTAATATAAAATTTATAAAACTCGTTTAAATCTTTAAAACTTTCTTCAGATCTTATTTCTTTAAGTTTTGTTATCTTTCTTGGGATAAATTCAGTAGTTCGGTAAGGCAAAATACTCCATTTAGGTATAAATTTTTTCTTATTTTTTCCAAAAACACCCCCAACTTTTTTTAACTTTAGATAAAAATCAAAATTACCATATTGAACTGAAACATCTAGAGGTGTAAAACCACTATTATCAGCTGAATTTAGGCTAACACCACTACTTATTAAGAAATCAATTAAATCAACCCTACCAAAAATAGCAGCATGATGAAGAGCTGTTTCGCCTAAATCATTTTTCATATTGTAATTAAGACCGTAGTTCTTTAACTCATTAAAATAAAGCTCAAACAAATCTTTATCTTTTGTTTTAAACATTGCTTCATGAAGAATAGTGTTTCCAACGGTATCAGCAAAATTTTTTTGATGTTCTCGAAATTCTTCGTGATAACTTAAATCTATTGGTGTATTAAAATTAAAACCTAATTTTTGATAAATAGCTATTTGTTCTGAAAATAACTTTTTTGTTAACTTAACTCTTTCCTCTTTAGAAGATCTGTTTGTTATCGGCCAATATGTGGGTAGTACCTCACGATGTATTTTTAAATATTTCTTATCTATATTTAATTTTTTTACATAGTTATAAGTTTCTTCAAATTTTCTTTGATTATTCATTTTTAATAACCAATGAAGTAAAGCCATATTGTAATTTTGAGAGTTTAAAAAGTATTTTAGAAGCTCAAAGTTCTTTACTGAAGATATTGAAATCAGCATCCTCTGTAGATTACTATCAACAACTGATAGTTTTTGACGGATCATCTTCCTTCCATTTCTAGCTACAGGCTCATATTTTTCTTTTATTATGAACTTTTCACCACAATACTTTTGCAGTTCTCCTTTCTTAATTTTCGTAATCCCTAAGGAATTAAATTTAAATTTTTCTCCACATTTACATACAGGTCTAGTAATACTACGAGTATCAGATACTTTTTTTACAACCTCCCACTCACAAATCATTTCACCAGAGGCACCTACAGCAGAGAGGGAAACCATTAAAAACAAAATAAATATAATAAAAGTTTTCTCAATAAACATAACTATATATTCCAATTGTATTATACTTAATCATACACAAATCCCTATGATATTAATTGCCTACCTAAACTCAAAAGCTGTTAGACACTCATTATCAACACAAAATGCAATTGTTTTTGTATGCACACTGTACATATGATATACTATCACCATGAAATTTGAGTGGGATAAACGTAAAGAGAAAAAGAATATTGAAAAGCATGGAATCAGTTTTGATGAGGCTAAGGATCTATTCTATAGAGACGACTCCATTGTATTTGATGATCCTGAACACTCAAAAGAAGAAGATCGGTTTCTAATAGTTGGCTTTAGTATGAAGCTTAATTTATTGGTCACCTGTTTTTGTGAAAGAGATGGTGGCGATACGATTCGAATAATATCAGCGAGAAAACTTACGAAGAAAGAACAAAAGAACTTTTCAGGAAGGTGGAAAAAATGAAAAAAGAATATGACTTTTCCAAAATGAAAGGAAAGAAAAACCCTTATGCAAAAAAGCTCAAGAAATCAGTAACGATTAGGCTTGATGATAATGTCATTGAATATTTCAAGGCCCTTGCTGAAGAAACAGATATCCCTTATCAAACACTCATTAATCTTTTTCTTAAAGACTGTGCAACCAGTAAGAAAAAGCCTCAAACGAAATGGATTAAAGCATCTTAGTTTAAGGCTCGAGTCTGCTTACTCCCGCCACTTGATCCACTTTTGACCCACCCCTTGATGAGAAAACATGAAATATGATGAGAGAAGATGAAAGTTAAAAAAAGGCAAAACTCTTGAAGTCATTCCTACTTGTTTAAATTAATCGAGCTTTATAACCCTATCGAGGGAACTCGTCGCTCCCGCCATTCACCCTAAGAATTTAATTTCAAAATGAAAAACTTTCTACCTGTACACTGATTAGCCTTGGTCACCAAAGGCTTTTCTTTAAAGTTTTCCAATTCATAATATCTATCTTGAAACAACCATTTGTTTTTCTCGAGGTCCCAAACTGTAAAATAACAATCAAAATTTAAATTACGCGAAAAATCGATAACTTTATTGTTTATAAAAGTCATATAAGGACTATGCAAGTGAGGAATGTCTTTTTCTTTTCTTATGTTAACTTCATATTCACTGATATTAATCTTACCGATAAATGAATCTGTAATTCTTCTATTATTTAAAGTTATATTTTTATAAATAAAATATGAATCATCTTCCTTTGATAGCTTTTTAAATATTCGATGATCCCTTAATGAGTCTGCAAATACTTCATATCTATTCCCAATATCGCCTAGTTTCCGAACTTCTACAACTGTGAGATATTTTCCTGTCCTAAGGTCACCAACTTTTCCAAGCGAAACCCATAATCTTAATGATTTATCTATCCAATGACTTTTTAAGCCCGCCCAAGTATACCTTACACCAAAATCTACATCTTCTTCAGATTTTTTTACTTTTCCAGAACTTAATATTTTATACTTATATACTTTCGAGTTTAAAAACCTTAAGTCACCATCTACATCTCTCACCAAATTAGTATGCCTAAAGAAAATAGTATTTTTAAAATGCACAAATTCTTTTAGGGATTCCGCTATATCATCGATAGGATAAGAATTTGCTAGTTCCACCATGGAGCTGTTTCTAAATATTAATTTTTCTTTTTTTAAAAAAATTAGATAATCGTCAGTAGCTCCGAGGTAACTACCATCTCGCTCAATATCAAATCTTTTAATTACTTTAAATAAATTGTCAAATACAATGAGATAACCTTCAACTTTCCAAAGATAATAGCTTTTCCAATTTGTGATTTTACCAAAATGAGCAGGATAGCTTGCTTTATAATTAATTTCAGCAATTAATTCTGTTCGATACCAAGGGGCTTTAAGTAAAAAATCAAAACGTTTAAGTTGTAAGGAGTTTCTTTCTTCACTATTTTCCTGAACTAATATCTTAATTTTATTCTCAACAAGTATTTTATTTAAAAGATAATTTCGATCTTCTTGAAGAGATTTTACAAACTTTTCTCTTTTACTAAGTTTTTTATTTGATTTTAAAACTCCTATAAACTCCTTATCCTTTATTATGCTTTTCTCTTCTAAAACATTTAAACTATTATTTTTTATTAACTCATTATTCGTAGAACACGATGAATTCATCAAATTTAATATTATTACCCATAAGAAAAGTCTCACACTTTCTCCAGATTCAAACTTATATATTCCAATTATACTATAGGTTATATTAAAATATAAAAACATATTTATACATAACTGGAAGAGGCGGGTAATTTTAAAAGTTAAGTTTATAAATTTTGTACCCAACAAAATCACAATTTCTGTATCACTTGCTATGTTTTTAACAGCATTTGTATTTTCGTTGATTAATAGTGCATCAATATCTTGGACTATTATTGAAATTATTTTTTACTATATTCTGTACACTTATTTGCTTCAACCCCTAAAAGAGAAAATGAATTATTCAGAGATATGCCTTTTTGTAGTATTGCCAATACAGTTCATAACTTTTATCTTTGGATATAATTATTTTTTTATAAATGATCCTTTATACGAAACTACATGGCATACACCGTCCAATCCTATGACGAGATCAATTGGTATAAGAAATCTGGCATTTGAGTTTACATTAAAAAATATATCACTTTTAATAGTATCAATTTTTAATTTGTTTTTAATAATTATTTATTCTTATCTCTTTGAATAATCCCCAAAAAAATGAAAAGTAAAATAGCTATTGCGATATTAATTATATTTCTACTAACAAACTCTATCGTTTGGAATCAAACAAACTCTATGATTTTCTTTTCAAATACAACAAAACAGCGATCAAAAATTCAAAAACATAGTTTTCTTGATAAATTAAACTTGATCATTTTTGGAATAAGTAATCCAAAACCTCATTATAAAAAAACACCAAAAGACTATAATCTGAGCTTCAAAACATTATTGATAAAAGAGAATAATATTGAATTAGAAACTTGGGTTATAGAAAATCCGAATTCAAGTAAATATATAAGTCTCTTTCACGGAGCAATGGCATCTAAGGATCACTTACTTGATGAAGCTAAAGAGTTTTATGAGCTAGGATATAATATTGTACTACCTGATTTTAGAGGTTCAGGTGGATCAAACCAAAATTACACTACTTTCGGTTATCTAGAAGCTCACGATGTGAGGACAGTTGTTAATTATGTTATTGCCAATTTCAACCCTAGTGAGCTCATACTTTATGGTAGATCATTAGGAGCAGCTTCGATAACCAGATCGATAAGTGAGCTTGGTGCTAAAGCTGATAAGATCATCCTAGATTCCGTTTACAAGAACCTCGAGCAAACGATAAATAACCGCTTTGATTTAATGAATCTACCTTCATTATTTTTTCCAAAGCTAATGTTGTTCTGGGCCAATAGAATCCTCCCAATAAACAGCTTTAATATGAAACCTATAGACTTTGCAAAAAATATATATATTCCCGTTTTGTTTTTACATGGTGAATTGGACAAGAGAGCAAAACTTGAAGATGCAAAGCTAGTTTATGATGCAATACCTTCTGAAGAAAAGAAGTTCATTATCTTTGAGAATACAAGGCATGAACCCTTATTCGTGAAAAATAAAAAAGAATGGTTAAAAGTGATTAACAACTTTTTAGGATTTAAATAATTATTGTTCGAGTCGTACTCTCCCCGCCCCTTGATCCACTTTTGATCCACCTCTTGATGAGAAAACATGAAATATAATGAGAGAAGATGAAAGTTAAAGAAAAGGTAAGCTTTTGAAATCATTCCAACTTGTTAAAATTAATCAGGTTTCATAACCCTATGGAGGGAGCTCGTCGCTCCCGCCATTTACTCTAAGTGTCTAATTTTAAAGAATAATTTTTATCTGTGATCCACTTTTGATCCACCTCTTGTGCAGTTTTTTAGCTCGTTGAAAAAATCGATTGGCGGGGACGGATTTACCCTAACAAATTCAAAAAATTTTCGATGATCCACCTCTTTTTTTAAAGCTTTAAACTATCTCTTGAGAAGAAGGAGTATTGAAAAATACGACGTGCATACAGGTTACTATATTTAAATTAACAAACTTTAATACATTTCAAACCCAGAAACTCTCAAAGAGCACGCCGAGAGAATTCTATATTAAATTTTAATAGATACTTGAATTATTAAAAAACTATTCAATCATCAGCAGAGTAGCATTCGAGATAATAAATATATTTTTCCAAATCAAACTCAATATTATATTTCTCTTTAAAATACCCAGCCTCTTTATCGGTAATTTCAAAACAATCATACATTGGGTTTTCATCATCAACAGAGAAAAGATCCTGAAGCTCTCTCAAGCATATATCCCTGAGTTCAAACTCATCCTTAATGAAATCGTCATCTCCTTTCTCGAATACTGTTATACTTCTTTTCACTCTATACATTCATGGCTCCACTCTTCTTGCAGGGTTAGCAGGCTTAGTCATAGCACCAGTATTAGCATCAAATTCCCCTAAATACTTCCCCAGAAGATAGCTCAAGCATTGTTTTTAATGTCTTTGTGAAAACTCTGAGAAAATATTCACTTGGAAAAGCAGTTGATTTGCTTTTGGACCACTATCTGTGACTATTTCATATTCCATCTTCTTGTAGACAGGAATTCTTTTTTTGAACATTTTAATTGTAAGTCCGTTATTTGCATCGAGATAGTCAAAAATTCGGACTTCCTTTTTACCTTCAAAGGGTCTATGAATTCTTCCTGCATACTGAACCATTCTTCCTTTAAATGAGACAGGCATCGTGATAAACAAAGAATCAAGAACAGGTAAATCAAAACCTTCTCCAATAAAAGATCCTGTCGAAAGTATGTAGAAAGATTCTTTCTTCTCAACACATTTTTGAATTTGTTCTAAAATTTCTTTTTTCTGCTTCTTCCCCATATCTCCAACAAGAACGAACTCTCTTGCTTTACCTTTTACAACAAGGCTCATTTTCTTTGAAATATTTGCTAAATGGCCTTTTCTTTCTGAAATAACCAAAGGATGTCTGTTGTTTTCAAGTTCCTTTGATAAGTCCTCAACAATCATTTGAGTTCGTCCTTCGTGGGCAACAATCTCATCCCAAATTTCGTGTATCTCAAGCCTCCTCTCAAGAGTCTCTGAAAATTGAAATCCCGTTTCTCGAACAAATACTTTTTTCTCCAAGTTCTTAGCCCCAAAGTCCTCCATTTCATATCTTGTAGGGCCTAGTTGCATATGAATAATTGCTTGATGACCATCTTTTCGATATGGAGTAGCCGTTAAACCGAGAAAATATTTAGCGGGAATTTGTTTTAACACTGCTTCAAATGAGACCGCCGGAACATGGTGACATTCATCTACAATTATTTGCCCATAACTATTTAACAGTTCTTCACTGTCCTCTAATTTTGACAAAGTTTGCAGCATCGCTACATCAACTTTTCCTTTCGGCTTTTTTCTACTTCCACCGAAAGAACCTATTTCTTTAGGGTCGATATCCAAAAACACTTTTATTCTCTCAATCCATTGCTCCATTAAAGGCTTTCGATGGACTAGAATTAGAGTAGGAACTTTTCTCTTGGCAATAAGGTTACACCCCATCACTGTTTTACCAACACCAGGAGGGGCGACAAGTACTCCTGTATCAAATCTCGAAATTTCTTTGATGGCCTTTTTCTGATCGGACCTTAGTTCTCCTTGAAATTTCGTCCTAAGCTTTTTGTGTTTTCCTCTTTCATCAAAAATATTGACGTTTGCCCCAACCTCATTTGCGATTTCGACACACTCCTCAAACTTTCCTCTTGGAAGGGACATTTCGTTGCCTAAGTTTTCGCTACAACAGATGAAGCGGGGAGTATCCCAGGTTGAAAACCTCATTCTCTGTCTCTTGTAGAACTCAGGGTTCGCAAATGTTGCTGTTCTTCTAAAAGCTCCAATCAAGAAATCAGGAATACCTTCAAAGTTAATGAAGACCTGTTCTCCAAGCCTAATATCTACGCTTCCGGTAAATTCCTCATACTTTAATCTCTTAGTGATTGAATCGAGAGCATTTTCAGTGACTTTAAGGTCAAAGTCTTCAGGAGAAAAAGTTAAGTCTTTGAGAATATTCTTAGATAAAATAGAAGTCACATCATTTGCAGAAACAACTCTGGCCTTAGCAAGCAGCCCCCATTGATCTTTAATAGGTCGAAAATCTTCATCAACAAAAAGAGTATTTCCAATGTCTCTTGCTTTTCTCTGAAGAGGGAGTGCGATCAAGTTACCAAATCCACCTTTAGGGAGAATATCTTGATTAGGAAAAAAGCGGTCGTGACTGCTTAACTTGATTTGACGACACAGACTGGAAGCTCTTACAAGAATGAGAGTCCCCAATTGTCTTGCTTTATTTGCAAGAACAGGTTCATCGAAAAATATCCAGACGTGAGCACCATTTCCAGACTTAGAAATCTCTACATAGGCCTCTATTCCAAATTCTCTAGCGGCTTTTTTAAAAGCTAAGGCATCTTTCTTCCAAGTCGCCTTGTCAAAATCAGCTGCCAAGAAGATACAAGTGTTGTCAGGTCGAATAGCATAAGTCCCTGCAATATGTGCTCCTTGAAGATGTCCTTTTACGGAAATGTCATCCAAAGGAACAAAGGACTGATGCTGGCTCAGAACATTTTACTTTGGGCTTATTGCAAATTGGCTTCACCCATTCGTTCGTACAGACAGGTGAATAGCCTTTCTTTCCAGTTTTCTCATTTTCCCAGAAACGAGGAAAAATATCTTTTCTGCAACTGAAGAGTCTTTGAAATAACTGTACTTTTTCTTCTGGAGTATTAGGGGTTGGAAAATTTAGTTCACGGCCTACGAGAGGAGTTTTCAGGTTGCTACTTTTCTTGAGAGTTCCTAGTTCTTTGAGTAAAGAAGTCCTCTGAACATTGAGTTCCTCAAGCTTCTTTTCGATTTCATCAATACGGCTAGATGAACCTGATTCCAACTTAGGCAGCTTTTTTCAAAGTAACATTTGGAGAAATCCCTAGAACTGTCACCACTCTCATCAAGTAATCGAGAGTTATGCTTCTGCTTGTTCCCTTCTCAATTCTACTGATAACTGATTGAGTCGTTCCTAGCATCTCAGCTAATTCCTTTTGCGAAATGGACTGTTGCTTTCGGGCCTTCACAATAGAGGCAATGATCTTGTTTTTCGTTGAAATGAGCCAGCTATCATAGTCATCAAGTCCAAGGACTTCCTTAGAAAATGTCTTTACGTCTTTGTAAGTTTTTGTCTTGGCCATTATCTTATCTCCTTCAATCTTTTGAGGATTAACTTCTTTTCTTTTTCTGGCAATTTCTGAGTCTTCTTCCTAAATGCGTGAAGAATATAGATAGCATCCTTTTTCTTCACGAAGTAGATCACTCGAAACTGTCCCTTCTTATCCTTCACTCTGATCTCAAAGAGGTTCGAGTGTATGCCTGTTAATGGTCTAACATGAGGAAGCCCTAGAGTCAGACCCAATTCTAGTTTTTCAAGAATATCCTGCAAATCTTCACGAATATCCCGTGTTTCATTCCTTAATATTTTTATAACTTGATCTACGATCTCTATCTTCATTACATCCCCTGTAACTCTATCAATATAGCATATTTGCGATATTTTGTCATGAAAGTTTTTAAAGCACTAACTATAAGAGAGATAACAACCTGAAATCATTTATTAGTGTCGACTCTTCAAGGTTATACCTTTAAAGAAAGCCCTTCATTTGTCACACACTTATAGGATTTTTTGAAATTTTTTCGGCTTATCCATTCGACTAGCTTTTGCTGTAGAAATACTTTCCCCCTATTTTATAGATGATTGATACAAAATTTGATTTTTCTATTTTCGTCATCGTCTTGCTTTAAGTATTTTTTATATGAAGAAATTCTAAATCACTAAGGATTAGGCAACTTTCTGACGAGCTTCCCAAAGATCATACTCAGCCTGCATCCTCACCCACATTTCAGCCGTTGTCCCTAGTTTATCTTCCAGAATAATAGCAAAAGATGGGGAGATTCCCCTTTTCCCATTTACGATTTCATTAATTTTTCTAGGCGAACAACCACAAAGCTTTGCTAACGTCGATTGGTTAAGCTCCATCTCGGCCATATAAATTTCGGCAAGAACTTTTCCTGGATGTAATGGTAATGGATTTTCAATCATAGCTAACCTCGATGATAATTTTCGATCTTCACCTCAGAGAATTCACCATTTTTAAACTTAAAGGTTATACACCAAGGTAATTTTATCGTGACACTCCAATATTCTTTTCGATTTCCCTTTAATTTATGAAGTCGAATAGTAGGAGGCTCACCTTTTATTTTTAAATCTTCCAATGTGCTTGTAGCATGCATAATTGTCAGTAGTGCTTTTGCTCGTAGCCATAACTCTTTAGGTAAAGACTTGGACTTATTTGTCATCCAAACGTCTTTCGCAACTTTTCCTTCAAAACTAACAATCACAGCTTCTCCCCAAACACTATTACATTATACCACATTATGTAACAAAAACAATAATGACGTGTAAATTAGATAACGTTCGAGTCGAACTCTCCCCGCCCCTTGATCCACTTTTGATCCACCTCTTGATGAGAAAACATGAAATATGATGAGAGAAGATGAAAGTTAAGAAAAGGCCAAGCTTTTGAAATCATTCCAACTTGTTAAAATTAATCAGGTTTCAAAACCCCAAGGAGGGAACTCGTCGCTCCCGCCATTTACTTAAAAAATAATCCTAAAGCCTTGTTATCACAGGGCTTTTTTTTTCGCCTAAAAAAACGTGATCCACTTTGATCCACCTCTCGATACTTTTTTTATAAGCACGATTCCGTGATCCACCTTTGATCCAAAAGAATTAGATCCCATGTCTTTATTTGTTTTCTCGCTTTAATACTAAGGCGATTAATGACAATAAATCTCAGCAAGAAATACAAAAAAGCATCCTATCCAGACTGTCTCGATGAGCTAAAACAATTGTCGGTAGTAGAAATGAAAGTCAAAAATGAAGAAATCCATGTACTCACAGAGATAAAAAAGAACGCCAAGAAGATGTTCTCCTGCTTAAAGCTAGAATTGCCAGAGAAAGTTCTTTACCAATCAAATCCAGAAGTTCAATTTGTGGGTCCGGCCTAACTCTTTTTAAAAACTAAAACTATACGAGAGACTCTCTGTTGTTGTTTTGTACCCTACAAGGTGTCAAACCTACGTGAACTTGGCTTTCATCAATTGCATAGTATTGAATCAGGTCTTTTGAAGTTTTTATTGAGTCGTCTAACCCTAGTAAGAGTTTATCAATCAAATTTGGAGTCTTTTGTTTCATGGCCATATATCCCCAATACGAAAATCGTAAATAGAAAAAATAATCACTAGCTTTGACGAAAAAGGCCCAAAGTTTTAGCAAAAAATTTGTCAAATTTGATTGGTTTCTAGATTTTACTTAATTCTTCTTGCAGAGTAGCCCATACTCCCTGCAAGACTTGTTTCTATCCCAGAAGTAGGCATCCAAGAAAAGTGGAAGTTCATTCCTTTATCAATACCATCTCCTTGCACAGAGTGTGACCAACTTTCCTGTACTTCAGTTGTCGGTTCAAGAAGGAAGACATGACGCCTGTTAAACTGTTCGTGTGTATTTCGGTACATTATGTACTCATCAATTTTTTTAATGACTCTAACTTTCTCTAGTCCTGATTCTTCTTGTGCCTCACGAAGTACTGCTCTCTCAATTTCTTCTCCTGGATCCACTGAACCAGCAGGTACTTGGAGACCAGCTTCACTCCATTTTTTGTCGTGCTCAAAAACCAGTATTTCTTTCTTGTTTCCCTTGCTCTTCAAAATGTAAGCTAAAACTTTATCCACTAAAGGGTACTTACTATTTTCAATAGCAAAGTCATTCCAAGAAATCTTTTTCGCTTCTATATTAGATTCACAAATTATTTGGAACTTATCTTGATACAATGGATTAGTCGGAAGATCAGAAACAAGTACTTCCAATGGTTCCCTCACTACAAAACGATGCCATTCTTGTAATCCAGACGAAAAATACTTATCAAGACCACGCTCTGTCCAAAATGAGATAGCTCCAGGATACTCTGTTCCTATTTTCGGCAGCCATGAGCCGTCAGGCTTTCCCTCTCTTCTCCTGTCATCTCTTGGGCAATGATTGTCCACAGCCTCATAGATGCCAATGCCATCACAAACAAATCTGTAGATTTTTTCACTCACTTTCTTACCACTCCATTTCCGGCTATCACTCTTCCAGACTTTGCTTCTTTGTAGGTCATAAAAATATTTCCAGATATTCCAAGAGATTCACTCAAGGTGTTCGCTGCTACAGTTAATACTTTTTCAATTTCTTCTTCTGATTTCCCTTCAAAACAAGTGAGTTCACAAATTGGAGGATGAGTTTCACTTGGTTGTTCGACTGCTTCATTTTCTCCCTCAACATAGAACCCCGGAGAGATTTCTTCCCAAGTCGACCAGACTTGATGTGGTTTGCAACCATACACCTCACTGATGGCCACACAGGTTTTTTTGAGTGCTGATGTGATTTTGCTTTTGTCTTTTTGAGGCAAGGCTCTCACGTGAAGAATTGGCATCTTTCTCTCCATTTTGATTGAAAACTTCTACCATCTCCAACAAATTTTGTCCCGATGCAATAAGATGGAAAATCGACTCTATCCTAATCTCTTAGTTTGAGAGTTCAGATTTTCCCCTGACATTGATCCTTTTCTACGCACTTTGACGCTAGGGTTCGTCGCTTTCCGCTCCCGCCATTTTCGATTTTAATTTATAAGCAATTTAAATCATTAATTTCCAACTTTATTCAATAAGAATTTATTAACTTAAAGTGGTGGATCAAGTTGGATCTAGAACTAAATCTATTAGTATTTTTATATCTTTAAGAATGATTGGCGGGAGAAGGTAAATCCTAACAATTATTAAAGAATACCCATTCAAACACTTATTCCCCACTATTTTTAAGTATTGAAAGAATAGCAAAAGGAGGATTTTCTTTGCTGACATCTTATAGGTATTAAAAGTATGTATGATTAATTATTAAAAAGCCTTTCAATATCTATCAAAGTACCTAGTTCTTCATAGTGTTCACGAGATAAGTCGATAGATTTTTCACCATCAACCTTCGCGAAGTCATTTAGGTAATACGGGTATATATATTCGTGGTAATTAAAGTCGGCAATTCCTTTTGGATAGGCTTTAACAGTATAACTTTCTTTCAGTGCACCGATGATAGTTGACTGAACACAAGCACCACCATTTGCTCCCATAACGACAAGGTTATCTATTAAATATTTATCTAAGAAATTAAGTGCTTTCTTCCGATGGATCTCATTACCTAAACCATTAGAAAAAAGGTCGTTGTATTCTTTTCTTATGATAGTAAAGTTTTGGTAGCCACTAAGCTCACTCTTAAGAACGGGAAGCAAGTTACCCCAAGTTC
This sequence comes from bacterium, assembly GCA_030425045.1. Classification (GTDB taxonomy): domain Bacteria; phylum Bdellovibrionota; class Bacteriovoracia; order Bacteriovoracales; family Bacteriovoracaceae; genus JAUHVL01. Next base: position 34,113 of record JAUHVL010000008.1, read on the forward strand.
CATACAGTGTCGCTAATATAGGAACATTGTTTTTCTTCGCTAGTCTTATAACTCTAACCTGTTCTTCAATTAACGCTTCAAGCTTCTCTTTGTTTCGTCGAGCTAATTCCCTTCCCCCCTTATAATCTATTATGAAATAGCTTTCCATATCGAGGATCAAAAGTCCCGACTTCATTGCACTAGCATTGGAACTAATAAGAAGAAAGGTAACTAAAAACAAATATACCTTAATCATGAGTTAGTTTTTAGCATTGAACTTATTAATTGAAAATATAGATCAAATTAATCTTAAAAGAGCTTGAGGTACTCCTGCTCACATTATTTAATATAAATGAAATCTCATTTATTTATGAAATAAGTACCATTACTTACTACATCGTAGATATGCTTTTTAGAAAATATTTAGGGTCACGCTCGATTAATTGCAGTAGTCTTCTCGTTGCTCCATTAGGAGAATTTTCGCCACGCTCCCAAGCTTTAACGGCACTTGGAGAACAAGCTAAAATAGAAGCAAAAACGGGCTGGCTCACCTCAAGAAGACTTTCTCTAATTTTTTTTATTTTTGTTTTTGAATACTTTGGTGGCCCATCTGGTAATTCTAAACTTTCTGACTTTAAAGTCACCTTTCCACTCGCATGATCAAGGGCCTCTTCCGCACTGGCCAGCAGTAACTCAGAGAAGTTATCGCTTGTTACTTCATTTTTTTTTCTTTTTTTCATACTCATGTTTAATACCCTCAACAATTTTCTTTAATACTTTCTTTTCAGCAGGAGCAAGGTCATCTTTTATATCCTTGCTATACAGAAGCATTAAGTAGGTTGTTTCATCTTTAGCTAAATCCAAATAAAGAACTCTAAAACCGCCTCTTTTACCCTTATTTCGAGTTTTATCACTTACCCGAAACTTTCTTATTCCACCTGTGCCAATAACGAGATCACCACGAGTAGGGTTTTCTAAAATATCGTTCTTAATCTGTCTTTCAAGCTCCTTGTCATCCTCTTGGTCAATCAGACTCTTAAAGATGCTAGTTTCAACAAACTTTCTAATCATACTTATCGTCCTTTCAATGTATGACATTTAATATTATATACTATTTAATGTCATATTTCCATATAAATCTACAACAGATCATAATTACAAATATTTATAGGTGCTACCAGTACTTATTTCGACCCTAAACTAAAGGTTCGGGACGTCCTCCTCCCGCCCCTTGATCCACTTTTGATCCACCCCTTGATGAGAAAGCATGAAATATAATGAGAGAAAATGAAAGTTAAGAATAAGATAAGCTACTGAAATCATTCCAACTTGTTAAATTGAATCAGGTTTCAAAACCCTATGGAGGGAGCTCGTCGCTCCCGCCATTTTTTCCTTCAGATTCACTACTTGTTTTTTTGTGCCTATTTTTAAATTTTAAAACCAATTTTCTTTCTATGATTAAAAGCTTTATCCTCAAGGTTACCCAACCTTTCAAAGACTACTTTAAAAACCTGAGTTACATTCTCTTCCAGCTTATTCACTTTTCTATCCATCCTCTCTTCAAATGCATAAAAACTCCTAAGCCTGGTGAAAACTCTCATAATTGCAATATTAATCTCAATTGCGACTTCAGAGTTTAGAACTGTTGATATCATCGCAACTCCATTCTCTGTAAAAACAAGAGGTTCATACCTTCGGCCCCCTTTACCTTCCTTTGAGGTCGCAAATTGCGACCTCAAAGCTTCAAACTCATCCTTTGTAAGCTTGAACATGAAATAAGCTGGAAACCTTTTTAAGTTTCTTCTAACCTGCTCATTTAACCTTTTCGTTTCCACTCCATACAACTTTGCCAAATTGCTATCGAGCATCACATTTTGTCCCCGAATGACATAAATCATATTTTGTATTTGATCGAGCTGTACTTCCATAAAGTCTCCAATTAAATTAACAAAGCTTTATAAAATAGATTAAAGAACAAACAATAAAACCAGACCAAGATTTAGTAATTATTTCAATAATGGATTATCACGGAATGATGCCTACACCTCCTAGTCTCTTTAAATCTCATTGAACCGAACAAACGTTACTCAATATAACGTTTGAAATTCTTTTCGATGACATCTAAAATTTTGCCTAACAAAAGGAACAAAGATGAGCGATCTACAACCACACAAAACAATGACTGACGAATACAAAGGAAACAAAATCTTCAAAATCTATAAAATTGATGACGAAGGTAATGAAATAGAAAAGTATGGAACGATTGTTAGTTTTGGTGTGAACAAAGCTAAATATATTCTCGAAAATATTGATAGTATAAAAGAGTTTGTTGAAGAAAACTCTTAGTTGTTTTGATAACTCATCAGTTTTAAGCGAAATATATATAAAGAATTAATTATGAATTTAAGACCATTTCACTTGGCGATGCCAGTGACAGATTTAGAAAAAACGCGTGAATTTTATGAAGGAATAATGGGTTTAAAACATGGACGCTTTAGCAAAAGATCCATTGACTATGATTTTTTTGGTCACCAAGTTGTTTTTCATAAAGTTGATGATGCTATTAAGTCTCCCGTTAACCCCGTAGATGGAAAACATGTGCCGGTACCTCATTTTGGGATTGTTCTAGAGAGAACAAAGTGGGATGAGCTTGCAGTATTATTTAAAAAAGCAGGTGTGAAATTTATCATTGAGCCTTATCTTCGGTTTGAAGGACAAACGGGTGAGCAAGGAACATTCTTTATTGAAGACCCCAATGGCCTCAATTTAGAGTTTAAAACCATGAGCGATTTAGACCAGCTATTTTCGTTTTGATGGCCATGGGTCTGCTAAGTACCTAATAACACAAGCCAAAAAGATGAGTTCTTCCTTAAAATCCACTGAAATCAGAATGTTATATTGACTAAATTATCAAGATGAGTGATATTACGAGGCTATTCGCAGCAAATCTTCATTGTATAAGAAGCAATGACTAACTAAGGATTTTACATATGAAAGCTGGAATTCACCCTGATAATTACCGTCCCGTTGTCTTCAAAGATATTAGTTGTGACTTTGCGATCCTAACAAGATCAACAGTTTCAACAAGTGAAACAATCACTTGGGAAGACGGAAAAGAGTATCCTCTTTATAAGATCGACATTTCTTCGGCCAGTCACCCTTTTTATACTGGTAAGCAAAAAGTTCTCGATACCGAAGGTAGAATTGAGAAATTTAAGAAGAAATTTGGTTCTCGTTATGCCAATGCCGGAAAGAAAAAAGACTCTTAAGGCATCTTAAAAAAATTTAAATTATTACGTTCTTAAAAGGATGATCAACTCAACAGTGTTGATCATCCTTTTTTTTTACTAAATGCAGTCGGCTTTCCTTCCTGTAAAATGTCCAAAAACATTTCCATCTGAAGACAAGGTTCCCATTAAAAAACAAGTATCATTGCTTATTTTTGATTCTAAAATCACTTGGAAAGTATGACCATTTTCACTTGCCCTAAATTCTCCCGTTATTTTATTTGGTTTATAACTACCCAAAAAAGGAGCTTGAAAAACATTTGGTACAATAAACTCTCCCCTAAGTGCTCCTTCTTTTGCTTCTTTTATAATCAGAAAGTCAGTAAAGTTAGACTGATTGATCGAAACATTTAGTTGATAACGTCCTAAAAGGTCTTCATTGGCATAGATATTAAATATTGTGATAAGTACAATTATCATTACTTTAAGCATGGTAACTCCTAAAAAAATTTAGCTACTAAAAAAAAACTACGGCGTGGTTTACCACCAAAGAATTGCTATAGAGATTGAATATCGTACTAGTCTACACATAGTGAAACGTTACTTTCATAAAAGACAAGAGTCTAGCGAAAGAATCTTACAAAATATAAATATTGGGCTAAGATAATTTCATGTACAACGAAAAAGAATATTTTTTCCAATGTCCTTATTGTTTTGAGTCCATCTCTTTTCTTCTCGAAGAGCTTTATGACAATCAAAACTATATCGAAGACTGCGAAGTTTGCTGCAACCCCATTGAAATCAATTATCGAAGTAATGGTGAAGAAATCATTAACTTCAATGCAGAGAAAGCTTAACGTTTTTCGAGATGTAAAAACTCCCAAGCAATGGGCGTATCATGTGAATTTTTGTGAAATGTTTTTTTCTCAACAACCTTCCAATCAAATTGAGTATGGTCTGGAAAATAGGCATCTCCCTCTTGCTCATAGTCGACTATGGAGAGATAAAGTCGATTGATATGAGGAAGTGATAATTCGTAAATTTGTGCTCCACCAAGGATAAATAACTCTTTTTCATTTTGATTTTTAGAGTACTCCAGTGCTGCTTCGTAACTTGAAAAAGAAGGACGCGGCAAGCTGAGTTTTTGATTTCTAGATAAAATTAGAGACTTTCTTTTTTCATGAAAGGTTTTGTTTGCTTCAAAATTCTTTCGCCCCAATAAATAATGATTATCACCGACTATATCGAGATAATGTTTTTGTTCACTAGGTATTGACCACATCATCGAATTATTTTTTCCGATAACTCTATTTTTCCCCATGGCCACAATTGCTGAAATATTCATTTAAAGGTACTCGCAAGATAAAGCATTTCAAAAAAAATGACGAAGTTTTTAATGAAGTTTTGTGTTTCTAAAAGCCGTAGACTTTTGTCTTCTTCTTTCCAAAATGCATGAACCAAAAAGGCTGCTAAGAGTACAAAAACAGCTAGAGCGACTGAAGAAGAAATTTTTACAAAACTCGAAGGGAAAAGAAGACCCACTCCACATACGATAAGTAGAAATCCACTTAACTTTACAAGAAGAGGGCCGTACTTAATTTGTCTTTTATGCATATATTCTTCAAGGATCAATGGATTGATAAAGTGGTTCACCCCATTAAAGATAAAAAATAATGCTAAAAATATAATTAATGCTGTTTTAAGCATTAATTACTGTGCAAAAGCTTTAACAATATCGTTTCTTGTAACAACACCTGCTAATTTTGAACCTTCCATAATAGGAACAAGATCAAGATTATGCTTAATCATAAACTCAGCAACATCATTAACAGTACTGTCGACAGCTAAAGTCTTTGGATTTTTGGTCATGACTTCTTTAAGTTCTTTATCTTTTACTTTCATAGATAATTCTTGAAGATCATGGACTCTATAGTTTTCGTTAAAGATTTCTCTAACTGAGGCCATAGCATGAGGTATTTCTACTTCTTTTCCCATAAAGTCTGAGTCTGAAATGACTCCTACAAGTTGTTCATTGTCATCAACAATGGGAAGAGCAGATAGTCCTTGCTCGGCCATAATTTTTGCTGCGTCCTTTACCGTATTGTTTTGCGGTATTTGCACAGGCTTGTTGTTCATTATTTCTGATATATTCATAAGTCCTCCTTTTTTAAAGGTTTGTAACATTTTTATAAATAATTTTCGATTAAGGCGATTTTGTCTAAGATAAATTCTGTTAGATAAATATAAAAATTACATACTACTGAGCAGAAATATTAATTCTTTTACCCTTAACATAATGACAAATACTTGAGTAAAGAGGTGGTATCATAAACATGGTTGTTTCAACATTCACATCAACTAAAGAGTTATACTTCTTATCTTGTGCGATAAGATCATCAATAATATCAAACTGACTTTTTTGAGAAGTTGGAAAAATAAAGTACATTCTATTACAGTGCTCAAGCTTTACACTCTCACCAATATCACCACTTTTTATACTTTTCGCCTGTTTTAAATCTAACTGAGAAGAATAGAGTCCAATATCTTTATTTAAAATAGAACAACTTGTGAGAGTTAAAATAAGTGATATTTTTACTAAATCTTTCATCGAAAATTTCCTTTAAAAGACTATTATGAACAAACTCAAGCCTATATTCAACACTTTAGAAATATTCTATTCTAAAATTGTCTAAGATAGAAAAAATCTATTGTATTTGATTTATAAATAACTAGAATTCAGATATATAAATTTTCTATATATAAAAGTAGTACGTTTTGAGAAGAATATTTAACTATCACCATTTATTTTACTTTAAAGAGGTTGTGGACAACGGCACAATTTCTAAAGCCGCCGAGAGCCTTGAAATGGCCCAGCCAACTTTGAGTGCGCAAATTAAAAGCCTTGAAGATAGTCTTGGTTTCGATCTCTTTACGAGACGAGGGAAAAAACTCGAGTTAACAAATCAAGGAAAGGTGGCCTATGAATACGCGAAAAATATTTTTAGCATGGGAACCGAAATGCTTGAAAGTCTTCAAGGAGACCATCAAGACTTTTTACCAAGTTTACATATTGGTGCCCTCGATAGCATTTCAAAAGATATTGTTGCAAGACTTGTAAAGACAAGTTCAAAATTTGGTCCCTGTAAAATCAAAATGATTGAAGGTGGACTTGATTTTCTCGTTAATGAACTGACAACTCATAAACTCGATCTTATTTTAACGACCTTTCTACCCCATGGTGAAAACTCAACAGAGTTAACATCTAAAAAAATATCGAAAAAGAATATTTATTTCTATGGCTCTGAGAAATTTAAAGATTTAAAAAAGAATTTTCCCCAATCAATTACCGGAGTACCACTCATTTTTCCTTCCTCTGGATTTAAACTCAGAAATGATCTCGAAGATTGGGCAAAGTTAAATGGAGTCAATCTAAATATTCAAATGGAAATACAAGACGTGAGTTTGAAAAAACTTATTGCAAATTCTGGTCTTGGTATCTTTGCTTCCGCTGCTCATACTGTCTCTGAAGAAGTTAAAAATAAAACATTATATAAAATTGGAGAACTCAGTGATGTCTACGAAGAAATCTATCTTGTAACTGGCAAGAAAAATATTCCCAATCATATTTTAAAACACATTCTTAGTAATTTTTCTTAATTACTAAAACAAGGAGAAGATTATGAAAAAAACATTTCTATTGTCTGCTTTATTACTAACTTTTGGAGTACAAGCAAAAATCTGTGAAGGCTTTGGCCCACAAACGTCGAGAGACATTACCAGTAAAAAAGGTACAAACCCTGTGGTTTTTAGTTTTGCCCCATCCTATGAGCAAATGAATTTATGTAATATTCATTTTCATAAAAATGCAGAACACAAAGGACCTGGCTTCAGTGTTTACGCTGGAAAAGGAGAATTTGGTGGTTATCAATGTAATGATACCTCAAAACTTTCTCAAGCAGAGCTTAAAGCTCCTAAGGCCATGGACTGTAAAAATGTAAAACCTGGTGACACGATCGAAATCCACTGGGTTCACACCACATGTACGACCAAGCCAGGACCAACTCTTGGTGCTTGTTTAACTGATGCCTGTGCCAACCCTCAGTTAAGAGTTGAAACTCAGGTTTACTTACTTGTTAATGATAGAAGTGCTACTGACATGATGGATATGGATCTCCATAAGAGACAAAGAGGTGGATACTATCAAGCGAAGACCATCCCAACAAAAGGTGATGCTGTTCAATTTTTAGGATCGACAACAGGACCAAGCTATAGTGAGCAAAAATGTTCTCCTTTACAAGTAACGTGGAATGTAAGCCCGTCTTGTCAAAAAATGGATATTAACAGTCTTCACAAATGGTGTAAGAGAAATAAGTTTAATGAAAATAAAGCTCACGGGGTGAGACCAATTGTAAAAGACCCTCGTCTTCTTTCTGAAATCAAGTAAGGATAGAAAATGAACTTTAAGATTTTAGTATTAGCGGCATCATTCATCGTGATGTCGTTTTCCCAAGCGACTGAAACAGCAAACGGATGGTGGATTGGAACTTATGCCAAAAAATCACTATCCCAAAGCTTTACAGGTACTATGGAAACTCAAATTAGATCAAGTTTTGAAAATGGCCAAGTCGGTCAGATTCTCTATAGAGCAGGTATTTTATACAAGCTCAATCCAGAGAAATCTCAAAATGTAGGCTTCCTTTATGGAATTATTCAATCAGGCTCAAGTGTTGAAAAAAGATATACCTTTCAACATGGAATTAATTATTTCAACGATAATATTAATAAGCTTGGTCACAGGGTAAGAGTAGAGGGAAGAGACTTAAGGGGAAGCGCAAATGACTCAATAAGAGTTCGTTACTCTCTTAAGTATACCAGAGAGTTTTCATCGTTTACTGGTATTATTTCAGACGAAGTCTTTATTAACGCAACAGATGAAGACGATCGTAACCAAGATCGATTTGAAAGAAACAGATTTTTTGTTGGTGTAGGTTTTAATGCCTTCAATACAAAATTTGTTACAGGTTATTTAAACCAATATGTTCCTAGAAAAACTGTCGACACGATGGAACATATCATGACTCTTTATTGGCACTTTTAATCATACCCCCGTATGACTCATAAAATCATACGGGGTTCTTTCATGAGTGTAAGTAATTAACGGCCAATAATTCTCATCAATTTTTACTTTTTGATAAAATAAACTATATCTCAAAATCGTGAACCAGGAGGGTCCATGAAGTTAGCAATAGGATTATTGGTCTTATCATTATCTGTTTTTTCTCACACAGATTATCCTAAAATTTCTCAAGAAGAATTACGAAACTCTGAAAATATTTTTGTAACTGTAGGCTCAGACTTTATCTCTCATTCAAGAGAAAGTATTTTTATGGGAGCTATAGAAGTCATTCATATCAATGAAGAGAAGTCTCTTTTAAAAGTGAAAGAAGCCGCCCTCCCTATCCTTTCAGAGTTTATGCATAAAGAGTTTAAGCGCTGTGGTGGCTTTATTAGACATAAAAACATTACAAAAGCGATTGATATGGTGGAATCTCCTTCAAACCCAGTCTCTTTTGCACCGATGTTTAACGATTATTCTCTTACGGAAGCTCCCCTTGTTAATAATTTCATGGGGCAAGTAAACGAAGCAAATATCAGTAATATGATTATTAAACTTTCGAGTTATCGTAACCGTTATTACAAATCTAAATATGGTGTCGAGTCTTCAGAGTGGATTTATGAGAGATGGAAAGAATTGGCCGGTACCAGAACTGATATTGAAGTAAAAAAATGGCAACATCGATGGCCTCAACCAAGTGTGATCATGGAAATAAAAGGCAAAAGTGATGAAATCATTGTTATCGGTGGACATGCTGATTCCACAGCTGGCTTTATGGGTGGTAAGTATGTAAAAGCCCCCGGAGCAGATGATAATGCTTCAGGAATTGCGACCATAACAGAAGTCATTCGTGTTCTCATGGAGAATAACTACCGCCCAGAGAAGACTTTAATGTTTATGGGTTATGCTGCAGAGGAAGCCGGACTCTTAGGCTCCAATGAAATTGCTAGTAAGTTCAAAGAACAAGGGAAAGACGTCGTCGGAGTTTTACAACTAGATATGACAAATTTAAAAGGTAGTGATGTCGATATCGTCCTCATTACAGACTACACAAATGAGCAGCAAAATATGTTTCTTGGGAATCTCATCGATCAGTATCTTCCAAACCTAAAATGGGATACCGACAAATGTGGATATGCCTGTTCGGATCACGCCTCATGGACGGCCAATGGCTTTGCTGCATCGACCCCTTTTGAGTCTAAAAAAAGAGATATGAATTCAAAAATTCATACCCGCCACGATACCTTTAAAACGTTAAAAAACAACTCATTACACGCAGTTAAGTTTACAAAGCTATCTCTTGCCTATCTAATTGAGCTAGATCGCTAGTTATTCGACTCAAAATCTAGCTGTAAAATCCTCATGATGACCTAATAAGCTAAATGACTTCATGTATCTTTCCTCCATTCTTAAACTGGAGGAAAGATGAAAATTTTAAGTTTATTTATTTTAGCATTACTACTTGGTTGTTCTTCATTTACTAAAAAAGTCGATAAGGAAGCCTTAAAACAAGTAAAAAAAGTAGCACTGGTTGGCTACACCGTCGATTACAAAAAACCTTTAACAGGAAAGAACCTACTCGCCCATGTTTTAACGGGTTCAGAACGCGATGATGGTTATGGAAAAATTATTAAAAGTATCGATGAAAATCTTGTTTCTAAACAAACCTATAATGACCTCACCAAAAAAATTGAGGCCATGACCGGTTGGCAATTTGTTCCTTATAGTAAAGTCGTAAGAAGTCCAACGATCAGTCGTATGTATCAAATGAAAAAGAAAACAGTTCAAACGGGAGTTCCCCCACTTAGAGGTGGTAATGATCGTTTAGAGAGAAGTCGAATTCCACAGACGTATTATATCCATCAAGCAGATATTAATGACAAAAGAAAACTCGCTAAAGAGCTAGGAGTGGATGCCATCGTTACGGCGAGAATTATTACTCATGTAAATCAATTTAAAGTCCTTGGTATTGGCTTTGGTGATTTAAAATTCCAATCAAATGTCATTTTAGAAGTCCTTGAACCAAATCGAGATGAATCCATATTGAGAATTTCAGAAATGGGTGAAGAGATTTCAAGTGTCGATAGCAAGTTCATGGGCTTTAACAGTGAAGATGAGCATATGAAAAAGACCTACAAGGGAATTTATGTTGCCACTGATGAGCTTCTTAATGAAATGAAGGCCGAGATGTAAAAGTGATTATCAAAGTTTAACTGTATGTAAGTTTTACAATGAGTCTTATAAAAAAGCTGTTTAATTACAGTAGTTTATAAGACTCATTTTTATAAGAGAAAATCATTGAGTCTAACGAAACATTAAGCTATAACACTATGCATAACAATTAAAAATGAGAATGATGAAGTTTATTAAGATAATGGCACTTTGCCTGACATTTATTTCTATTAATGCGGTCGAAACGCTCGATCAACAAATACTCACGTTATTAGAAAGTCAAAACCAGCTACTAGATGAAATTTCATATACTGTTGTCCAAGAAGACTTTGCTCGAATTTTACTCATCAAAAAAGCGATCAAAAACGTAAGTGAAGATATTAAAGAAAATAAAGAGCTGGATATTGCTCCCATTACATTACAAACGTTACTGCTCATGCAAAAACTCATGATTCAGTATCGTCACTCAAAAGAGTTTTTTGGATGGGGTGAGCAACCATCTTATTTATCGATCCACACTCCCCTAACTGAAGATGCCATCAAAGAACTTTATTCGAGTTATCAAAATACCTTAAAGGTTTATGGTTTTAAAGAAGATCCAAACTTAACAATTACTTTTGATACGTTTATCCAAATTGAAAAATCTATTCGATCACTTCTTAATTTTGTTAATGATGAAAACGCAAAAGCTAAACTTAGTGAAATATTACCTCTAATCGGAAGAACCATCGCTATTGCCAAAGTTGAAGATGGAGATAATATTTGTACATTTTTACAAGCCTCTAAGGCCATTAATGCCATTAGAGAAGTCTATGAGGTCTTTTATCAAGTTAATAACGACAATCTTGCAAGAGAGCTGATTTTAGATATTCAAGGTCAAACAGGATTCTATGCTGAATATTCTCAATTAGATCGATTATCTGATGAAGGTGTTACATGTCAGTAGCTTCACTCGATCACATATGGTTAGAGCGCTGGAACCAAAATATTTTGGCCGCTCAACAAGGAATGGCCTCAATAAAAGTTGAAAAGTCGTGGGGTGAACTCAATCCTGCAGAACTTCGATATATCAAAAAAGACGATTACGATCTTTATTTAGAGATGCTTCTCTTAAAATCAAGTCTATTAAGGGCCAATAATAAATTACAAAAATCAAGCTCATTGATTGCTTCGACTTATCGTAAGCATACAGCACTAAAAAATACGTTGAATTTTAAAATGCAGTTTGAACTTGGATTAGATCATTGGTGTCACGAAGATATACCTAGTGCTCTTGATGCCTTTATTCTTGCTGAAAAGCTGGCACAGAAAACTCATGAAAAAATATACTCCCTATCAAATCTCTTGTGGTGTCTTGAAGCATTAGATATGGAAAGAGAACAGATTGAAATAAAATTAGAGAGAGAATTAGAGAGTTTGGCCCCCAGAAAACATAAACATATTAGACAACAATATGATGCTTACTTACTCAGAAAGAGTTTTTACCAACATGGTAAGTTAAATTGGAACAAGACAAACGAGGAAATTGGACAATCAGATTTTTTTGCCTGCTTTGTTTCTCATCTCCCCTATATGATCGATCGAATAAATAATATCGACTTTTATCAAAGCATTTTTTCTAATCAAGCAAACCTTTGGCAAGGCTCTTATCGATTAAGAACAATTAATGGATTTTTTATTCCTGCAGATACATCTGTTGAAAGAATTGGTGACGGTATAGATCGTTTATACCTTTGGACCTGGTACTGGATGGCCAGTCAAAAAGAAATCAGTATTAGAAAACTTGAACTAACGTTAGACTCAATTTTAAAAGCTCTTGATTTAGATGAACTCAGTATTGAAAATAAGCTTCTTTTAAGAAATTCTCTTTTTTGGATTAGAATGTTTAGTCCAAAGTCAACAACAAGGATTAAAGACCTTATTAGGGATCTACAAAAAGCGACTGGGAAAAATTATAATACTCTTGAGTCAGAATTTTTAATACAACAAGAACTCTGGTCACTCGTTAATTGTGGTGTAAAATCTGGGCAAAAGCAGTCATCGATTTTTGAGAAATTATTAGAAGAAGACAAAAGAACACTATTGTTGCCTAACCTCTCACTTGTTCTCAATAAAAAGATTCATTCGAGTGATAAAAATAAAGAAATTATTATTGATTTAGCAAAAAACGAAATACAAAATATGCCGGAAGGAACTTGTCTCCAATCCCCTCTTCTCACAAGATTGTTTTTCTTAATTTATGAACGAGGAATATTTTCACTAGATGATATTCAAGACAATTTCGGAGAAAACAAAAGGCAAATTTATAACCTTTTCAATAGAGCAAAGAAGTTTTATCCACAAATCGAGATATCTCTAAAAGATGGAAAAGTTATCAGCTCACTTGATAGAAACCTCATCAAAATTGAAAATTCCTATGCAAAATCAAAAGTAACAAAAAAACTTATTAAGAAGGTAATACAAAAGCAAAGTAAAGCTGAATCAATTGTTAGTATTAATGCAATTAAGCTTATTCACCCAGTAGAGTTTAATCGCGGGCAATTTCAAAAAATATTTAATTTTTCCAAAGCGACAGCAACAAGGATACTCAACGATTGGCAAGACCAAGGAATCATCGAAAGAAAAGGACAAGGAAAAGCTGTGAGGTATCTATGGTTAAAATAATATTACTTCTGCTTTTCTCAATTGGTATCAAGGCGCAGTCGCTAGACCAGATAAAAAATGCTGTTGTCAAAATAAAGTCTTATCCGTGTATCTATAAATCACCTGTATTTGAAGGAAGTGGATTTGTTACAGAAATAGCGGGAGAGAAGATTGTTCTTACTTCAGAACACATTTTAATGCCTCAAAATTTAAATAAAGTTTGTATGACAGCAAGTAATGAATATATTGGTGAGGTTGAAGTTGCTCTAAGGAAAAATAGTTTTGAGCACGGTCTTGCAATATTAAAGTTCAATCAGGATCTTAATATTCAACCAATCGAGCTTAAAAGTGCCAGCAGCGAAGGGCAAGATATTATCATTTTGGGTTATCCTGCTAATTCTCACTCATTACAGATTCTCTCTGATGGAAAATTAATTACAAAGACCAGCACGAGATCTCTTATTCCAGCACTAGAGTCTATCATTGAAATCTCTCACTTACCTGTTGAGTTTGGAATGAGTGGTGGTCTTGTGGTTCAAAAAAACAATCGTGCTTATTCTTTTATTGGAATGTTATCTCATCAGTATCTTAAAAGAGAAGCAGGTCGCTCCACTAGTATAGAAACAAGATCACGTAAAAGTGATACCTCATCAAATGACTTAACTCTAGCAATATCATCAAGCGATATTAAAAGGTGGTCTAATCAAGAGCGTGACGATGAGGTGCGATTTGTTAGATCACTAAATCATCGGAACCAAATAAATATTGAACTTGGGCCGCTTGTTTTTGAAAAAATAACTCTTGATTCAGCTATCTTAAATAGAGGTGGTGCAGATGGTACAGGAATTGGTGGAGATGGAGTCAGCGAAAATGAAAATGGAATTACAGCAATAAAAATCTCACTGAATTCTTCTGATGAACTAAAAAGAACCATTGAGAAAATAAACTCACCACTCATTAAAAGATGGTACCACTGGCTTCTCCAAGGACAAGAGCTTTATATTATTCAAATGACGAATCAAAGTGGAGACGAATCCATTTCACTTTCTTCTTTTGATCAGCTCATCACTTTATGGCTTAGAGATCAATATACTCCTCTCGTATTTAGAGGCGATGTAAGTCAGATCGATGCCAGAATACAGAGTATTCTCAATCAAGCTGATAAAGTAAAAATGATTCTAAGTAGAATTGATGAAAACAACTATGATTTATCACTTTGGAGAAAGTCTCTTTATAACAAGCTACTCATTTTAGAATCAAGTCTAACCTTCACTCTTGAGGAGTTTAACTCGAAAAATAGTCCACGGTATTGGCAGTATTTATACAATTATGATTTCGACTTGGCCTTAGAGTTAGAAATAGAGCTAGAGCAACTAGAGAAGCTTTTTAGGTAATTTATGAAAAGTATTATTTTTTTAATAACATTATTTCCATCAATCATTTTTGCCTTTACACAAAAAGATATTCAACTATTTCATAAGGTGTCCATGGTCAAGTCAAGCATGTGTCTTATTGATCAAGAGAACTTAAAATGTTGGGGAGAAGACGATTACGGCCGTCCAAGAATTGGTGACGCCGACTTTATGCAGTCAGTTCCCAATATTACTCCCACAATGGTGAGTACGGGGAGTTGGAAAACTTGTTTTTTAATTGAAAAAGAAGCCTATTGTGTCGGAAGAAATAAAGACCTACATGAAATTGGCTTTTGGCGTAAGATTGATCATCTTTCTTCACTTATAAAAGAATCTAAGCAAAATTATGAGGTCTTTAAGGCTTATACAAAATATGCGACAAAAGAGTTTTCCTTAAAAAAGGAAATCCCTGAAATTAGTAGAAAGTCCTTTTCTAAAGAATATTCGGATTGGTATTTGTCTCTAGATGAAGAGATTAGAGAATATACAGACATCACAGGTCGCTTTATTGAGGCATTAAACGAATTTCAACGCTATTTAACAAAAACAACTAACTTAATCAGCAGTCAAGAGATCGTCGAATACACTAATCATCTTATTGCTAAGTATAATGAGAAAGAAGAGACAGAAAAAATTCCACTTTTAAAGAGCTTTAAAAAAGATGATATTTTTGAATTCTCACTTTTTAATTTTATTCAAAGTAATAATTCAGCTCATTATTATCTAAGACCAAAATTAGAAGTCTATCATGGTTTATATAAAATCATGGAGGAAGGAATTAAAAAACATGAAGACTATTTTTCAAGGTGTTTAGAATACCATCCGAGTAAAGGATCCATCGATGAACTTAAATTAGTATTTAATAAATTTTTAGTTTCATATGAAGACATAAATGATGGTGAAGTAGGAGATTGTATTTGGGATTTTGTTCATAGATCCAATGACGATTATGAGTATCAAACTCCAAATTATAAACTCAATCTTGAAAATGTCTCTTTTGTAACGACAAAGGGAGACAATGTATGTGCCATTTCCAATAATGAAATTAAGTGTCTTGATTCACTAGGAGAGCTAAGTGTACCGAAAAGTTTTCAAAACCCTAAAATGGTTGCCATGGGAAAAAGGCATTCTTGTGCCATTGATGACTCTGGTGTTCAGTGTTGGGGAGATAACTCTAATGGTGAATTAAATATCCCCCCTCTTAAAAACCCTTATTATATTGATACTCAACGTTTTCATACATGTGCATTAGATCAAGAAGGTGTAAAGTGCTGGGGTTATCCTGGTCATGGCCGAACAAAAGTCCCCTCTCACGTTATCAATCCTCAAATTGTTAGTGTTGGAGACCGTCACACATGTGTGATCGATAAAAAGACCTCTGGCAATGAAGTTGTTTGCTGGGGAAGTAATAGCTATGGACAAAGTAATGTGCCAGAGCAACTTCACAATCCCTATCATGTGATTGCTAAAGATAATAAAACCTGTGCCTTAGATCAACATGGTTTACTTTGTTGGGGAGAAGGTACTCAGTTTGAAGCAAGTGAATATAGTTACAATACTAATTTGTGTTTAGATGAAAATAAAAGTCGCAGTGAATGTAACAAGGAAAATGTTTTTGGTGACCTCAGTTCTTATACTTATCAAGATGAGTATTACAATCCTGTATTTAATTATTGTGAATTTAAAACTGCTTGTCTGAACGAATATTGTCAAACAAAGTCTTGTAAGGAGAATTTTGAACCAGTCAGTGAGTTTCTTCTAGAAAAATATAATAAAGAAATACTTCAGTCTCTTGCACCTTTCGGACAGGCTCCCTTAGTAGAAGAGTATGACCCCATCATAAAAAAATATGTTGGTAGTAAAGAAATGAAACTACTGATTGAGCTATCTTCTCAAATCTCGATTGGGTCAAGACATCACTGTATCATCACAGAAGAAGGTCTCTATTGTGACGGTAATGCCATCGCTAGTCCTTTTTTGGATTCCAAAAGAGTTGAAAATAAAATAGTTAAAGTAGCTTCAGGCCAAAGCGAAATCTGTGCTCTTGATAGTACAAATACACTTTTTTGCTGGGGAGATTACGAGCAACACACGATAGAAGATGTAAAAGATTTTGACGTTGGAGCAGAAGAGGTTTGTGTTATTAAAACTGACGGAAGGGCCAAATGTCATAATGACTTTATTCACCAAGTGGTTCGCTATAATCGTGAAATAAAAAATGCTCAGCAAATTGTTACTGGTCATTCTCATGCCTGTGTTATCGATGAAAATAAAGTTAAGTGCTGGGGTAAAAATGATGAGGGCCAGTTGGATATACCGACAAATATTAAAAATCCTTATTTCTTATCAACCGCAAGAAATCATACCTGTGCTCTAGCTGAAAATGGTCTTTTTTGTTGGGGATCTAATAATTACGGTCAAGCTACAGTACCTCTTGATTTAAAAGATAAAAATATAAATTTCCTAAGTGTTGGCTCGTGGCACACCTGTGTTCATATTGTAGATGAAGGTTCAAAATGTTGGGGTTATGATCGTTATAAGCAATCGAGTATCCCTAATAACCTAAAAGAAAACCTCATCTTCTCAGGTCATAAAAAAAGCTGTGCCCTTACCAAACAAGGTCTTTCGTGCTGGGAAAAAGAGGACGATCAAGAAAAAGTAAGTCAATACAAAATTCCTCATCTCATTGATTACGATAAAAAGAAAGAATGTGAAGTCGTCGTTTCACATTCTTATTATGATGAGCACCAGCTTCAATGTACAATATTAAACGATACTGATGATTCGAAAGTAGAAACAATTTCTGAATTTGGATGTCTCTTTAATTCAGAGGGAAGTCGTTGTGGTATAACAAAAAACGAGATCAATAGTGATTTTGAAAAACTCTATACTAATTTAATTTCACTGCTTGGCTCTAATGAAGAAATATTTGAAAAACTCATCGCTGGTAGTTATCGGGCAGAACGAGATTTTTTAAATAAGATAAAAATTTTATGGGAAAAATCTAAAACCAATAATCATAATCTAAATAATGCGATTGATCAGTATGTGCTTAAACTCCTGGCAGTTTTCGTAAAGCAAAATAACTCAAAATATTTTCAAGAAGAAGTCATACCTCATTATAATTATTTAAGTGAAGGCTTAAGTGACTTTAGTAAAGAAGATGCCCCTCATTTCATAAAGTTTAAATTGCGTACAATTCAACAAACACTACAGCTGAGTAAAACCTTTTTGGATGAAGAGCAAGTTTATGACATCGAACAAATTATAAACTCTCTAACGGGTGTCTACAAAGAACCGACTCAGAACAATCTTTCTAATTTTAAAATAACCTTAGCTGATCATCGCTATCTTCTCGAAGGCTTTGAACATAGCCCTAGACTTAACTTTCTTATACAACTCTTTGATATTACAAGAGAAGAACTCTAGTTATTCGACTCAAATTGATAATATAAAATCAGACGCTCTAAGACTTTTAGAGCGTTTTATTTAGTACTTTCTCTCTCGAAGGAACGATTTAACAAAAACGGATTTGAAATTTTATTGGAGAGAAAACATGAAAAACTTAATTTTAATTTTAACACTTAGTTTAATCGTAACTTTTAGTGCAAACGCTGAAAGAGATTTACAATTTAGACCATCAAAAATTTTGGCAGTAAAAGTTGTCAATGTAAATGGTCCAGAGTCCTTACGAATTTATGGAAAAGACTTAGGACTTGCGAGCAAAGTTACCCTTGGTAATATTCGCTTAAATGAAATAGTTGAATGGAACAACGACTTTATTGAGGTAAAACTTCCTAATAATATTATTCCCGCAACTTATCTTTTAAAGGTCGAATCTAAAATTAAAGAAAATCGATTTGAAAGAAAATGGGCGAATATGGCCATAACAGTTGGAGCTGTTGGGCCAAGAGGTCCTCAGGGATATACTGGTGCAACAGGGCAAACTGGTCCTCAAGGTGTTCAGGGCTTAAAAGGCGAGACCGGAGCGCGCGGTCCAAAAGGTGAAAAAGGTGCCCGTGGACCAAAAGGATCTAAGGGCGAAATGGGAGCATCTGGTGTCGCTCCAAGTGAACTTGCATCAATACTATCAAGACTAGATGCACTTGAAGCATCGAGCAAAAAAGACGAAGAAACGGCCATAGAAACAGTTGAAACGGAAACCGAGAGAGAAACAACAGTTCAATAAATCTCACTTGCCATATACCCCCATGGGGTATATGGTTTCACCATGAAAATCATCTTCTTTTTATTATCAATTCTCAGTACTTCCTCTTTTGCACATCCCGTTATATATGGCGGTGGTTGGGTTTATCAGGGAACCTTTATGCCTAAAATGAATATGCTTCGCCTAGGTCATTCGGTTACATCACGTTATGCCTTAGTGGCCAATGGTACTCATTTTAAAAACAATAATAATTATCAAGATTACACCTTCGGAGTCAATGTTCTTGCCAAACGTTGGTTACAACATGACTCACAAGGAAACCTATATTTTGGTACTCACGGTGGCCGCTATGAGGATGATAGTGGAAAAGGTAATGTTGGTAACCTCATGATGATGGCCGACTGGGAATCAAGAAAACATTATGTCGTCGCTAAATCTAAAAGTTATTTTTATGACGATAAAGAAAGATTAAGTTATACGTTTCGCTATGGATTTGCCCCTTATGTTGCTGGTATGAATACTCTTCAAAGTTGGCTAATTTTACAAACATTTTATTTTAAAGAACAAAGTAGAGAGCTCATTATCACTCCTCTTATGCGCTTTTTTTATAAAAATGTGCTGTGGGAAATTGGATATTCAACAAGAGGTCAGTCCTATTTAACTTTAATGGTTCATTACTAGAGGTTTTCATGAAAAAAATTATTCTTCTCTTTCTTCTCTCTTTATCTATCACTCTTCAATCCAAAGAAGTGGTCGTTGAAGTTCCTGGCATGGTTTGCCAGATGTGTGTCTACGGAATGAAAAAACATTTCAAGTCTGCTGTAAAAGACTCAGAGAAAGATATTATTGTAGATTTAGAAAAGAAAACTGTTCTCGTCAAACTCAGTAAAACGATCTCTGATGATGACATTAAAAAAAGAGTCAAAGATGCTGGTTATGAAGCAGGAAAAATAACCTGGAAAGAAACTAAAAAATAAAGCGAAATGTTTAATAAAGTTTTAAACTTTTTTTCTCTCTTTGGCTCACTCAGTACACTACTTTGCTGTGCTCTTCCAGTAACTCTCGTCTCCATTGGGATGGGTGCTACCTTTGCAAGCCTCACCTCAAACTTTCCTCAAGTCATTTGGCTGATTGAAAGAAAAACGACACTTTTTATCATCACAGCATTTTTATTAGCTCTTTCTTATTTTATGATGAAAAGGGCCGATAGACTCTCTTGTCCTATCGATCCCGAACAAAAAGCAGTCTGTGAAGCGACAAAACCACTAGCATGGAAGATATTTTGGGTAAGTATTCTCTTTTATTTTGTCGGTCTTTTATTTTCTTATATCCTTCCACTTTTTTTATTTTGAGGTGACATTGGAACATCCAAGCCATAAAAATGAAATTAACCGTATCAACAGACTCATAGGCCAACTAGAGGGAGTCAAAAAGATGATTGAAGAAAAGGCTTACTGCCCAGAAATCTTAATTCAAACAAAGGCCATTACTTCTGCCATCAGAGGACTTGAAACATCTTTATTAGAAAAACATATTCAACATTGTGTAAAAAACAACTTACAAAATGACTATCACACAAGCGAAACGATAGACGAGCTCGTAAATATTTTCAAAACGAGAATTAAGTAATTTTATATTGATAGATATTAAACGTACCTGTCGCCATGGCCACAACTTTTGAAGAATCATCTTTTTTATATAACTCAGCAACAACAGAACACAATGTTCTTCCCTTATGCAACACCTTTGCCTCAGCGATTACCTCATCACCTTCTTTTAAAGGTTTAAAATATTTTACGTTGAGATCTACTGTTGACGTCAGTTCAAGTTTTTCAAGAGTTGTAAAGACAGCACAGCCAAGAGAAAAATCTAAAAAGCCAGAGACAACACCACCATGAACGGAATTACTTGGAGACAAATGTTCTTTTCGAATTTTAATCGTTGTCCTGGCAACTTTTTTATTTAAATCATAGTCAAGAATTTCATATCCTAACCATTCGCCATATTGATCAACTAAGGGGACATTTGTCCCCTTAACTTCATTTAAAAAATCTACAAACTTCAATGAATTTACCCTAATAGACAAGATAAGAGTGTTCGACTTTTGGTTGGTTTTTTAAAATTTTGATAACACTTGTCCCTGGCTTAATATCTAATCTTGCAACAAGCTTGGTAACAATTCTTCCGTTGTTATAAACCATCCATTTACCATGTCCAGAGTTATACTTCATATCTAAATTATAATTATCTTTAACTCCTTCAACTGCTTTGAAAGAAAGATTTATTCTTCCACCTTCTTTAACGGTGAAGTACTTACTATATAAATCTACAATATGTAGACCAAAAGCAGAAACTCTTAAAATCTTAGGAGTCGTTGTGGCCAATTTATTAAGTGAAACCTTAATAGGAAGTCCGGCAACAAAAGCTTTTTCAATTCTATTTTGCTTGTCTACTTGTAACATTAAGTCACCTTTCATCATTTCTTCGCTTCCTGAATTGTAGACTTCTATTTCTGTGAGTTTAAAGTTTTTGGCCGAGATTTGAGTGATCGTAAGTAATACAAATAATAAACTTAATCCAAGTTTCTTCAAAAATCCTCCCTGATTTTAGTACTTATACCTATTTTCTTTTAAAAATGGATCTAATGCAAAAACAAAATCGTGATATAATGAAACTTCGATGAAAATAGTCAACATATTACTCTATTTATTTTTTCAAGTATCATTTGCTAATGAAATTAAAATTGGTGATTCGTTTTATAAACAAAGAGAAAAATTATCAAATGTCTATTTGGCCCTTGAAAACTATGAGAAATTTCTTACTAAAAATAACAATAGTATCGATGCTCTCTGGCGTATCAGTATGGCCCATTATTATATAGGTCATGTTCTTAAAAAAAGCTCTAATAGAGAGAAGCACTTTAGACTCGGGGTGAAAACGGGAAAAAAATGTGCTGAGCTTTCAAAGCGTCAATCTGTTGAATGTATATTCTGGCTCGCTACCAACACTGCACTATTAAATAAAGAACATGGTATCTTAAGTTTGGCCTTTGGTATTGGGCATATGATTGATCTCTTTGAAGAAGCAAGAAAACTAAATCCCGATTATGCTAGCGCTGGTCCCTACCGTATGCTTGCTTTACTGTATTATAAAGCTCCAGGATTTTTAGGTGGCGATAAAAAGAAAGCTTTAAGTTATATCAAGCAGTCTATTGAGAAATCTCCCAATGAACCACTCAATGTATACTTTTATATGACGTTTCTTCTCGATAAAAAGAAAAGTGATGAAGCCATGAAAATCGCTAACGATTTTTCTAAAAAAGCAAACCCCAAAACTTTTCCATTTTACGAATCACACTCAGCCTATCGTAAGATCAATTACTTCATTGCCCATAAAAGCTTCCCTAAGACCAAATAATGTCTTAAAAGATGACAGTGACTATGTAATCTTTCCAAGAATCTAGATATCTTACTGATTTTCGGTTAATTTCTCACTATGAGAGTTCCTTACTTACATAGTTTTTTTGAATTTATTAGCCACAACAACCTATTTGGAATTCCATTAGATATTCCTGCCCATCTTATCGTAGGGGCAATCGCTTCTTATTATATTCTTAGAAAAACTCAAAGCATTAAAACTTGTCTCATTTCAATTCTTTTAATCGCTCTGATGAAAGAGTTATATGATCAGAAGGTAATGACCAACACATTATTAGAAAATATCAAAGATATAACGATTACGATGCTTCCTGCATTTTTACTCGTCTATTTTCATCAATTAAAAACTTCTCGAGCACTTAAGTAAGGTAAGTTCATCCCTCATGATTATCAGTACTTATTAAAGTACAATTGAGGCATGAATAAACATATCAAACGACTTATAGAAAAAGCATCTACTGTTATTATCGGAAAAGAAAAACAAATTGAGTTGGCCCTTTGCTCATATTTCTCATCCGGACATTTACTCATTGAAGACATTCCCGGTGTTGGAAAAACAACATTAGCAAAGACTCTTGCCGCTTTATTTTCACATGATTTTAAACGGATTCAGTTTACTAATGATTTACTTCCAAGTGACCTTATTGGAACACAAATCTTTAATACAAAAGATCAAACTTTTACTTTTCACAGAGGGCCTCTCTTTACTCAAATCTTACTTGCTGATGAACTTAACCGAGCTTCTCCTAAAACTCAAAGTGCATTATTAGAAGCGATGGAAGAGAAAAAAATTACCATTGAAGGTGTCTCTCATCCATTACCTCGGCCATTTTTTGTGGTAGCAACACAAAATCCCAAAGGACAACTCGGAACCTATCCTCTTCCAGAATCTCAAATGGATCGGTTTATGATGAAAATAACACTTGGCCCGCCATCTCCAGAACAAGAGGCGAAATTACTACTCCAAAGTAAATTGTACAATGAAGAAAATATTAAACTTCTTGAAGGTGAAGAAGAGATACATCAGGAAGTTGCTAAGGAGAAAAGCAATATTACAATCGATGAAAAGCTTACTCAATATGTAGTATCACTTCTCAATATTAGCAGGCAAAGTGAGCAGTTTATTGACCTTTCTCCCAGGGCCGGAATTGATCTTGTTGAAGCTTCAAAAACTCTCGCCTATTTTAATGAGAGAGACTTTGTAACTCCAGATGATATTCAATATCTTGTTCCCTATGTTTGGGGACATAGACTCATCTCACCACTAGAATCTTCCGTCGATAGTGAAGCCTTATTGTCTGATCAATTGATAAAATCTGTACCTGTACCCTAAAATGATACTTAATAATGCCATAAGTTTTATCAAAGCAAAAACAGCAAAAAGCAAGAATACATCTAAAATTTATATTCTTCCCACTTTAATTGGAGTTTATTTTTTTGCGACCGCAGTTTTACAATTAATTATGGGAGTTGTCTTTAGTAATAACCTCATTTTACTTTTCGGCTTAATGTTACTTATTTTTGGAATTCTGACAGCAGTCATCACCAATTTTCACCTAGAAAATATAGAGTTAACAAATCTTAATATTTTTTCGGGACATCAAAACTTTGATCAAATAATTTCATTAACCTTTAGCAATAAATTAAAAAAACAAGAGCTTTCCGGACTTAAAATCATTGTTAAAACGAAAGAAAAAAAAGAATTATCAATTCCACTAAAATCTTTAAAACCAGGATTACAAAAAGTCACACATCAATTTAAGCTTCCAAGAGGTAAATATCATATCGAGACAATCGTTATCTCGACTCAATACCCTCTCAATTTATTCGAATCTTGGAAAAATCAAAAATCTTCTCATAATACTTTTTTCGTTTATCCAGAGAAACTTAAAAGTTTTACGAAACAAGATTATTTTATTGAAACAGAATTCGACAAAGGGAGAAAAACTATTTCTGCAGAGTTTTCTCATCTTGAAAAATTTCAACCAGGTGATCCGATAAACAGAATTGACTGGAAAGTCTTTGCTCGTACAGAAGAATTGTATAAAAAAGTATTTCAAGATCATATGAGTCCACAACAAAAATTCTTGTTAAAAGAGCCCATTACAGAGAAGTCCTTAAGTGAAATATCTACCTTAATTTCTCATGCCTATGAAAATAATCATCAGTGGGAACTAGAATCGACAGATACCATTTTTCATATGGACTCTGGCAAAAGTCATTTTACTGAATGCCAACGATACCTCAGTGAAAAGGAAGTCAATGAAAAAACTTCTTAATATTTGTTCTACACCTCCTTGGTGGGGAATATGTGTTCTTTTTGCAAGTTTTTTATCAGACACTCCACATGAAATTATTAGTTCTAGTATTGTTATTCACCTACTCTTTATTCTAGGGATATATCCTAAAGAAAAAGCAAATAAGAGAGCTTTTATCCTTATACTCTTATCGGCCAGCACTTATATGGTCTTTCATTTTTTTCAAACAATTCTCGATTTAGAAGCCGGGATATCACTTCTCACTTTTCTTGTTTCGGCAAAAGTTTTTGAACTGAATAACAAAAGAGACAAAGCAATCTATTATTATATTGGTTTTCTTGTGATCACAGGTATAACGGTCTTTAACCAATCATTTTATGCTTCAATCATTTCAATCTCTCTCATATCCCTTGGCGTTTGGGGCCATACCTCTTTAGATCAACATAATAAATTTTCATTTCAATTAGGTGGTGTCTCGACTAAAAACTTGTTCGCTTACGGTTTCGTTGCCTCTGCTATCTTAATTATCTGTTACCTCTTATTTCCAAGAATCAATTTTGGGTTTAGAAATCAATCTACTCTTCTTGGTAAATCGAATTTTTCACCAACAGCTGCTCCTGGTGAAGTAGATCAACTCATTCTAACAGATGATCCTGTTTTTGTAGCTAAACTAAATAAGAAGCAACTTAATTCCGAGAAACTCTATTGGGTCGGGACGATACTGACGAGAACTGATGGTTATTTTTGGAATGAAGATAGAAGAATTGAGAGATTACCAGCCCCCAAAGCGTTATCAAAGGCCAGTCGTTTTGAAATTCAGTTAAGGGGGCAAAATAATGAATACCTCTTTACACCTGATACCGCAATTGGACCTCCAAATGTTTTAGAAAGTTTTTTTATTCTCAACGAAAAAAGCTTCAAGCTTAAAAGGGCCACACATAAAAAAATTACGTATAGCGGAGACTTTACATTTAAAGGTAAATTTGAAAAGCCTGACTTTAAGTATTACAAAAAAAGAAAATCTTATCGAAAAGCAAAGGATAAAACTTTTCAGTTAGCATCAAAATTAAAAGCTAGCACGAGAGAAGAAACACTCCAAAATATATTAAATTATTTTGTTAATCAGAAGTTTATTTATACTTTAAAATCGGGAGAGACTTCCTCTGTTGATGATTTTCTTTTTATTACAAAAAAGGGATTCTGTACTCACTTCGCCTCAGCAACCGCCCTACTACTGAGATTAAATGATATACCTAGCCGAGTGATTAGCGGATTTCACGGAGGTGAATATAATAGCTTTGGTGATTTTTATACGATTACAGGAAAAGACGCCCATGCGTGGGTAGAGTACTACTTGGAAGAAGAGGGCTGGCAAAGAGTCGACCCCGTCGATGTCATTAGCCCAGAACGTGTCAGACTTGGAGGTCAGGCTTTTTTTAATATAGCTCGAGATGCGCAAGGAAGGGCCATTCGTGACGAGAGTTGGTTCTCTGAACAATATCAAGTGGCCTCAATGTTTTTAGCTAGCTTAAATAATGACTGGCAGAGGTTTTTCTATGAGTATGATCAAGTTAGCCAACTAGAATTGGCAAAGAGTATGGGAATGCATATTGGAAAGCTTTATTACTACGGATCATTTCTCATCATGTTTCTTATTTTTGTCTTAATTATTACACGCATAAAAAAAGAAAAAAAACGTATTCATGATCCCGTCATTATTGAATATCAAAAATTTCTTTCTAAAGTAGAAAAGCTAAATATTTATAAACCCACATTTGAAACTCCTCATCAGTTTTTTATCAAATTGAAAAAGGAACTAGGGCTTGAGTATAAAGATGACTTAGATAAGCTCAATAATCTTTTTAATCAGTATCACTATAGTACCGATCAAAGCCACCATAATGAAATCATTTTATTATTAAAAAGAATTACTCAATTATTAAAAGACAAGAAAGTTAAATAATTACCTCCCTCACCGGGAGGCAATTAATATGGATTGAAGGCCTGATGATTAGGGTTTATACCAGCAACGAGGTCTCATCCCTACAAGATATCCCTCACTTCTGGTACATGCATTTATATTTGCATCCTGATCATCAAAGTCTGAATTATAGTCTTTATCGCAAAGGGCCCCTTGAAAATAAGTATCGAGCCGACATTGAGCTGCGGGATGATGATGAGCTGTCCACCACACTTTCTTTTTAGATGGCTTATCAAAGCTCACATCACTTCCATAATTTAAACTAGAGAGAACATTTCCAAGACTTAATCCGGCCATCGATGCTCGCTGACAAATAGCAACTTCATCGGCAGAGCTATAAACCGAAGTACATTTCTGAGTCACAATTTCAGGAATATCCATTGTTGATACAATCCCCACATTATCGTCCCCTTCTACATAGAGACGAAAACACTTTGTGGTACCAAAGTAATCAGACTGTCCTTCGTTGGTTACCCAATTCCCCTTACCTGACTTTGGAGCACCTCCGAGATGATGTCCAATTTCATGACAGCTAACGAGAGCAAAGCCATCGAGAGTTGTTTTTTCATGTCTGGCAAAGCCACCAAACATATGGATATATGAAATATCTCCCGTCTGACTGGCATAAGCATTTACCGTTCCATCTTGCCAGTTTCTTTTAATGACAAGCTTTCTTCCTTTTGCCTCAAAGATTGGTTCATAAAGTAGCTTGATCCGATCTAAAACTGAATTAAAATCATCTTGAGTAATATTCGCATCACGCTTCTCAGTTCCAATCCACCAATTATTTTTGGGTGCAATTCCATTACATAATTCGTGAGCATTAATTGTTACTGAAAATAACAGAAAAATAAGAGATATCTTCATAAGCACTCCTTGCTTAAAATCGATTCTTAATCATTAAGTAATTTTATTTTAACTGAATTCTAAAAAAGTATAGAAGATGAAACTATTTGTAAGAACAACTCTTAAATAGAAAAAATTTATTTTCTGACAAAAGTATTTTACTTAGAAATTAAAAAGTATAACTTGTTGAAAGATACCAGCTACTTACTTCAGGATCAAAGGCGTAAAACTCAAAAGTACCACCTTTAACTTGTGATTCAGAATGAGCATAACCTGCTGTTACTGAAAACTTTGGCATAATCATATAGGTAGAGCTGATATCAAGATCGAGAAAACCTTCATTACTGGCACGACCATCTTGCTGGAAGTCACCGAGCTCATCATAGGTTTGTCCAAACCCAACGAGACCAGTAAAGCTAAGTTTATCAAGAGGAGAAACACTTAAGAAAATATTATTCCCTAAAATGGCCATTCTGTTCATGGCCCCTTCTTGAGTTTGTTTGTACTTATTAAAATAATACATACCATAAGGCTGGTAACCTAAGGTAATACGATTATTAAAAAGAGAACTGAAGAAGTTAAACCTCGTCAGCACTCGCCCTGTTCTTTTCACCTCTCTGGAAACATCACCAGTAGGAAGATAGAAAAATAAGTCTGCACTGGTTGAGGAAAGAAAAGAAGGAGGGGCGAGAAAACGATACCTGGTTCCGACTCTTAGGTCGTCCCAGGTATACTCTCTTCCACCAAATTTATCGTACACATAAACCTTAGTAATTCTTTGACGAGCATTAAGCGACCAAGCGTTCGTCAACTTGTAGGTTCCTATACCAGAGATTGTTGTAGAGGAATCGATATCCTCTTTAAAGCCGTCAGAGTGAGTTAGAGATAAAGTTTTACTCCACTTACTCTCCGAGCTTTGAATCTCTTCTTCGAGTACGGCATTTTGAGCGTGAATTCCCACGCTCAAAACTAATGCAAAAATTATGATGAAAGAGTTTCTCATTGGTTTTGTTTCCTTTCTTAACGAACAGTTAAGTACATTCTGTAAAGTTCAACCAAGTCAGCTTTCAGACGGTTGATGTTTTGATCACCAAAGCTTTCTGTAATCTTTTGGAAGATATTATAAGAATATGGTGAACGGTACTTCTCAGTTAAGTAGTAACTTCCGTGAACATTTGTATAACCAACGATCGCCCCTTTGTTAAAGTGAGGAGAATCAGCAGTTTCAACGGTAAATGTTCCTGTATCTCTTAAGCTAGAAAGATCAAGACCGAGGTCATCTCTTAATTGCTCAGAAGAAAGCTTCACAACTCTAATTCTATCGACAAGAGAGTTATCAAAACTATTCGAAAAGTTTGCAGAGTTAAATGCATATAGGGCCCTAGAATAACCTAAGAACCAAGTATCCATATCAACTCTTGTGGTGAGTGAGTTTTCAAAAGCTCTTTCAACATATTCCTTAATTTCAGGAATATCAGCATAAGAAAGGTAACTAATATTATTAAAAGACTCACTTGGATTATACATAAAGCCTTCATCACCGATTAAAAACCTAACGGCAAATAGTTTATCGTAGAGGATACCTTGTCTTGTCACAGCACCAGTTCTGTTATCAAACTGTGTTCTCCAAGGACGGTCAGAAGCAGCTTGCTGAACAACACCATCGTAGAAAGCAAGAGAGAGCTTAACTGCGTGATGGAATTGATCATTAATGTCTTCAATGATGTCTTCTTTTTGATCTAGCGTAAGATCAGGACGGTTTTTGAAGTACTCATTTAACTGATTACTTGTAAAATCCTGTCTCCACATTGCTAAGAACTTCTTGATATCCCACATTGTTCCGAAAAGAGCGTTGGCATAACTTTGCGTTCCCCAAAATGGTCTATCGTAACGGTAGTTTCTAATGAAATAGAGACTTTCATAGTCTTCAATCATATTAGCGATTACTTCCGTTGGAGTTGCACCTTTATCCCAAGTGTTACACATAGCATTTAGAGGTCTATGCTCATCAGTACAGAATAAGTGAAACTTTTCAGAGTCAACGGTTCCATCTGAATAAAGGTATTGAATAGCTGCTTTGTCATAAGACTCCCAGTCATACTCAAGTCCAATTTCATCTTCTAACGCTAGGTAATCCATAACAGAAGAAGATGTTGCGTTCTCGTCAACAAAGTTTTTCTTATCAACTGAACCGTAGAAGTTGTGACGTAAACTTATATTGTGACCAAATTCGTGAATCGCAACACGGTATAAAATATCGTCAACAATTTCTTTATTGGTTTTACCTTTAGTAATGGCACCTCTTACCCCAGCAAGAGCTTCCATTAATGGATACTGACAATGTCCTCTTTGCTGATCACGAATTTCACTTTTCATTTTCTCGTCCATTTCAACAAATACTTTATCCATTCCTTTGTTGAAATTAGTGAAGTTGGTGTGAAGTCCGTGCCCAGAGTGAGATAACATTTCATCAATTTGCGAGGAATCTCTCGCTGTAAAAATACTATGTTCTTGTGGATCTACAGTTGTAAATGAGTTCCAGTAAGGAAGACCATAAGTCTTATCCATCATAACTCGATGAAAAATGTCTCCCGATTTTCTTTCTGTGAAATCCATCGGCATTTTCCACTGATCAGATTCAAAACCAAGAAAACGCTTCATCTTTCTAAAAAGAGATGCCTCAGCAAGAGTCTGTTGGTTATTTTCAATATCACGTAATCTTTTTACGTAGTATCTTAGAGAGCTCGTCCAAACCATTGAGTTAGCTGAAATCAACTCTCCCGTAAATGGATCGGCATCACTAGGTCCATAACCAAGAGGTGAACCACTTTCAATTTCTGAAATCCAGTTAATAAAAGAGTATCTAATATCACCAAATTCTTTTGGCTTACCATCAAGTCCATCATTTTCATGAATATAAAAACGGGCCTTGATTCCTTTTTCTGCTAAAGCTTGGTTTGTTCTAGCAAAAACACCTTTTTCAGGGTCTGTATACATCCACTTATATTCTTCAGGGAATCCCTTAGCAAAGAAGAAGTGATGATCTTTATTCGGATCCCATCTGTTTGCAAAATGATCGTAATCAACCCATCCCGTTTCTGGATTAATTCTCTCTTTTAGAGTTTTGAAGTAACCATATTTGTTATGGAGAGGATCGAATTCTCCACCATCGTAACGGAAAGGTCGGTAGTTAGGATTAGCTTCTCTTGTTTTGAAAGAGTATCTAATTTGCATAGTGTAAGTGAAATCACTTTTTAACCATCTTCTATTAGAGGCACACTGTGGCTTAACTTGATAATTTAGTTCAACTACAAAAGTGATGTAGTCTGGAGACCAAACTAAAGAGTCTTGTAAAATTCTCCCATTTTTGTTGCTGTAACAAGATGAACCAAAACCACTAAAGTCTGCGACTTCTGATACGTCTGCTTTACTAAAGTCGATTTTAAAGAATCTTTTTTGATCAAAACTTTTCTCATCATCTTCAACTTCTTGATTCGTTACTTTTCCATTTCTCTCATCAAGTTTCGTATCGAAGTGAGTAACATCCCACTGATTTAAAACAGCGTGAGAATTATTCTCAGACTCCGTTGGGTAAACAGAGTTGGCATTTACTAACTGAAGCTTGTCTTTAGTAAATCTAAAGTATCCAGCTCTCACATCATTTTGATAACCAACAAAAGCTAAACCAGCATTCTCACTAGTTTTCACAACTGTTGCTTTATAGAGCCAAACGGCATTGTTTGGTTTTAATAATCCCTTATCAACAACTTCATTGTTAGGATCTTCAATTCTATCTGGTTCACGTTCCTTCGCACAGGAAGCGATAAACATAGCCAGGGCAAGTAGTGCTAATAATTTAAAATTCTTCATAATATTTATCCTTATCTTCCTTCTTAATTTTGGTAAGTGGTTACAGAAGCAAAATCATTCTTATCAAAGTTCAACATAAGCTTAAGCTCAGGTAAGTAAACTGTTTCAAGTTGATTTGCTCCATCAGTTGAGTACTCCATAACCTTTTGACAAGATGATAGTCCCTCTAGAGTTTCAAGAGTTTTAACATCAGATTGACCAAAAAAGAGTTCTACATTTTGTGCTCCACAAGTAATTGAGAAGGCTTGATCATGTGATAAAGAGAAGCTAATTCCCGTTACAACATTTTTCATAACTTCAGTTACCTGGTCACCAACTTGCTGAGGGAAGGCCTTCTTTTCGAGAATGAGAGTTAAAGGAAAGTTAGAAGGAGATACTGTCATCACTTCTCTTTCAATATACTTACCTTCAGTCAATGTAACTTTTCTAAAAATAGCATGTTCGTCAATATTAACTCTTTCACTCATGCCGTTCATCTTGATCGTTACCGTCTCTTTTGTTGAATCAAGCTTTTCAAACTCAACGATATCACCAAAGTTAAAGTCACCATGGCTTGTAAGTCCGGCTCTTAAATCAACACTTTTAGGAGTAAAGTAAGCGTCTCCGATCATTCTATTAAATTCAGAATCAAGAAGGTCAGTCTCGATGAAACTTAAATTCCCCTGAATTCTATCCATAGAGAAGAAAACCGCTTTACCTGTGTTGGTAATAGGATCATATTGATAAACAGAGTTTCTCATATAATCCGTGTCTTTGATGTAGTTTCTTCCTGAACTTGAATAACCTTTCATGCCAGGAAGCTCAGTCATTCCTTCAAGAATAATATTTCTAAAGTCATCTAAAAATGGAATCTGAAGTTCTTTAAGACCTTTGTTTTTGTCAAAGCCCAACTTCATTATCATTGGCTCTGAACCTTCAAAAGATCCTCTTTGAAGAGAGTAAGCTCTATCTTCTTCACTAAAAGTATAATTAAGGACTTCACCGTTAATCATAAAAACGTTTTCAAAATCGTTAGTTAAGTAAAAAGCTTTTAATACTTCTTCGTTAGAAGGAACTTTATAATCACGATCGTAATCAGATCTCGTTGTAACGTTATAAACCTTACCATAGCGAGCATTCATCCCATCTGTTGTAGGGTCAATAAACTCGGTTGGCTTCTTTTGAAAAGCAAGAAGCTCTCCGTATGTTTGTCCAAGAGAAAGTGAAGTTCCTTCTGGGGAAATAAAAGAACCTTGAATAATATCAAAAGGAGCGTTTTGCTCACCACTACTTTCATCTAAGATGATTCTCATATCAGCAATTTCTTTTCTATCAGAAGAAACTCTAAGAATAAGTTTAGGTAGCATGTAGAGTATTGCATTTGATTCTTCAAAGTAGCGGATTTCACATCTTCTCGCAGCCATACAATCAAAACCTTCCTCTTTATTATGAAGGATATTAAATAATCCCTTCATATAACCCTCACCTAACAACTCATCTGGCCCGTAAAGTTCCGCAATACTTTTTCCAATGAATAGCTTTCCGTAGTCAGCGTTTTGAGTATCGAGATTCCCTTCATAGTCACCCGTTACAATAATAAGCTCAGGGTATCTTGGAGCGTTGTCTCTCCAGAAAATATAAATTCCCTCTCCGTAAACATAAAGAGGACCACTATCAGTGCTGTAAACCTCAGGAGTAGAAAGAATATCTGACGCTTTTTCAAACGTTGTTTTAAGATTGATTCCTGAAATAGAACCTTCATCATACATGATTGGCTTCACACGATTTTCACGAATACGACGATCTTCTTCTTCTGTACTTAATTGGCCTGTGGTGTTTGATCCACCAGCAGAAATTTTATTTCCACTTCCAACAAAATTTAAAGTAGATAAAGTGTCTTGATTGACAACAGTCGCGCCATCACCAGTTTGTGGTTGAACATTATTTGTTCTATCGAATTGCTCTCTTGAATCCGAACATGAAAACAAAAATGTTAACGCGGTTGCCAATATTATCCCCAGTTGGCAAATTCCTTTTTTTTCTTTCACGTAAACTCCCCTTTGATTAGGTCTCTGTGTTTTTTTGGTTAAACAATTTTTTAACTTGAAATTGGTAGCATCAATAATTGTCAAAAACAATACGATATGTATTTAAAGCAGCGAATTAAGTTTTGTAATTTTAGGCACTTAACAAAGAGACCGTGTATTCTTGTCAGAACTGATTAGAAAAAGATTCATTCTACGAGAAATTATGGTGTCAGTTTTTCCAATTGAAGGAAAGATCTCGACTGAGCGTTTTTGGAGGATTTCTTTACAGGAAGCCTTACATCTCTACGGCCATATGCATCAAAAAAGATTCGTTCACTTTCTCCTGTAAAAGATAAGCGATATGGAAACTTTGATTCACTATAAAGGTAAGACGAATATATCTCATCATTAATAATCACGACTTGTTGAAACCTCCACTCGACATTATTAATTTTCTTGAATGAGTCATGGGGCTCAAAGTCTATATAATAGTCTTTATACTGATCTCTTAATTTTTTCTCAAGGTCTGCGGGTATCTCATCATCAACTCGTTTTTCACAACGATAACGTAACGAAAAAGTATGACGACAAGTAAAGCCGTCTGCCCGGTACTCAGCTAATTTTTCCTTTCCCTTCTCGGAGCCACCGTGAACATCATAGGTCCAGATGGTATAGTCAGGGATGACCTTTTTAAATTCGTATGTTCCCTCGAGAATTAACGGACTCTCACAAAAAGTTGAAAAAGTGGTGAGTAAACAAAAGATGATCAAAAGTTTTTTCATGCCAAGATTTAAAAGCAGTTTGTAAAATTAGTCAATCGAGAGTAAGTCCGTTAGCATTTCTTTATGGAAAATCATTCAAAAATTAATACTTCAACTTTTTTAATTATCTTTATCTTTATTATTTTTCTGAACGCTTACCTCTTTCTCCCTTTGTTAAATGCGTTTATTTTTGCAGGAATATTAGCGGGAACGTTCTATCCCTTTTTAAAGTGGTCAGGGCAGAAGTTTAACCTTAAAAAAGAATGGGCGGCCCTACTTACGACATTACTTATCGTTTGTACTATTATTCTCCCCCTTATTTATGTCATTTTTCAGATCTCAAAAGAAGCAGTCTTTCTCTATGGAATGATTCGCGAAGGCCTTAGTGCAGAACAAGTTCATAATTTTCTTTTTGGAGAAGGTTATGGAGCTACGATGATGAAAAAAGCACTTGATCTCTTTGGAAGTGACCTTACGAACGAAGAAGTTTACGCCATCATCCTTAAAAAAGCTCAAAGTTATAGTGGTCTCATCCTAAGTCAAATCAATAGCTGGTTAGGAGACACCTTAAACTTTCTTTTTCAGTTTTTAATTATGATTTTGGCCATTTATAGTTTCTTCCTCAGAGGAGATAAGATGAAAGAATATATCTTTGAACTCTCTCCTCTTCCCGATGATCAAGAACAACTTGTTTTAGATCGCTTTAATCAAATGAACTATGTCACGATGGTTGGAAATGGCATTGGTGGAGTTATACAAGGAGTTTTAGCGGGGATAGGTTTTTGGTTTGCAGGAATTTCATCTGTCTTTTTATGGTCCTCGATCATGGTCATTCTGGCCTTTATCCCTCTTGTTGGTATCTCGATCGTTTTTATTCCCGCTTGTCTTTATCTTTTCTTAACTGGTCACGTAACCACCAGTATTGTACTTCTTGTTTACTGTGGGATTGTTTCTTTAGTTGTCGAGAATTGGTTTAAACCAAAATTCATTGGGGATAAACTTAGTGCCGATGGCCTCATGATGCTTTTTTATATTGTTGCCGGTATGGGTGTTTTTGGAATGCTAGGAATATTCTATGGACCTTTACTTTTTATCATTTTTCTTACACTAAGTGATATATTTACAAAGCATTATATGCCACAACTAAGTAAGGGAAACCATGGAAATTAAAAACAAACACGTCTTTATCACAGGAAGTGGAAGAGGAATGGGTAAAGACTTTGCAGTAAAAGCAGCAAAGCTTGGGGCCCATGTTCACCTCGTGAATAGAAAAGAAAATAACGAGCTTGAACAAGAAATAAAATCTCATGGGGCAGCGAGTGTAAAAACTTGGGTTGTCGATCAACTTCAAACAAAACAAATCGATAATTTTATTACTGCGATAAAAGAAGAAAATCAGGACGTTGATGTTCTTATCAATAATGCTGGCCTTTTGACTGGTGGCTTATTAGAAAATCAAGTCCCAGATGAAGTTCAAAATATGCTGCAAGTGAATATCGCTTCTCTTATCCGCATGACTCAAGGAGTTTTACCAGGCATGCTCAAAAGAAATAGCGGCGTCATCGTCAATAATGCGAGCGTTTCAGGTATTATGTATAGCCCCTGTGCAACCACCTACTGTGCGGCCAAGGCCGGTGTCGTCGGTTTTACGAAAGCGCTAGAAAACGAATTGGCCCCTACCAACGTTCAAACGTTATTACTTATCACTCCGGGCGTGAAGACTGATATGTTTGATCAGATTTATGATAAATACGGAAGTAATATGGATCTTTCTTTTTTAACTTCTATACCCGCTTCTGTTTGGGCCGATAGAGTTTTTGACCATATTAAAAATAAAAAATCGATCTGTATGCCCAGTGGTAGTAACCGTTTTGGAGTTTGGCTAGCTCAGCACTTCCCCTCTGCTTTTGGTTACTTTATGGTTAAGAATTTTAAACGATAAATGACGGCCGACTCTTCAAGCGACAAATTATTGACAACAAGAATCTCTAATTAGCGACTTAACTCACCTATAAGCCTAATCCCGAGTGTGGCACTCGGGCGCAATGACAATTACTGTCTGTAAGTAATTGATACAACATGAATTCCTAACAGTTTGATAACATTTTTGCATCGATTTTGACATTTCCAATGGAAGGAAGGTTTTTTATGTTAAAGAAAGTATTAGTCTCTACAGTTTGTGCACTGACTGCACTATCAGCTTTCGGATCGGAGATCATCGTAAAGCTAAATGTTTCACCAGATCAGTTTCTTGAAGAACACCAAGAAATCAAAGAACTCAAACCTCTTGTTAAAGATCTCGATCTTTACTTGGCCATTGGTCATGAAAGAGCTGTTCTCGACGTAACAAACAAGTCACAGTTCAGTGGTATTGAGTATGCCATGAATAACGACGAAGTTAAGCCAAGAATGAATCCAAACGATCCAGAACTTGGTAAGCAATGGGCCTTTGAACCAGGCTTTTCTCAAAAAGGTATTGATGCCACTGATGCTTGGTCTATCACCACAGGTGGTATGAATGTTTTGGGACAAGACATTGTCGTTGCCGTCGTAGATGGTGGAGTTGATGTATCTCACAAAGACCTCGCTGCCAATATTTGGGTAAACCAAGGTGAAATTCCAGGTAACGGAATTGACGACGATGGCAATGGTTATGTTGATGATATCAATGGATGGAACGCTATCAGTAATAATAACTCTATTCCAAAAAGTTCTCACGGAACTCACGTTGCCGGTACAGTTGGAGCTGTTGGTAATAACGGTATTGGTGTTACAGGGGTTAACTGGAACGTTAAAATTATGGCCATCAATGGTTCAACTTCTAACACAGCTCAAGTCCTAAGAGCTTATGGCTATGTTCTTAAGCAGAAAAAACTTTGGATTGAAACAAACGGTGAAAAAGGTGCAAACGTTGTTGTTACAAACTCAAGTTTTGGAATCGACGGTGCTAATTGTAATAGCTCTCGTTATAAAGCTTGGAACGATATGTATAACGAAATGGGTAAATACGGAATCCTTTCTGCTGCTGCTACAGCAAATAGAAACTGGGATATCGATAGAAAAGGTGACGTTCCTACAGGATGTAGTAGTCCCTACGTGATTGCCGTTACAAACACAACAAATAGAGACAAATTAAATAGCGGTGCAGGTTACGGAAAAACTCAAATTGATATTGGAGCTCCAGGAACAAGCATTCACTCGACAACGCCTTATGACAGAACGGGATCGAAGACTGGTACGTCGATGGCAACTCCTCATATTGCAGGAACTGTTGCCTTAATGCATGCAGCAGCTTCAACAAACTTTGCAGTTAAGTTTGATACTGATCCTGCAGCAGCAGCACTTGATCTCAAACAATTATTACTAGATACAGCTAAGCCAATTTCTGCGCTTAAGGGAAAGACTGTTTCTGGTGGAAGACTTGACCTTGGTCAAGCAGTACTAGGAATTCACAACTGGTAAAAATTAACTAAAAACAGGTTTTGTAGTAAGCTGCCTTCATGCAATACTTACTACAAAACCTTCTTTATTATCTCATCCGACTCCTCACTCTTACCTACCGATTTAAAACTCTAGG
The DNA here is from genome assembly GCA_030425045.1 of bacterium. Taxonomy (GTDB): domain Bacteria; phylum Bdellovibrionota; class Bacteriovoracia; order Bacteriovoracales; family Bacteriovoracaceae; genus JAUHVL01. The sequence goes on from JAUHVL010000008.1 coordinate 71,566, forward strand.
TAGTGATACTTTGCCGAAAAACTTTATTTTAGGTCTATGGCATAACAATATTTTTGCTGGCATTACCTCTCAAATAAACAACCCTCACGTGGTGATGGTTTCTCGCTCTAAGGATGCGGAACTAGTCGCTATTACTCTTAAGCGAATGGGTCATTACCTTGTCAGAGGTAGTGGAATGAGAACAGGAGAAAGTCGAGGTGGCAAAGAAGCAAAAAATCAAATGGCGAATATCATTAAAAAAGGAATACCTGGGGCCATCGCCATTGATGGCCCTGTTGGACCGGTTTACAAAGTCAAAGCGGGAATTATTCACTTGGCCTACGAAACAAAAACACCGATTGTTCCCTACATTCCACTTGCTAAAAATTTCTGGGAGTTTAAAAGTTGGGATAAGTTTCGTCTTCCAAAACCCTTTAGCGAAATAATCATCTGCTATGGTAAACCCATTTATGTAAACGAACGATCGGACTTTGAAAGAGCTAAAGAAGATTTAGAAAAAGCGCTCAATGACTCGGAGAAGGAGCTTGAAGTTCTATCACCCTAGGCAAGGGGGAGATTTTCCACCATCATTATTTTCACTCCATTGAGTTGGAGTTTTTGTAACCAAAGCAAGAGCATGAATTTTATCTTTTAAAAGATCTGCTAACAGTTCATTCACCATCTGATGTCTTTTTAAAAGCATCTGACCTTCAAACTTTTCACTAACGACAATCACTCTAAAGTGAGATTCTGATCCAGCAGGAACATTATGCTTTCCGCTTTCATTCAAGACTTCAAAATGAGTTGGATTAAAGAATTCTGAAACTCTTTTTTCAATTTCCTTTTGAATCACCATGGTTAAACCTTAAATTTTACTTCAATTTTTTTAAAACGACCGTCACCAATAGAAACCGTCTCAAGTTGAGGATCATTTTTAAAGTACTCATGAATAATTCTTCTTTCGGCAGGATTTAAAGAAGGTGACATAGCCGAAGATCTCTCATCCATTACTCGGTCTCTCAAGTCTTTTGCCATATTTTCTAAGTCTTTCTCACTATTTTTATTTTGACGACCTCTATTACGATCACCACCGCCGGCAATAAAGTTAACCTTGAGGTGTCTTGGCATCATAATTTTTCGACTCAAATAACCTCTTACGACTTGCTCTAAGGCATGAATGAGTTCACCTCTATTATTCGTTAACATCTTTTCATCTTTTCCATTCAAAAAGATTTTTAAAACATTATCTCTAAAAGAAACTCTCACAAAGAGATTAATATCCATCATTTTAAATAACTGGATCAAAAAAGGAGTCACAAGCCTTTTATAAATAGGACGAACATAAAACTTGTAGGTTGTTTCTCTCGGCCCAAAAAAGATAAACTTCTTTTTCCCTTCAGAGATAATTTCATGACCAATTAGCCCACCATCTGAAATATCAAAATGATTCATGGCCTGATCGACGGCCTTATCGAGATTGGTCGTACTAATCTGATATACCATTCTTTCATTTTTAGGCATTTTGATTTCAACTGGCTTTTGCTCTGTTCTCTCTTGTCTTGTATCTTGAACTGTTTGCTTCATTGGCTTTTCCTTTTTCTTCTCTGGTCTTTCAGGCTTAGCTCTTTTGCCTGGTTTTTCGCGTGATTCTTGACCAGTCAGTAATTTTAAAGATTTCTTATCTATTTTTGGGGGATGACCAAGGTCTGCTTTATAGTCGTCATCCTCGATATCTAACATTGGTATTTTTCCGACAAGCTCGCTGATTGAATCAAAGTGATCACAATCTTCATGAGCACAAAAACTGACCGCGACACCTTTTTTCCCGGCACGGCCAGTTCTTCCCACTCGGTGAATATAGTTTGCCGCCTCAGATGGGAGGTCATAATTAATAACTAAGGATAGTCCTTCGACATCCAAACCTCTAGCGGCCACATCAGTACAAACAAGTATCGTCGTTTTCTTCTCTCTAAATTCTTGCATTAAGCGAGATCTTTTATTTTGAGGTAACCGACCTGAAATTGGTCTCGCTTTAAAACCAAGTTTCTTTAACCATTCGGCCACAAAATGAGTTTGATATTGAGTATTACAAAAGACCATGGCGTAAGTATCTTCATTCTTTTTGAGAAGATTAAAAAGCACCGACATTTTCTCATGCTTTGCCATCATCACCATTGAATGATCAATTTTATCGACCACAACTTCATCCACATCAATTTTAATTTCAAGAGGATCTGAGTGATATTTATAGGCAATATTTAGAACATCCATATTATTAGTGGCCGAAACCATAATAAGTTGTCTTGATTTTGGAAGTTGTTTAAAAATCAATTCAATATCTGCTTTAAAGCCCATATCGAAAAGCCTATCCGCTTCGTCCATGACCAGGCAGGTACAAAGTTTAGGATCTATAATTTTTTGTTTGATAAGATCAATCATTCGCCCCGGCGTGGCGACAAGAATTCTCGCCCCTTCACCAATGAGTTTCTTCTGGCGATCAATATCTTCTCCACCAATGACACAAGTCGCCGTTAAGTCAAAGGGAGTACTTAATTTTTCAAATAAAGAATATGTTTGTTGAGCAAGCTCTCTTGTTGGAGAAAGAACAAAAATTAAACCTTTTTGATCTTCCCCAGAGTTCTTTACAAGTTTTTCGATAATAGGAATTGCGAAAGCACCAGTTTTACCACTTCCAGTTTTCGCCTGAACAAAAATATCTTTATTTTCTAAAATTGGTTCAATTGTTTTACTTTGAACATCTGAGGCGGAAGTAAAGCCAATATCTTCTAAAGCTTGTACTAATTCAGGGGTAAGGTCTAATTCATTAAATGAGCAAAATGTTTTCACAGCTAATTATGTACTAAATTTCTTCTCTCCTGACTAATGATTATCGCTTTCTATGCGACAGGCCAAAAAAGAAAAATCCATACTTTAGCTAAATGCGCGGAGTATTAATGCTAACTAGCTTTTTGATAATCATTTAGATTGATACTAAGCTGACCGTTATTTACCTCGTTATTAGAGCGAGATGGATTGATAACAGAGTCGATATTTAAGATCGAGACGATCTCATCATCGATAAAAGTTACGCCCAATATCTCCTCACGATCGGAGTTATTTTCATCAACTTGCTCATTTGTCTTCCCAATATCTAACAACTCATTCACTCTGAGCCCAAACCATCGATCATCTTTTTGTACGACAATCAAGTCTAATTGATCATTTTGACTCAAGATTTCTGTAGTTGGAGTTGAATCAAAATTAAGAGCATTTTCCAAAAAGACAATTGTCAAAGTAGATTCTCTATATCTTACGATGGGAAGATCTCCTGTAAAGCTCACACTTTTCGGATCGATCACTTCAAAACGATAGACAGAATCCAACGGTAGCGCGAAAAGTTGATTATTCGATAATCTAAATTTCATATACTCTGTATAATTTTTCGCTTCAGATTCCTCTGATTTTATATTTTCGTATTCTTTTTCACTAACTGCTTCAATACTATTTCTCTTAGCAATTCCATTAACATCTAAAATTAATGATAAGTTTCCATCACCAACAAAAGTTGAGCCTAGGTATTCTTCACAATCACCTAAAAGAGGGTGAAGTTTTTTAACAATGATCTCTTCAATATCGTTAATCTGGTCGACAATAATCCCGTATGAAGCTTTCTTGTCTCTAATCACAACGATGTTCATAGAATCATTATCATCACGATGACCAAGCGAAAAAATCTCACGAGCTTCGACAAGAGGAATAAGGCCGTTTTGATGCCTTAAAACTTTTTTATTATTTACGTAGTCAATTCGTTGTCCATTTTTCTTCCCTTCTTCATAAAGAACCACTTCGGCAACATTATCTAGGGGAATAGAGAAAACGTGATCTTCGACATCAACCATTAATGAGTTAATAATTTGAATGGATCTAGGGATAGGAATAATCATGGTAAAGGTTGTTCCCTCACCCATTATTGAGTCAATATGAATACTTCCGCCACTTTCTTCTATCGAAGAACGAACCATATCCATACCAACACCACGACCACTTATTTCTGTCACTTTCTCAGCGGTTGAAAAACCTGGCTCAAAGATAATATGAAAAACCCTATTATCACTCATCTCCCCTAACTCTTCTTGGGAGTAGAGTCCTTTTTCAAAAGCGAGTTTCTTTATAACTTCTGGATTTATTCCCTTACCGTCATCTTTAATTTCAACAACAATATCTTCACCAACTTCTTTAACACTTAACCAAATATTACCCTTCTCACCTTTACCGGCTTTAACTCTATCTTCAACGGCTTCAACTCCGTGATCGACACTATTTCTCAACATATGAACAAGAACATTACTTAAGACCTTTCCAAGTGAAGTATCGACACGAATTTCTTCACCCTTGGTGTGAAAATCTACGTTCTTATTACAATTACGAGCTGAATCTCGTACAACTCGCTTCATTGGTCTAAAAACACCATCAATTGAAACTTTTTTAATTTCACTAATTTGATTTTGAAGAAACGAGCTTACTTTATGCATTTCATCCATCGCCTCGTTAACGATTTCAAGCTCACGGTCTCCATTGTATTTCATATTTAATTTTGAAAGGTTTTTAAATATAGTATTTTTTAAAACGGTAAGTTCACCACTTTGTTCCATAAACTCTTCTAGCATCCCTATAGAGACATTGAGTTTTTCATCTTTCTCTTTCTTTTCTTGTGATTGATTTTTATCTGCATCAGAGCTGGTACCACTTATCTCTTTCGCTTCAACTTTTTCTTCAGGCTCAGAGCTCTCTTGTAAAAAAACTTTTCCAGCTTCTTCTACATTAAAAGGAAAGGCTACTCCATCGCTGGTACATTGATACATCTTTTTTAAAAAATCGAGTCCCTTTAGTAAGATATCAATCGATTGATTATTGACAGCTTTTTTCCCGTCTTTCACAGCAGTGATATAATCTTCATAGACATGGGAAAATTTTGATATTTCAACGAGTCCTAAACAAGCACTTGTCCCCTTAATCGTATGAAGTAATCTGAAGTATGTATTTAATGCTTGCTGATTACTTGGGTCCTCCTCAAGAGTGAGAATAAGTTCTTCAATCTCTTCAAGCATAGGGGTGGTTTCTTCTAGAAAAGCTGCGGCCATTCCCGCTTCTTCTTCAATAACATCAATTCTGGCAGCAATCTCTTTATTTAGAAATTCTTCATGCTCATTAAGCTTGAGCGGCTTTTCAATAAACTTAACAATCCTCAATGACATGGCCTGCTCAGCGAGCTTAACATCAAAAAAGCCAGTTACGATAACAAAGGGAACTTCACAGTTTTCTTCGAGTAATTTTGAACGTAACTCCATCCCGTCAAGTTCAGGCATTTTCAGGTCAGAGACAACTAAGCAAATTGATTTTTGATTTAATAAAATATACTCGAGAGCAGCATGGGGTTGATCAAAAGTTATAACATCGTGGCCAAGGACTTCAAATATCCCCTGATAATTCTCAAGTAGTTCTTTTTCGTCATCAACACAAACAATTTTATACTCTGACATAGATGCCTCTCATAAATACATTTCTAAGAACTTATCGGATTTTAGATAAGATTAGTTTAGTCTTTAAGGGCTCTCAGGCTGCTTGTTTTTTTGGAAAAAGATCTTCACAAAGTAGCGATTTATCTTCAGGAGTTAACGGTAGTTCAAAAATATTATTATAACCAAGACTATAACTTAAGGCTTTTTGATTTGAGTCCATTTTAAAGTTTGTAAAAAGAAAATAGGAATGGGTGAACAACTTTTCTTCACTTACTCTAATAATAAAAGAATCATTTATTACATTATTGATAATAAAGACTTTGCAATCAGATTCATTTTTTAAAACTTTTAAAAGCTCATTTTGACCAGTAAAAACACTAATATCCTCATGACCAAGCTCTAACTTTGAAAGATCACTTTTATCCAAATTTGCTAAATTTAAAATATAAAAATTGCTCATAAAGAACCTTAAAATCACCTAAAACCTTATCGAGACATGTCTAGGATATCTTTAGCTATTCTTTTTGATAAAAGAATGCCTTATTAAATTCAACCTGTTTAAAGGGGAGGTTCATTCCAATCATACTCTCGCCGGCACCAAACACTAAAAAACCACCGGGTTTTAACGCCTTATGAATATTCTCAAGAACCTTTCTCTTATTATCTTGATCTTGATAAATCAGAACATTACGACAAAAAATTATATGATGTTTGTTTGTAGGATAGATATCTTTTAATAAGTTAAAAGTTGAGTATTTAGGCCACCTTTTTAATTCAGGATTAACGGCCCAGGAAATATTATCTTTTTCATCTTTATGTTGAGTAAAGTACTTTACTAAAAATGGAGCGGGCAGCCCCCTTTGAACATCAAGAGGTGTGTAAACTCCAGATTTTGCCTTAGCGAGAGCAGAAGTTGAAAGGTCTGTCGCTTCCATATTGATCGACTGAGGTCTGACAATATTTTGAAAACTATCAAGAGACATATAAATACTATAGACTTCTTGGCCAGTAGAACAAGCACAACTCCAAATTGATAGCGTCGGATCTGTTGGATACAGTTTTTTAATCTCTGGAATCAGTGATTTAGCAAGCGCCTTAAAAGGCTTTAAGTCTCGCATGAAAAAAGTTTCATTATTGGTAAACAAATTTAAAATAAATTCTTCATCAGTTAAACTAAATGGTTTTTTAATGAAACTTAATAATTGCTGATCATCTTCAAATTCATAAGTAGATCGAATTGTATTCAAACGAGAGTCTAAGCGGTAATAATCTGTTTCTTTATACAAAATGCCTGTTTTATCGTAGACATATTTGGCAAAGAAATCATAGATTTCTTTTTTAGTATCCATCCTAGTCTCCTAAAAGGTCTTCAAGTAGTTCAATTTTATTTTCTAGAATATCCACAGTGAATGGCTTCATAATATAATCAACAGCACCACTTGATAGTGCTTTTTGAATCTTTTCGGGACTATTTTCTGTGGTCATCATAAAGATTGGAATTGTGAAAATACTCTCTGCTTGGTTTTTCTCTAGAAATTCTAAACCATTCATGACTGGCATATTCCAATCTAATAAAACCAAATCCACGTCAGGTTGTTTGGCGATCACATCAAAAGCCGCTTGTCCATGTTCAGCGACTAAAGGTTCATGCCCTAGTTCAGTAACCATGCTTGAAACCATTGATAGAATTGGTTTTGAATCATCGACAATTAGAATTTTCATCATTATCCCTTTTGACTAATTTTTAACATATTTTCAATATTCGTTAAGTATTCTTCTTTAGAACTCCCTTCCGAGAGATACTTTTTTACATTTCCTTGTATCAAAAGATGGTCTTTCAACTCCCAAGCGATTTTAACAGCTGTTTTAATTTCTTTAAGAACACTCGAAAAGTTATGAACAGTAAAATCAACTTGTTCAGCAATAATCGCTTCCAATAAGCGCTCTTGAGATTCAAGATTTTTTATCAATAGTTTCTGCTCACACATTTTACTGACACCAAGTAATTTATAGATTTCAGTGTGAATTTCTTTGACTTTATCCGCGTTAAAACCAAGAGCAAGTTTCTTTATTAGTCCATTGATTTCAGTCTTTTTTTCATCAGTAAAAAAAGTTTTTAATTGGCCATCAGAATTAATATTTAACTCTTCACTACTTTCTTCATTTGTAGACATAGAGTCTTCTGGTTCTGGTTCTGAAGAAGGCTTCGTATCTTCCATCAATTCATCTGCAGAAATCCCAAGATCAGCTAAAGACTCAAGCGCTGCTGCATTGAAAGCACTATCGTTTGTCGAGGCTTCACTTTCAACGGCTTTTTCTTCCTCTCTAACCGTGTCTTCACTAGCTGGAGAAGGAGTTTTATCACTCTTATAATTTTCTATGACTTCAATCATTTTATCTGAAGAGAGATGACCTTGATCAATTATCCACTGAGCAAGTCCTTTTGACTCTTTGACTTGTTGATCTAAAACATCACCAATCTCATCATCAGTTAAGAGAGAGCTTTCTTTCAATACTTGCAGCAAGGATTTGTTTTTTTCGTTTGCAAGGTCAAGAAGCTCAATCAACTTTTCGGTATTCAGTTTTTCATGTTTTTTTAAAATATCAAGAAGTGGTCTCTTATGGTTAAACTGATAGCTCATACCATCGAGTATCTTTTGATCATCTAAAATATTATTCTTTTTTAAATATAACAAAAATCCCATATTAAATTCTCTTAAAAACCTCATTTATCATTGTCGCTAACTCCTCAAGACTTAAACATTCAACTGTTGGAATATTTTCTTTTACCGCACCGGGCATCCCCCAGATGACAGATGATTGCTCATTTTGAACAAAGATATAGTCACCTCTAAGGTTTAACTTCTTATTTGCTTCAGCCCCGTCATTCCCCATCCCCGTTAAAACCAGTGAAAGAATTTTATCATCATAGTTTTCGGCGAGAGAATCGAGTAAAACATCTAATGAAGGTCTTACAAAACAAACTTTTTCTGATTGGTTAATTTTAATTTTTCCATTTTCATAGATCATATGAAAATCACCGGGAGCAATTAAACATTTTCCGACTTCCAGTTGATCTCCATTTTCCCCTTCTTTAAATTCAAGAACACTACTTGTATTTGTTAAATGCCCTGCTAACTTCTCTGTAAAAAAAGGAGGCATATGTTGTACAAGCAAAAGAGGTACTGAAGGTGTTTCTTTAACCATAGAAAAAAGCTTATTTAATGCTTCCGGTCCTCCTGTCGAGCTTCCAATGACAATAAGTTTAGGCTTTATGGTCATGTCTTTAACGATTGCTGGTACATTGACTGAACTCGCGACGCTTTCACCAGATTTTTTTCCGAGAAAAGATTTGACCTTTGGAATTAACGACTCTCGAATCATCTTTAGACTATTTTCAATACTTGCTGCACCACCAAGATCCTGCTTAGTGACAAAGTCATTAGCACCAAAAGAAAGCGCCAAAACCGTTTTTTCAGCCCCCTTACTACTAAAGCTTGAAAATACTAAGATAAAGACATCGCGATTAAATTTTCGTATCTCTTTAATTGCAGTGATTCCATCCATTATTGGCATTTCTAAATCTAACGTAATTAAATCTGTGTCTGGATTTGTTTTCAAGTACTCTATACCAGCTTGGCCATTTCCAACCGAGTGGACTTTGGTAATCTGATCAGATTCCACTAAGGCCTGAGAAATGGCCATCCTAAATACGACAGAGTCATCAACAACTAATGCTTTCATTAAACTTCAATCTTCTTAACAAGCTCTCCAAGTGTTTCAGAAAGATTTGCTAATGACGTTGATGCCTCTTGAGACTCAATGGCACTTTTTCCCGTGTCCGCTGCTGCTTTAGAAACTTGTCCAATATTTTCGTTAATCTGTTTAATTCCCTCTGCTGACTCGATAACAACTCTCGAAACTTCACTAGTGGTGGCGGCTTGCTCCTCAACCGACGCAGCAATATTTCCGGCGTAACCATTGATCTTATTGATCGCATCAGAAATTTCAGCAATGGCATTAACAGCACCTTTACTATCTTCCTGAATCGCCTCAATTTTCATGGTGATATCTTCTGTCGCTTGAGCTGTTTGTTTTGCAAGTTCTTTTACTTCGTTTGCCACAACAGCAAATCCTTTCCCTGCCTCACCAGCTCTTGCTGCTTCAATGGTAGCGTTTAGAGCAAGAAGGTTGGTTTGTTGAGCAATAGAAGAAATCACCTTAATGACGTTTCCAATATCAATACTCGATTCACCAAGCTTACCAATAATAGCATTTGTACTTTCTGCCATCTCCATTGCAGCATTTGAAATAGAGGATGATTCGTTTGTTGTTTTGGTAATCTCTTGGATTGCTGCCGACATTTCTTCCATATTTGTCGCCACAGTCTGAATACCGGCGTTGATCTCTTCACTGGCAGCACTTGCTGTATTTGACTGAGCAGATGTCTCTTCTGCACTTGAAGATAAACTACTTGAAACTTGAATAAGGTTTGACGATGCTGCATTTAGCTCTTTCACCGTATTTTGTAGACCATTAACAAGTTCAAACTTCGCTGTTACCACATCCCACGTTACCATTGGCCCTAAGTATGTTCCATCATCACTGACAATGGGACTGATAAGAAGATCTAGTTTCTCCGGCCCTACCTGAATAATCGCTCGGTGCGGAAGATTGTTTGGATCTGAAATAATTTTCTTTTGTCTGTCTGGGTTCTTATGAAAAATATCCATTTGAGACCCTTCAATTTCGTCAACACGACAAGGAAGAAACTGCTGAAGACCAGAGAGAACTTCTTTTGATTTATTGTTTAAATAGAGGATCTTTCCTTCAGGGTTACAAAACATGATATTAACGGGTGACTTATCATTCATCTGCATGGCTTGGGCCATACTTTCTTCTAACTCAAGTTTCTTTGTTACGATATCCCATGTTACGAGAGGGCCTATATAGTTACCCTTATCATCTTTAACGGCACTAACAAGAAGATCCAGTTTTTCAGGGCCCACTTGAATTATTGCTTTGTGAGGAAGATTCTTTTCATTCGTAAATATTTTTCTTTATCGATCTGGATTTTTATGAAAAATATCTATCGATTTACCTACAAGATTTTCAACCTTATCTGGCAAATACTGTTCTAATGTTTTTAATGTCTCCATTGACTTTTGATTCATATAAATCAAATTCCCATCGACATCAGCCATCATTATATTGACCGGTGAAAGTTCTACCATTTGCTTAGAAAAATCATTTTCGTTTGACATAAAATCTCCTATTTCTTTATTTCAAAAACTTTGTTTAGATTTAAAAGTATTAAAAGTTTATCTTCTAGTTTAAAAACACCATGAATATAATTTTTTATATTAGCTTCTAATGTAGGAGGGGTTTCAGAGAACCTGTCCATCTCTACCTCCATTACATCGAGAACCTCATCTACCACTAATGAATAAAGACCATCGGAATGCTTTACGATAATATTCATATAATCTTCTTCATTATAATCATCTTCAATTTTTAAAAGTCGTCGCATATTAATTGCTGTGACGACTTGGCCTCTTAAGTTGATCAGTCCGTCAATATACTCGGGAGCGAGGGGAACAGATGTTTTCACCTGAGGTTTTACAACCTCTTGTACTTCTAAAACTGGTATTGCATAAAAATCTTTACCAATTCTAAAGCCACAAAGCTGTCTTGCCTTACTCTCAGCGAGGTTACGGTTTGGTTCTTGAACTTTTTCCATAAATATTTCCTCTTAAATCAAATCAGATACAAGCTCTAAAAACTTCTTCTGATCAAATTTTTTCATTCGTCCACTAAATGAAGATGTATCCTCTTCTTTTGTTAAGGTGGAGACTGCCAAGATTGGTAAATTCTCACCATTATCTAGTTCTCTCACCTTGTCCGCTAAAATATTTCCGTTCATCTTTGGCATCTGTATATCTGTAACTAAAAAGTCGTACTGGGCCAAATTAGTTTTAACATCGTCATAGGCATCGGCTCCATCTTTAAACATAGTGACCTGAGCACCACAACTGACTAATAAGTCTGTAATAATTTTTCGATAGAATGATGAGTCATCAACGACTAGAAATTTCTTACCGGTAAAGTCAAAACTGCTTTGATTTTTTTCATTTTTATTTAAAAAGCTATAAAGTTTGTGAATATCGAGAACACTTATAAGCTTTTCATTGGCAAAAATCGTTCCCATGATACCTTCTCGATCACTATTTTTATCATCAACAACATCATTTAAATTAGCAATATCAAGAATATTATCGACAACCAGTCCAACATTTCGCGTACCAATATCGACAACGATAATAAATACCTTATGATCACTCTTTTCCTCACTCTTTAATCGGTCGAGTACTCCAGATTCATTTAATGATAGTGATTTTTCGATATTAAGAAGTGGCATGGCCTGATCACGATACTTAATTAGTGCTTGATCTCCACTCCACACAATTTTATTTAGTTCAAAATCCTCAAGGCGATTTACTAAACAAAGAGGAACTCCATAAAGTCGATTATCTCCCAGCTGACAAAGAAGTAATTCGAAAGCTTCCTCTTTAAACTCACCACTCTCTTTATCGGAAATATCATCGATATCAGATTTGTCATGTTGTGTATTAAACATATTATAAAAGCCAAAAGCATCAATGATAAGAGCAACTCTTCCGTCACCCATTAAAGTCGCTCCAGCAAAAATATTATCTGTTTTAATTCCACTACTCAGAGGCTTCACAACAATTTCTTGAGTATCACGAACGTTATCTACTACCAGCCCGTAAATACTGCCCTCAGCTTTTAAAAAGACAATATTGATAAACGACGGTGCTTCTTCAGAGTCTTTAATCTTTAACGATTTATTAAGATAAAAAATAGGAATAAGCTCTCCTCTCAATCGATAGAAATCATTCCCATGTATTTTTTCTATTTTATGACCATCTTCTCTACTCAATAAAACTAGCTCAACTAGGTTTTTTTGAGGCAATGCAAATGTTTCATCACCTCCATTAACGATAAGTGCTGGAACGATCGCCAAGGTTAAAGGAATTTTTAATCGAAACGTACTTCCCTGACCTTCAACAGAGAGAACTTCAACTTTACCACTGACTTTTTCAATATTCGACTTCACCACATCCATCCCGACACCTCGGCCAGAAATATTGGTAACCGTTTCAGCAGTAGAAAACCCTGGAGCAAAAATAAGGTTGTAAACTTTTGAATCACTCATTTTTTCTGAGTCTTCTTCGTTTACAATTCCTTTAGATATCGCTTTTTTAAGAATTTTTTCTCTTGAAAGACCATTGCCATCATCAATAATATCGATATTGACCTGACCGCCTTCATGATAAGCCTTAATGACAAGTTTTCCACTTTCAGGCTTTCCTTTTCTTAAACGCTCTTCGGGAAACTCAATACCATGATCAGCAGCATTTCGGATTAAATGGGTCATTGGATCTTTTATGACCTCTAGTAGAGATTTATCTAACTCCGTCTCTCCACCTAAAATCTCTAGAGCAATTTTCTTTTTCTGATTTTTTGCGAGGTCTCTTACAATTCTTTCAAATTTACTAAAGACACTACCTACAGGCTGCATCCGCGTCGTCATGATATCTGTTTGTAACTCTGTAGTTATGACATTGAGTTGATGGCCAAGTCGAGTAAGCTCAGAATCATCTGCTAACTGGGTATACTGAAGAATCTGGTTTCGGTTAAGAACCAGCTCACCGACAACATTCATTATTTTATCTAAGAGAGATACGTTTACACGAATAGTTGAGTCCACGGCAGCTGACGTTTGAGACATTGTGTTGACATCATCACTCGTTTTTATTTCTTCTTTTTTAACAACCTCAACTGTAGATTCTTTTACCACTTCGGGCTTAGCCTCAACCACCTCTTCTTTAAAATGATTATCTTTACTCACTTCAAATTGAAGAAGTGACGCTTCATTATTTTCATCTTCGTTTAAGGTTATGGGCTCATCAACTTTGGTATCGATATTATTAATTTTATTAATAAGATCGCTAAAGTCGTTTTCGGGTTCTTTATTTGTTTTCTCTATTTCTTTTAAAATTGTCAGACAATTGTCAAAACTTTCTAACAGGACATCTGTCATTGAACTATTAATTGTCAGTTCACCTTCTTGAAGTTTATTTAAGCAGTCTTCTGTCAGGTGAGTTATCTTTTCTAGTGTAGAGTAACCAAGAAAACTTGCGGAGCCTTTAAGAGTATGAACTTTACGGTATATTCCATTTAAAAGCTCACTGTCATCTGGGCTTTTTTCATATCTTGTCAGCTCTTCACTAATACTTGAAAGGTTTTCAAATGATTCAATTAGAAACTCTTCAAGTATTTTTTGATTTAAGTCATTCATGCCACACCAACTTTTAAGGCTTTTCTCATTTCTGTATCAAACACTTTAGCGATAGAACGAAAAGTTCCTTTACCAAAAGTCTCAGCTACCTCATCTAAAATTTCAGATATTTTTTCTACTTTAAACATTGATTGATAAAGTTTAATTACAAAGTAATGAACCATTAAAAAAATACATGATTGATGGTTCAACCTTCCAAACGCCACATCTTTTTCTTCTTCGTTAAAAAGATCAAAATAGTGATGAAGTTTTATCATTTTAATTATATCCACATGGAGACGATCACTTTCCATGAGTTTATTTGCAATGTTTGAGGAATGAAGTTTTATTTCTTGTTTAATTTCTTCGGGAAGATCTTCATCGTTAAGGCTCAATTCAAAATGAGCATACTCAGGACGAGAATATCCAAGATCATGCAACATCGCCGCAACACCAAATCGTCCGAGTTGATCATCACTGCCCCAATCTAACTTACGAACAATGGAAAAACACAGAATCGAAATTAAATAGCTATGCTTAAAAAGAAATGTTCCCGAAAGAGAGTTAAACTCATCTATCAAACTTTTTACTTTTGGATCGTCTAACGTTTGCCCAAACTTATTCATTGTCTCTTCCATTTGGTGAAAAACGATTTCATCAACGCCAAGGTCTCTGGCCATTTCATAAACGATGTTAATTTGCTTTTCAAACTGTGAAGCGGGCTCTTTTTCGAACTTCTCGAAATCAAATACTTTAGTCAGTTTACTACTATCAATTTTATAATAATCATCTGTTAAAAAGAGATACTCAGAGACTCCCTTTTCAGAGTACTTAGAAAACCTCTCATCAATAGGCTCACCTTGTTTAAATACTTTGACTGTTTTTTCAGCACTTATTTTTAAATAAAGATCGCATGGGAATTTCTTCTTCGCTTTTATTTTTTCTGCATCAATCGATAGAAATCTTCTTTCCTGTTCTTCTACTTCTGGAGGATTCAAATTAACAATGGCACTAATAATGTCTATGATTATTCTATTTGGTTTAACAACTTTAACATAATCGACTTTGTTAATTTTATCTTCTGTTAGAACTTGATAACGGAAGGTGAAATCACTTATAAGAAGTTTCTTTTCAGAAAGCTCTTTTTCGACCTCTTCACTTTTTCCAATGATGATAAGGGCCGACTTTTTACTGATGAGTGTTGGTATTTCATCACTCATAAGATTAACTAATGAATAATGAGAGAGATACTGTTTAGCTAGCTTCTCAATTTTGAAGAACACATCTCGTGACTCACTGGTGTCATCTGTTCTATAAAAAATGTAATTTTTTACTACACTCATCTATTTCGACTTTAATCTTTCTAATGTTATGCCAATTTCTGTTATTTCTTTTTTTATGGTATCTCTTACTAAGTCTTTATTTTTTTCTTTCAAATAAATATCGAGATCAACGTATTGATACATTAACAAGTGGTATGCTTTATCAAGTAACAACATTGCTTCTTTTATTTTTTCATCATCTGAAGAATCACCTTTGATATCATCTTCTAAATAATTAAATTTTTCGGTTTCACCACTAAGGAGTAGCCTGCTGTGATCAACCGATGACAAAAAATAATCAATACACTCTTTAAGTTTTTTTCGATTTTCTTTTAACTCTTGGAATTTATCTTCAGTACGATGAATATGCTCTTGAACTTCATCAAAACCCATCATTCCAGAAGCACCTTTTAGCGAATGGAGTGCACGATAAACACGATTGTAAGCGTCCTCACTTTCACAATCACTCTCTAGTTCTAGAAGTCCCTCTTCAATATCATCAAGAAGTTCCTTCGCTTCAATATTAAATTCATCAGCAAAATTCATATAATCCTAGTTCTTTTGTTTACTCTAAGTATTTTATTTTAAGAGAATTCTAAGACAGACTCAATGGGTGAATTTATTCAGTAATCTACTAATATTCACAGACTTTTTTTATTTTGACGTTAAGTGATTTTCTAGGTCTTTTAATATGGTTTCGAAATCATTTTTATCAAGTTTGAGATACCATTTACCACTTGGGTATAACACGGCCGCCACTCCCCTAGAGCATTTGCCCAAACAACCCGATGAATTAATTCGTACTCTTTTCCCCCATCTTTCTCGACAGACTTCTTTTAACTCTTTTTTAAATTGAGAAGCATTTAAATTTAGATTTTTACCACAAGAGGGCTTTTCTGAATCTTTTTCATGATGACAGATAAATAAATGGGCGATGGGATGATCAGACATATTGAATAAAGGAGTCTGGACTTAAAACAAACTCTCCTGCTCGCTCTTTTTCGTGGATAAATTTGATAATTAATGTCTGGGCTTTTTCAATAGCTCCTGCGGGAAACTGCTTATCGAGACTCTCTAAGAAATCCATTCTGACGTTTTCCGACACATCACTTAAGAGATCATAAAGAAGCTCTTTACTGGAAATACGTAATGCTTGGGAAAGAACATTACGATCAACCTCTGTCCAAAAAATTTGCTTCATCTTTGGGGTTAAAAAACGCAGTCTTTCAATCTCTTCAATATTATCGGCGATACTGACACCAAGTTTGGGATCAGCTTCTGAAATGAAAGCAATCTTGCGATCGATTTCTTCTTGCTTAAGCCCATTAAAGCCAGGAACATCTAAACCGGCCATTTTAGTCTGCTTTATTTCAATAACACTTGAAACTGTTTTGAAGGTAATTTCATCTAAGCCTTCATCAAACTGTGCACCAATTTTCATGAGTTTTCCAAGTTCAGATTCTGATTTAAAAAACTGCTCTTCGCCAAATGGAGCGAGGTACATAATTTTAGCTTGAATATTTTCTTCGAGTTGCTGATCGGAAACATGGGTAATGGAAATCTCCATTCCCGGTTTAAAATCGAGAACTTCTTTTTTAGGAGCGACAAAACTGATCCCCTTGGTAGAAAGATCAGACATTATATAACTGAGAGTTAAATGCTTCTCACCAAGATAACAATTAAAAGTCGTCGCTTTATAATCTTGATACTTATAATAAAGTCTTTCAATGATTCTTGAGTCTTTTATTTTAAGTTCGTTAGGTAGCGGTACAAATAAGATATCGTCTTTGATATCAAATTTTTCTCTTTTAAAAACAATATCAAGTTTATCGCAATGACCATAAATGGCTTCACCTTTAAAAAGATTCTCTAAAGATCCCACGCTTAAAGAGATCGAAAGCTTATCTTCTTCTAGCTCTACAATTCGGCCAACAAACTTGTACTTACCTTTGACTTCACTTTGCCAAAAAGTCCACATTAGGGAATCATCAACAGTTTTTTGAATCCGCTCACGAATGGACAAAGTGTCAAAGCACGACCACATTTTCATAACTCACTCCGCTCTTTAAATGTAATAAGTATCGAGATAAAGATCAAGGGACACTTAGCGGCAAGACTCTAAATCTTGATAATGGTCACTTTAGTAGTTTCAAAACTATACCATTACAATTAGCTCAGGATCATCACGCTGCCACAAAAGCGTCAATATCGATCACTTTAATGGCATGCGGCCTGCTTCTAAAGAAAGTGTCAGGCCACCAACAAAAGGAGGTAAGAAAAGGTCAGAACACACACAATTTTTCATGGAGGAGACACATGACGGAGTATCAGAGAATCTTGCTCACCACAATGAGCTATTTTTTTATTTTATGTTTTCTCATTTATGTTGTTTTATTTTACATACTACCTAAACCAGCAGAAGTTTTAACAACTATTCCCGCACAACAAGAAATAAAATTAACAACATTTGGAACAAAAAAAGACTGGCAGTACCTACGAAAAAAAGTTTTAAAAATTCAAGGACGACATTGTTTGAAATGTGGAAAAAAACAAGATCGTATGCATATCGATCATATAAGGCCCAAATCAAAATATCCTCACTTGGAATTTAAAATAGATAATTTACAAGTTCTCTGTGGAGACTGTAATAGAAAAAAGTCTTTTGATAAGGAAGTTGATTACAGAAGTACACACCACCTCATGGCCTTACTAAAGGAAGTAAAAACAAACAAATTGATAAAGAGAAAATACACTCATAACCTTAAGCATCTTGAAAAGTTAACAATTGCGAAGTTTCAAAAAGACTTAAGAAAAGGCTAGCAACCTGATCCTGATGGTGGTTCCGCTTGGTCTATACAGTCGGGGTCATCATCAGGACACTTTAATCTCAAGTGAAAATGTGTTTCGTGATGTTGATTTAAAGGTCTTAGTCGTCTCAAGACTTCTATATTATCAGAAAACTCACCTATAGATTTAGCATAACTGCACATTCTTGATTTAATAGCAGGATCGACAAAAATTCGTCCAACATCAGCTTGATCGACAATATACTTAAAAAGCTCCCAATTTCGAGAGGTATTAAAGTTACTTGTCACCTTTCCCTTCGAAACAAAGTACTGTGTCCAGTAAGCATTATTTTTACCTTGTAATTTATGATCATTACTTAAATAAACGATATCAACATCTAGACCATTTTGATGACTTTGATGGTTCGGTAGCGCTGGCCCTCCATGCCTATTGGCCAAATCACCAACTTGCAGTTTTTCAACATTGTCGTATCTCGCTTGAACTTCATCTGCCATATCGATAACAAGGTCAATCAGCTCTCTGGTACCATAGGGACGATCTCTATTCATAAAAATTTTATGGATAGAATTACTACGGTTGAGAACATCTTCAGCGTTAATAAGCATTCCCCCATCACTGTAATAACCAACGGCTTGGGTTTGTCCTGGATCGCGATCGTCATCAGTGCTTGTATCTCCACACTGAGCTTTATGCTCACTTAATTGTGAAGCTGATAATTTAGATGTATCAACTTTTTCACAATCAGTTTGTTTACAAGAAACAAATAAAAGTAATGTCGCTAACCCAATTATATTTTTCATAATGTTCCTCTAAGTAATTTTATTACCTTTCGGAAAAGTGAAATATTTTTTTAGCTTAAAAACTCTAACAGGCAGTATTCATGGGGCATTATGAAACCGAATGATTCAGTCTTGATTCTTTTTTTGATTAACTTATTTTTATTTTCTTTACGTCTTTGACATATTCATCAAACTCTAAGGCATTACCATCAGATGTAATTTGACCGATTCTTTCAACTAAGTTCTCTACTCTGTCTAGGGCATTTTGAAGTCGAGAAAGATATTTCTCATCTATGTCGTATTTCTTTTTAATTTGGGAAAGAGTTCCTCCGGCAATCATCAAAGGATTATTGAATTCATGCCGGCAAGTTACAATTAATGCCTTTACTGCCTCAGACTCTTTAAGCTGAGCATATTCTTTACTGAGGGTTGCATGCTCTAGCTGAGTTAAAATTCTTGCATAAAATATAGCTTCATTAATAGGCTTTAGAACAAAGTCGTTAGCACCATTACTTAAAGTATAAACGAGGTCATTATCTTCTTGGGTAGCAGAAATCATAATGACTGGTAAATGGTTTTGATCCCATTTTTTTCTAATTTCTTTTAATACTGTAATCCCGGACTCTTCTCCAATTTGAAGATCTAATAAAACTAAATCAAACTCTTGACTATTGATGGCCTCTAAACCCTGTTCTATATTAGATGCCGAATAAGGAACCATCCCCCACTTTTTTAACTTGTGAGAAACAAGCTCGATCAAAAATCGATCGTCATCAATGATTAGAATTTTTATCGACATATTCTTTAAACCCTCAACTTCTTATCGAATTTTACCCTTTATAAGTTAAAAGAAATCGGAACTGTCTAAACTTTAGACACTCGCCAAGGGCAACGTATCCTCTGCCCTAAAACTGAATGTAATATTAAAGTGTTACAAACACTTCCCCCTTCATCTTTTTGGCACTCAGGTTGCAAATATTTTAAGTAGACATCTCTAAGGAGAATTGATGAAAACGATAATGACAATTTTACTTTTAACGACTTCCCTAAACCTTTTTGCTAGTGAGCAGATTACGTGTTTCGGCCCAAGAAACTCACATAAGATTATTCTCAACTCAAAAAGTGTTAGCGTAAGTAAACCTTTTTCGAATATTTCACGTGATGTCGCTTCTGAGATATCTGTACGAACGAGAGTGATGGGAAATGGTTTTAGCAAGTTTTTTTATGTATCAGGGAAAAAGTATACCATTCATATTGATGATAAAGACAATTTTTCAGATATCGATGACTATATGATTATTAAATCGAGCAATGGTCATGAAATTACCTATCCGCTCAACTGCCAATAGTTTTAACGTTTAAATTTAAACTTCTTTATAAGGTTATCGTCTTTATCTGATCTCTCAGGAATGCGGTAACCTTTACAACCTCGAATGACAGTCGTTTCTTCACGCCCAACTTTGGCATAATCATCCAACTCTACATAACTTGAAGCACGTTCTTTTTTTCCAATTCTATAAAGCGCTGCCTCAGCTAAATACTCTCCCGTCAGCTGCATTCCTCCATTAACCGTAACCGGACTATAGGCAATAGGGTGAACCTTGGCACGAATACTTTCCGTTTCTGCAAGTGTGACTGAGAATAGCTTTTTTCTACCAGTATTAGATTTAACAACCTCTACATTGTTTATTTTTAAGCGATGGTCTAAGGCAGGACAAGGTATATTATCAAGCCGTGTAGAGAGAGATGAAGCTGCGTAATTGATTCCCAATGAGGCTGAATTTGATTGATTAAAACGAATCTCTCCAGGAGACTTTTGATTTTCAAAAGCAAATTGAACCGCAAAGTAACCCATCGTTCGAGATGATGTACTCGCTCTTCTTTTAACCCTTATTAACCATGAGTCTATTCCCTTTTCTCGATAGAGCTTTTCCATATCATCTTTTTTTAATTGGGGTATCCCTACATGAATTCTTATTCCTCTACTAATTTTTTGTTTATAATAAGGTCCGACTTTCCAGGGCACCTCTTTAATGAGTTTTACTTTTAACTCGTCGGCATAAACAAAAGTACGATTACCTTCCTCGACAAGTTTTGCTTTTTTTGTGCATGAAAACAATAGAAGTATTACAAGATATGCAGAAATTTTGTTTCTTGAGAGCATGTAAAATCCATTTTTATTTGATTGGGAATAATTGCTGTTTCATATGATTTTAATTTCTTATCACCAAGAATAAGCTCTCCCTCTAAAACAAGGACGGAGTGGAAGCGTGTTTTTTCTATTGTCTCCAGTTCTCCACCAGAAGTATTTTGAACAAGTCTAACTTCAAAGTCCTTAAAGCTTGTTAATGTCACCAATTCAGAAAGATGAGACGAAGCCTTTGAATGTCTGAAATAATCTATCGAATTAAAGTCACTTTCAAAATTTGTTACATCTAAAGCTTGCTTGATATGCAACTCTCTTGAGTTACCTTGATCGTCTAATCGATTCCAATCCCAAACACGATAGGTGATGCCAGAGCTTTGCTGTATTTCAGCTAAGAAAACATCTTTTCCTATAGCATGAATTGTTCCAGCAGGTACGAAGAAAAAGTCATGTTTTGATACAGGAAAATATTTTAAATAGCCTGATAAGTTGTCTTTATTTTCTAATGCTTTTGAGAAATCTTCCTTTGATACTCCCTCTTTTAAGCCTAGATAAATACCTGCACCGGGTTTAGCATCTAAAATCAACCAGCATTCTGTTTTTCCTGATGAACTTTCAACTTGTCTTGCGTATTCGTCATCAGGGTGAACTTGAACACTAAGGTTATCTGATGTATCGAGAAGTTTAACGAGATATGGAAGTTGAGTTTCGTCTAAAAAACGGTCTAAACTTTCGCCGTTAACTCTACTCGGTCCATCATGATGGCGAGAAACAACCCAGCTTTCTCCTACCTTTTCAGTGGTATCAAGGTTAAAAATGTTGGCCAGTCTCCGACCTCCCCAAATTTTAAATACCTGATGGGGAGTGGGGTATAAAATACTATTTTTCATCATTTTGACTCAATTTGTTGCCACTCTAGTTTCTCAACTTTCATTTCAGTGAGCAAGGGCCAATATACCGTAATAAATTCGGTTAGATAATCAAAAGATAAATATCTTCATCGTAATACTAAGCCAAAGGACGGTCACACGGTAAAATAGAATGAGATGAAAAAGAATAGTCGCTCTATCAGGGCCCCAGTTATTACTCTGCCGGATACCGTTTTGTTTCCCTGGACACTTACGCATATAGAAATAAGCGATCAAGCTCATTTGAAAATTATTAAAGACGCTCTTAAAAATGGGAGTAATATTGTCATCACTCTACGAAAAGACCCCTTTGCTCCAAGAAATCCCTTTTCTTCTCATATAAATAAAAAGATGAATCAGATTGGAACCATTGGTAGACCTATTGTTATCGATGAGTCTGATCATGGATACACTAAAGTTATTTTTAAAGGACAGGAAAGAGTAATCATCAAAGAACTTATACAAAATCTCCCCTATCCCATTTATGAGCTGGAGCTTTGTCCAGATAGTAACTTAGAAAAAAATGAAAAAAAAATCATGGCCTTATCTCCCGGTGGTAATGCCCATATCGAACGACTGGCCAATCTGCTTCATAACTGGGGAGAACGAAATATTCAAGATTCACTCGATCGCGACAACTTCTTTTCGAGTTTAGAAAATATTAATCATCTTATTAATAATATCTCTACTCATTTAATCGATGATTCTGAAATCAAACAAATTCTTTTAGAGACTTTAGACATCAGTGAAAGGATCCAAATTCTCTCTTTATTATTTCCAAGTGAAATGGTGGATAGAGAAGATCCAATGGCCTCTCAAGCGTTGAAAGAATATGAGTCCATTGAAAGTAAAATGATCAAGTCTCAATAAAAAGCAAAATGCATATTAATTAAAGTAAGCCCAAGTCCTGAAAGTAAGGGAATCACAAAATTATCATCAACAAAGAAAGTACAGAGCTCTGCTAACGAGCCAATGAAACCTGCAATCAAACTGAACAAGACAAGGTTCCAGCTAAAAGGAATAAGGGCAATCGAATAGATAAAAGTAACAACAGCACAAACGGCCACGCCAGCTAAACTTCCTTCAAGAGTTTTCCCTTGCCATAATTTTGTTTTGCCAAAATGGATACCAACCATTGAAGAAATGGGGTCAGAGAAGATCAAAAAGATGCAGGAGATGAGAGCTAAACTTTCATCAAAAAATCGTAATGTTAAAGCCACACCAAAAGCGTAGTAAACAAATCCACTAATTTGATGACGTTCTTTTTCACGCATGAGTGGACCCATTACACTTAAAACAAGAGCGTTAAAGCGAGTGCTTTTTAACCTTAAGGTCTCCATCAAAAATACAATTGCACCAAGAGTCAAAAGTAGATTGGACATTTCAATGGGAGAAATATTTGAAAGTAAGTAATAGAGAAGCCCCAAAACCCCTGTGGCCATATGCCAAATCCTTCGAGGGAGATGAAGGTCGTTGCTGGCCTTCAAGTTTCGAAAAGGTTTGAGTGATTTTATCGAGTTAATTTTCAAGTTGTATCCTTGATCATTTTAGTTTCTGAACTATACGGGATAAAAATAATGTGAGTCAAATTTCTCACTTTTGTTCAAAAACTTCGATATCAGAATTTCTATCCCTATGATACTATTAGGAAAGTAGAATTTTTTAAGTAGGTACCCACGCAGGATGTCAAGAGATAATCAAGATCCAAAATGGAATCAATATATAGCCCCACAATCTGCTCCAAAAATTTGGTCGATTGGTGGTGGAAAAGGTGGAGTTGGAAAAAGTTTAGTAACAGCTAACCTTTCACTTTGCTTAGCACTTATGGGTTATAAAGTGGTGGCCATCGATCTCGACCTTGGTGGTGCTAACCTCCACACTTGTCTTGGTGTTCATATTCCTGAGAAAACTCTATCTGATTATCTTTCAAAAAAAGTTCATCATCTTGAAGAACTTTTAACACCGACACCAAATGAAAATTTACAAATTATCAGTGGTGCTCAAGATGATGTTGGTATTGCAAACCTTAAACAAATGCATAAAACCAAAATTTTAAATAAAATTAGAGAGCTCGAAGCTGACTTTGTCTTGATCGACCTGGGTGCGGGAACAACGTTCAACACCTTAGACTTTTTTATTTCTGCAGATCAAGGAATTTTAACGACACTTCCCGAACCTACATCAATTGAAAATACTTATCGTTTTATCAAGTCGATCTATCACCGAAAGTTAAAAATGGCGGAAGACTTGCTAGAGGTTGGACCTCTTATTGATCAAGCGATGAACGCAAAAATTACACAAAACAATACACCCGCTCAATTGATCGGAAAAGTTATCGAGATGAACCCAGATATGGGACACCGACTGCAAAATGAAATCTCTCAACTTGTGCCAAAATTGATTATTAACCAGGTAAGAACTCAAGCAGATATTGATATTGGTTTTTCAATGAAGATTGTCTGTAAAAAATATTTTGGAATCAACTTGGATTATGTTGGTTATCTTGAATACGATGCTTCTGTTTGGCAAAGTGTGAAAAGAAGAAAACCACTTCTTATGGAATTTCCAAACTCTGGCCTTATCCAAAACTTTGATAGAATCGTCCACCGATTACTCAATTTAACTTAGGAATATATCTTGGTTACAGATGCAAAAAACTATTATGAAATTTTAGAAATTCCAACCTCTGCGTCTGGAAAAGAAATTCATCATGGCTATATGAGAGCGAAAAATGCTTACTCCCAAGATAGCCTCGCCCTTTATAGTTTAATGAGCCAAGACGAGTGTGATGAAGTGCTCAACCTTATAGAAGAGGCCTACCATATTCTTTCCGACCCTAATAAAAGAAAGGAATATGATGCCGCAAGAGGAATCAATAAAGATATAGATCCTGAAGAAAAGCATCACTCCACTAGTGATAACCCTTTTCCTACTCCAAAAGAGTCTAATGCTTCGTTAAGTGAAGACTTTTCAAAAGAAGATCACCCAAACTCAATGACGAAACTGGTTGCGAAGAATCGCTTCTCATTACAGTTTGAAGCAAACTCTGATTTTGAAAAAGAAATTGAGCAAGCGACAGAATGGACAGGTCCCTTTCTCAAACAAATTCGTGAATACAAAAACGTTGATATCAACCGTATGGCCGATATGACAAAAGTTTCAAAAACCTATATTCGCTATATAGAAGATGAAAGTTTTGATCTCCTTCCGGCCCCTGTTTATGTTCGTGGTTTTGTTTACCAATATGCCAAATGTCTAAAGCTCAACCCTGAGTTGGTTGCCACTTCATATCTTTACCGATTAAAGCAAGAAACTCAGAAAGCAAAATGAATGAAGAAGAAAGAATCTTCACGATCACAGAAATTACGAAAGAAAAATTTGATCGTCTAGACCGCTTCCTTGCCAAAGTAAATAAAGACCTTAGTCGATCAACGATAAAAACTCTTTTCCAAAAAGATCTCATCACAGGAAGCGATGAAAATCAAAACGACTTCCCACTCAAATTAAATAAACTTCCTCCATTAGGAACTCACGTTACAATTCAAATCCCTCCCCCGATTCCAACCGAGGCGATTGCTGAAGACATTCCCTTGGAAATTCTTTATGAAGATGAGCATTTATTAATAGTGAATAAGAAAGCTGGAATGGTAACTCATCCAGCACCTGGACATTACACGGGAACACTAGTCAATGCCGTTTTACATCACTGTCATGACCTTCAACAGATTGGAGATCAAATTCGTCCCGGCATTGTGCATCGACTAGATAAAGGAACCAGTGGTGTTATGGTTGTCGCTAAAAATCAAAAGACTCATGAAGGTCTGGTGATGTTATTCTCAACTCATGACATCACAAGAAAATATCAAGCTCTCGCACTGACAACGAGAGAGATTGCCGTAGGAGGAACCTTACGTTCAACGTTGGGTAGACATCCTCAGAATAGATTAAAAATGGCCGCCAACGTGAAAAACGGAAAACTTGCCGTTACTCATTACAAAGTCTTAAAACAATACGAGAAATCATCATTAATCGAATTAACGCTAGAAACGGGAAGAACTCATCAAATTAGAGTTCATTTAAGTAGTCTTTTAAATACACCCATTTTAATGGATCCTCTCTATGGAAGAGCGAAAGAACACCTTAAGCATTTTTCAAACGAAATTAATGAACATTTAAAGGACTATCCTCACCCCTTATTACATGCCAAAGTCCTTGGCTTTAAACATCCTATAACAAAAGAAGAGCTTTATTTTGAAGCAGCGTTACCTGAAGTTTTTCAAAAAACGATGACGTTACTGGAGCAATCTTGACACAAGTAATTTTTGAAAAGAAAACTCCACGAGGTATTTTTAAAGTTTTTATTGATAAGCCAGTAAATGATGTTTTTTTTGAAGTTGAACAAGTTCATGGCAAGACAATTTTAATGAATGAAAGTGATAAAAAAGCTGATGGAATCATCATCGATAACTCGACAATACTAACTCCCTTGGCCATTAAAACAGCAGAC
The DNA here is from genome assembly GCA_030425045.1 of bacterium. GTDB lineage: Bacteria > Bdellovibrionota > Bacteriovoracia > Bacteriovoracales > Bacteriovoracaceae > JAUHVL01. The sequence goes on from JAUHVL010000008.1 coordinate 97,896, forward strand.
TGTATTCCGCTTCTGGTTATTGGGCAGAGAGGTCATGGGCTACTTCATGCCGGCTGGCGAGGAGTTCAGTTACAAATTCACACACAGAATGAAGTGGCCAAACTCAAACCCACTTATTTCTTAATTGGCCCTCATATTTGTGCAGACTGTTTTCAAGTGACAGAGGAATTTTATGACCATTTTCCTCAGTCAAAAGAGCTTTTCTCACAAAAAAACGATAAAATTACTTTTGATTTAGCAAAGCAGATTGAAAAAGATCTCCAAAAAAGCTTCCCCAAGGCAAAAATAGAAAAGGCCAATCTTTGCACCTTTTGTAACTCAAACTTTAACAGCTATCGTCGAGACAAAACCAGTCTTAGAAATTGGAATATCTATTTTCCATCTCAGGGCTAACTCCGTTATAATATCTACTAAATTGGAGGAAAGATGAGCTCAAAAAGTTTTTATAAAGACAGTAACTCTACTACGCATATTTTATTTATTTTATGTAATCTGATAATGATTGGTCTTTCCGTTTACCTCACAACTCACTATTTTGAGGTTAAGTACCCTGAAGGATTAGGACGAGCGTCAATTTGTGACATCAATAGCTTTTTTAATTGTGATGTTGCTACTCACAGTCCAGCTTCTAATATTTTAGGAGTTCCTATTTCTGTTTTTGGAATTTTAATCAGTGTCTTTTTATTATTTGGTTATCTTTTTAATGATGAAAGAACAGAGGGAACAAATCACGCCATTCTTCTTATCAATGCCGTTGGATGCTTAGTTCTTTTTATCTATTCTCTCGTTTTTCTTGGTGGCCTTTGTCCTTTCTGTACTCTCTATTATATTTTCTCATGGGCCGCACTTCTGTTATTTAGAAAAAATAGTGAAAACTTAACCGTAGCGCCAATGCCATTAGGAATTTACGGAGTTGTCACTCTTGGGCTCAGCTTTGCCTTTTATGCTCATAGCGCAGATAAAGAAAAAAATTACTCTGCTATTTCAAAAAGTGTCGTGGAACAATTTAACCAACTTAAAGACCTCGGTCATCCAAGTATAGAGTCTGAGTTTAGAATTGTATCGGCCACAGAGAAGTTTACAGATGCTCCGGTGCAAATCACGAAGTATAGTGATTTTGAGTGTCCCTCTTGTAAGGCCTTATCACAAGTTCTTCACAGAGTAGCAAAAGCTTACCCAGGAAAAATTAATATTCAGTATTTTTTCTACCCACTTGATCGAAACTGTAACCCAAAAATGACTCGAGATCTTCATCGCAATGCCTGTAAAGCCAGTTATCTCGCAGCTTGCTTACCTGATAAGTTTGCAGAGATAGAAGAGAAAATTTTTGAAGACCAAGGAAAAATTGATAATGAGTTTCTCGATAATCTGGCGAAACAATATGGTGTGACGGATTGTATGAATTCAGAAGAGACAAAAAAGAAAGTTGTCGATTATATTAAAACGGGTGATCAGTTTAATGTTCAATCGACTCCAACATTTTTCGTTAATGGAAAAAAGATTGAAGGTGCTCTTCCCGTCATTCAAATGAAGGCCATCATCGAAAGTATTTTGACCAAATAGTGAGTAAAAAAAAAGAAATCCCATTTTATGAATCTGAGATGGTAGAAACACACTGCCATCTCGACTATCTAAAAGAAGTTAATCCACAAGAAGCTATCGAACTTGCTGCAGAAAAAAATGTCTCTAAATTGATCACCATTTCTGTCGACCCCAGTAATCTCGACACTGTGATGAATATCGCTAGGCAATTTCCTCAAGTTTACTGTTCTCAAGGTGTTCATCCACATAATGCAAAAGATTGGAATGAAGAAGTCGAAAAAAAGATTAAGCTTAATATTAAAGAAAAAAAGGTCGTCGCCATCGGTGAAATTGGTCTAGATTACTATTACAATAACTCTGAACCAGATATTCAAAAACAAGTTTTTAGAAAACAACTTGAGATGGCTTCAGAGCTTAAACTTCCTGTCATCATTCATAGTCGCGATGCCGAGGATGATACTATTGAAATTTTAAAAGAATTTCCCCAGACAAAAGGTGAAATTCATAGTTTTACCTCCTCTCTTAATTTGGCCCAGTTTGCTCTCGATCAGGGCCTATCCCTTGGATTCAATGGGATCATCACCTTTAAAAATGCACAAAGTGTGAGAGACGCTGTCTCTCTAGCTCCCCTAGATCGTATTTTACTTGAGACAGACTCCCCCTTCTTAGCCCCAACACCTTTTCGTGGAAAGGAAAATGCACCCCATTATCTGCCTCTGGTGGCACAAAAAGTAGCTGAAATTAAGTCCATATCTGTTGAGGAAGTCATAGGCCAGACGACGAGAAACGCAAATACACTCTTTTCTTTGTAAAACTTACAAACTGACCCCTCTAATTGGAGATAAGTTATGAACGTAAACTCGTATCATTTATAAAGTTCCAAATACTTACAAAAAATAAATTATAACTTCCATGTTTTGCGATAACCAATATCGGGTCATCCATGCCCCGACCCTTCGGACAAGTCTTGGTCATCTCCTATTTTAAAAAAAGGGATGTTTAAAACTTGCCCACGTAGTGGGTGCGACCACGATGGGAGCATTTTAAATGTCTAAAAACAGGGAAGTTTTTATAGGACTTTCAAGAATAGATTAAATTTCAAAAATGAAACATATCCAATTAAGTAAGTCAGTTTGTAAAACTTATCTATAGGACTACTAAGCCCTACCCTAAAGTGATATGAAAAGGGCATGCAAATTAATGTTCGTTATTTAGAAAATTTAAAGTTAGAGGCGCTATTTGAAGACTTTAGCGTCAAAACTGATCAACCAGTTCGTTATAAAGGTGATGGTACCGCTCCTGGTCCATTTGATTATTTTTTGGCCTCTTCAGTTTTATGTGCGGCCTATTTTGTTAAAGTTTATTGTAAGGCCAGAGGCATTCCAACTGATGATATCAATGTATCTCAAAATAATATTGTCGATCCTGAGAATCGCTATAAGCAAACTTTTCATATAGAAGTGGAAGTTCCCGAAAGCATCAGTGAAAAAGATCGTGAAGGAATACGAAGATCTATCGATCGTTGTACAGTCAAAAAAACGATTCAAAATAATCCTGAATTTCTCATAGAGCTAAAAAATACGCTCGGTAAAGATAGCAATCTCTTTTTTGAACAGTTTTTAAATTCTGATATCAAAACCATCATTAAGGGAAAAGATAGCTCGCTCGAAGAGACCATAAAAAAGATGACCTCCATTTTGAATGAGTTAGGAATACGTATTGAAATCTCTTCTTGGAGAAATCCTGTTCCCAATGTTTGGTCTGTCCATATTAGAGATGCTGACTCTCCCCTTTGTTATACCAATGGAAAAGGGAGCTCTAAAAACGCGGCCCTTGCGTCGGCGCTGGGAGAATATTTAGAACGTATTAGTAATAATTATTTCTATGCTGATTATTTTTTAGGAAAAGAAATCTCTTCTCTTTCTTTTGTTCATTACCCTAACGAGAAATGGTTTTCACTTCCAAGTGATAACTCTCTTCCTCTAGGTCTTATGGATGAAAAGTTAATCTCCCTTTATAATGAAGAGGGTGAATTAAAAGCAAGTCATCTCGTCGATACAAACTCTGGAAATATAGATAGAGGAATCTGTGCCCTCCCCTTTATTAGGCAATCTGATACAAAAGAGGTTTATATTCCCGTCAATCTGATTGGGAACTTATTTGTCAGTAATGGAATGAGTGCAGGAAATTCTCTGTATGAAACGAGAGTTCAATGCCTTTCAGAGATTTTTGAACGTGCTATCAAAAATAAAATTATTACAGAAGAAATAGCATTACCAGATGTACCAAAAGCGACACTTGAAAAGTATCCACAAATTAAAGCGGGTATCGATGAGCTTGAGGCCAAAGGTTTTCCCATTCTCGTTAAAGATGCTTCACTTGGTGGAGTCTTTCCCGTTATGAATGTGACTTTAATGAATCCTAAAACTGGTGGTGTCTTCTCTTCTTTTGGTGCTCATCCAAGTTTTGAAGTGGCCCTTGAGAGATCATTAACAGAGCTCTTACAAGGGAGAAGTTTTGAGGGCCTAAATGAAATGCCCCCTCCTACTTTTAACGAGTTTGCTATTACTGAGCATAATAATATCATTGATCATTTTATCGACTCTACGGGTGTCATCTCTTGGAAATTCTTTAGTGATAAATCAGATTATGAATTTGCTCATTGGGATTTTTCGGGATCAACTGAAGAAGAATTTCACTATCTCATGGATTTACTATACAAGCAGAATACTGAAGTCTATATCGCCGATTATCATGATCTAGGAGTGCCTGCTTGCCGAATTCTTGTTCCTGGTTTTTCAGATATTTATTTAGCTGAAGATTTAATTTGGGACAATAATAATCGCGCCCTTCTCTTTAGAGATGATATTTTAAACCTTCATTCACTTAATAACAAAGAACTAGCTGAACTCGATTTGAAACTAGAAGAGTCTGAACTCGATCTCTACATGCCTGTATCTGAACTTATTGGGATAGCATTTGATGAAAATACCACATGGGGAGAGCTGACGATTGGTGAATTAAAATGTCTTATTTCATTAAGTCTAAAAGAATTTGAAAAAGCTAGAGAGTTACTCGATATTGTGCTTACTTTTAATGATAATTCAGCTCAGAGACGAAAGTTTTTTCAGGCCCTCGGTACCGTCTTGGATATAACGATACAGCAATTCTCAATGGATGATTATTTACCAAACCTCAAAAAAATGTTTGGAGAAGACCTCATATCGGAAATTCTTATGATGATTTCTGGAGAGAGCCACTTTTACGGACTAACTCCTCTCTGTGGTGATTTATCTAAAATCATCCCCCACCAAAAGCTGCTCGAAAGCTATCTTAAGCTTCATCGAAAAAGATCACAAAATCCACAATAAGTTGGCAAAAAAGCCTCCTTATCCTCTCCCTTAAAGGAAGCTTAAACCCCTAATATCACTGTAGCACTACCACCATTTTTAGCTTTGAAGATATATTAGTAAGCCTAGGAAATAAAGCCTTTTATAATTTAAGAAGAAGACTTCAGGGGGAAGTGATGAGAGCTGTACGTTCAAGTTTAATATTATTAATCTTCTTATTAGTAAATCATTATATATATGCAGAAATCAAAGGGTATGTAGGTCCAGTGAAACTCATTGGCAATACTTTTTATATGACGGGATGGACTTGTGATACCAAGATAAATAAATCCATTCCCCTTCATATTTATATTGAAGATGATAGAGGACAACGGTCTTTTTTAAAAGCAGCAAGAACAACAGTTAGTTCCGAACAGGCCATTCATAATATTTGTAAAACAAAAGGTGAAATTAAACACCGATTTATGGTTCCTCTCACAAATCAAGATTTAATCAAACACGGTGGAAAAAAATTAAGAATTTTTGGTATCTCTCAAAGAAGAGGGAGAAACAATGAACTTATTCATACTCATAATCAAAAGAAAATTATTCCAATAAATGAAAGTATTGTTAGAGGGCATATCGATACCGTGAATTTCCCATCAGAAGATAATGTCGTTATCATGGGCTGGGCATGCCACAAAGGATTTTCCCAATCTACAAAGATTCATATCTATGCTGAAGATAATGATGGAGTACGAACATTTGTTGGTGTTTATAATGCCAACAGTCCTTCAGGAGCTGGAGTAAAAAAAGCTTGTCGTTCAAATGGTAATCACCGCTTTAGGGCCATTATTCCTAAGAGTAGGTTCAAGCCATTTTTAAGTGAAAAAATTCTAGTCTTTGGTATTAAAGTAGCTGATGGTGTAAACAATAATCGCCTGACCTCAAAACAAGATCACTTCTTCCCTGCAACTGTGACTGAAAAGCTTTCAGAGGTGGCCAAGAATGGAAAAGATCTCAATATCCATATGGGACAAAAAATTGTCATCGATAAGAGTATGAACCTAGGTCAAATCAAGATTCTAGGAGGAATTCTCACATGTCCCGACAATAAAAATGCTTATGAGATTAAAACTAGCGGGATCATGATTAAAGGAAATACAGGACAATTGATTTGTGGCACCAGTTCAAAACGATTTTATGGGAAATTAACGATAAAGCTAAAAAAAGGAACCCCTCTTGGAAGAATGGGGGATGCCGCGATTGGAGTAATGGACGGTGGCCGTCTTATCATCCATGGGAGTGGACAAGGAAGCAAATGGGTTCGATTAGCTCAACATGCAAAATCAAAAGATACAAAAATTGTCGTCAACGAAGCCACTGGCTGGAGAAAAGGTGATCACATAGCCATCGGTCCAACAGGATTTAATTTATGGCAAGCTGAAAAACATAAAATTAGAAATGTTTCAAGTGACGGAAGAACGATTTACCTTGAAACTCCCTTAAGAAGTTTTCATTACGGAAAAATGCAATATTTCAAAAAGGACTCTAGTAAAACTTTTAGTTTTGATAGCCGAGCAGAAGTGATCAATTTAACAAGAAATATTAAAATTACAACGGACGGTAATACTAAATACCTCGATACAAGCCGTATCGGTGGCCATATTATGATCATGAAAGGTGCTTATGGTTATGTCGATAGCGTTGAACTCGATCGTATGGGGCAAATGGGAGAAATGGGAAGGTACCCTTTTCACTGGCATAGGGCCAAAAACGTTAATGGTCAATATATTCGAAACTCAAGTATCGTAAACTCTTATCAAAGATGTGTCACAATTCATGGAACCAGCTACGCAAGAGTTATCAATAATGTTTGCTACAATCATTTTGGTCATGGTTATTTTTTAGAAGATGGAAATGAGACAAAAAACTACCTTATTGGTAATGTCGGAATGCTCTCTAAGAGAACTCCCAAGTCACGGGCACTTCTCATCTCAGATCATACGGGAACTCAACCGGTACGTTTTGAAGCTCCCGCGACTTATTGGATTTCCAACCCGGATAATCATATCGTAAATAATGTCGCTTCAGGATCACAGGGAACAGGCTTTTGGATGTCTTTTGTTCCCTATCTCTTCTGTGATGATAATAGCTGTGAAGTTGTATCAAAAGCTGCCGATGCGAATGTCTTTCCTTCTTATCAAAGTACTTTAAAATTTGATGGTAATATCTCACATTCATCAAAAGTTGGTTTTACTTGGGATGGTGCTGCTCACGGGGCCCTTACCAATAACCCAAATAATGAACATGATAGAAGAACAGAATCTTCTCACTACCATAACAAAGGTCATGACAACCCTAATGGGAAAATGCCTCAGTTTAACAATCTTACCACTTATAAAAATATTCATTCGGCAATCTACTACAGAGGAAATACCTCAATATTTAATAACTTTAAAAGTGCCGACAGTACCGTCAATCTCTTTATTGCTTTTAACCAACATTTTAAAAACTCACTTATCGTTGGAGAAAGCGATAATTCTTCTGCAGCTGAAAGAGACTTTAGAATTTGGCACACAGCTTGGTCTCGTAAACGGCCTGTTGGAATGGTGACTTACGATGGCCCTGTGGTTTTAAACGATGTACACTTTGCCAAATTTTCTGACAAAAAAATAATTCATAGAGGAAGAGATATCACTCCTGCAGGATTCCATCTTTTTGGAGGAGCGAGCCACTATGAAAATCAACTGGTCAAAGTGAGTTTTGAGGGTCGACCTTATTACAAAGTATTATTTTCGGAAGATGGAGTTCAGTGGCAAGATGCTAAAAATCATGTTCGCATGAGAGATGTTAACGGAACTCTCTATGGGAAACAAAACGAGTTGATTGTTCCAAATCACCCTATTCTTACTGATAGTTCTTGTCGAAAACTTGAAGGAAACCGAACACAAGCATTAGGTTGTGATTATACACTTGGTAATATTCATCATGGATGGACTAAAAACCGCGATGGTTCAAGAGCAAATGTCGTTGATTTTTATGCCGTTAGAAACGATGGAAAAAGAACAGCTAACTACAACCCTGATCGTTATCGACTTAATAACAAACTCGGCGTTATTCTAAACAAAGGGTATATCTACAATATGTTCTACAATATGAATAATGTATCGAGGCCTGGTCTTATGTTTGAAGCAAAAAATAGGGGCGATATCAGTCCGATCTTAAGATTTCCTGCTAATAGTAGCTGTACCCCCGGAGGAAGATTTAAAAGACTTGCTTCTCTTAATGCTCTTAAAAGTTACAACGGTGACCAGAATGCTATTTATGTTGACTCTAATAATATCGTCCACCTGCGAGCTGTAACTAGGCATTACCGTTCTGTGGTTATAAGCTTTCAGTCTGACGCTTTCGTTCTAAATTGCCCTTAATTGGAGTTAATAAGAACGGGGGTTGAGAGATCAACTCCATAGCGAATTGAGTTATTAAAGATTATTTCATTCACTAAGTGTTTCGTCCGAAGAATTTTTCTCGCTTGGTGAGTAAATTTTGTTTTCTTCACTCCCCCAACATAAAAGGAAACAGCGTAGTTTAAAGAAAAGTCTCCTGCCTCGACCAAAAAGCATTCAAACTGGTTATTCTCATTAATTTCAAGCTCTTCTTTTTCACAACACTCTTTGAATGACTGCTTTAACATTTCTTCCATTTTATCTTGATGTTCCTCAAGCATTATAAGTCGTTGCTCTTGCTTCTCTTCAGTTTTACAAGGATATGAGACTTTGTACACAATCGTTTCTCTAAGCCCATGGGCATGAGCAAGCTTAGTCAAATTATCAATCTTCAAATTCGCTAAATTACTGTTTCGAATTCTTGTTCGATGATTATTGGCAATATTAAGGAGGACTGTCTCCATAAAAGAAGTTTTGAAAACAATATAAAACTTACCCTCAAGTTCTATTATATCTCCATCTTCAACCATACTACTATTAAGTAAGGCCAACCCATGAAAAAGATCTGGTCCCCAAATAGAACTGGTTAAGGCGAAAAAACCTAAAATAATACCTATTAATCCGGTCGTTTCGAGAAGACTATTAAAGCCCCATATGTTGATGACAACAACGATATTGATAAAAACGAGAATCGTAGTAACCAGTATATTAACCATTCTTGTCGAATAGTTTTCTACATTAATATTTTTTCCATCAATAGTTTTTTCATCACCAAATTTACGTCTAATAAAATTTGAAGAAACGTGAAGAAGAAGTTTTACCGTATAAAAAGATACCAATGTTAGAGCGACTTTACTAAGGTGTTGCTCGTACTCTTTATTAATACCCGTTAAAACCAAATCAAAAAGATGTAAGATAAAAAAAGTGATATTAAAAAATCTAAAGGTCCATGTTTTTAGTTTTTGTTTTTCTCCCGACTCGTAAGAAAGAAGTGCGATAATTTTCCCCGAGAAAATAAAGAGAACAGTGTTTACAACAAACAGCATTAAATGAAGAACAGTTAATGTAATCTTAATATCAAAGAGAAAAAACTCATAAATTATTGAACTCATCTAGGAATTATAGCTCTCTCAAGTTTTTTGGCCAAGATTTTTCATGATACTGCAACGCAAATCCCTCTTTATAAGTTACAAAAAGTCCTAAAAGTTTTAAAAATAATGCTGGAAATAACAGGAGTTCAAATGAAGTTTATTTTCCTTGCCGCGTTAATCTGGCTGGCCTCATGTGGTAGTGGCCAAGTTGTAAATGAAAACAAAATCAATCCTTCTGCCGTTAGTGGAACTGAGTTTATCAGTTTTGCAAGACAGGTAACTTTTGAGGGAAAGAGATCTGGTGAAGCTTATTACAATCGCCAAGGTGATGAAATCGTTTTTCAAAGTGAAAGAACCAATGGCAAAAATCCATTCTATCAAATTTTTATGAAAGACTTGATGAGTGGAAAGACATGGCAAGTATCACCTGGTGCAGGAAAAACAACATGTGCTTGGATTCACCCTTTTGAAGATAAAGTTATGTTCTCTTCAACTCACCACGATCCAAAATCAATTTCGAAGCAAAACGCTGAAATTAAAATTAGAAACTCTGGGCAAAAAAGACGCTACTCTTGGGATTACGATAAAGAGTATGAAATTTACTCGAGTACTAAGAAAGGAAAAAAACTCAAGCGTTTAACGAATACTATTGGTTATGATGCTGAAGGGTCTTATTCTCCTGATGGAAAATATATTGCCTTTGCTTCAAACCGTGCTGCCTATACTTCAGAAATGTCTGACCTTGATGCCATCAACTTTAAAAAGAATCCAAGTTATATGATGGACATTTATATTATGAACTCAGACGGCTCAAATGTTAAAAGACTTACGACTCATAAAGGGTACGATGGTGGACCATTTTTTAGTCCAGATGGAAAAAGAATCGTTTGGAGAAGATTTGCGAGCGACGGAAGAACAGCTGAAATTTTCACCATGAATATTGATGGAAGTGATAAAAAGCAATTAACCAGTTCAAACTCTATGTCTTGGGCACCATTTTATCATCCCAGTGGCGACTACATCATTTATACAACAAGTATTCACGGACATCATAACTTTGAACTTTATATTGTTGATGTGAATGGTGAAAAAGAACCCGTGAGAGTAACTGTTAGTGATGGCTTTGATGGCCTTCCTGTATTTAGTCCCGATGGTGACAGCCTAGTATGGTCTAAAAAACTCACCAATAATGAATCACAAGTCATGATGGCCTCTTGGAATGACGCCAAAGCAAGAGAAGCGTTGGGACTTTCTCCTAGAAAAGTCAAGTTTGCCTATCACTCTCTTCGTCCGGAAATCCAAAAAAGAGATATCAAAAAAATTATTCATTACTTGGCTTCCGATGAAATGAAAGGCCGTCTCACTGGTAGTAAGGAAGAAAAAGTTTATACCGAAAAACTAGCAGAAGTTTTTTCTGATATGGGCTTAAAAGGTGCTGGCACCAAGGGTACATATTTTCAAAACTTTGATTTTGTTTCAAAAGTTGTACTTGGAAAGTCCAATGTACTCATGGCCAATGGACAAAAACCAGTTCTCAATAAAGACTGGGTCCCCTTGGCCTTTTCAAAAACAGGCTCTCAAAAAAGTATGCCTATCGTTTTTGGAGGTTACGGAATTGTTGCTCCGGCAGACTCTGAATTCAAAGAATACAATTCATATAAATACCTCGATATTAAAGATAAATGGGTTATGGTTTTTCGTTACTTACCAGAGAATATCGAAGCCAAACAAAAGCAACACTTAAGACCTTACGCAAGAATGTACTCTAAGCTTGTTGCTGCCCAAGTAAGAGGAGCAAAAGGGATTATATTTGTAAGTGGTCCTAACTCTGGTGTAAAAAATCAACTGATCAAGTTCGGAGCTGATGACTTAAAAACAACAGCTAGCTTACCCGCCATTTCTATTACTGATGAACTCGCTCAACAATGGCTAGGTAATAATGATCTTGGAAAACTACAAACAGATCTCGATAACGGTGGGAAAACCCCAGAACTACAAACAAGGTTAGTTAAGCTTGGTGCTCATATTACCGTCGAAAAGAAATCAGCTGTTGGTAGAAACGTACTCGCTCTTTTAAAAGTACCAGGTGCTAAAAAGACATTAATCATCGGGGCCCATGGTGATCATCTCGGTGTCGGGAAAAGCTCAAGCTCACTGATGAACAGTAGTGATGAATCTGATATTCACTATGGCGCTGACGACAACGCTTCTGGTGTGGCCGGTGTATTAGAGCTCGCTCATCACTATATGAAGAGACTAAAGACAGATCCTAAAAGCTTAAAGCAAAATATTCTTTTTGCCGTTTGGTCGGGAGAAGAAATTGGGATTTTAGGTAGTAATGCCTTTAAAAACTTTGATCCTAAAACAAACAAGAAGAGAAAAATTCCTTTAAGTAAAAATTATACGGCTTATCTCAATATGGATATGATTGGTCGTTTAACTCAAAATGTCTCTGTTCAAGGGGTTGGCTCTAGTGATGATTGGAATCCTCTTATCGAAAGCCTTTCTCTTGGGAGTAATCTTTCGATGATCACAGCGATTGATCCTTACCTGCCTACAGATGCCATGGCCTTATACAATGGTAAGTTACCTGTTTTAAGTTTTTTCACAGGTGTGCATACAGATTACCACACACCAAGAGACACTCCCGAAAAAATTAATTATGAGGGAACAGAGGCCATTATCAATCTTGTTTCTCGTTTTACAGATCGCTTAATCAGCGTTCCCTATGGTCCACGTTTTAAAGAAGCAGATCAAAAGCATAATAAAGGTTCGAGACGTGGTGGCTTTAGAGTCGCTCTCGGAACAATTCCTGACTACTCTCAAGGAAAAGTAAAAGGAGTTCTCTTATCTGGCGTCGTTAAAGGTGGGGCTGCCTTTAAAGCTGGTCTAAAAGGCGGAGATATTATCGTCAATATTTCTGAGTTTAAGATCAACAATATTTATGACTATGTTGCTGCTCTTCAATCATTAAAACCCAATAAGAAAACAACTATTGTCGTGATGAGATCAGGTAAAGTTGTTACCTTACCTATTGTTCCAGAATCAAAAGAATAAAAGATAAAAAAAGGGGTGAATCAATCACCCCTTTTCTTTTTATTAATATTTAATTTTTTTTAGTTAGCAGGTGTTTCTTCTACAGGATCAGAAGGAAAAGCAAACTCAATAACGATATTTGGGTTGTGAGTTTTAAGATCGTAAAACTTCAAACTGACAACATCACCAACAGTATAACCAAGAGAGCTCATCGCTCCTTTGAAGTCTGTGACAAAATTTGTTTCACAGTCACTTTTTGTAAATTGAGCAACACATTTTCCAAGAATTTCTTTACCATCGACACCGTCAACTTCTAGTAAATAGAGGGTTTGACCGTCGATATCGACCTTGGCCGTTAGAAATGGAAACCTAATAATATCAAAGCTTTGAAAAGGGCCAGCAACGATAGATGAAGAAATTAATGCGGCCATAATGAATGTTAGTATTTTGTTCATGATTTCTCCTAATTTTTTGACTTATAACTTTAATACATTTAAATAATACGTTAAGTCAAACAAATGGACTCCAGCTGATGAAAACTTTAACAATTTTAGTTATTTACTTCCTTAATTCTTATACATTTGCCCAATCATACTCTGAAGAAACCATTGTTGTGACTGGCACCAAAACAAAAAAACTTAGTGCCGAAGCTCCCGTTAAAACAGAGGTTTTTTCCAAGGCCCAAATTGAGCAACTACACCTCAATTCTGTTGATGAGGTTATCCCCTTCATTCCAGGAGTAACCCTACAAGAAAATCGGGGGCGCGAGGGAAAAAGTGCCATTATCCAAGGAATGGGTGGAAGCAAAGTGATGGTTTTGATTGATGGAATTCCCGTCATCCAAACAACTAATACAGGTGTCGATCTCACTAAAATTTCTACTGAAAATATTGAACAGATCGAGGTCGTTAAAGGTGCCGCTTCATCTCTCTATGGAAGTCAAGCAATGGGCGGTGTGATCAATATCATCACCAACAGAGATCAAAAAGGGTTTAACTTTGACTTAGGCATGCAATCGAGTGTCGCCCTTTTGAACGATGATTTACAAACAGGAGAAACCGAGCTTCCAGAAAATGTTTCACTTAATATGAGTGATCAAAAGAAAAGAGTGAATTATCAAGTTTCTTTTTCTAGGAGAGCTCGTGAAACAGTTGAACTTGATGAAAGTTCAATTGTTGATGACGGAACAGAGTTTGAGAAATACCAAGCCAGTGGCCTAATTGGATACCGTTATCGAGACCTAGACAAAATTGCTCTTCGTTATCGTTTTGAGCTTGATCGTAATACCAGCTACGACTCAGTTTCACGAGGGACGACAGGACTTTACGATCCAAGAGAAACAAGAAGTGATGTACTCAACCACTCAGTTTATTTACTTGGTGAGAATAATTTTGAAGACGACAAACTCTCATACAACCTCACCTATCAAAGAGTTGAAGATGAGCATGATCAACTTGATGATCCCTCCACTGCTCACACTGAGCTTGTTCGATCTTCATTATATCAATATACCCGCGGCGAAATACAATATGACATGGTTTTATTTGGTAACCATATTTTAACGTCTGGTCTAGCTGTCTCAAACCTTTCTCTTGATCAAAGTAAAAGAGAATATGAATCTTTAGATGTCTTTAACGAAACAAATGAAATTGAAAAAAAGTTCTTAAGATCTTATGAAGCCTATATACAAGATAATATTGTTTGGGATGAGGTGGAACTCGTACTAGGAACAAGAGGTCAATACGATTCTGATTTTGGAACTCAAGTCTCTCCAAAAGTAAGTACCATTTACTCACCAGAACTCATCACGGGAGCAAAGACTCAGCTTAGAGCGAGCGTTGGTACTGGTTATCGGGTCCCTAATTTAAAAGAAAAATATTATCTACTTGATCACTCCTCGTTAGGTTACCAATTACAAGGAAATGAAAACTTAGAACCTGAGAAATCATTAAGTTTCCAGGTAGGTCCTGAAATACTTACAAAAAACTTTGGTAACTTATCCGTAAACTTTTTTTATAACCAAATAGAAAATCTTATTACCTTTAAGGAAGCTGAGAGTTCCGGGCCGATTCAACAGTATACCTATTTTAATACAGATGAGTCAGAATCAAGAGGACTAGAAGTAGATTACTCTGTAAACTTTTTTAACAAGTCTTATTTTTCTCAGAAATTTACCTATGCCGAAACCATCAATACTCAAACCGAGCGCTTTATTCCGGGAAGACCTCTTTACACTCTTCAGTCTACTTTTGGATTAGAATTTGGGCCAAGACTTCTTTGGATTAATACTTACGCCTATGAAGGTAACGAATATGTTGACGAAGAAAATACAGAGGTCGCGAGAGGATTTAATACATTTAATACGAAGTTAAACCTTAAGGCTTCACCAAAAGCATCGTTTGAACTCGGTATTAATAATCTTTTTGATGAAAGAAGAGATGCCCTCAGAGATGAAGTCATCACGGAAGATAATAGTATTAGAAGACAGGACAAACGACCCCTTGTTGGACGTTACTTCTATTTAGGATTTAGACTTAGAGGTTAAAACATGAAATATATCTTAATCTTATTTTTACTCATCAACTTTTCTTGTAAGAGACTAAAACCTCTTCCAAAAGAAGAAGTGGTCTTTGCTCCTTTTTTATCAACATCCTCACTCTATCTCAAAGATGGTTCAGGTAGCCTTTTTGAAAGTATCGATTGGTATACTTATGATTTTATGGGTGGCCATATTATCTGGAGTAACCTCGATATCTATGCTCTTAATACAGGAAGGGAGACATTCTATTTTCAAATTGAAGACTTTTATGACCCCACCAAACCCGCTGGTATTAGTAATCCGAAAAACTTTGCCAAGTTTAGTCTTAATGTTCTTCGAAAAGATGGGGTTGAGAATATTGTTATTGATGCTTATGCCTGTGGAGCAGCACAAGCTGATCCTGCCGGTTATGCCGCCTGCCAAGCAGACCCTGAGAGAAACCAGTTTACGTACTTTAATTTAGAAACAAATGAGTTTTTCAAACAAGAAACAAGTAAAGCTAAAGCGAGAGATGACTGGCATATCGCTTTCAAAGATTTTGAAATCATAATAAACAATGGCATCAATGGTGCGGGAAGAAATTTAGCAGGACTTGCCTATAGAAACCAAAACTTCTTTCAACTTTTAGATGATGAAGTCATTCCTCTTCTTGAGTCAATCAAAGATGCCAAACTAACGGGAGCGGGGAAAGAATATTTCAATCGCGTTAGCTCTAATATTCAGTATTTTCTCCCGAAAGGACATGATAGAGTTATTCATGAATCCGATTGGTATACAACTAACTCAGATGGTGATCTTGTTGTTGTTAACAACACTTGGATTGTAAAAGGACAAGAAGGAAATTCTTTTTTTAAATTTTCTGTCGATGACATTGTTAAGAGTAATGATGAGTATTCTGTTTCTTTAGCGTTTAATTACCAAGGCCCCCAAAGTTTTGAATTTGATACTGAGCAAACAGTTATTAACCTTCCTCTCTTTCAAAATGGAGTGAAGACAGAATACTGTCTTGATTTAGATACAGGTAATTATGGTTGTGAAAGTGCAACTTGGGATATTCGTTTTGAAGTAACAGAAGGTGGCAACTGGTACCTCTGGACTAATAACGGAGCGATTCCTTTAGCCGACAACAATATTGCTCTTTCGACAAACTCAGCTCTCTAAGAGGATTTAATGACCAAGCAAATACTTAGTACTCTCATTTTCTTAATTTCATTAGACATACATGCTAGTTTTGATATCGCTTGCTGGTTAGAAGATAATCATTATGGACCAGATATTATTCTTAGAGTTGACGGCGAAAACTCTAAAATGGCCATCGACTCCATCAAAATTACTGAAGATGACGGCGACCCTTTGTTTATTGGTGTCAATGAATTATCAAAGAGAAGTTTTCAAATTAAATCTGAAGAGATTCCACGTATTTTTGAGCTAGATTATTTACGTTTAAGTTTTCTTGCAAATCTAGATCCCCACACTTTAATGAGAAGATTCTCTGCTACGATTAAATTTAATAATGCCTGGACTGAGTATCGTTATAATGGACCGATAGAAGAACAAATGACATGTAAGTTGGTATCAGAAAACTCTCAAGAGTCATTTAATTATGATTATATTAGCGAACTAAAGAGTTTAAGAAATTTTAGTTTGAGTAAGTTTTTCTTTTAATTAATATATTTTCTTAACAAGATAAGATTTTACATTTTCATTCACTTCTATTGATACATCGTCATTTACAGATGCTCCCACCAACTCTTGCCCAAGTGGCGAAAAAACAGAAATAACTAAAACGGGCTCACCCTCGATCGTAAGAAGCTTTCCTCCCCCAGTCGGAGAAAGAAAATAATGTTTTTCGATGCCGTTATGCTCAAGTAGCACTAATGAGCCCGTAATAACTTCACTTAGGCCATCTGCTAATTTGAGATCAATTTCTTCAAGCATATTAAGCTCTTGCTCAATTTCATCAACTCGTTTTTTTTGAGCACCTGCCAGGTAACCAGCTTCAATAGCTCGAGTATCGTACTTACCTTCTTGCTTCATATCATCTTGAGATTTATAGGCAGACGAACTCTCATAACTTTTTTTAGCTTGAGATAGCTCATGCTGTAAATTATTTCTCAGTTGTCCGAGAACTTGTTCTTTTTGCACTAGTGATACTCTCCGATAAGCTGAATAATGACATAGGGACTAACAATTAAAAATTTTGCTATTTTTTTATGTGGCTCTTTTTCCCACTCTTTCACTTCGTGTTCTGTTGGCCGGTAAAGGTCTCCCTTATTAAGTAAATCTTTAATGGCATCAACATCATCTTTGGCCATTTGATCACCAACACTAACGAGATCATAACCTGCTTTCAAAACAAAAAGAGATTGTCGATCCTGATGAGGCTTTAAAAGCTCCCAGTCCGCTTCTTGCACTTCATTTCTAAAATCAAATGTGTCGTCGCCGTCCTCACTCATTAACGATGAACTCCTTGAATTCCATGTTCACGAAAGAGCTGTCTAATTCTATTTTTTTCAACATTTCGTTGAGCAACAGCATCTCCTAACACTATATTAATTTTATCAAAGATTTGAAACTGAACATCGGGATGATCATCAATTATATTATGAGGCTCACTTCGAAGTTCGTTTACAACCGTAGTTCGATCCGTTTTTCTAGCGATATTTGGTCCGTCATTAAAAAACCAATCACCATCACTGATAATATTCAAATTTTGTGTCACATTCTGAGGAATTATATCGTTATTCATCCCAATTGAATCAAGAGTGACAAGTAAGTCTATTTTTCGAAAGCCATGCTCAATATCATTGAGTTCATTGGCAATTTCCACTGCCGTATCTCCACCTAGGCCATGACCAATCAAAAGAATGGGTTGATTGGTATTATGCCTTTTAACAATATCAATAATCTCATCTTTATGATCCCAAGAGAAAACTTTAGCTGTTGGAATATTTTCGGCCATCTTCTCAAGCCCACCGCTGTCAGCGTGAAAAGGGTTAAGACTCATATCTTTGATAAAGTATATTCCAGGGCCATTAATAACTTTTGGTAGGTCCGTTGAAATAGGTTCAGGCTTTTTCAATTCCCGAGGTGCTGTCCCATCAACTTTTTTATCTTCGCTTTTCTCAACAGCATTGACTTCATCGCCACCACCTCCAGTTCTCGGAAGTGGTATATTTTTAAGAGCAGTGGTCACCTTAGAGCTTGTCGAGCTGGCCGCTGAAGTTGCGGTTGAAGCCGTTGTCGAAGCACCACTAGCTGGTGTGTTTCCTGAAGGCTTAGACAATTTTGCTTTTTCTTTCGCCTCAGCTGAAATATCTGCCTTGTCCGTAATATTTTCAGACTTCTTAGGTATAGCCCTGTCTTTAACCGTATCAAGGTTTTGTGCGCCTAGCTTCTTTTTTGCTAAATAGTCTTCACGCGATTTATAGCGGTTAATTTGTTGGTCTACTCTCATCCTATAATAATTTTAACAAATAGCATCAAGTATACCAGACTGCAGATATGTCCACTGTCTAAAAAACTCTGATAATCAGGAGCTTAATGCACTATTCAAGTACCTAAAACTATGCTAGAAAAGTCAAAAATTTTAAGCCTGTGGAGTCATTTCATGTCCAAGTTCAAAGTTGCCATTAACGGTATGGGTCGAATCGGTCGTACAATTATTCGTGAATTATATTCACTGCCTGAAAGAAATTTCGATATTGTGGCAGTCAATAACCCTGGTCCTCAAATGGGTCATTACTTGCACTTACTCGAGTATGATTCTGTTCATGGACCTTTTAAAGGCAATCTTGAATATCAAAATGACGGTGATCGTTTCGGTATAAATGGTGAAGAGATTCGTTTTTTCTCAGTGAGAGAACCCGAAAATATTCCTTGGGAAGATTTAAACGTCGATATCGTTATCGATGCTACTGGAAAATTTAAAGATGGTCCTAGCCTAAGTAAGCACATGAAAGGATCAGTGAAAAAAGTTATTATGTGTGCCCCAGGAAAAGATCTCGATGGTACTTTTGTTATGGGTATAAATCACGAACAATACGATCCGAGTTCACATCACGTAATTTCAAATGCCAGCTGTACAACAAACTGCCTTGCCCCTGTTGCAAAAGTTTTAAATGACGAATTTGGAATCGCTTCTGGTTTTATGACAACGGTTCACGCTTATACTTCTGATCAACAGCTTCTTGATGGTTCACATAAAGACTTAAGAAGAGCAAGGTCTGCGGCCATGTCTATTGTGCCTACATCAACGGGAGCAGCTAAAGCAGTTGGACTTGTTATTCCAGAGTTAAAAGGCAAGCTTGATGGACTGGCCATGAGAGTACCTACTCCAAACGTTTCGGTTGTCGATCTCAACGTTATTTTAAATAAGAAGACAAGCGTAGAAGAAATCAATGCTGCTTTCGAAAAAGCTGCCTCTGGCTCTTTAAAAGGCATCTTAAAAAATGAGAAGAAGCCACTCGTTAGCATCGACTATTGTGGAATGAGAGAGTCATCTTGTGTTGACCTTGAACTCACAAATTATATTGATGGAATGGCAAAAGTTGTCGCTTGGTATGATAATGAAGCTGGCTTCTCAAACAGAATCATCGATCTCACAAATTACGTCGGCGAAAAACTATAAAATTATAACGGAGGATTATTATGGCCTTAACTTACCTCGACCAAATGGACCTTGAGGGAAAGGTTGTCCTTTTAAGGTTAGACCTCAATACTCCCTTATCTAAAACAGAACCGAGAGAAGTTACAGACTCAACAAGAGTCGATCGAAGTCTTCCAACGATCAATTTTATTTTGGAAAATGGTGCTAAAAAATTAATTTTATGTAGCCATCTCGGTAGACCAAAAGGTGAAGAGAAACCTGAGTATTCACTTGAGCCTGTGGCCACATGCCTCGCTGAAAAATTAAATCAAGAAGTTGTCTTAACGGAGTCTTGCCTTGACCGTGGAATTAAAACCATGCTGGGTTTAGCCTCTCCCAAAATTATTCTTTTACAAAACCTTCGTTATCACCCTGAAGAAGAAAAAAACGAGCAAAACTTTGCAAAGACTCTCTCTGAGTATGCAGATATCTATATCAATGATGCCTTTGGAGCGTCTCACCGCAAGCATGCTTCAATCCATGCCATCAACTATTACTTTAAAGGAAGAAGTGCAGCCGGCTTCTTAATTAAACAAGAACTTGAGGCCCTTGATAAAATCGTTAAAAACCCAAGTTCTCCCTTTGTCGCCATCGTTGGCGGAGCTAAAGTTAGCGACAAAATCAAAATTATCGAAAACCTCCTTCCCAAAGTGAATAACCTCATTATCGGTGGTGCCATGGCCTATCCTTTTTTAAAAGCGAAAGGTCATGAAGTAGGAAAATCCCTATGTAGTGATGATGATTTGAAAATTGCAAAGTCAGTTCTCAATCAAGCATCCGCTAGTAAAATTTTATTGCCTACAGATCATATTGTTTCAGACTCTCTCGATGGTAAGGCTGAATTTTGTAATGACACCAATATCCCTAGCGATAAAATGGGTCTAGATATTGGAGAGCAAACTATTGCTCAATATAAAGCGGCTCTATCAGAGGCAAAAACAGTATTATGGAATGGACCAATGGGTCTTTTTGAAAAAGCTGATTTTTCAAAAGGAACGATGGCCATTGCAGACTATCTCGCGACATTAAATGATTGTTTCACTCTTGTCGGTGGTGGAGATTCTGTGAAAGCTGTGAACCAATCTGGAAATGCTGAAAAAATGAGTCATATCTCTACTGGTGGTGGAGCTTCTTTAGAGTATATTGAAAAAGGAAACCTCCCCGGAATAGATGCCCTTCGTTTTGGTGTCGATTTATAAAATAGGAACATTACATATGAAAAACTATATTGTTGGAAACTGGAAAATGAATCAATCCCTAGAAGAAATTAATGCTTTCTTCACCAGCTTCAACGAAATATTTCCAAACACTTCAGATAATGTTTTCGTAGGTGTTTCTCCTCAAAGTTTTCATATTCCTCTACTCATGTCTCACCCAAAAAAGCCTGAGTTTATCAATATTGGTGCTCAAAATTGTAGCCAACATAAAAGTGGCGCCTTTACCGGCGAGAACTCTCCAAACGCTTTAAAGGAAATTGGAACTGTCTTTACCCTAATAGGTCATTCTGAGAGGCGACAGTTCTTTGGTGAGACAAGTAATCTTGCCCTCGGTGAAAAAATCCAATCGGCCCTCGATGAAGGCTTACAAGTGATCTACTGTATCGGTGAAAGTCTTCAAGAAAGAAAACAAAACCTCACTCAGTCTGTTCTTAAAGAGCAAACAATAACGGCGCTTAAAAATATTAAGATCGAAAACCAAGATCAATTACTGATCGCTTATGAGCCGGTGTGGGCCATTGGTACAGGAGAAACAGCAACTCCGGAACAAGCAGAAGAAGCTCATCAATGGATTAGAGGTTTTCTCAATGAGCTCCCAAACATCAATCAAGAAACTCCTCTTCTCTACGGAGGATCAGTAAAACCAGAAAATGTTGATGCTCTTCTAGCAAAAGAAAATATTAATGGAGCCCTAGTCGGAGGCGCCAGTCTCAAAGGTGATAGTTTTGGGAAACTATGCCTAGCGGCCACGAAATAAGCGATGGAAAAATCACTCATCTCTTTAATGCTTTTTTATTACTGTTATATTATTGCGTTTATGTTTTTTATGTTCAAAAAGCGTAAGCAGGCCATCATCAAAAAAGAAGTGCATCACTCCCATTTTAAAAGTTATCGTGGAGAAACAACCGAGTATCTTCAAATCATACAAAATCACTTCAATAATCAGTTTCAAATTCCTACGATTTTCTTTGTCGTTTGTGTTCTCTGTATAGCGATGAATAAAGTAAGTTACGTCACCATATTTTTAGCATTGGCGTTCGTCGTTTCTAGGATTATTCATAGCTTAATTCACTTAGGCTCAAATCATCTCATTAAAAGAGCAATGTCTTACTTTACAGGTGTGGTAATTGTTGCCGTCATGATTGTCACAACATTGTATTAATTATCTCAGAACATTTTTCCACCCTCATTTGATCTCCCCTTTGTGAGACAATATCTTCAATTGAATTCAATGGAGTTATTTGTGCAAAAAAATTCACTATTAAAAGTCTTCTTTATCTTAATTCTGACTGCTAGTTGTTCATCGTTAACAAACAATTATCACGAAGCAACAACAGCTAACCGAAACCCCGCATCAGATAGAGATGCCAATTTTAGTTATATCGAAACGATCAATAGCTATTCTCTTTCAGGTGCAGCAAGAGCGGCTCTGGTTTCTGATGATGAAGACTTACTTAAAGCGAAAGGGAGAATGGAATTAATTTTTCAATTTGCCAGAGAAGAGCCCATCGCCTTTTTCGATGAATTGCGAAGAAGAGCTCCAGTCTTTAAGTCAAAAGCTGGTGGAACGGGCCAAGGCTGGATTAGCTGGTGGAAAGGATCGAAAATTCCAAATATCTATGTCGTCTCAACAAATAAATTAGTGAAAGAAGTATTAAACAATAATGAAGTCTTCACAGTTAAAACCTATACCGAGCAAATGGATAAAACCGTTGGTCCTTTTATGCTTGGCCATGAAGTTTCTGCTCCTAATCCCCTTCGCGAAGGACAAACAATAGACTTTAATGTCGAGAAGCATGCCATGAGGCATCTCATCTATAATGCTGGTAATGATCTCGATGTCGTGAGAAGTATCACAAGAGAAACAGTGAAAAATGCTCTGCTCAATGTTTCAGATGAAAACCCTAACCATATAGATGTCGTGAGAAAAATTACAAGAGATGTTCCCATAAACGTCGTTAGAGAGTTCTTTGGTTTTGAAGCTCCTGTTAACGATATGAAAAAATGGTCGCGGGCCGCTCAGCATAGTTTTTTCCATAATCCTTTTAGAGATAAAAAAATCAATGAGAAATCGGTTGAAGCCGGACAAGAAATGAAAGCCTTCCTTGAAAAATTCATACCTCAGATAAGAAGGGCCATTGCTGGAAACTACGCTAAGAACACTACCGTTGTGCAAATGATTCGCGCCTCTGATGCTCACGCAAGACATGGTCTTGATGAGACTCGTTTAGCCGCTAATATTATGGGCCTTTTAATTGGTGCTGTTGAAACGGGAAGTGCCGCTATTGTTCAGTCACTAGAATTCTTTCTCGATAATCCTTACCTGATGGACCAAGCGGTTGCCGCTGCTAAATCAAACAATGATGAACTTCTTTCAAAAATGGTTTGGGAAGCGCTTAGGTTTAACCCTGTTAACCCTTGGGTTGGAAGATATAGTGTTGAAGATTTCACGTTAAGCGATGGAACGTTTATTGAAAAAGGTAGTTTAGTTTTAGCTGCTACAGAGTCTGCCATGTTTGACCCAGAGGTTTTTACGAACCCAATGAGATTCAGTACCAATAGAGATCACTCTGATTATTTTCACTTAGGTTTTGCAAGACATCGCTGTTTAGGTGATGACGTGGCCATGGCCTTTGTCCCAGAGACAATCAAACAACTCTTGCTTCTTCCCTACTTAAGAAGAGCAAAGGCAGGAGGGCCACCAAGGTTCAAAGCCTATAACCATAAAGCACGTTTAGTTGATAGCCCCTTTCCTGAATCATGGAAACTTATCTGGGGAGATGCCACGGCACTTCCAGGTGAAGACGCCGGTTTTGTCGACAGATGGAGCAGTAAGAAATGGATTACAAGAACTTTAAAGTATGTCGATGGTAGAATATGGGATGCAAAAGATCAGTACGGAACAGAGATTAAAAATATCGCTGGTCAACTCTTTAGTGATGATCCAAAAGAAAAAGAAGCCGGAGTTGTAGAGTTTGGAAGAATAGCCAAGTTAACTCTTGATGAGAACAAAACGCCAGGTGAGCTTTATGAAGCTTGTATGGATATCAATAAACTCTCTCACTCTGTCTTTCCACAAATCGACCAGAGAGCAGCTTATTGTAAAGTAAGAATCGACTTTAGAGTTTGTTATGCTCTCGCGGCTAAAGTGATTGAGATGTCGACTGAAGACTCCTATCGATTCTGTGCAGACCAACACGAGTTTTTAACAGAAGATGAAAAAGAGCTCTTTAAAGCAAACTTTAGTACACATCCAAGTTTTGAATTTTTAGCAGATTAATACTCATAGAGGATAATATGAAAACACTTTCATTTATTGTAATTTCACTTTTTATTTTCTCTTGCTCAAAAAATAATTTTGATATCAAGAGATATCCTTCAAATTATGGAGGGGAAAGTTACGGGCAGTCAGTAGACTATTCTGAAAAATGGGTTCAAGACCTCATGTCAGAAAAAACGCGAATCGGTGCAGGAACCGTTGAATTTCCCGCAGGATTAACGGGTAAAGAAGTTGCAGACCTTTGGCATCTTAATGAAGGAAGTGAGTTCTATCCTCTCAAGTGGATGTTTCACTTAGAAAGTGTTAACTCAAACTTAAAAGGTACAAAGTTTCTAGAGAAGCTCGATGAAAAGTTTGGTGTTATCTACGATAGTTATAGTGTGCAGTATGGCTACCCTGTTCCATGGATTGGTGTCACGGCAGCTTGGACAGAAACTCACCCAACAGAATCGGACGTTTTAGTTGAGGCCAATGAACCTGTTAAGTTTCTAAAATGGGTCGACGCTAAACCAAAATTTGCTGTCAGTGGTGTGAACTGTTCTTTTTGTCATACTTCTGAAGTTCAATATCAATCTCCCTATGGACAAGAAAACCGCAAGGTGATTCTAGATGGAGCACCGGCAAATATGTATATCAGAGGTTACTTCAGAGACATGGTGGCTTCTACCATTAAAACAATGCTAACTCCTGAAATGCTTACAGAGTTTATCGATAATAACTTAGGTCAAACCCCAGGGACATCAAAAAAGATTGCGAAACAATTCTCTAAACAATTTAGAATCGAGTTAGGTTTAGATAAAGAACGCTTTTATGGACGTTGGTTTGATAATGCGATTAGAGGACTTTACCGTCGAGTCTCACCAGATAATTATCAAAATAGTGTGCTCAAAGCATTGCAAGATGCTCTCTTTCAAAGAAGAGATGTTGTCAAAAAATACTTAGTCAAACTCGTTGAACTCACTTATGACTTAAAAGGAAATCCTGTTCCGCAAGAACTGATCTTTCGATTAGAAAGATTAGCGATCACCGTTGGATCAGACCCAGACTTACCCGTTACTCCAGAGGGCTATACCAGAACTGATGCCTTTGGAAGAATTGGAAACCTCGTCGCAAGAATGAACGACCCCATTGAGTTAACTGCAACGACATCTGTTCCTCACATGTGGAGTACAAAGTATAAATCACTCTTTCATTGGAATGCTAATACCAACTCGGTGATGAACCGAAATATTGGACAAAGTTTTGGCTTAGGTGCCGTTTTAACGGGACCCGAAATTGAAGACTCTGCTTCTCTCACAGAAGAGTTAAAACATAATGCCACAACGAACCTTCACAACTTGGCCAAGATTGAAAAACTCCTTTATAAAATTCAAGTTCCCAAGTTTGATTCAATTTTCCCACAACATACAAGGGAAGACAGAACAACTCTTCAAAATGGTTGTAATACTTTCGCCAACAAATGTATGGGTTGTCATCAAACAGATCAACGAGTTGGCCCTATGGGGAAACTTGTCCACGACAATATGATACCTCATCGAGTGATCAAAACAGATTCATGGTACTCAGAATTACAAAAGAAACCTGTCGATGGAGTTCCTCTAAAAGACGCCCTTTTCGGTTTTGTTAATGCTGTAAAAAAACGTTACTACAGTAGGTTTGATATCTCGGAAAGAGAGCAAAGAGATTGGCAAAACAAAGACTTTAGAGGTCCTGAATATTTTAGAGATACATTTGTCGGTGAAAATAGTCATGATCCTAACGGACCTAGTGCCTATCTAAATATCGATAAAAGACAAGCTGGCTACCCTGCTCGATCACTGGCAGGTGCATGGGCAACAGCTCCTTTCATGCATAACGGTTCAATCCCTACAGTTGCTGATATCTTAAAACCTGAAAACGAAAGACCTAAAATCTTCTTTGTTGGAAGCAATGAGTACGATAATGAGAATATGGGGTTCAAGTCGGGACTAGATTCTCTCCCTATCCCTAAAGAAGAAATTGAAAGAGAATTTCAAGCACAATTTTCTCAAAAAGCTTTAGTCAGTAAGATGAATAGTGGTACTTATGATTCTTCACTCTTAAAGTTTGCTTGTGATAAGTTTCCTGCGAGATGTTTTAACTCTTCTCATAAAGGAAACTCAAACAAAGGGCACTCAGGAGAAAAGTTTGGAACTAATCTTCCCACTCAAGAGAAGCAGGACCTCATCTATTTCTTAAAGTACGTAAAACCACATATCGAATACAGCTGGAACTCTCCCCCGCTTTACCATGTCAAAAGAGAAGCGGGTAAAGTAGAATGTGTTCTATACTAATTCATTTTTAGAAATGGACTAATCTATAACAGTATAAATGGCAAGGTGATCAGAACCTGCAAAGGGTACGATTTTTGCCATTTTTACTTTAAGATCTTTCGAAGCAAATGCATGATCGATACTGGTTTGAGTTTTCATACTTCCACTTTGATGAATACCGGTTCCCCTATCTGATTTTATGAGACTATTGCCCATACTTTGAGAAACCCTTTTATATGTATGAGAGGTAACTTTAATATTTCCAATGATGGGTACTTTTACACTTTGTCTTTTTGGCGCATTAAAATCCCCTATCATCAACGTTCTTTTACTACTCTTACTATAGCGATTAGCTAAAATATTTCCTTGTCGATAGTTTGGGTTATTTTTACCTTTCCAAATTTTTAATGCTGTTTTTATTTTGCCTTCACATTTGGCCATGAGGGGCCACGGGTTTGGTAAGTGGACGGCTACAATATTATAGGTTTTATTTCTTTTTTTCACATTGAACTGCAAGTAAGGCCTATCCCATGAATCTCTTGCAAAACTGTTTGGGCCTGTAATTGATTTACCATATTTCTTTTTACAGCGAATCATATCTGAATCTTTCATCCAGCTACCAGACTGTAACATCACAATTTTTTTATTATTTATTTTAAAACGACTATAAATCGTCATGCCATTATCTTGATCATAAAAACGATTATAACGATCTCTTTCAAATTTATAGGAGTACGTTTTATCGAGTAATTCAGAGACACCACCTTCATCAAAAGGTCTCGAGCAATGTTCACCAAAAATAAAAACATCTGGGCGTAAATCATCGCTAGCAATAAGGTTTTTAATATTTTTAATTAAGTTTTTCGGTGCTTCATTATGATAGAGTTTTTGAGGATAATCTTTTAACTTTTTTTGGCTTATAATACAGGCAACATTCCAAAACATAACTTTGAGACCTTTTGAGTCTTTGACTTCTTTTATCCAGCCCGTATGTTTCGGACCATCATTGCGATAAACAAAGTCTTGAGCATGAAGATTCGAAAAACCTAGTAAAGTAAAAGCCGCCGCTAATAAAAATCTCATAATGAAGTCCTGTTTTTAATATTATCCCCTTAATGGGGAGTTCAACCAAGTTATAATCTGCTAAGTCTTATTTTTTCGAAGTCTTAGAGCTTATAAAGCGTACAAAAGCCTCTATATTTAAGCTCAGATAAATGGCTAAAAGCGATGAATATTCAAGTAGTTACATATGTCTACTTGCCAAAAAAGCTTCGATTAGATACAAGTATGCGTTATCTCTATGAAATAGGACTAATTTAATGACAACATCACTTATGATTATTCAAGCTATTCTCTCTGTACTTCTCATTGTTGTAGTTCTTTTACAATTTGGTAAAGGTGCTGAAGCAGGTCTCATGTCTAGTGGTGGTGCTGACTCGATGTTTACGGGAGCACAAAGAGGTAATATTCTCGTTAAGATTACAGTCGTTTTATCAATTCTCTTCATGGGAAATTCTATTTTGATGTCAAAACTTCAATCGCAAAAGTCTGGAACTTCTCTTCTTGATGGTGAAGCACCTGTTGCAAGACCACTTAACTCAGATGCTGCCAATGAAGCTGCCAAAGCGAATTCAGAAAAAGCTCCTGAGACGACAACGACGACCGAAGAAACTAAAAAGTAGTTATGTTCTCTGCTGATCAGCTAAAATTAATTGAAAATGAGTTTGCTCATATCAGCAGCTTATTTTTTAATAGCGCTTATTTTGGCCCGAGCCCTCTTCGAAGTAAAAAGCTAATGGAAAATGCCGTTAAGAGAGAGCTTGATCCAAGTTATTACCCCTATCAAGAATGGATTAGTATTCCTGATAATATTAGAGATCAAATTGCAACATTGTTAAACTGTTCTAGCGACTCTATTGCCCACTCCACATCAACAACTGATATCGTAAGCCTCGTAGCAAATGGTTATGATTGGAAAGAAGGTGATATCGCTTGCGCCATCAACAAGGACTTCCCTTCAGATGTTCTTCCGTGGATGGTAGCAGAAAAAAACACTCCTATGACTTTCAAGCTTCTTGATCTCGGTGACCAAGAAGTTCCTTCAGCTCAATGGTTAGCTGATCATCTTCCAAGCCAAACAAAAATATTCAATATGTCTTTTGTGACATTTGAGACCGGCAAAAAAATGAATCTCGAAGAGATAGGAAAACTTTGTCGGCAAAGAGATATACTTTTCTTAGTGGATGCCACTCAAGCAATTGGAGGCATGAACATCACTCAAGAAGAACTCAAGTATATTGATATTATTGCCTGCTCTTCTTACAAGTGGATGCTTGGACCTTACGGACATGCTTATGCTTATTTTTCTCAACTAGCGCAATCAAAAATCAGAAGACTAAATGCAACGTGGGTGAACTCAGTCAACCGAGAAGTTAATAGCCTTTTAGAGTACACCACAGACCACCTTCCAGGAGCTCGTAAATACGACCGTGGACAAGCTTCTAATATGCTCAACATGGCTTGTCTCAAAGGAGCACTCGAGTTACTTAACGAGTTGGGATTAGACAATATACAAAAATACAATGAAGAAATGAGAGACTACTTTCTTTCAATCTACCCAAGTAAAAAGTACGAATTGATTACACCAAAGAATCATATGGCGAATATTGTATGCCTCAAAGCAAAAGATCATAATGCCAATCTAGGCAAGCGCTTAAAAGATAATAATGTCGACGTCAGTGAAAGAGAGGGTAAACTTAGACTTTCTTTTCATCTCTTTAATAATAGAAAACAAATTGAAACTTTGGCGAAGACTCTCGATTATTAATCACAATTTTTCGTTAAGAAATTTTTTAATTTTATCCATCTTATAGAGATAGGTTGCACCTGTAGAGTAATGACCGCCATACTTTACAAAGTCAGCTTGAGGTCTTCCGTAAGCATCCCAAAGTTTTTCTTGATTAATACTAGGAACAACCGTATCTCTTTTTCCGAGAACCATATAGATATTTTCTTTTTTATTCTCATCAGAGAAATGAAGAGGATCTATTAAAACTTGATTATTGAGAAGTTTTCTAAAGTCATTTCGTTTTTCTAAGTTCAACTCTTTCATTCTCTTATCTCGCCATCTCTCAATAGGAGTTAAACTTGAATAAGTTAATGTATGAGGAATATCTCCACCGGAAATATAAAGTGCTCCTGCCCTTACTCTAGAATCAACACCCATAAGAGTGGCCAACCGAATTCCACCGAGACTCATTCCAAATCCGCCAATTCCATCTTTTTTAACTTCAGGAAGGAGTTCAAGTAAATCAATAATCATTCTGACAGTAACAATATTTCGAATAAAGAATCCGTCGATATCTGTGATCGGCCGATCCGTATCAAAAATATCATCAACGAGTAAGGGAACGACAACATGAAAACCATCTCGCGCAAAGGACGTAGCAATATGGAGATCCATAATGGTGTAACCAATAAAAGGAGGCAAGACGATAATAGTTGGCCTTGGCCCGGACTGTGTACTTTTAAAATAATGATAGCGAACAGAAATATCTGGATTATTCTCTAAAACGGGATTGGGACCAGCTAGCTTTCCTTTATAGTGAGTAAAAGACTTTTGCTTTGAAATCACCTCGTGAATAACAGGTAAAAAAGGAGACTGGTAATTAAATAATTTTTTTCTCTGCTCAATTTCTTTTTGATCAATTTTCGGAAGAGAAAAAACAGACGTAACTAAAGTAAATGAGGCTAAAAGAACAAATATTTTCATTAACACAATTCTATCATTCTCTAATCTTTTAGCAATGATATCGAAATGTTAGTAACCTTATAGATAATTGAAATTACGGTAGAAAAAGACTGACTATGCTGCTTTTTTCTTCTTTTTCTTTTTTTGGAAATCTTGAGGATCTTCTTTTTTTAGAAAGTTTCCATCTCCCAGCTTTTTTGCCTTAGGTCTTACCAGCGGCAACGCCTCATGGGGCTGACAAGGATCGAAATTATCTTCGAGTTCTTGATTCGTTCTCCCTTTCAGAACAACGTTCACATTATTGGTAAAAATTTGAAAGATCTTAGGATCAATTTTTCGACCAACAGATTTATTCATCACTTCAAGGGCATCATGAATACTCAAAACTTCATGATAAGAGCGCTTGGTGGTAATCGCATCAAAGAAATCAGCAATGGCCGTTATTCTTGCGTAAATATGAATATCTTCCCCTTCAATTTTATGAGGGTAACCAGTTCCATTATAATTTTCATGATGTTCCATGATCACTCTTCTAATAATAGAAAAATCGATATCATCCATACCACATGTATGTTCACCTAAAAGCTCTTCTCCATACTCAGGATGTTTTTTTATAATTTCAAATTCTTCAGTCGTTAATTTTTTGGGACTATTAATGATAGCCGTCGGCACTTTGATTTTACCTAAGTCGTGAAGAAGGCCACCCATACCAGCTGTTATTAACTCTTCTCTTTTTGCATAAGGCTTCATTGCTTTAAGAATACTAATACAATACATTGAAACATTAATAGAGTGATCATAAGTATAAAAATCGTGAAAACTTAATTCTGCAATAAGTTCTTGAACTTGATTGATATTATATTCTTGAATTACATCAATCATCGATTCAACGGAGTCACGGCAACCTTGAACAACTTCTTCGAGCACTTCTGTTGTAAACTCTTTTTCAGAGTCAAAAACTTTTCCGAGGTATTCTATCGTGGAGCCTTTAATGACTGTAACTTTCTCACTGTCTTCAACATCCACTTTTGCAAGACTTCTTAAGTAAGCCGCCCTTTGTTCTTCGGCCACATAAAGTTGAAGGTACTTCTTTTTAAATTCAGCAATATCTTCTTCATCTAAAATACCGTCGACAGGAAAAATACGAACAAACTTTTCTCTTTTTTCACGAGTTGAAGAATTAACGTAAAGATCATACGGGAGTTTTTCACCGACAAGTATCAGGTCAAAAGAAATAGAAAAGTAACTTTTTAAATTTTCCACATGTACTTATCGACGTAAAATCTTTAAATCATGAGGACTTTGAAAATTAATTAACAGGCTAAGTTTTTTGGTTGGTTATGTATAAGCTTCTCATGTCCATGGGCAAAGAAAACAACAATTTCGTCAGAATTCATCACCTCATCAACGAATCCCGGACCAAATTTGTCATGGATAAGGAAGTCGAGACGATTATATCTAGTACGAGAGTCGTACCTACCTGGATTTATACTAGGAATATCGATTAAGCTCTCCAAATGAACTTTTCTTTCTTCAGAGTTTCTAAAATTTAAATTAAACGACATACCCCTCCTATGAGCTAACCCAATAAAAAGTATAGCGATTTTACACGCAGCACACAACTAAATAAGTCTTTTATTGCCTTACTTTAAAAGTTATAAGAAGAGAGTATATTTACGAGTAGTTATGGAACAATCATTTATTGAAAAACATTTTTTTGAGTGGGTGATCCTTGTCCTCATTCTCATTGGCCTCTTTTACACGATGATTGTCATCAAAGAGGAGAAAAAGAGCTATCTCGAGTCAGCGATAAAAAAAGTCTTCCACAATTACGTCTTTTTGATTCCAAGCTGGTGGGGTCTGGCTTTAGAAGAAGAAAACCACCTAGTCTATAAAAGACTCGATACTCATTATGACTGGGAGGCCGTTTTTAAAAGGTTTAAAGGTATCCCCAGTAACTCTATTGACGAGCAGATGGTTGAAGAGCTCAAAAAAATGAAACTCGAATTTGATGAAGACACAACGATCATCAAAAAGAATAAAGATATTCACGAAAGCTATGATCACTTCGAAGTGGTTAGAGTCGAAGGCACTGCTACCAGAGACTTAGTAGATCGACTTTATCTCGATGCTTTTTTGGTAAGAAATCCTAAAGAAGATGAATACCTATGGATTACATCAACGTCCTCAGTATTAAACGGAGTTATCGAAGGTCCCTACTTTGAGGAAATGATGTTTAATTTTTCTTGGGAGAAAAGTGACGTAGTTTCTTGATAAGAAAAGATGCAATATCTTCATCTTCACCAAATACGTCCTCAATAAGATCACAATCCATTAAGAACTTCGTCATTCTTTGAGATGCCTGGTGAAGTGATTCAACAAGATAAAGACCACCAATATTTTCACCAGAGAAAGACTTAATAATTTCTTTTCTCGCGTGGTTAAACATTTCTGACTCAGTTATGTCTTCAGGAAGATTATCGGCACCCATTTTTTCTTCAACTTCTTCGATCGCCTGATCACGGATGTCTTCATCAGTAGCAAAACAAACACCATATTCAGTGGCCATTGCTTCTGCTAAGTCGCCTCTACTATTTATATTGAATTCGATTAGACCCTTCTCTGTTAAGACGTCAATAGTGTATAACGCTAGTGTTCTAAGAGTCTCAAAATCAGTTCTCATTTTCATATCCTACCCGGTGTGTCAGATGTCTTCATCATTTAGTCTACTGGAGAGAAGGGTTACTTAGCAAGAGACAAATAGCTGTAATTTTAATTATTTTCGACGGAGCCAAGAATTAACCTGCTGCTTTTCTCCAAATAGATATAAACAAACCAAGTATAGGGAAACGACAGCAAAACTAAACATAGTGAGGTAACCAACAAGATTCCAAAATCCACTTAACTTTGCTGCAAAATTTAGCTTAAGCCAAACACTAAACCCCAGCACCAGAAGGCCGGTAAAAAGAAACTTCATCATTCTTAAATTAAAAAAGAAACTTAGTGGTAAGTTGAGAAGCTTTTTTAGGAAAATGGCTTGTAAGGTACAGTTGAGGATGATTGATAGACTGGTTCCAAAAGGAAGAATAATAAACCCCATCTCCCCTACCAATGCGACACAAAAAGCAATATTTAAACTGATACAAACCACAGATATGGTGACGGGAATATGCGGTTTATCCAACGTGAAAAAAAGAGGACTAAATATTTTATAAAAGCCATAAAAAGGTAAGCCTACAAGGTAAGCCTTTAAGACATCTGAAACCATCAGTGTATCTTTTGCAGAAAAATGACCTCTTTGAAAAATCATCGTGGTGATTTCTGTAGAAAAAACATAAAGCAAGCAGAAAATAGGAATGATACTAAACAAGGCAAAAAGATAACTCGAAGATAAAATTTCGACGGCCTCTTTTTTCTTATTTCCTTTCCAGAGTTCACTGAAGTGGACAAGATTTGAGCCCGCGATGGAAACACTTAAAACACCGACGGGAAACTGAAAAAGGCGAAAGGCATAATTCATCCAAGAGACGGCGCCAATAACTGTTCCTGTTGCTAAGATCGTAGTGACCAAGACATTGATTTGCGTTGCGGCCACTCCAATGGTTCCAATTCCAAGGCGATTTAAAATAGTTTTTATACCATCCCAATGAAAAAACGTTTCTGAGTCATCAAATTGAAAGTTAATTTTTTTAGAAATAAGTAGCGGAATCTGAATGGCCATTTGGGCCACTCCACCAGATATGACACCAAAAGCGAGAGCAAAAATAGGCTGCATTCCCATAGCTTCAAGTTTTTCAGGAAGCAACCAGACACAAAGAATCATACAGACGTTAAAAAGAGCTGGAGCGAGTGAAGGGATAAAAAATACTTTTAACGTATTGAGTGCTCCCATAAATAAGGCAGCAAGTGAAATCATCACCAAAAAAGGTGATAAAATTCGAACAAGTGAAACTGTAATTTCATAACGCTGAAGATCTGCCACAAATTGATCATTAGTAACCAGTAAAACAACTTGATCCGCAAAGAGAGCGATCATGACGGACATAAAGCCGGTAATGAGGCCCAAGGTAATAACCGCGCTCCAAAAAAGTCTTTTAGCCTCGAGAAAGTTACGAACTTGAACTTCAGTAAAAATGGGCACAAAGGCAGAGGAGAATGCACCTTCAGCAAAAAGATCTCGCAACATATTGGGAACTCGATAGGCAACGGTGAAAGCATCAGTCACTCCCGAAGCTCCAAACGTTGCTGCAATTACCTGCTCTCTAACTAAACCTAAGATCCTACTACTAAAAGTGGCGAGGGCCATTTTTAAAGTTGCAAAAATCACACTCATTTTGCTTGAAGATTTATTTTGCATTGCACCCTTAATCGCTAAAAGTTGAGCTCAAACCTAAAGAATAAGTTTTACGCCTGACATTGTATGTGTTAATTCTATCTCTTCTTATATTTTAAGGTTTTAGAACTAATAAATAAACTTTTCCCATCTTGAAGGAGTTGGTAACCATGGAAAACGCCACACATTATTTAGCCTTCAGCCCGTTTATCGGCTTAGCAGGCTTCCTTTTTGCCATTGTCACTTATGCTTGGATTATGAAACAACCCGCAGGTAACGCTCGTATGACCGAAATCGCTGGGATGATCGAATCTGGCTCAATGACATTCTTAAGAAAAGAATACTCTATTTTAATCGTATTCTTGATCGTTGTAACTGCTCTTTTAGCATTTAAACTCAGCACAGAAACTGCCGTCTGTTATATCGTTGGTGCTCTTGCTTCAATGTTATGTGGTTTTTGTGGAATGAAAGCTGCAACAAAAGCAAACGTAAGAACTGCTGAAGCTGCTGCTCAAAGTGGACAAGGGAAAGCTCTTTCTGTTGCCTTCTTTGGTGGATCTGTTATGGGAATGGCCGTTGCTTCTGTTGGTCTTATGGGTGTAGCTATTTTATATAAGTGGCTGGCTGGAAGTCCAACAATTGAAGCTCTTAATGGTTTTGCCATGGGTGCTTCTTCTATTGCACTATTTGCTCGTGTTGGTGGTGGTATTTATACCAAAGCTGCTGACGTTGGTGCTGACCTTGTTGGTAAAGTAGAAGCTGGTATTCCAGAAGATGATCCAAGAAACCCTGCTACAATTGCAGACAACGTCGGTGACAATGTTGGTGACACTGCTGGTATGGGTGCAGATATTTTCGAATCATATGTTGGCTCTGTTATCGCTACGATGTTTATCGGGTCGACTTACGCAACTGCATCAGGTGCTGTTATTCTTCCTCTTCTTATTATTACAATCGGACTTATTGCTTCAATATTAGGTATTCTTTCTATGAATTTACTTAAGAGTTCTGATCCCGCTTGGGCCTTAAGACTTGCACCTATCGTTGGTTTAGCATTTCTTTTTGGGGGATCATACTTTGCTGTATCGATGATGAATTTTGAAATTTTTAACTATGCTATGGGTCCTTTCTACGCCATGGTTCTTGGTTCTCTCATTGGTCTATTCATTGGATTTGCTACTGAGTACTACACTGCTGGAGAATTTAGCCCAGTAAAAGGTGTGGCACTAGCTGGTAAAACAGGTCCTGCTACCAATATTATCGCTGGTATCGCTGTAGGAATGTACTCTTGTGTTGCTCCTATTCTTTTAATCTCTTGTGGTATTTATTTTGCTAACCACTTTGCTGGTCTATACGGAATTGGAATCGCTGCTGTTGGTATGCTTGCAACTGTTGGTGTAACAATGACTGTTGATGCTTACGGACCAATTTCTGATAACGCTGGTGGTATCGCTGAAATGAGTGAGCTAGGACCAGAAGTTAGAAGTATTACGGATGGATTAGACTCTATTGGAAATACGACAGCTGCTGTTGGTAAAGGTTTCGCTATTGGTTCTGCTGCCCTTACAGCACTTGCAATGTTCTCTGCTTACAGTTCTGCTGTTGGTTTAGAAACAATCAATATTATGGACCCAAAAGTTGTTATTGGACTTTTCGTTGGTGGTGTCCTTCCCTTCTTCGTTGGTGCTAATACAATGAACTCTGTTGGTAACGCTGCTCAACTTATGGTTGAAGAAGTTCGTCGTCAATTTAGAGAAATTCCAGGAATCATGGAAGGAAAGGCTAAGCCTGAAACTGAGAAATGTGTTGAAATTGCGACACAAGCTTCATTAAAAGAAATGATCCTTCCAGGTGTAGCTGCTATTGCAACTCCTGTTGCTGTAGGATTCTTCCTTGGAAAAGAAGCTCTTGGTGGTACTCTTGCTGGAGCAACTGTAACAGGTGTTCTTCTTGCTATCTTTATGGCAAACGCTGGTGGTGCTTGGGATAACGCCAAGAAAGCTATCGAGCAAGGTCATATTGAAGGTGAATCTAAAGGTACAGAAGCTCACAAAGCTGCTGTTACTGGTGACACTGTTGGTGACCCGTTCAAAGATACATCAGGTCCTGCGATGAACATTCTAGTTAAACTAATGTCTATCGTGGCCCTTGTTATCGCTCCATTACTTTAAAATTTATTTTAAATTAATAATAAATGAGCCCCATCAGTGATGGGGCTTTTTTTTTGTTTACAAATTTATGGATTTATTAGTTGGCATCTTATTCAATTCAGAAAATTCATCAAAAAACGTCCATGTTTTGCGATAACCAATATCGGGTCATCCATGCCCCGACCCTTCGGGCAAGTATTGGTCATCTCCTATTTCAAAATAAGAGATGTTTAAAACTTGCCCACGAAGCGGGTGGACCACGACGGGAGCATTTTAAATGTCCAAAAACATGGACGTTTTTATAGGATTATCAAAAATAGTTTAAATATCGAAAATGAAACATATCCATTTAAGTAAATCAGTTTATAATTTATTCTTTTTAAATCAACTCAGCTTGAAGTTTATTCCAAAAAAGTTCTGAAACAAGATGGTGAGCATAATCAGTATAATGAATATCATCCCAAAATAGATGATGTTTACCATATAGGTCGTTAAAGCTATTTGAGAGATTAAAAATTGCAATATTTTGATACTGAGACTTAATATTTTTTGAGAGTGATAAAATCTTTTGATCTATTGCTTCTATCTGCTTTTGATTATCTAGATCTTCTTTTATATACCTCGGTATCGGTCTCACAATGAGAATAAATTTTCGTTGTTTATTTTCTTTTGAAGAGATCAACCTCATCACTTCATTTTCATTAAAAAACAACGGATGAATGATAAAAACAATATTGCGAGGATTATACTGAACCCACTCATTAAAAAAATTATCAAAGAGATAATCATTTGAACCATTTATGGATACATTGGTTACCGTTAACTTTTTTTGTTTTTGAATCTTTGTTTTAAGTTTTTCATAAAATGAAAACTCTTTTCGAGATGCGCCTGCTCCATTAGTTGAGGAAACACCAATAAACATAGCGCCAACCTCTTTCAACTTCATTCTCGCATTAATTTTTTTTATCATTTTCTGGTTGTGTTCAAAAGCATTGAATGGGTTTTTAGGATAAAGACCGGAGAAAACAAAATAATCACCAAGAACAAAGACGAATAAGGTTAGGTTTATCACTCTTAAATAAGAATGAATCCTGGGAATTTCGGCCATTATTAAAACGAGTGAATAAACGAACCATGAAATAAAGAGAATAAAGAAAAACCGTTCATTATATTTGAAGTCAAAATTTTCATAATACAAACTCTTACCATCTTTTAAAAGATTGATTTCATCGACAGCACATAAACGATAACAACCACGAACGGCAAACTCACGGTTCTCATTTATTAGGTGATGACGAAAACTCTCCTTTTGCTCATTTCTAAAAACTGTTACTTCATGCCCCTTTATAAAAACAGTGACGTTCCCCTTTTTATTCTTTTTAGAAAAAGAGAGTTTTCTCAGTTCACTAAAACTTCCATCTGGATTTTCATAAAAAAACATATTTTCATAAAAGTTATGATTACTTATACGAATTCCGAGGCGAGACTCTCGATCTTTTGCAATGAAGAGATCGACATAGCCTTCATTTCCTAGTTCATAGGTTAGAGAAACTTGGTCATAGTCTAGTTTTTTATTTAAGATTAATTCTTGATGGCCCCAGAACTTATCGAGATTTAACTTATTTCCATCCAGGCTCACCCTCAAATCCATAAAAGCTTGAGCACCTTTCAAGAATTTCTCAATTTGAACTTTTTTACTGACCCACTCGGGGTAACTACGAAGACTTTTAAACAAGTTGAATAAAACAAAAGACACAAGGATTGTTGTAACGAGAGAGTAGAAAAAGGCGTTTAGGATTTTCTTAATCATCTAAAAAAATGAATAAACAAAAGGTGCGAGTGTAGAAGAGAAGTTAACAAAGTAAATTACACCAGAAATAAGGAGTAATAAGATTAAAACCGGTATAAAGGCGGCCATGTCTTTTCTCAACATCTCTTTTAATATTTTATACCAAGTAAAAAAATAGAAGCATAACCTTTCTAAAAATAGTTTCATTGTATTATTCCTTAAGAATAACTGTGTTATTTAGAACCAAAACATCCATTTCAGTTCTAACAAACATGATAAGGGCCAATAGTGGTGAATCAATAAGAGGAAAACCTTTTTCATTAAAGGAAGTATTAAGTAAAGCAGACAAACCGAATCGTTCTCCAAACTTATTCAATAATTCATGATAAAGAGGATTCTCCTTCTCATCACAAATTTGAGGTCGTGTACTTTTGTCTACATGAACACATGCTTTAACTTTTTCTAAACACTCATCTTTCACGGGTGTCGCAATTTGCATTTTTTTCAAGCCATCGTACTTGATAAAATGCTCATCTATTAATTTATCGGCATCGTTACTAGAAACACTCACAGCATAAGGTCTAAAAGCAGCTCTTTTTTTAACTTTAGTGCTTAATCTTTTAGCTAGTTGATAATCATCAGGCCGAATCAAAATAGATCTATTTCCAAGTGCTCTTGGACCAATTTCACTTCGTCCCTGATACCAGCCAACAATATTTTTATCCATTAAAAGTTCTGAAACCTTGTCGATCATCTGCTTAGAATCTGTAAATTCTAAAACTTTAAAAAAGTTTAAGTTAGCGTACTTTGAATTTTTTAAATAACGCTTTAACTCTTTCGGGTTAATTTCCTGCAAAGACGCGACATCAAGCTTCTCATCATAACCTTTACCTAGATAGACAGGATACTTTAACCTACTTACGTCCTTTTCAGAAAAACCGGCCATAAAATTTCCATAAAGAGCAGCACCGACAGCACTCCCCCCATCGCCGGGGTCAGCGGGAATATAAAGATTCGTAATTCCCTCTAACTGAGCGAGTTTTCCATTAGCGACACAATTAAGAGCTCCTCCTCCAGCAAAACAAATATTTGTTGAATGCTCCTTCAAAATAAAACGTGCACATGTTGTGATATATTTTTCATACAAACGTTGAATACTAGCGGCCATATCAGTGTAATGTTTTGTAGTTTCTTCCAACTTAAAATTTGGATCAAAACAATCACAATTGTTAAAGATATTTTTTTTAGCAGCAGAACCAAATTTCTCTATAAACTTTTCATTTATTCCACCATCGTAGAATTTCATAAAATTGAAAAAACTTTGATCGAGAGTATAACTACAATCCTCATTCCACGTTACAAGCTTTTCAAGTTCATCATAAAACTTTGGCTCCCCAAAAGCGGCCAAGGCCATCGTATTACATTCCTGATCATTAGGGTTAAAACCCAAGTATTCTGTCACTGCTGAGTAGAATAACCCAAGAGAGTTTGGAAATTTTATCTTACGAACGGCTTCTATTTTAGGTTTTCCCTCTTGCCAGGTGCCTTTGTAAATAACGGTAGAAAACCAATCCCCAACGGCATCAACGATAATAATGCCTGCTTCATCAAAGCCTGAACCGATAAAGGCATTGGCCGCATGACTAAAGTGATGGTCAAGGTTTTTTATTTTAAATGGCGATACTTTAAATTCTTTTGATAGTCGATTATTAACCCATAGCTTCTGAGTCAACCAAGACTTCATACTATTTTTAAATTCTGAAAAAGAGTAAGGATAACTATAGAAAGAAGAAGTTAAGACTCTCGTAAATTTTTCAACTGGATTTTCATGGTAAACAACCAGGTCTAAATCCGATAAAGAAATATTACTTTGTTCTAAACAATATTCAACAGCATAACGAGGAAAATTCGCATCATGCTTTTGCCTAGTGAAGCGATCTTCTTGAGAGCAGGCAACCAATTTCCCATCTATTGCAAGAGCAGCGGCGGCATCGTGATATCCATAGGAAATACCTAAAGTTTTCATGAGTTTTTTCGATCCAATATTATTGATTTTGCTTTAAATGAAACAAGTAGCCCCATCGTGAAATAAATAATGGCCAGCAGTGCATCGACAATAACTTCAAATATTCTCTTGGTATTTCTTACCAATGATTCATATTTTCTTATTAGACGAATACGCCATAACTCAATTTTTATTTCAGAAGGTTTTGCACCTAACTCATATAAAATTGAATTCGCTTGACCAACGTGGCTGGTTTCATCATGAATAATTTTTGCTAAGGTTCTTTTCAAATCTGGATTATGACTACAGGCCATAATGTCTTTAAATTTATCGGCAGCATCTTTTTCGCCAATATAACAATAAGCTAAAAGTTTCCAAACAGGGTCTTCTTTTGAATACAAAAATTTCTTCTCTTCAAAAGGAACTTTATAATTGTCGGCGTGCTCGGTAATATTAATAAGATCTTCAAACTGTTTGGCATGAAAGTCTTCCTCTAAAATCTGAGTGAAGATTTCTGCTCTATGCTTTGGATTTTCGATCATATAAAAAGCGTGGATCAACTGCCAAACGGTATCAGACTCAGTCGCCGAGAATAAACTAATCGAACGCAGATAACTTTTTGGAGACCAGCGCCATAAAGTATTGACTACAAGTTTTACTTTTAAATATCGGATTAAGTTGAAAAGACTTGTCATAAATAAAAAGGGTAACAAAAAAGAAACATAATGCAACAATTAGCTTTTCTCTTAGAGAAATGGCATACTGTCGCCGTTATGAATCAAACGGACCAAGTCAATTTTATAAAAGTAGAAAGCCCGCTCTCTTGGGATGAATACTTTATGCTTCAAGCCATGATGGCAAGTTTCCGCTCGAAAGACCCGGCAACGAAAGTTGGAGCTGTTTTCGTTAACGATCAAAACCATCAACTATCGATGGGGTATAACGGTTTCATCGCTGGAATTGACGAGAGTCAACTGCCATGGGGAAAAGATCCCAGTGCTCCTCTTGAACATCAAAAATATGGATATGTGGTCCACGCAGAGGCCAATGCAATTTTACATTCAACACAAAACCTCGAAGGGAGTCGCTGTTATGTTACTTTATTTCCCTGTAATGAATGTGCAAAACTTTTGGCCTCAAAAAAAGTAAAAGAAGTGGTTTACCTATCTGATAAACATCAAGATAAAGATCATACAAAAATAGCTAAAAGAATTTTTAACCTTGCTGGCATTGAATACCGTCATTTTGAGATTACAGAAAATATTATCAACTCTCTTAAAGATCATTTATTAAACTTATCTGAAAACTAACGACGGTTTAAAAGGTCATTTAAACTATCTCGGCAACCTTTTGCACGACCTTTTGGTATCCAAACGCGAGGGAAATTATAAATTTTTAAAATTTTACGGTAGGGAAAAAACTCCTCTGCAATAGGAGCAACACGAGGATTCGAATCATCTGCTCCCCCTTCTAATAAATCCTCTAATAAGAACCCATTGAAGTTGCTATTATAAGAATCCACAGTCCAAAGCTCATCTCCGTGTTTTACGATAATCAAGGCGTGATCTTCAGGTTCAACAAATCTTGCGTATTGTTGAATGTGAACGTAGAGGTGAAAATTTTCAATACCAATTTCATCTAGCAAAATATGCGTAATCAAAGCACTCTCTCGACACACACCGGCCTTACAGCTTACATATTCAGAAAGAGGAATGTCTGCACCTGAGCTACGATATCGCTCTAATAAGGCAAGGTAGTCAGCGTCGTCATAATCACTTTTTGGCAAAATTGTCTCTTTAACAAACTCTGTTACCACTCCAACCTTTGTCCAAAAATCATCAGTCTCTGAAGTCATCGACTTGACGACTTTTATTAGTATTTTCATGTCTGGATGATCACGATCAATAATATAGTCAGGCTGCAGTCCTCCGAAACGAAGAGATCCCACAACCACAGAGTTATTTGGTAGCTGGTTAATTGTACCGGCATTTCGAATTTCGTAATTTTGCTCATCTGATGGAGATGCAGGAGAGCGATTGAGCTCAGGTTGTAGGAGCCCACAAGATGTTAGAAAAATTAAATAGGTGAAGAAAATTAAATACTTTATCACTCTTTCTTATCGCCAATTTAGAGCAAAAAATTCAAAACTTGAGTACTCCAGTCGGACGCTTCGCATTATTTCAAACACTTGCCATACGCAGCAATAGTTGATACTTAGTGTCTAAACATATTTTGGCATACGCGGGAGTTCTCAATGTTGTTACGTAGTCTAATTGTCATCGTTTTTCTTTATTTTGTTACAACTCAAATTTCAGCTTTTACGGTTTTCAATCTCGATAACTCTAGTTTTTCAATGAGAAAACCTACCGAAGTTTATATTGTTGGCTTTGGCGATGGTGTTGGTGATCAGTTTTTAAAAACAGCGCTTACCAGAGCAAAAAGACATCAAGAAATTAATCCCGAAAACCAGCAGCTCATCATCTGGGCAAAAGAAAAATCAAAGTCGAGTGATGTTAATAATTTGAGAAACAAAGGCTTTAGACCCTTTGAAGCCAATAAGAGAAATCTCATGCCTGAAGATGTCTTTCGCACCTTAAGAAAACTTCGCACTATCAAGTCTCTTCATATTATTGCTCACAATGCCGCTTGGCATGGAGCTGGTTTACAAGAAAACGTACGTCTTAATTATGACCACGAAGGCTGGACACAAATTCAACCAAAACTAAAAGATGGTTATGTTTTTTTACATGGCTGTAATACTGGTTTTGTCTATGCTCCAAGGTTAAGTAAAAAATTAAATATCCCTGTTTTTGGATCCATTGGAAGTACTGACTTTCAACAACTCCATAACGACGGACTTTGGTATCACAATAATAAAGGACAATACCCTGACGGTGGCTGGAGCAGAACGAATGAACTTTCCTTTGTTAGTCAAATGTCTTGCTCGTCAGGTTATTGTCACCGACTGCAACCTGACCTTTTTCACTACTCTGGAAAATGGGGAAGCTATAAATCTGGACTTCCTTTTTACAAAGCCTTCTGTAACTTCAATACAAACAGCAGAGGTATGAAAAAGTGTAA
The DNA here is from genome assembly GCA_030425045.1 of bacterium. Classification (GTDB taxonomy): domain Bacteria; phylum Bdellovibrionota; class Bacteriovoracia; order Bacteriovoracales; family Bacteriovoracaceae; genus JAUHVL01. Next base: position 141,427 of record JAUHVL010000008.1, read on the forward strand.
CAAGGCCCTCGTTCATGCTCTCAATTCATGGCCTTCAGTTCATGCGGACAAACTTGATAATTGGCAAAGTATCGATGAAAAACTCATCGACTTTTTGTGCCCTATTCACAGCTCTATGGACGCTAGAAAAAATTGCTTAGAAGTGATCAACCGTTACAAAAGTGGATCACTATCTGAGGTCACGACGTTTTATGGTAATGATGCCAACTGTTATCTCTCTGGTTGTGACCTCACAATCAAGAAAATCAAATTGGCGGATCGCTCTGGCATGATCAATGGTTTTTTCTCAAAAGATAATAAAAACCAAACCTTAGTTAGAGAGTATCAGCTCTATAAAAATGCCTTTTCAGGTGTAACAAAGCGTCGAGTACCACAGGCCAAGGTTAACGTAGAAAACTAAAGAAAAGGCTCTACAGTAGGTGAATTGAAAGCTATACTCAGTCGTAACCTTCTGGAGAAAATCTCATGAAACCATTTATCGTGATTTGTGACGGCATGGACAAAGCCGCTTTCGCACATCTATGCTCTCTCGATCAATTTGAAGTCGCTCAAAAAGCAAAACATACAGCAGAGGAAATTGAAGCTCTTTTACCTAGAGCAAACGCTCTCGTGATCAGGTCAGCAACGAAGGTCACAGCTGACACACTCGAAAAAGCTCCTCACCTAAAATATGTAATCAGGGCCGGCGAAGGAACTGATAATATCGATAAAGTTGCTTGTGAACAAAAAGGAGTCAAGGTCTCCAATACACCAGGGGCCAATAATAATTCGGCTGCCGAACATGCCATCGCTTTAATGATGACTGTTTTAAGAAAGACCGCATGGGCACATCAGTCTATGGCCGAAGGTCGTTGGGACAAATCTCTTTACACTGGAAATGAACTTCTTGGTAAAGAAGTTGGTATTGTTGGCTTTGGAAGAATTGGGCAAATTTTAGCAAAAAGAATTTCTGGCTTCGAACCAAAAGTTCATTTCTATGATCCTTTTGTCGCTCAAGAAACTTTTCCCGACTACTGTAAATGCGAAACTCTTGAAGAGATCTTTTCCACTTCTGATATTTTAACTGTTCATACTCCACTTAATGACCACACAAAAGGTCTTATTAATAGTGAGCTTCTTTCTAAAATGAAGCCAGGAGCAGTTCTTATCAATGCAGCGAGAGGAAAAATTGTCGATGAGGACGCTCTTTTAAAAGTTCTTAGCGAGGGAAAAATAAGAGGTGCAGGCTTTGATGTCTTTGCCAACGAACCCCTTGATGAAAACTCTCCTCTTAGAAAATGCGAAAATTTAGTTTTAACTCCTCACCTTGGAGCAAGTACAGAAGAGGCCCAAGTTCGTGTAGCCGAAATGGCAATTAATCAACTCAACGAATTTTTTCACAATAACAACTTACTTAACGAGGTAAAAGCATAATGCAATCAATGGCAATAGTTGGCTCTCAATGGGGAGACGAAGGTAAAGGTAAAATCACTGACTGGCTTGGACAAAAATGCGACTTAGTTGTTCGCTTCCAAGGGGGAAACAATGCAGGTCATACCATTATTGTTGGTGATAAAAAAGTTGTGCTTCACTTAATCCCTTCAGGGATTTTACATGATCACTGTCTTTCACTTATTGGTCACGGTGTGGTCTTTGACCCAGAAGCATTTTCTCACGAGCTAGACGATCTCGAAAAAGCTGATGTCTCAGTCACAAAAGAAAAGCTACTCGTTTCAAATAATTGTACCGTTATCACTCATTATCATAAATTACTTGATGGTTTAAGAGAGGCTCAAGG
>JAUHVL010000037.1 GCA_030425045.1 bacterium
TCGAGCTAATTAAACCTTACTAAACAATATGACTTCTTACCTTTTCTAATCACAAGTGATGTAGGAGAAGCAAGGTGTTCTTTTCCTATTGTTAGCTCAAGTTCTTCTATTTGATTATTATTAAGATAGACACCTTTTTGCTGCAAACTTCTTCTGGCCTCCCCCTTACTTTTAAAAAGTGGTGTTTGTGCTAAAAGGTCTAGAATTTGGATATTTCCAAGATCTTGCAGATTAAGAGAAACTGAAGGAATTTCTGAAAAAATATCTTCGATCTCGCGATCATCAAGGTTTTCAATTTTTTGTCCAAAGAAAAACTGAGTTGCCTTAATGGCCATCTCAAGCGCCTCTTTTCCATGAACCATTTCCACCACTTCACTCGCCAATGCTTTTTGCGCCGTTCTTAAGTGAGGTTGCTCAGCTGTTTCTTTTTCGAGGTTTTGTATTTCCTCAACCGACTTGAAAGAAAAATATTTTAAATAAGTGACAACATTTTTATCATCACTATTCATAAGATACTGATACATTTGATAAGGAGAAGTCATCTCGCTATCTAAATAAATTGTTTTCCCGCCAACAGACTTTCCAAACTTTTGCCCATTGGCATCGAGAACAAGCGGTGTTACCAGACCAAAAACTTGATTCCCATTCATTTTTCGTGAAAGATCAATTCCAGCAGTAATATTTCCCCACTGATCTCCCCCACCAATTTGTAGTTTCACATCATGATTTTTATTAAGAACCCTAAAGTCATTAGCCTGAAGTATCTGATAAGAAAATTCTGTATAACTAATTCCTGCATCACTATTTAAACGAGACTTTACTGAATCTTTTGCAAGCATTTCAGACAAACGAAATCTTTTTCCCACATCTCTTAAAAACTCAAGAAAACTGATACCAGCAGTCCAATCAGCATTATTAACCATGACCGCAGCATTCTCTCCTGAAAAATTTAAAAAGCGAGAGAGTTGATCTTTTAATGCCTCGACATTTTTTTCCAAGTCATCAGTTGATAGAAGGTTTCGCTCATCACTTTTACCACTAGGATCACCGATCATTCCCGTTGCCCCACCAACTAAAACATAAGGTGTATGCCCCGCTAGTTGAAGTCTTTTCATCGTCATGACAGTCATGAGGTTACCTATCTGAAGAGAGCGAGAGGTGGGATCAAATCCAGCATAAAACGATATCTTTTTATCATTTAATTGTTCTTCAATTTCATCATGAGAAGTATTTTCAACCAAACCTCTCCATTTCATCTCTTCAAAAAATTTCATATTGATCTCTTTTTAGTTTTTTTCAATTACGGCAGCAATCCCCATACCACCAGCAGTACAAACACTAATCAGCCCTCGCCCAGATCCTTTTTCTTCTAAAATCTTAGCAAGCCCTGTCACAATTCTAGCACCAGTTGCAGCAAAAGGATGCCCTAATGCCACTGATCCCCCTTTTATATTCATTTTTTCTCGATCTATACTTCCTAAAGCCTTATCTAGGCCAAGCTTTTCTTTACAAAAAGTTTCATCTTCCCAAGCTTTTAACGTACATAAAACCTGGGCAGCAAAGGCCTCATGAATTTCATAAACGTCAAAATCTTGAAGAGTTAAGTTTAATCTTTTTAAAAGTTTAGGAACAGCGTAAGCAGGCGCCATAAGAAGACCTTCATCGTCGACATAATTCACGGCCGCTGACTGAGCACTGACAAAATAGGCTTTTATCGGCAGGTTATTTTCCTTAGCGTATTGTTCACTACAAAGAAAAACACAGGCCGCCCCATCAGTTAATGATGTACTATTGGCGGCCGTTAATGTTCCTTTTTCACTTTTATCAAAGGCTGGCCTTAACTTGGCCATTTTTTCTTTAGAGGTATCTGGTCTAACAATATTATCTTTTGAAATACCTTGGTACTCACATACCCAGTCATTATAAAAACCAGATTCATAAGCATTAGCGGCATTGATATGACTTTGATAAGCGAGTTCATCTTGTTCTTCTCTAGTCACTTGCCATTTCTTGGCCATGATCTCACATGACTCTCCCATAGAAAGACCTGTTTTTGGTTCGGTCACTCCCGGTAAGACTGGTAGCAATTCTTTAAGGGAGAAACCTCTAAAGGCCATCACTTTATCTTGCCATGTTCTTGAATAATTAATTTTTGCAAGACGGTCACTAAATCTTTTATGAAACTCTATGGGAAGATCACTATTGGTATCACATCCTCCAGCAATTCCTGAATCAATTTGTCCTAAGGCAATTTTATTGGCCAAAAATACAGTAGCTTCTAAGATTGTCCCGCAAGCTTTTTGCATATCTGTTGCTGGAGTATTGAAACTTAAACCACTATCTGTTGTACATTCTCTTGCTAAGTTAAAATCAGCAGAATGTTTTGATACAGCACCTAAGGCTACTTCACCGATTTCTTTACCTTTTAAATTTAACTTATCAACCAGGTGACTTAATGCTTTTGTCATTAGTTCTTGATTTGATTTCTTTAGATAAGGACCACCACTTCGACAAAATGGAATTCTTGATCCATCAATTATACATACCTTATGATTCATATATTCTCCTTTAAAATACTTTTTTAGCTCCAGAAATGGCCAACATTGAAACCTTATAACGTTGTTGCTCAAACCATTTTTCAGTTAAGCAGGCATGACCACCCACTCCCCATCCTTCTCCCCAACTATTGGCCAGTAAAAAACAATAATTACCTTGTTCCAAATAAAGGTTCGCTGGAAGTTTATAATACCCTATAATTAGAGCAGCATGCCCATCAGCATGGCCATCCTTTCCTTTTTTTAAATCAGGCTTCCACTCAACGACACCGTCATTTTTATAGAAGTTTTCCGTTAATTTCATTCCGGCCACAACGGGATAACCTTTATCAAGACTTTCAACTAATTTATTGATCGACTTAATCTTATAAAAATCTTCAACTTTATGTGTAACTCGATAACAAGAGGGCTTTAAGGGGATTTGCGTTTCATTACCGGGAACTGATCGATTTTGATAGGGACAATTTCTTTCAGTAGTGAGCCCTTTTTGTTTCGCTTCTTTTAAACCGCTAGTGGCCCAAGAACCAGCAACGGAGCAAGGTGATCTTTTACATTCAGGTTTTGAAATATAATAAAAATATTGTTCCGATAGATTTATATTTTTGTATTTCTTTGCAAGATGAATTTCTATTCCACGAATGGCCGCAAACGAAACACAAGTCGGCCTCGCTCCTTGATCGAGAGTCTTTCTATAAAATGCGTTTGGAACGATCTTCTTTTTAGTGGTTGAACTGTATCGATAAGGGCCTTCAACCGTTTGATCTTCTTTTACGGGAAGTTTTACCGAGTTTTTTTTATAAGTTTTTATATCTTTATGAAATCTCTTTTTCTTATTTTGCCATCTTTTAAGTGTGCTCAGTCGATACTTTTGCCATTGATCAATTGTCGTTTTTTTTCTTTCAATCCAGCCACCGGTTCTTCTTGCAGACTTTGCTATCCAATCATCATCACTTTTTATACGGTCATTATTGTTACTTTTCTCTTTTTTTACAGTGCTTGGCTTTACGTTGTTATGAACGTTGCCCTTCTCAAACCATTGTTTTGATATTTTAAATTTTTTCTGAAGCTCTTTTTCAATCTGCCCAGTAGTGATGGTTTCCAAATTATTGGAATAAACAGAACAGTTTAAAAGTAAAAAGAGAAAAAAAACCAAATTCATGATGACCCAGACGTTAGGGCCTTATTGTAATAATAACGATGGATTTATTAAAGACTATTCTTTACTGGCGGTCGCTCTATTTTGAATATTAAAGTTGATAAAGAGAGTCCTTTTACGCACTTCAAAATTGAAGTTTTCTTCTACCACACGAAAGACTTCGCGAGCTTTATTATTATAAATCTGCTGTTCTAAACTCTTAACTAAGTTTACTGGCATACGTTTAGCGTCAACAAACATATTAATTTGGGCCTTTCCATCATCAAAGGTGTAACCAATATATTCACTTTTTGATTTAACTTCATCTACCTTGCGATCAACATCAATTATAAAGGTGATAAAATTCCCTCCAGAAGAACGGTAATACTTCATACTCACAGGCGTATAGGCCCTTTGGGCAATCTGATGTGAATTAACAACAAGATCTGTTCTTTTTTCAAGAAAATCGGCCATGGTATAACCACTACCAAATACTATAATACTAAATAGAAAACTCTTTATTTTCATTTAACACCCAAGATCTAGCTTCTTATCGGTATTAAACCATTTTACTTGAGTATTTTATTTGGAAAAAAACCCCAAGATAAGTTTCCGTTTTTCCAATACTGATGATCGATTACAGGTGGAATTTTCTCATCCTGCCAATGAGGGTAGTCAATTTTATAAAGAAGTAGTCCTTTTGCTGGAGCAATAAATCCTGCAGGTTCCCCCTTTTCAAGACTTTGCTTTAGGGCGGTAATATCCGTTTTTCCAGAGCTATAATTCATCAACGCTCCTACAATCAAACGAATCATCTGTTTTAAAAATCCATTGCCCTTAATTCTTAAGCAAAACACATCTTCAGGAATCTGCTCAAACATGTCACGGGCCTTAAAAAAATCAAACTCTAGTATTGTTCTTTTAAAATCACCTTTTACTTGAGAGCGATATTGGTAGTTAGAAAAATCATGTTCACCCAAAAAGAGCTTACAGGCTTCTTTGATCTTTTGTTCATCGATACTTTCTTCAAACTGGGCAACAAAGGGGAGGTCCAAACTTTGATCATTTGTAAAAAAATACAAATACTCTTTTGCAACCACGTAGTCGGTAATTTTAAAAGAAGGCGCTATTCTTCGAGCATCAAAAGCAATAATCGAAGGAGGGAAATGCTGATTCAATAGTTCTTTTAATTCATCAGCAGGCAAACGACAGGGTATATCTAATTTACACGTTTGTCCTAGAGCGTGAACGCCACTATCAGTTCTACTGGCAGCAAAAACACGAATTCTCCCCTTGGGAAATAAGTTCTCTAAAGTTTTATAGATATCTTCTTGGACCGTGGGAAAGTTGGGCTGCTTTTGCCAGCCATGATAATGAGTTCCATCATAACCCAAATGGAGCAAATAACACTTTCCCATTTTTGATTACCCTTTTTAAATATTGCTGTTTACAATCAACCTATGAGTTATATGAAAACGAGCTATAAGAGAAGTCAAATTGAACAATTGTTTCTCATTTTTTTTGTTCCGGCAGTCTTTTTTGGCTATCTAATTTACAAATATCCTGCTTGGGTCTTTGATGATGTCAGTGTGGTCTTCTTTTTAGGGAAATCACCTTCTTTTTGGTATGCTACTGTCTATACAACAATCGTCTGTGGAATTGCCCTAAAAGTTCTTTTGAAAAATAAATCTCCCTATAAGAAAGGAAAGAATAATAAACTTTCCCCTTATCAAAAAAAGAAATTCACTAGTATTTTTCTATGCCAACTCCTCTTCTTTTTTATTATCCCTTTTATTATTCCAGCACTCACAAGAGACTCTTCGTTTTTTAGTGACCCGATCATTCCTCCCAATAAAGATGCCTATATTTATGTCTCTAGAGGGTTCACTTCTTGGGGTGGATTTATCTATATATTCATCCTTGTTCCCCTTTCAGTTTGGTATTTAGGTAAACGCTACTGTGCATGGTTTTGCGCCTGTGGAAATCTCGCAGAAACAATTGGTATCACCAAATGGGGAGCAAACTGGGTAAAATACAAGACCCCTACCGGAAAATTGGCCAATAAACTCGAACACTTACAAACATTTTTTCTCTTTATGGGTATTCTTTTTGGTTTTGTTCTCTTTTTTGATCTGCTTAAAGTCTTCACGGCGCCAAATCTTTTAGTTTCGTTAAGGTTTTATCAGGATTTCGTTGTGGACTTTATTTTTGGCTCTGTTATCGGAATTGCCGCTTACCCTTTTCTTGGAACCAGAGTTTGGTGCCGATACGGCTGTCCTCTGGCCAAAATGATGGAGCTTTTTGGACGCTATGCCCACTCTAACTTTAAGGTAGCGGCAAACGACAGCTGTAAGGGCTTGAATTTATGTTCTCAAGTCTGTCCAATGGGAATTGATGTGGCATCATATGCTCATAAAAACAAGAAACCTATCAATGGGAGCTTTGGTCTAGTCGAAACTCCCTGTATTGGCTGCGGTGGTTGTGTTGATATTTGTCCCGTTGATGCTCTAGAATTTAAGCCAATAATCCAATAGTTAACAACACACAGGAATATGCGCACCTGAGTAGTGTCATTCTTTCATTTGATTTTTCGCCCTATTGAATTTACACATAGCTTGTATTTAATCAATTATTGCACTAAGTTAAGCACAGGTTGGACAGCAATTCAGGAACAATATGAAGTATAAACTTACCTCTATTTTACTAGTTTTATTACTTGTGATTACTTCATGTAGTTCTGATGTTCAGGACAAAAATAAAGACGAAGTTGAAACTGCCGCTCTCTCAGTTCAATCCATCCGAATTAACAACACCATTAATAACCGTGCCTTTATTGGAAGCGAAACCATCACGAGGAAGGACTACACTGTTCGGGCCTGTTTAGCCGAGACAGCGAGAGGACAGAAAATAGATATTCAAGAAGTTCAGCTTACGGGAGCCGTGAACAAAACCGAAATGACCGACGGTAATGGTTGTATCTTTTGGGAACAAAAACTGAACTTTGATTATTCTGGAAGAAATCTTTGTCAAAGATTTGCTGTCAATATTCAACTATCAGGAACAAATTTTTCAACAAAGCTTGAATACACTATTGATCTTATTGATGATCAGTTAACGGATCTATCGCGAAGTACAGGTTGTGAAGAAAAAAGAGAGCTTGAAACCTTTAGAACTCTACGTTCACAAGAAGGTGATCCTGAAATTCAATTAGGTCAGCTCAACTTTGAATATGTGGGAACGACCACTCAAAGAAGATCTGACGTTAGGTATACAGATTACGAATCAGGTATTGGAAGCTGTTTAACAAATCAAATCGATAATAGGCCCATCAGAGGGGCCCTCAAAATTGTTGTGACAGATCCAGATGGAATCAACGAAGATCTGATCATCGATACAGAAACTGATGAGAAAGGATGTTTTAAAGTTACCTTTAATAGTCAGTACGAACAGTACAAATGGGCCCATTGGAAGAAGAAAAATATCACCATCACACTTCAATCTGGTCCCTTCACCGGAAAAATGGTTTCTCGAGATTATTTTGTTAACCCTTGGTTAGAAGGGACGAAGTTTGGGTATGATTCTAAATACGATAATAGACCACCAGAAAATGCCGTACAAAAATGGAATAGAGTTCATATTGACCAAGTGATGTACGTTCGCGTTGGTAATAATATCGCTAATTTTGATGTCAATAATTACTTAGGTCTTACCACATCTAAAACTTATCAGATTGTTTTATCTCCAAAAGTAGATCGTGGTCATTACTTTAGTAATAGATCCGTTCAGTACGTAAACCTTCCTGACGGGCCTTTTAAAATGAAGTTTATGATCTTGGCCCCCAAAGGCGCTGATATTGAGATCAATGAAAATAACTTTGAAGATTTTGAGTATATTACGGGGGTTGAAAAAATTGTTCAGGTCAAAAATGGCTATATTCAAGCTTTTGTTAACCTCCCCATGAGATTTGCTGATCTTCCTAAAATTGCCACCAGAACTGTTTCTGTATTTCAGTTAGAACCTGTGAATAATACAGGGTTAATTGGTACAACAGTGACTGGTTTTTTTAAGGCCAAAATTAACTGGATTCGAAGTTCTGTTATCCAATCTGATGTTCTTCAAACAGAGACACAAGTATTAGAAGAGAGACTTGCAGAAAACTATACACCTAGTAAACATCAAGGGGTGATTGAGTCTATTGAAGATCAATTAGAAAAAGGCGAATTTGATATTAACCAAATTCACAATAAGTTTGATACTCATATTCAAAGTAAGTCAGCGGGAGCTGACGAACAAGCACTCCAAGATATTAAAAATCTTCAGTTTAAAAAATTTGTTGATGGACTTCTTCAAAGACTTGATCCAAGCTTAAAAAATGGTGGATACCAAGATCCATCTGAAGTTTTCGCCGGTACTCCTAAAGAGATTTACCATGCTCATTTAAAGAAAACGCGTGAAGAAGTAAAAGTTCTCACCATTGGGAGTAATTTTGAAAGAGAAGAAAGTGAGGAGAACTTTAAAGTTCAACCTTCACAGTTCAACAACGTCTTTGAAAGAGGAATCCCACTAGAATCAGATAGTTCAAATGAAGAGTTTTTCAAAAAGCTCTGTCGTCAAATCTTCCCTGAAAAGTGGATCAGTGGTGGGCCAAATGAAACCGGTTTTGGTGCTTGGTTAAGAAGAAAGAAAGATAAACATAATGAAGGTGACTATAGAGGTTGGTGGAAAAAGCCTGCCCTCAAAATTAAGGCCCAGGCGTTAAGACATACTCATCGAGTGAAAAAGGTTATGCCTCAACATTCAACGAGTTTTGATTTCACCATTGGAAGTCGTCTCTATACCAGTTATTCAACGAACTACTCTTCCTATAGAAGTATTAGAAACGCTGTTGATTTGGCCGGTAAAGTGCCTTTTGGTGATCTGCTTACTCAGGGTATTAGAATTTTTGATGTTTCTCAAACGGTATCAAGTGGTGAGCAAGACACAACAAGTTGGAGTGATGACGTCAGTTCTCATCTTCATATTGGTGTAGAAAAATTTAAAATTGGTCTTGAGGGAGAATTTGAGCGCTGTCTCCAAATTGAAGTAAAGCCATTTATCAAGACAGCTACGTTAGTAAATCAAAACCTCCCCCTTAATCTTTTTGATCTGATTCCAAATATTCAAAATATTTTTGGGCAAGTTAATGAAAAAGATGATCTTGGAAGCATTTACGACGATCCCAAGTATGACAAATACAGAACAGTGATCCCCACTGTTTATTATATGTGTAATCGCCCTGGTGAAGAGTCTTTCTCAGAAGAATGGTTCTTTGCTCAAACTTATACACCAGATACGTCATTATTATCTGATTCAATGGGACCAACAGAAATTAAATTCATTAAGGCAATTAGAGGTAGAAAGCATTTCGAACAATATAGAAAAGCTTTTGAAGATCAAACAAAGCATTATCTTTATGTTGATACCTCTGGTACTGAAACTCCTGATTTAAAACTCTATGAGAATTGGGGGCATATTATGAAAACGGAAAATGATCCTTCAGCTCTTAATAAACTCATTATCAATAATGTAGAAAGTAGTTTTCCAGGAACTTATTTTAAAAATTAAAGCTCAAAACTAAGTCCTGCAAACAGGGCAAAGTCACTAAAAGTAGAAAGGTGGTCTTTTCTCGTACTCAGTGCATTTTCCACTGTTCGAAGATTAATGAGACGTGACCTTTTGAAAAGTGCCGATAAGACGAGACCTGTTTTTTTATAAGTTCTAAAGCGGACAAGAGGACCAAACTCTACACCGTATCCTGATCCTTGATACTCACCTACACCAATACTTTCAACCCTCACATCCATTGATAATAAAAGGTGAGCTATCAATTCAACATTAATAAAATTATGCTTACTTAAGACATAGCCAGTTCCTACCATAAAGTTAGGAATTTCATATTTTACAAGACCTGAATCAAACTGCGAGTAGCTATAACCTGCTCCCCAGTTCCATCTTTTTAAAGGATGGCGATGTTCGATATAAGCTGAAATTTCTGATCCGGTAAGAGTTTCAGAGGTTAAACTATGGCCACCACCAATCCCCTCATCACCTTGACCAATAGAGGGAGAAACTCTTCCATATTTAAAACGTAAATAATTATTTTCTAAATAAGGGTCTCTATTTTCTTCTTCAAGCTCTTCTTCTTGTATAAAAGCCACATGCTCTGTTACCGTTTTATTTTGTGAAACAAGACTTTTTTCACTTTCTAAAATGAGATCATCAACCTTCATCCAAACAACTTTTCGTTCAATAACAGTTGGGATAACTTTATCGTTAAGACGTTTTCTTTTACCGACAATAATCTCTTTACCTCTGGTTAGATAGCCAATAGGACTTTTAAGATAGATATCAGCATAAACCACGGCCCGAGAAGATCTGACAATAGCACTTTGAACAGCAAAAACACTAAAATTAAAAAATAGAAAAATTATCAAAATTTTCATTAATTAAATTATACCTTTTCACAAAGATTTGACCACTAAAGTGAACGTAATTGCCCAAGTAATGCTCTATTTCCGACTATTTTAATTGGGATCACAATGATGAAGCTTCCAAAGAGAAGAGCGTTTTCTAAAATTAAAAGGATTTTGTTCAATTAACCAGTTGGGATAAAGTGAGTAAACCTCAAAACAATTGAGGTTTTTTATTTTCTCAAGCTCTCTATACTGTGAGGTTAAAAGAAAATATTCATGATCAATTGAACTAAGCTTTTGAGATGGAATCGGAATCAATGAAGTCTTATTGTTTTTTAAATAATAACGATTAATAAGCTTGAGGTGAGTTCCATGTTCATCGAACATGGTATAAATAGAGTTGATAGGTTTATTATAAATAAATTTATAAAAAGAGATATAACTCGTATTGGCCACAAAAACCACCTTAGCAAGATAAACTAAATTTACGATAAAAAATAAATTAAAAGCTCTTTTTATATACTTACTATACCCTCCCCACTCATGAGAGAGGCTTAAAAACATCAAAGGGGCAAAAAAGTAAACAGGAGCAATAAAGCGAATTTCTTTATGAGAGACGAGAGAGTGAACAAGAACATATCCTAGAGTCCAAAATGTTAACTGAGTTTTAGGCCTTCTAAACCAATAGTATAAAACCCCAATCGTTAGTAAAATGCCAATCGGTCCACCTTTTAAGGCCGGCTTTATTAAGAAATAATAAAAGGGCTCAACACCAAATTGATTCCCCTTTGATTCTATAATATTCGCTTTGAAATAATTCCAAACTGACAACGTAAAATCTCCATAACCCCAATAATCAATGAGGACACCAATGGAAACTCCTAGGAGAAACCCTAAATCAATGAATCCAATTTTTAAGGTTCTTTTATGATTCAGAACAATCCAAAGACCGACAAAAGAAACAGCAACAAGCATGGGAAATCGTGCATAACAACTAAAGGCAAACATTAACCCACAAAGAAAATAAGAGCTGCTCGTTCTCAAATTTAAAAAAGTAAGTCCCCAGAAAAAGAAGCCCATACTTAAAGACTCTGATGACGTTCTCGCTAAAAAAAGCGGAACAAACCAAAAAAAGATAATGAAATGTCTTTCAGAAAACTTCAATTGTTCAAGATATTTCAAAAGACCAAAAAAACCAAAAGCAGCAGTGATAAACTTATAAAAAAAGACATTAAAAAAAGGTGATAACCCTAATTTTTGAAACAATAACTCAAAGGGATAATAAAGGAAAATTTGAAAGTATGAGCGAAGTTTTTCGTTCAAGTCCCATGGTAACCAGGAAGAATCGAAACCTGATCTAGTTTTATAATTTAAAATCTCTAAAATTTGAAAATGCTCATCAGGATGATGAAAGCCTAGATTAAAATAACTAGCAAGAAGAAGTATAAATAAACCTACTGAGTATTGATGTTTTTTAAGAAATTCAGAATACGGAAAATGGATTATCTGGGTCAACCGTTGGTTCCTGAGGTGTCATGCCTGGGGCCAGTTCTGGAATCACAGTAATTCTAACTGCCTTTTCCCCTTCGCAATTATTTAAATTTTCATTACAAACTCTATTAACATAACAATTTCTGCTTTTGTCAAACACAAGGTCTTCTTCTCCTTCAGAGATGATACCTTCTACCTTCTTTGTCCTCTGATTAAAAACGGGCGATCCCGAGTTACCAACAAAGACATCAAGAGTTGTATTAAATAAAAAATCACTTGAATTATCAACGATGATACCGTTATTGGCGACAAGCAGTGGTAGGCCAGACCCATGACCAATGACGACCATCTCATCACAAGACTTTACTCTCCCCTTATTTCTAAACTCAAGAGGCTCACGTTTTAAAACCTTTCTATCCAACTCAATGAGAGCGAAGTCATTACCAGATAAGCGGTTTTTAACTCGGTTAATAACCTTGTTACAAAAATACACAGACTCATCTTTAAAAAGATCAGTCGTATAATATTGATTTTTTTGATGAGTAAAAATAAAGGCCATCTCCTTACAGTGCTGATCGCTCTTGATACAATGTGCTGAGGTGACAAGTTTTCTCTTTCCCACCAAAAAACCTGTACAATGAGCAAAAGTAGCGAGCTGATTAAAGCGAACCTCTGAGCAAAGATTTTTCTCTCCTAAAAAATTTTGGGTCAGAACTTGATAGGCATTATTACTACTCGAGTAACGAAGCTGTGACATTGGTGTAATGGCCGCAACAGAGAGACCTAGAGTTTGTAAATCAGGATCATTTTCATGAATTAAAAGCACTCTATCATCTAGACCATAAATGGCCTTTTTCTTCGCCATAGAAGAATGAGAAAATAGAAATATGAAGACTATTAATAACCTCATAGAGGGTTTATGCCGTGAGATGACATACCTAGACAAGAAACTTTAACTATTTAGTTCTGACAACTCCCACCGCAAAGCATCAAACATAAAAGGGTCATGTAATCTCAACAAGATAGGCTTTCTTAAAACCTTATTCCAGTGCTTTATAATTGAGAAGTGGAGAAATTCAGACTTATCTCTCGCCTGTTCTTTCTCTACACCAAAAGAAATCATCGTATTTTTCAAAAACGATTTTTTAGATATTCCTAGTAACCAACGTTTAAGTGGAAGAGCTTTTTCAATATCAGATAAACTTTTTATCAATTCCATATTCTGATCGTGGGTCTTTGAAAAACCAAAACAGGGATCAAAATAAATTCTCTCAAGCGAAATTGAGTTTTCTTTGAATATTGAAATACAGTGACTCCATTTATTTACAACTTCATCTTTAATTGAACCGTCACATAGATAATCCATGTGAAAACTAGTTTGATCTTTTGATGGAACAAGTGTGTGAGAGAGAACGTAGTGAATATTTTCGTGATCTTTTAAAAAGTGTAAAGTTTCTTCATCTAGTACACCACTTACATCATTCCATAAGAAAGTCTTATTCACTTTTGCTTTAAACCATTTCACGGTTTCAAGATGATAAGTATCAAGACTTACGTTAATTTGATTTTCATTAATAAGATCTATAAAAGGCGCAAGCCGTTCAATTTCTTCAGCAGCACTTATGGGTTGATTAAAAGGGGCCGTCGATTCGGCCCCAAAATCAAAAAAGTTATAATCTTTTTTACTATTACGTTTAATAAACTCGTCGACAATAGATGGAGAATGAAACTTCCCTCCATCTGAAAAAGAGTCAGGAGTAAGGTTTACGATCAAAAGTGGCTTCAACATTATGCTAAAACAGGATCATCTCCAGGGTTATTGATCGCCCCTTTATCCTCTTCTTGCTTCTCTGATGCATCGACTTTTGTTCCTGATCCACCGCTATCGTTACCATCGGTATCGACAAGAGGAATTCCAATATCTTTTCCGGCAACCAGATCTGACACCTGCTGAAAGTCCAATGTTTCCCAAATAATAAGTCCCTCGGCCAAACGATCAAGAGCATCCTTATTGTCTTTTAATATCTGAAGAGCTTGAGAATAATTATCTTTAATTAGACTTGTCACTTCAGCATCAATTGCTCTGGCCGTCTCATCAGAATAATCACCTCTATTTGGATCTGGCATAGACCATGGCGAACTTGGTTGTTTAAAAAAGTTAATTGGTCCCAGAGTCTCACTCATCCCCCACGTACAGACCATACTTCGTGCAAGTTGGGTTGCTCTTTCAATATCATTTGAAGCACCACTAGTTATTTCATCAAAAATCAATTCTTCAGCACAGCGACCACCCATTAAAAAGGCGATATAGTTTCTGGCCTTTTCTCGAGTCATATTTAACATATCTTCATTGGGAAGTGTTTGAGTGACACCAAGAGCTCCCCCTCTTGGCATGATCGACACCTTATGAATGGGATCAGTATAAGGGAGATTCATTCCAACAAGAGTATGACCGGCTTCGTGATAAGCAGTTACTCTTTTTTCTTTATCACTAATGACCATTGATTTTCTTTCTGGTCCCATCAAGACCTTATCTTTTGCCGCTTCAAAATCACTCATTTCTAGTTTTTTCTTATTTAATCTTGCGGCATTAAGAGCGGCTTCATTAACAAGATTAGCAAGGTCAGCTCCTGTAAATCCAGGAGTCCCTTTTGCAATAACTTCTAGGTCTACATTATCCACAAGAGGTGTTTTTTGTGAGTGAACCTTGAGAATCCCCAATCGACCTCGTACATCAGGGGTTCCTACCGTTACTCTTCTATCAAATCGCCCAGGTCTTAAAAGGGCCGGATCGAGAACGTCAATACGGTTAGTAGCAGCGATAAGAATTACACCTTCATTGGATTCAAAACCATCCATTTCAACAAGGAGTTGGTTTAATGTCTGCTCTCTTTCATCGTGGCCACCACCAAGGCCTGCACCCCTATGTCTACCGACAGCATCGATCTCATCGATAAATATAATACAAGGAGCGTGTTTCTTACCTTGGTCAAAGAGATCCCTCACTCGAGAGGCACCTACACCGACAAACATTTCAACGAAATCTGAACCTGAAATTGAGAAGAAAGGAACACCTGCTTCACCGGCCACAGCTCTCGCTAAAAGAGTTTTCCCTGTCCCTGGAGGGCCAACAAGAATAACACCTTTTGGAATCTTACCGCCAAGCTTTGTATACTTTTTGGGATCTTTGAGAAAATCAACAACTTCGGCCAATTCTTCTTTTGCTTCTTGAACACCAGAAACATCATCGAAGGTAACTTTCTTATCATTGGCAGATAGCATTTTGGCCTTTGACTTACCAAAACTCATGGCCTTTCCACCACCAGATTGAATCTGTCTCAAGAAAAAATAAAAAATTAAAATAAGAAAAATCATTGGGCCCCAGTTTATTAACAGGGACGTAAACAATGTCTGCTTTTCTTCATTTTCATACTTTGGTGTGATGCCATAATTTCTTAACATTTTACGAGCATCAGAATCAGTAGGACCTGTTAGTTTAAAACGAACACCGTCATTAATGTCTTGATTATAGCGACCAAGAATTTCGTCTTTCCCTTTAAACGTAACTTCACTGATTTGCTTTGATTCAACAGCAGTGACAAATTCTGGATATGTTAATTCTTTATAAGGCAGTTTGCCTCTTTCAGCTAATTGATAAATAAAAATCATCATCATCACGATGACTAGCCACATCATAAATGTTTTTTGAGGTTGTTTCATCATACCATCCAAATTGCGGGCAAGGCCCTAGATCTATCTTTGTATTTTATTCTTGCCAGCAACAATTAGCAAGACGGACGAAACGAACGTTGCCCTACATTAGTGAAATAAAATCTCTTTCCCAGTTATCTAGACCTTTTTTCTTGGCCTTTATCAATAACTGACTATAGGGCCTAAGGAATAATTTTTTTTGTTTTAGCTGTCTAAATAAATTGGGAAACAGGGGGTGATCTTTTTTTAAGCTTGGCATTATGTGATTGTCACTGCTTTTACTAAGAACCCAATAGGGACCTGGACCTTGAAAAGCAGTGTTACTACTCAATTTTTGAAACTCTTTGTCTAAGTTTATTGATTGATCCCACTGTTGATAACGAGAGCGAGCTTTTCGATCAACTAATTGAATAATCCCCCGATAACAAAAAACGTCAATATCGTTTCCTATTTTATGTGGTCCGTTTTTCCCTTTTGCTTGAAGTTCGATTACCTGAGAAAGAGAATTTCTCAATTTTTTTCGCTCACCTTTGAAGTAATGTTTTACGGTATTTTCTAAAAAAAGTTCCTGGCCGAGAAAATGCCCTTCATTTTCAAGCTGAAGAAAATTTAATCCTCCACAGTGATCGATTAAAATTTGTGGTCGAGGAGAACTTTCAAAAGAAGATAGCTTTAGTGACCTTGCTAAATCATTGGCCTGGTCTACATAATGCTTTAAATAGTGAGGGTATCGTTTCTCAAGCTTTGGAATAATATGATTGCGAAGAAAATTTCGATCGAAGCGACTATCGGCACCACTAGAGTCATGCATAAAGTTTAAACCTAAATCGTGAGCAAAATTTAGAATTTGTTTTTTTGTTAAACAATGTAATGGTCTTCGAAAAACTCCATTTTTTAACGGAATACCAAGCGATGATTTATAATTACTTGATCTATGTTTTTGCATAAAAGACCATTCATAAGAATCGTCAATATGATGCCCTAGATAGACACTATTTTTATTTTGTGCCAGCGAGTGAAAAATCTTATAACGTTCATCACGTGCTTTTTTTTCAAAATTTTGATCGTTTAGATTCATCTTTAATTTAAAAAGAGAAACCTTTAGATTGAGTGTTTTTGCCAACGCGACCACGAGTTCCTGTTCGCTTTCACACTCTTCTCTGGTGCCATGATTAATATGAACGACAGTTAAATTAGACTTAATGGTCTTTTTTTTAAAAAGTATATTTAAACAATAGGCCAAAAAAACAGAGTCAACACCACCAGAGACGGCCACAAAAGAATCTCTTGTTTTCGGCCATAAATTGGCCTTATCCATGAAAGCTTCCATGTGCTTTAGAAGCAGCAGTATACGACCACGTTTTTTGTAGCAATGCGGTAAAAAAGATTTCCAATCTTCATTCATAAAAATATGTATAACAGAAAAAACTAAGATTTGGTGGCCAGAGACAGACTTGAACTGTCGACCTCCGGGTTATGAATCCGGCGCTCTCACCAACTGAGCTACCTGGCCAATAATGCTGAAAGCGCATATTAAGGGATCAAGCACTGACCGTCAATTAAAAGTGTAATAAAATCAAGGTAGTAGATAGCTGAAATCTAAAGATCTTTTGCTGAAACGGCACCATGTTCCATTAAAATCTCTTTCACGACTTTATCTCTGGTACGGTCTAAAGCGGTATAGAGTCTGGGTGCTCTTCCCATAACCATATTGATATCAAGCTCATCGTTTCTAAGAAGGAATTTAACGGTTTCGACAAGTCCTTTACTGCAAGCATACATTAAAATACTTGCTCTGGTATCAGCAGTATTTGGAGAAACTCCAAAGTCTAATAAAAGTTCTATCTCAACGATTTTCTCTTTTTCATTTTTTTGGCTGGCCTCTTTTACCACCTGAAGAAGATAGTCCTCCCAGTCTGATTCGAGAACAGAGGTATTATCTTCAATTAGTTTTTTAGTAAAATCTTTACTTGCAAGGTCGATGGCCTTTTCTCCCTTTTCATTTTCATACTCTGTATCGGCACCACTTTTGATAAGAAGATCAACAATAACAAAATCATTTTTCCTAGAGGCTATCATCAAAAGTGAAAAACCTTTTTCATCGAGAGAATTTGGATTTTCACCTTCGGCCAGTAATGTTTTAACCCTGCCAAAATTACCTTGATTGGTAGCAATAATAAGCTCATCACTATTAACTATTTTTTGCACCCCAAGGGCACCAGCACTCTCGTCCCCTTTTATAAGCGTATGTTTACCACATGAAAAAAGAGAAACGAGTAACAGAAGTGTCATCAATTTTTTCATAATTTCACCGTAATCCCTGCTGAGAAAGCTCTACCCTTTCGATAAATTTCTGTGATCTGCCCCTCTTGAACCATTTTTGCTTCAGGGTTGATTATATTTTGTGCTTTAAATTTAAACTTTGTTTTCTTTCCAAACTTTTGAGAAAAAACTAAGTCCATTTGATGAAATGGTCTTTCATAAATATCAGGCATAGAATTTGTCCCCACTTCCGATATTCTTTTTCCAAAAATATTATAAAGAATTGTTCCTTGAGTTCCTGAAGACTCTCTATCGTATTCTAGATTGGCATTAACAACATAGGGAGACTGACCCTGCATAGGTCTCACTTTTGAGGTAAGACCATCTGTCGGTTGAGAACCAACACTAACTTCACTATGGATAAAGGCAGCGTTTCCACTTAGCGAAAAGTCACGAAGGCCTATAAAATTAAAGTTTTTTCTAAATTCAAACTCCAACCCCGTATTGGTCGCTTCTGGAATATTGGCAAAGGTACTTTCATCGGCAACGATGACGTTCTCAATTGGCTTTTCAAAATCTTTTCTAAAAAAACCTAGAGAGATATTTTCTTTTTTTCCAAAATACCACTCTAACCTTGCATCATAATTATTGATAATCGTCCCTTGAAGATCTGTATTACCGCGAACAAGCTCACCACGTTGATTATCAAAATAAGGTGTATTTGATAGTTCTTTAAAATCGGGACGACTAACCGTTTCACTATACCCTAATCGAAATTGAATATCGTAAGGAAACCTAAGCGTCGTTGAGTAAACGGGAAGGTAATCAATCATTTCCAACGAAGCATCTTCAGGGTCATTGGTTAAATTATTTACCGTCTTAACCACTTGCTGAGATCTCTCATATCTCATGCCCATATTATAAGTTAGCCAATCACCTAGGCTTAACTCAGTATCAATATATCCCGCTCGTATTCTTTGGCTCGCACTATACTGATCCGTCGCCAAAGTATTATTCTCTAGCGCCACAGTTCCATTATCTAAATTCTCGTTTGTGATGATTTGATTAAATGAAAGCGCTTTTTTACTTTCATTATCATATGTTTGTGCCGTATCAGAAACTTTAAATTGAAAACGTTCGGCTTCACTTTCTCTATCTTTATAATTATAGGCAACACCCGTTTTTAATTTAAGTTTCATAAAATTATTGCGATAAAGTGGAGTTTTAAAATCAAACTGAGCGTTATGGTTTCGATCTGTTAAGCCAGTCCACAGTCTATTATTACTCCCAACAGTATTATCAAAAACATAGGTCTTAAAATCTTCATTATATTTGTAACGATAATCTCTTTCGTCAGGTCTTTGGTTTTCAGCTTGAGAAAAACTATAGAGCCAATTTATACCTAAATCTTTATCACCTAACTCGTGCTCCCCTTTGATAATTTGAGAAAACAATTGTCTTTCAGACCACTCAAACTGAGTTGTTCTCACATTGATATCATCTTCTTCACGAAAAACATTTCTCGTTCGGTTAGATGTTTTACGTAGCAAAATTGTATTTAAATTTAATTTAAAAAACTTTCCAAGCTCGACTCCCGTATTAAACATTCCGCCAAGTTTTACGGTCTGGGTACTTTCTTCGATTTTATCTTTTCTAACCGCTTCTAAACCTGAAAGACTTCCCTCATAAGTTGTCCGTTCACTATTTTCTGATTCCCACTTATTGCTGTACATAAGACTTGTAAAATAGCCAAACTTATTGCCTCTATAGAAAAACTTATCACCAACAGAGATATTTAAACTTGGTGGCGGGCCAGGCCTTGTTTTATCGACATCATAATCATTGTTTAAAGATCGTCCGAAATCGGCTATTTCTTGTTCAGAATAGCCTGCTGGATTGAGACTATTTTTGGCGGTAATTTTATTCGATCCCTCTGTTGCAGCGGCGATAGGTCCGGGCAACTCTCTCGTTCCATCATCAATTCCAAGCCAATCACGGTTCCCACCTGCATAAGTTTGATGTTGAGAAGGCCCGGAATTATAACTTGAAGATAGACTAATTTTGGCCTCAAAACTTTCAGGTATATTTTTTGTATTTAAAATAACAGTTCCACCACCAAACTCTCCCGGTAAATCAGGTGAATAAGATTTTTGAATAACCATATTTTCTAAAATGCCACTTGGGAAAATATCTAGCGGAATAACTTTTCTTGTTGGATCTGGAGAAGGTAAAGTAGACTGATTCATTAGAATACTTGAGTAACGCTCACCTAAGCCACGAACGTAGACATATTTTCCGTCGACAAGAGTAATGCCCGTCACACGCTTAAGACTAGCACCAGCATCAGAGTCACCACTTTTACTCATTTGCTCTGAACCAATAACATCGGCCACACGGTCACTATTTTTTCTCACTTCAATCAGGGCAGACAAACTCCCACCCATATGAGGAGCAACCACAACAAACTCATCTAACTCTAACCCTGCAGGTGTCATGGCAACTGATTTTGTTAGGATCTGATTTTCTTTAAGATCAAGTTTTAAAATTTCAGTATTAAATTTTCCACTAACAACACTGACTGTATATTTTCCGACAGGAAGATCAATCACTAAATTACCATTACTATCTGTGGTGTACACTTGACTCCGACCAGAGATATAGACTTTGGCATCTTTAATTGACGATTTATTTTTTTCTTTAACATTTAAAGAAAATCGTGAAAGCGGAAGATTTGTCTGATCAGTCTTTTCAACAAACCTTGGATCATTGAGATCAACTTCAAGTTTATTATTACTAAAAAGATTAAGCGTTATTTGAGTCATTTCTCCAGGAGCAATGGTAAAAGGGATTGATTGAATTTTCTCATCAATTTTTATTTCAATAAAATGTTTTCCTTTTTCCAAACCTTGAATCAACTCTCCAGAATTATTTGTACTTAGCTTCATTTTTCCATTCAGTATGATTTCTGAAGTTTGAAGTGGTAATCCGTTTAAATAAGTAAAAAGATGGATCTCACCAAAATCACTTGCCATAACTTTTGAAATAACGCTTAAAAAAATAAGGAGTATTAAGTTTTTTAGAGACATTGATCAGGCCTTTGTTGACAGGACTCTAATGTCTTTCTTAAAACTAGAGACTTTTTTAATAAATCACTTCTTGTAATATCTTTAAGAAAATTCTGAGCGTTTTTGAATTTTCCATTCATTAAATGAGCATAGGCCAAGGCATATTGAACGTCCTCAGACTTAAAAAGATCAGATCGTTGAATTAAGGGAGTTAAATGAATCACCTGTTCATAATCTTGGCCAGAAATAGCAAGCGTTAGCTTTTGCTTTAGTACCATTTCTTTGTCTTCGATATACGATGACCAATACTTTGACCTCCAGATATTTCCTGTTTGACGCCAAATTTCTGATGCCTTATCTGCATAACTTAAATCACGTGAAGCAACTTGATCCATTATGGTGGCAGCTGCAAATAGTTTTCCTTTTTGAATATAGACACGGGCCAATTCCATAGAAATCTCATTATCACTAGGAAATAAAAGCCTTGCCATTTCTCCCGTTGCTAATGCCTGTTGGTGCTGAGCTCTATTACGATACTCTCCTGCAAATTGAAGATATTCTAATTGTTTCCATGACTTTTTATTATCGGTAAGCCAAACAAAACTTTGTTGATAAAGTTTAAGATCAACCAGTAACAGCCACTTTTGTTTTTTTAACGTAATATTATTTTTAAATTTACTTAAACCAAGATGTAAAAACTTCCAGGCAAGATCATAATTATTGAGTTTTTGATAGATATTCGTTTTTAATAAATAAAATTTGGGGGAGTTTTCTACGAATCCACGTCCTTTTTCTAACGTTTCTAAAGAAGAGTTTAAATCGTTTAAACCAAATTCTGCTTGAGCGAGATGAAGATATATTGTTTTATCAAAATTATCGATTTTCTCAATTTTTAAAAAAGCTGATTTAGCTTCGAAAAATCTTCTCGATTTTAATTCAACTAACCCTAGAAGTTGATAATATTCTTCGGGATCAACTTCTTCTAATTTTACTTTTGCTAAATTTTGAGATGCTTTAAATATATTATTATTCTTATACATTAGCTTTGCTAACTCGAGATAGTCGACCTGAGCAAATATCGAGCTTGTTATCATCAAAAAGAATATACTTATTTTTTTCATCTTCATTTTCTCAAAAACTCAACGGCCTAATTTAAATTGAAACTAATTCTTTGTTTCACCCAAATGGCCACTTCCTTTCCTTTAAATTTCGCTGGAGAAAATTGCCATTTCCAAACACTGTCAGTTGCAACTTGATCAAAGACACCTGCAGGTTCACTTTCCAACATGGAAACTTGTTCAATATTTCCTTCTCCATTGACCAGGAGATTAAAGACCACGTGGCCTGAAATCCCTTTATTTCTCGCACCACTAGGATATTCTAGAGGTGGGCGATAAGTTGGCTTTGGAAGGATATCAACCGTATCTTCTGTCATAACGAGATTATCTCCACCCATAATTCCATCGGCCCCTTCACCAAGCAACTCAAAAGCGTTTAAACCGAAGCTTTTCCCTGTAAGAGAACTTCCTAATTTAGGTGGAGCAACTTTTGCTTTCTTTTTTCTTATTTTTTTCTTAACTGCTAATTTCTTTTTTTTCTTGTTTTTATTTGGGTTTTTGACATCAAAAGCTGTGATCGTTTTACTACCATCACTATCTTTTTTGTGGATGACCTCATTCATCACAAGAAGTGATCCTAGTACCACAACGATTCCGATACTCATTGAAAAAAGACCTGTCAGTCTATCTTTATTGAACATCTAAGCACTCTCCAAATCTGTCGCGACACCGACATCTTTTGCGCCAGCGAGTCTGCACATATCAACCACTTCTATTAGTCTTTCAGCGGCAACACCTTTATCTGTCACAACGAGAACTGATTTATTATTATTGGCCTTCATCAATTCTCTAACTTTACTTTGTAAAACCCAGACTCTTGTTAATTGGCCATCAACATACACTTTATTAAATTTATCAATATAAACTCGAATTGATTTACTCGATGCCGCTGTTGCGCTTGAGGCTCCTGGCCGATTTAGTTCCACCTGCATATCTTTGACAAAAGTGGTACTCACCATAAAAAAGATAAGCAGTATAAAAACCATATCAATCAGTGGAGAGATATCAATTTGAGCTTCATCCTCTTCGTTAAATCTACTTCGCATGACTTAAACCTTTATTAGCTAGTCCCCATTCCAAAATATGTTCTGCTTGGAGCATAATTTCTGTTTCTTTTCGTTTTAAATATTTACCAATTAAATGCCCGGGAATTGCCACAATTAAACCCATCTGTGTGGTTAATAAGGCTTGTCCAATACCACCGGCAATTCCTCCACCTTGAGCAAATAGAGAATTATCCCCGAGAGAATCAAAAGTTTCGATCATTCCTGTCACTGTCCCAAGAAGTCCTAAAAGAGGAGCAATCATGACAATTGTCGTAATCAAAGTCCCATGAATAGAAAGTTTCTTTTTCATCAATACTAATTTTTCTTCAAGTGTAGATCTCATAAGAGACTTTTCAATCGCTGAATTCATCAATTCTTTTGTTACTTTTAAATAATCCCCTAACGATCCTTCTAGATCCTCTTCTTTTATAGAACTCCAGATTTGATGAGGTGATTTTTTTAAAAGTGAAAAGCGAATCCCAAGCGCATACCACAAAACGGCAGCTGCTAAAACCAATGGCGGCATAACAAAGCCCCCTGATTGAATTAATTCAATCAATCTATCCATTACGCTAGTTCCTTTTTGGTTTCAATTAGGTTGGCAAATTTCATCGCCTCACACTCTAGTGTGAGTTTAATTTTAGAAGCTTTTGATCCCAGCATATTTCCGAGAAGAAGTGTTGGAATAGCGACCATTAAACCAAGTTTCGTTGTGATAAGTGCTTCAGAAATACCACTTGATAACATTTTTGGATCACC
Organism: bacterium; assembly: GCA_030425045.1. Lineage (GTDB taxonomy): Bacteria > Bdellovibrionota > Bacteriovoracia > Bacteriovoracales > Bacteriovoracaceae > JAUHVL01. Next base: position 23,595 of record JAUHVL010000037.1, read on the forward strand.
TGTTCCAAACTCTGTAATAATATCGAAAGTCGAGATCATCCCCGTTACAGTTCCTAAGAGTCCAAGCAGTGGGGCAACGGCGGCCATCACAAGAATCATGGTTCCAAATTTATCAATAAGAGATATTTCACTTAAGATGCTCTCATTAATGATATCCTCTCTCGCTTCTCTGTCGACCTCTTTATTATTTAAGATTTTCTTTACAACTCTACTGACAGCGTAATTTCCATTTAAATCCTCTCCCGATAGTGACTCACAAGCTTTAGAGAGCTCTGTTTCATCAACCTTCCCTGCTCTTTGCAAAAGAACATAACGGATAAAAACCATCACCATAGCGATAACACCCATCAAAGCGATAACGTAAGCAATGCTTCCTCCTGCGGCCAAGGTATCCATAAAAGACTTTTCTTTTTTTATCTCCATACCTTTTTGATCAGATTCATAAAGAAAAAGAGGAAGAGATGAACCGTTTGTTTTTAAAGCTGTAAGAGATGTCGTTTCACCTGTCATTTTAAAACGCCCTTCTCCCACTGGAAGAAGAAGGCCTAATTCATTATTAACTTTTGAAAAACGAGCAATATGGCCAAAACGAACGACGTCACCATCAATTAACTTTCCCTCACGATCAAAATATTTTTCACGAACAACTCTCACTTCAGTTTGGTGAGTTAAACTTTTCAAGGCATTTTGAAAAAGAAAGTCGATTCGCTCTCCTAGTGGAGACTTTTCATCAATTTTAATATCCAAAGATGTCATACCCTGGTGTAGTGTCGTTTCCAATAATGAGTTCTGTTCATCTTTTGATTCGAGGTTTCTTTCAGCTTCGAGAAGCTTTTGATCAAGAATTTCATTACTTCTCGTTAGTGATACCAGTTTGTCCTGATTTGATTTTATTTGTGATTTTACTTTTTTTGTTTTAGCAGCATAATCATCTTCAATCGTATTTAATCTCTTTTCCAGGTTTCTTTTCTGGGCCATTAAAAAAGCAATTTCTCTTTGATACGTTTTAACCAAACTAGGAAGTTGTGATTTTTTGTCCAAGTTAACATTCGCATACAGCGAAGTACTTAATAAAAGGGCCAATAATACTTTCATAATTTTATTTCCTCAGACGTTTTAGTGTTTGGTACAGAATAACGCCCAACTCTAATCTGTTTTTTAAGGCCATCAATCAAGGCCACAATTTCTTTTTTTCTCTCTTTATTATTCTCTAAAACAAATTCAAAACCGTTTTTCGTTTTTGTGGCCATGCCGTATTCAAATTCACCACTTTGAAAATAAAGACTCATCATTCCAAGCTTTGCAACAGTTGCTAACTTTTCTTCTCCATTAAGAGAGATAACATATTTATGAATTCCATTTTC
>JAUHVL010000038.1 GCA_030425045.1 bacterium
ATCCACCGTTGTTTGATCCACCGTTGTTTGATCCACCGTTGTTTGATCCACCGTTGTTTGATCCACCGTTGTTTGATCCACCGTTGTTTGATCCACCGTTGTTTGATCCACCGTTGTTTGATCCACCATTGTTTGAACCACCATTGTTTGAACCACCATTGTTTGAACCACCATTGTTTGAACCACCATTGTTTGAACCACCATTGTTTGATCCACCGTTGTTTGTCCCACCATTGTTCGTACCATCATTAGTACTTGGTCCATTACTTGTACCCGTTGCGTTTGGCAGCGTATCTGGTAAATCAAAATCTTTGATATCAGGTGTCTTTTCTACTGCTGCCTCAAGGAATTCCTTTTCATAAAACTCTTGCTCATTACAAGCTGTTAAAAACAGCATCGTAAAAAGTGAAAGAATCCAAATTTTCCCATTAAACATTTTCCTCATCCCATATTTGAATTTGTGGATCCAAACGTACAAACCGACACACGTACCACCTCCTTGGACCTCCACTCAAATATGCTCTTAGCTTACCAAAATGAGGACTCAGGTTAAGTTAAACTCATGAAAACACAAAATTTAATGACTTATTTCAAGTATTTAGGGGTTCAAAAGTTGAAGTTACAGTTTTGAAAAGGCGATTTGAAAAACTGCCTCAATTGGTTGTCATGGAAGAGTTGGAAAGACTTGAAAAAAATCCGGAGGGTGATTTGGGTTTAATCTTTTTATATAATCCTCTCGAGCTATTTGTTTGCCTCCAAGAGAATCAACTACTGTAGTCGTCATTTGTGTATCAAGCCAGTCAATTCCACAGGTATGAAGACGCTCCATCAAAACCACCAACGCATACTTTGAAGCATTTGAAACAGTACAGTACATACTTTCACCTGAGGCCACGCCATTGATATAAGTTCCATAGAGTCCTCCAACGAGCTTTTGTTCAAGGTGAACTTCTACAGAAAAAGCAAAGCCGGCGCGATGAAGATTAATATAGGCATCCATTAAAGGTCTGGTGATCCATGTTCCCTTTTCATGCTTACGTGGAACTTTTGCACAATTCATGATGATGGCCTCAAAGTTTTGATTAAAAGTTATTTGAAAAGGAGTGTTGGCAAAATAGCGCGCCAGTCTTTTTGAAACTTTAAGATCATCATAATCAATAACTCCTCTTGGATCAGGCGAAAACCAGGCCATGGGGAGTTCCCCTGAAATAGGCCAAGGGAATATTCCACTTGAATAGGCGGTAAGGAGTGTTTCAATTGTAAGTGATCCTCCAAAGGCCAAAAGCCCATTTTCATCGGCTTCGTCTAAGGGAGGGAAAACTATTTGAGACATACTTTATTCATTTGGGTAATTAATTCTTTTGCAATTAATGATCCCGACAAAAGTGTCGAATCTGGTTCGGGATTTATATGATCATAGGCCTTGGTAAAAGGAGCAACTTCAACGAGATCTCCTCCCGTAATAGGAAAGTGCTGAGCAAGCTCTGCGATGATATTGATAATTTCATCTGGTGTTAATCCACCCGTCTCCGGAGTCCCTGTTGCTGCTGCATAGGTGGCATCTAATGCATCGATATCCACGCTTATATAAAGTTCTTGGACTTTTTTATCTTTTAAATGTTTAACAATTTTATTAACGAGAACATCTCGCTTTTGGTTTTTTATTTCGTCTGACCAGTATTGGATCACCTTTTTCGCTTTTTCCCAATGAGAGCGATCTTTTCCCGTTGATCTTATCCCTAGTTGGATCACTAAGTTCTCATCTTGAAGATCGTCTAAAATATGAGTAACCCAAGAACCAAAACATAAATCAATTCCCAAACGACGATCCAGTAAATCTGTGTGAGCATCAAAATGGATGATGGCCGCTTTAATATTGTTCTTATTTTTATCTTCTAAATAGGCCTTTACAATGGGGTAAGAAACAGAGTGATCTCCACCAAGAGAAAAGAGAGCAGAAGAGGGAAATGACTCATAAAATTGCTTTGCTACTTCATAGGCAATAGAAAGAGGGGATACGGGAAGCTCACTCTTTTCATCACCATAAAGCGCTTCTCGACATTTTTTAATGGTGGTCTCATTTAAGTATTTATCGTGAAGTAGGTGAGGAATAACTTTGATATCTCCTAGATCAAAAAAACTGGGAAAATCCACATGATCTAAAAAACTCAACCTTAAAAAAAGAGGGCCCCAGTTTGCGCCACGAAGAATTCCTCCTCCAGTATCACTACAAATTCCGAGAACGGAGGTTTTCCCTATATCATGTTGATCTAAGGTTTTGTTCCACTGCTCTTTAATATCTGAACTTTTCCCATAGAGTTTTTGCCATAATTCTTCTTTTCTTTCACTCGCAGTATGAACAGTAAAAACACCACTTCCTGGAGGAACTAAAAGAGATCGATTAATTTTTTTCATATAAGATCATTACCAATAATTTTATTTTGTAATAAGAGATCATCATATTTATTGAGAAACTCTGGCATGGATAATTTTTTAAAATCATGAAGAGTCTCACTAACAAAGTTAAGGATAAATTGATCAAGCTCTTTAAAACAGCCTGCAATATGTGAGCTTAGACAGATATTTTTAAGATGATCGACAGATCTAAAGTCAAAAGGCTCTTCTTCAAAAACATCAAGATAGGCAAAGGAAAGTGGTCTCTCTCTTAAGACTTTAAAAAGCGCATTGGTATCTAGCAGTCCACCTCTGGCACCATTTATTAAAAGAAAGTTCTCCGGTAGAAAATGTAAAAATTCTTTTCCTATTAAATGCTTCGATGTTCGATTGAGGCCAGCTACTGGAATGACGATATCACTTTTTTTTGCATACTCATTTAAGTTGAGATTTTTGTCTTCATAGGGATCATGAATAAAAACATTTTTACAAAGAGGGGTGAGGGATTTCTCGAGAAGTTTTCCGATATGGCCATAACCAATAATGAGAATATTTTTTTCAAATAAAAGAGATCTTTTCCAACTTCTTTCTTGATCCCAAGAATGTTTTTGAGGGATTTTTGAAAAATGTTCAAAGAGTGAAGCGAGTATATAATTGGTAACGGCATGGGCCCTAATCGGGTTTCCTAAAATAACAGGACATTCGATTTGTCTAAGAAAATTGAGTGAAAAATTATCATATCCAGAGTTTGGGTGAATTATTAGTTTGGTTTTATCGAGTAATTGTTTATTCTGAAGTTCCCAGTTGGTATGCGTATTAGAAATCAAAAGAAATGAGTTACTTACAGCGGGGTCAGCTTTCTCTTTCCAAGAAAGGTATGGTAATCTGAGCTTTGATACAACCTGTCTTTCGAGTTCTGAATACTCGGAGTCTTGGTAGGGAGAAATATTAAGCCTTTTCACAGTCGGGTCATTCATATGGCCATTATGCTAAAGGACTGCTTTTTAGGCAATAAATAAGAGTTGGGTATGATTTCGATAAAGAGTACAAGAGAGATAGAGTTAATGCGGCAAACCTGCCGACTGGCAGCGTCGACATTAGAATATATTGAAGAGTTTATAAAGCCTGGCGTAAGCACAGAGGACCTTAATAAAATATGTCATGATTATATTATCTCCCATAACGCCTATCCATCGCCGCTTAATTATCACGGTTTTCCAAAGTCAATTTGTACTTCTTTAAATGAAGTCATCTGTCATGGGATTCCTAGTAAAAAAGATGTGCTTAAAGAAGGTGATATTTTAAATATCGATGTCACCACATATTTAAATAGTTTTCATGGTGATACTAATAAAACATTTATTATCGGTGAAATTCCCGAAGAAATACAAAAACTAATCGATGTGACCTATCAATGTATGCGTGAAGGAATCAAGCAGGTTCGTCCAGGTGGCCATATTGGTGATATCGGTGCCGTCATTGAAGAAATTGCGGGGGACCATGGTTATGGAGTCGTAGAAGAGTATTGTGGTCATGGCATCGGTCGAGAGTTTCACGAAGAGCCACAAGTGGTTCATGTGGGTGATAAAGGAACTGGGCCTGAAATGAAACCGGGGATGACCTTTACCATTGAGCCCATGATTAATTTAGGTAAAAGACATTGCAAACTTTTAAAAGATGGTTGGACAGTAGTGACTAAAGATAAAAAACCATCGGCTCAGTTTGAACATACAATTTTAGTAACAGAGACGGATTTAGGTCACGATATTTTAACGTTAAGGAAAGACGAGTCATTGGAATTTAGCTAGTGAGCTTTAATAGAAAACCTATCAATTTTAATTTAAGTAAAAAGCATTCAGGTGTTGAGCTTTTCTTAGACGTAGCAAATGATGATATCGTTCGTGATATCGGCTTTCTTCTCGATAATAAAGATTATTGTGTTTCAAGCTTAGAGTACTTTTGTCACAATTCTATCGGTAAAAATATCAATCATCTCAAAATTAGATCAGACTCTGCTAATAAAAAATTTATTAATATTCTCGTGCTTATTTTGGCCACTATTAAAAGTGAGTGGACAGGTGTTCCCGTGCCGTGGAACTTACAAAAAGGTCAAAATTTAGAGAGCTTGGTCTGTCGATGTTTTGGTGTTTATTTTGATGAGATCACGGCTTTTTTAGAAAATAATCCACTTTCAAGTTTGATGGAAGTCACAAATAATTTAAAAGCTGGAGGAGGCTGTACTTCTTGTCTGTTTGATATCGAAAAAGTTCAGCTTGAATACCGAAAGAATATCAATTTGGTCACTAATGAAAAAAGAAACCGCTATGGTGATAAGTCTCCAGCTGAGGCCATTATGGTGGTTCATAATATTTTAAAAAACTACCTCGTAGATCCCCCAGAAATTATTGAATTACGTCGTCGTCATGTCATTTTAGAAGGGGAGCGAGGTGAGTTTTCCGAGAATTTAGTTCGAGAAATTGAAAGTGAGTTAAAAGACCAACTATCGCTTTCGATCGTTTTTAGGGACGAGGATTCTCCCTATTACACTTCATAAGTATTTTATCTATATTGACTAATTTTTTAAAAATATTGTCGATCTTATCGGGGTCATCAACGATCGAAGATGTGCCAATATGAGTTTCCAAATAACGAAAGCGTTCCCAATAATAACTGATTTCTGGAATACTTTTTTGCAGGCATTTGGCATCTTTGGCCAGTGACTGAATATCAGAAAGGTATTGAAACAATAATGTTGAGGCTTCTGATTTTAATGATTCAATGGCCCCTTCGTTGAGCGCCTTCATGGAGAGTTCAACACTTTTATCTTCTTTAAAAATAGCATTGGGTTCAAGGATGAGCAGACGTAAAAAGCTCACCGAAGCGCCAAGCTTTTTTGAATGACAAACGGCCTTTAGTGCATAATTGGAAACTTGATAATGACCGATACTAGAGAGTTTATTGATAAGCTTTTGGTTGAGCATAAACTCGGGACCAGTATTTCTGGTTTTGTGAAAGTGAGTTTCCTCTCTCGCCAGACAGTGAAGGATATTTCCTCGATTGCTTGCGTTAGAAGAAATCCATGGCAAGAGTATCAAGATTAGGTAAATTGTCCTATACTTAAACATATTAAAAATCATACCAGATAAAAGGTTACTCCATTGAAAGAAATGAGTCTAACAGAACATTTAGAAGAATTACGTAGCGCAGTAATAAATATTGTTGTCATTCTTTTTGTCACTTTTATGATTTGTTACGGGAAAGGTGAAATTCTTGTCGAGTGGTTACTAGGCCCGCTACGACAGGCTCTGGGAAATGAAGGTGGCCAGGTTGTTTATTTGGGTCTTTTAGATAAAGTTCTGGCCCAGTTACAAGTGGCCTTTTGGAGCTCGATCATTATTAGCTCGCCACTTTGGTTCTACCAGCTTTGGCGGTTTGTAAAACCTGGTCTATACGATCATGAAATCAAAGTCGTGAGACCCTTTATTTTTGTCGGGTTTATTTTATTTTGTTTAGGTGTGGCCTTTGGTCAGTTTATTGTTTTTCCTCTGACTTTTGAAACGTTGATGACTTTTGGTGTCGGTGATATCGAGGCCACGATTTCTCTTAAAGAATATCTTGTTCTCGCTTCAAAAGTTCTCGTTTTCTTAGGAATAGTTTTTCAATTACCCAATGTTCTTTTGATTTTAGGGTTTATGGGAATTGTCACCAAATATAGTCTCAGAAATATGAGACGTTATGTTTTTGTTGGCTTTGCCGTTCTTTCGGCCATGCTCACACCTCCCGATCCCTACACGATGCTGGCCTTATGGTTGCCGTTGGCCTTTCTTTTTGAAGTGGGTATTATGGCCGTGGCCATTATTGTTCATCCCTATCTGGCAAGAGTTCATCGAGATGACCCTGAGGACGAAGAGGATCAAGATAAAGATAAAGATAAAGAGCAGGAGGAAGAAGGAGAGAAAGCTTGAGCCTTTTTTTCTATTTTCTATTTTTGGGAGCGTGGTTTTTTACAAGTCTTGTTATTGATATCGTTGCTGTTCCCGCTGTCTTTCGAAATGTATCTAAAATTGCAGAAGCCGGCACCGTCGGCATGATTGTTTTTAGTAAGTATAATATCCTCGAACTGGTTTTTGCTCTTGGGCTTTTAATTACAGCGTACTTCAATAGATCTGTTCAGTATTTTAAATACTTTTATAGTGTGCTGGTTCTTTTAACAATCAATGCTCTTTTATATACGTTTTACCTCTCACCAAGCATTATAAAAATTAATGAGAAACTTTATAACGACTCGACGGCAGAAGCAGTTAAGAATACTCTTCAACATTCTCATGATTTTTTTCATCAGCTCTATGTCGGGCTAGAAAAAGGAAAAGTGCTCATTCTTTTACTTTTAATCATTTTTTCTCTCATTCAGTTTTCTAAACTTAAAAAGGAACGGTTATGATTCTCATCACTGGTGCTGCTGGATTTATCGGGGCAAATTTAGTTCGGGCCTTTAATGATATAGGGAGAAATGATCTCATTTTAGTTGACCGCCTCGGTGTTGATGAGAAATGGAAAAACTTACTAGGTACAACTTATCATCAGTATCTTCATTCTGAGCAGATTTTTGATGATACTTATGAGTATCTTATGGATGAAGTGGAAATGATTTTTCATATGGGGGCCTGTTCATCCACGACTGAAATGGATATGGACTATCTCATGTTTAATAATGTTCAGTACTCACAAAGTTTATTTCGTTTTGCTACAGAAATGAAAATACCCTTTATCTATGCTAGCTCCGCTGCCACCTATGGTGACGGTGCTCAAGGTTATGATGATGACCCCCAAACGATTAATCATCTTTTACCTCTCAATCCCTACGGTTATTCAAAACAAGTGTTTGATCAATGGGTTTTACAAATGGTTGCCCAGAATGAAGCGCCCCCACTATGGTTTGGACTTAAGTTTTTTAATGTCTATGGGCCTAGAGAAGACCACAAAGCAGAAATGAGAAGTATTGCTCATAAGGCCTTTGGTCAAATTCATGAGACAGGTGAAGTTAAGCTTTTTAAAAGTCATCGAGATGGATACGAAGATGGTTTTCAATTAAGAGATTTTGTTTACGTAAAAGATTGTACTTCCGCCATGATTGAGCTTTCAAAACTTAAAGAGGGTAGCTGTATTTTAAATATGGGAACGGGCAAGGCCAGAAGTTTCTATGATCTGGTTGCTCAATGTTTTAAGTCTCTCGGTAAAGAGGTCAACGTAAATTATATCGATATGCCATTGTCCATAAGAAATCAGTACCAGTATTTTACTCAAGCAAAAATGGATCGTTTTCACACGCTATGTCCTAAGTTTAATTTTTACACTCTCGAAGAGGGTGTAGATGATTATATGAAGTTTTTATCGAGTAAAAATTAGCCAGTCACTGACAATACCTTTCATTCATGCGTTTTGACCCTCGTTGGTATCAAAAGACTACTTCACTCAGGGTAATCTTGACCCTGATTTCAGTTTTAGAAGTGGTGAAAGTTGGTATGGTCTTTGCTTTATAGTAATACAACTGACCAAGGAGTGGTCATCAATCAATTATCACAGTCGTGATAATGAAAACGAGGCTTTATTAATCAGGATGATACTTAAAGCAACACATATAAGGAGGGGATTATGGATCAGACCACATTAGAGAGATTTAAAATTCTATTTAATGAGCTTCTTGGTCGTGAGGAAAACCTCAAAGAAAAGATGTCGAACTTATTTATCCGTGACGGAGTGAATGACGAAACGGAAGAAGCAAGTAGGCATAATGAATGTCAGCTCGCTCTCAAGCTCACAGGCCGGGAGCAATTTTTTAAGAAAAAAATATGGCGGGCATTAAAGAAGATTGATGACGGTACCTTCGGGCAATGCGAAGAGTGTGGCACCGAAATTGGACTAAACCGTCTTTGGGCCAGGCCAACAGCGGAACTCTGTATTGTTTGTAAAGAAGAACAAGAAGGTGTCGAACAACATATGATTTATGATAAGCGCTCTCATTCCAATGGGAAAGCACTCGCCATGAGTAATATTGGAAAACATATACCTGCGCAAAAAGAAGAGATAAAAACACCTCTTTCTCTTGTTTTGTAAAACGATAGATACATTGTCTTTTTTAAATCAGGCCTGTATATCAGGCCTGATTTATTTTTAAGCTAAAGCTATAATAAACTTATTGAGGAGTTACTATGGCCTTTATCTTTCATATCGTCGAAAAAAATCATTGGGAATTAGCTAAAAAACATGGAATCTACTCACCAGAGTCGATGAAGATCGAAGGTTTTGTCCATTGCTCAAAGGCAGATCAAGTGCTGACTGTTGCTAATAGTTTTTATAAAGATAAAGATGATTTGTATCTGCTAAAAATTGATGAAGAAAAAATAAATGAAAAACTTGTGTATGAACCTCCCTTAGAGGCCCCTCATAGTGGCGTCGTTTTTCCTCATATCTATGGTGATCTCAATTTAGATGCGGTGGTGAAGATTTTTGATTTTAAAAAAGATGAAGAAGGACAGTTTTTTCTTCCAAAGAGCTTATTGGATTAAAGATGAGAATATTCTTTTTTATTTTTCTTCTTTTATCTCCGAGTGTTTTTGCTTGTATGGGACCGCCACTAGAAACGCGAACTTTCTTTAAAAAACTTCCCAAGAAATTAGAAAATAAAGAATATATTGCGAAAGTAAAAATTCTCGAGACGAAAGCTGAGCGAGAAAGAGTGACAAAGGTCAAAGTTCTCTCTGTTATCAAAGGAAAAAGTAAATCAAATCAATTTAGCATCAAATCAGATGGCCCTCATTCCTGTAATCGTGATCTTTGGATAAAAGTCGGTGATATCGTCATCATCGCTGGTAAATTTGATAGAGATGGTTGGTTTAAGGGGACTTGGAAAGGAATTTCTCAATTTTCCAAATAATACTTAATACTGAAAGCTAAAAACCCGATAAGTTAGTGCGTATTTTTAAAGGGTTAGAGTGAGTTCAGCTAAACTTAAAATTCTACACGTCGGTAAATTCTATTATCCGTTTCGCGGGGGAATGGAATCAGTTGTTCGCGATGTTTGTGAAGGCTTAGTTGAGCAAGGTCATCAAGTTCAAGTATTGTGCTCAAATGAATGCTTTAAAAACGAAGATGATGTCATTAAGGGAGTTCATATTCATAGAATGGCCTTGGTTGGTTCTCTCTTTTCACAATGCTTAAACCCTTCAGTCATTTGGAAATTAAAAAAATTAGCGTCTCAATTTGATATTGTTCATATCCATAGCCCAAACCCTGTAGTCGAACTTCTTTCATTATTTTTACCTAAGAGTACTAAGATCGTGATTACTTATCACTCTGATATCGTACGACAAAAGCTGATTCTTCCTTTTTATAAGCCGATCTTAAAAGCCTTTTTAAAACGAGTGAATAAAATACATGTCGCTACAGAAAATCATATTACCTATTCTCCTTTTCTTCCTGAATTTAAAAACAAAAGCGTTGTAGTTCCTTTTGGTATTAGAAAAGATCAGTTTCAGTTTGTTGCCAATGTTAGAAGGGAAGTACACCGTTTAAGACAAAGGTACGCTCCTTATGTGCTCTTTGTGGGAAGGCTTGTAGGTTATAAGGGCATTCCTGTTTTATTAGAGGCAGCAAAACAAATTAATAGAAGAGTGGTTATCATTGGAAAAGGTCCACTTGATCATTCGATTGAGCAATATATAAAAGATAATCATCTGCAAGATAAAATCTATCTTCTTGGTAGAGTTGAGCATTCGGCAAAGTTTCAAGCTTTCTTTTATGGTTGTGATGCTTTTGTTTTGCCTTCGATTACGCCTAATGAAAACTTTGGTGTCGTTCAGTTAGAGGCCATGGCCTGCTCAAGACCAGTGATTGTTTCCAATCTTAAATCAGGTGTCTCGGCCGTGGGAGTTGATGGAAAAACAGGAATCTTTTTTGAGCCAGGTAATGCTAAAGAGCTTGCTGATGCCATTAATAAACTCGCTGATAACCCGGAAAAAGCACGGGAGATGGGACAGTTTAGTAGAGAGTACTTTCTTAAGAAATATACCTTAGAGGCAATGATTAGTGGACTAGAGCAGATGTATTATCAAACTCTTGAAGGTACCGAGTACGCTGAAGAAAATATCGAACTCGCTGCTTAAAACTTGGAAATGTTAGGGCCATAGAGTATAAAAACTCCATGTTACAAAATTTCGATTCAACAGACTTTTTCAATCATTATTGGCAAAAAAAACCTCTTCTTATTAAAGGGGCCATACCTCACTTTCAATCACCACTTGAAAGAGATGAGCTGGCGTCACTATCATTAGAAGAGTTTGCTCAAAGTCGACTCGTTTTAACTGGTGATAAAATTGAAAAAAAAGAAGACTACCTGGTAGAGCATGGCCCTTTTTTACCGGATCGCTTTGAAAGTTTAGGTACGAAAAATTGGAATCTTTTAATTCAAGAAGTGGATCACTGGTCTGAAGAGATTCTTCATTTAAGAAATTATTTTTCATTTATACCTCATTGGCGATTTGATGATGTTATGGCGAGCCTTGGAGTCTCTGGTGGTCAAGTTGGGGCACACCTTGACTGGTATGATGTTTTTATTTTACAGGCGGAAGGAACAAAACAATGGCTTTTAGAGGAGCGTCCTCGATCTTTTGAAAAGTTTGAAGGAAAACATATTATTGAAGATTTAGAAGTTAAACTTCTTTCAGACTTTTCACCAAAGCTTGAATTTAATTTAGAACCTGGTGATGTGCTTTATATCCCTATCGGATATGCCCATCAGGGTATTAATAACTCGACTTGCCTCTCATATTCATTTGGCCTAAGAGCACCGACTCTTCGAGATATGATCGTTGAACATTTAAAAAGTGAGCTTGAAGTTATCCATGAAGATGAAAGGTTAAAAGATGACCCGTCTACATGGCAAAGGCCTGGGCAAATTCCAGAAAACTTGGTTGTGTCTCTTCTCAAAACTTGGCCAAAATCTCTCACCTTACCAACGAATCCACAGCTTTGGTTTGGAAAACTAGTCACCACACCAATGCGCCATGAGCTTTCTGCAGTAGCTGAACACTCAGATGAAGAGTTAATGACCCTTCTTCATAATGGTGACTTTTTTCGGAATCCTCACGCTAGAGTTGCTTATTATTTAGGTGAGAAGTCGATTAGTTTATTTGCTAATGGAGAACGGCTCTCTCTTGAGAGAAACCCAACTATGACTAAACTAATGGAAGTGATCTGCGATCAGTTAAACTTTGATGGCCAAGATCTTTTACCCTTTGTGAAAATGGATGGACTAAAGTTGCTTCTGAGATTCCTTTACGAGCAACAAACCCTTCTCATCGAAGAATAGCTTGGCGCAGCATGCATCGCTTAATTTCCTCTAGTAAGGTAGGGAAATTAACCGGAGGCATCATGAAAACTTTTCTTATTCTCATCGCTTTATTTTCATTTTCTCTAAAAGCTCAACTCTTCGATATGAAGGCCCAAGCTGAGATTAGTTTTGAAGAGTTTGAAATGCTGGTACCAAAAGCAGCTCATATTATTATGGGTGAGTATCATGATGATCTTGTCATTCAAGTTGGACAGAAAACAATTATTGAAAGTGTTGTCTCAAAAAGAACAACAGACTTTACTCTCTCATGGGAGTTTTTAAATTTTCCCGATCAAAGCACAATTGATCAGTCACTTCTTTCTCTAAAAAATAAATCACTTTCTGATGCTGACTTTATGAAAGTTTTTTATCCAGGTGGGCAGTATCAAAATTACCTTGCCCCAATTTCGACCCTCAAAACGTATGAAGGAAATCTAATTGGCATCAACGCTCCAAGAACTTGGAAAAGACTGATTACAAAAGATGGTCTAGCTAATTTAGATCCTAAATACTTGCCACCAAATATGGAGTTGGGAACTCCCAATTACGAGGAAAGATTTTATGCAGCACTAGGTGGTGGGGGACACGCTCCTAATGAAACATTGGTGAGATATTATGAGGCTCAATGTTATACAGACTCTGTCATGGCATGGCAGAGCGAGCAAAACTCAAGTGATTTAAATTTTGTGATGGTGGGATCATTTCATTCTGATTACGGAGATGGAATGGTTGAACAACTTAAAAAAATTACCAATAGAGAGGTGATTACTATTAAAGTTGTGAATAAAAATAACTACACCGAAGATCAGCTTACTACTTTAAAAAGTGAACATCCAAAATATGGACTGATCGCTGATTACCTTTATATAGCACAATAATTATGAGTGAACTTTACGAGTACAAAGTAAAAACAATTTCAGGTGAACAGTTACCTCTATCTGACTTTCGTGGAAAAATCCTTCTTTTTGTAAATGTGGCCAGTAAATGTGGTTTCACTCCACAGTACGAGGGACTTGAAAAGCTTTATCAAAAATATCGCGATCAAGGATTAGAAATACTCGCGTTTCCTTGTAATCAGTTTGGTGCTCAAGAGCCAGGAAATGAAGAAGAGATTAAGTCGTTTTGTTCCTTAAATTATAATGTTTCTTTTCCACTTTTTTCTAAAATAGAGGTCAATGGAAATGGTGCTGACCCTGTTTATCAATTTCTCAAGTCAAAGGCGAAAGGCCTGCTCGGTACTGAGGCCGTTAAGTGGAATTTCACTAAGTTTTTAGTCGATCGGCAGGGAAATGTAAGAGATCGCTTTGCTCCGAGTACAAAGCCTGAAGATCTTGAAAAAGAAATTGCTCCATTGCTATAAATAATTTCAATCATAGCAATATTAAATAATAATTATATTTATGTCGTTAGTTTTTGTATTTTCTCTCTCGTGAAAAGTAATTTTCATTTAACAATGGGGGATATATGAAAAAATCAATAATTTCACTACTTGCACTTGCAAACACATCAGCAGTTTTTGCAACACCAACCGCGGATATTTCCATTTTACTTGATACATCTGGGAGTATGGAGAGTCTGATTGCTCAAGTTCGTGATGGCATGTGGAAAACCTTAAATGGACTAAGTGGCCTTGAAAAAGACGGAGAAAAAGCAGTGGTTAGACTTGCTCTTTTTGAATATGGCTCAGGTGCTGTTTCTGAAGAGGCCAATTTTATTCAACTTCTAAGTCCATTAACAACTGATCATGGTGCACTAGCCGCTAAGTTATTTGCAACTAAAGCAGAGGGGGGAACGGAGTACTCGGGTATGGCCATTGATATGGCCAAACGAAACTTATCATGGTCACAAGATAGTGCAGATTTTAAAGCTATCGTCGTCGCTGGAAACGAAACGATTCATCAAGGGCCAGTGAAACCATTATTATCTGCTGCGGATGCTCTAAGTGAAGATATTCTAGTCAATACAATTTTTGCTGGAGCAAGTGCTAATCAGGTTTTTAACAATCCTTGTTTTAATACAGGCTTTGGTTTCGGTGGGGGTTTTGGAACTCCTTGTGAGGATAATAGTGATCCAGAGGCTGTGCCTAATCCTATTTTTCTAGAGTGGGAAGAAATGGCAACAGCGGGCGGCGGGAAAGCGCTTAATATCGATCATAATTCTGCAATCAAGTATATTGAGTCACCCTTTGATCAACAAATTGTTGAACTCACAGAAAAAGTAACGGAGACCATGTTACCTTTTGGTAAAAATGGTGCACAAAAATATAAAGAGCTGATTGATCTAGATAATAGTATCAAGAACTCGGGAGCTGGAAGTTATATGGACTGGGGAAGTTATAATAGCGGAGGCTTTGGTGTTGCAACGCTTGCTACTTGGGATTTGGTAACAGCAATTGATAATAAAAACTTTGATTTAGCATCGATTGAAGATGAAGATTTACCAAAAAGTATGCAGGGGAAAAGTTTAGCTGAAAAAGAAAAAATTGTACTAGCCATGAAGGCCAAAAGAGAACAACTTAATACTGAAATAGCAGCTTTAAAAGAAAATAGAAATGCCTTTATTGAAGCGAAGAAAGCGGAAGATCAAGGAAAAGCTGAGAAAGACTTTGCTGAAGCCTTCGAACAAATCCTTCATAAACAGTTGAAAGATAAAGGGTTTAAAATCAGCTTAAACTAAAAATTATTAAAACGAGAATGAAGCATCGAGAAAGAAATAGTAGAAAGTATTCAACTATTGTCTATCACTAGAAAAATCCTCTTAGGAAGTATGGTAAAAGATAATTTTAAATTAAAGTTAAGAGTTTCCTTTACTACAAAAAATGGAGGGCTCATGTGCTATAAATCAGCAAGAGCCTTACCATTGTTGTGGTCACGTGAACGTTGGGACGTTGAAAGTAGCTTCAGAGAACTAACCGAATCATTATCTTTAGAGCAGTGGCATAGCTTCGATAAGAATGGCCTACTTCAAGAGTTTTTTACTCGTATGTGGTTATTTAACTTTACTAAAATTCAAATTTTTTTTAGGTCTAAAAAACATAAAAGAGAGAACGGAGGCACCTACTATCGGACAAACTTTAAACTCTGTTGTGAGTGGATTGTCCGCAAGTTTCCATTACTCTTGAAGCGTAAGCTTACAATATTTAAAGAGATTGATGAACTGATCAGAATATCGACAGAAAAGCGAAAAAGATACTCCAGAAGCTTTGAAAGAGAAATTAAAAGGCCTGCATCAAAATATAAATATAATAATACCGTATGGTTAGTGGAGGTATATTATTAATGAAAACCCTTAAGGAAACGGCATTGCACTGATTAACTGAACAAAGTTTTTAAAACTGTATAATTATTTGACAAAAGTAAAAGGAAAAGAGTTTTTTTTTTTAGTTTTTTTGGCATATAGCTTGCTCTTATAAAGCTATAAACCAATGGAGGTAATTATGAATACTAGCAAAACCTTACTTATTGTCTTTCTCTTGTCAAAACTGCTATTATGTAACAGTTTTGCTCAAGACTCATCTCACGTAACTGGAGATATTGCTTCAGATGAACAGATAAACCTTAATAAAGTAAGTATTGAGAAAATGCTCCCTAGCATAGACTATATCTTTTTACCAAGAATTCATGGCACTCAATATATAAATAAAGGAAGAAAAAGGTTCATAAAAGAAAGAAAATGTTTTGTTAAATCTTTTTCTAATGGGGATACTCACCTTAACGTCGATGTTAGATTTCATGATGGATATGAGAAAGTAACAGAAGGATCATTAGCAGGGTTTGATTTCCCAATTAACTCAAAGACACAATCTATTATCCTTACTGATTATGATGGAATAGAAGGTCCCTTCTACAAAATAATCGTTTCAGAAAATACGGTAACACTTGTGGATATGCACCATTCATCCAACGAGCTGCTTCTCCAGTTTTCTGGTCCGGAAATGACTCGAGAAAATCTAGAAAGTGTAACTATTACAGATGGTGGTTTTATGGGAGCTTCTCGAACCTGTCACTTTAAATAGAATAAGCATATCAATTGAGTTTTGCTTACAATAGGAAAATAGCACTATAATTGATACAATCTGATATCACAAAAATAGAATTATAGGAGTCATTTAAAAGCTCCTATAATTCTTATCTTCGCCAACTTTACAAAGATCAACATAGACGTATGGAGACAATAAAAAGTCCTATCCCTTCATAAATATAGGCATTTACAGCTTGTAGAGCACTTATTAATAAAAATAAATGGGTCTTGGTGATTTAACAGCTTTAAAAAACAATGGTCCACCCACAAGATTTTCAATTAGAGACGATGGAACGAAACTAAAAAAGTGTTCAGTAATTATGGGGAGACCCAGCCTATCAGCTTAATGGAGGAGGACTTATGATGCTGGATGTGGTGAACACCTGATATACTCTTATAAAGATAATTGGCATTGATAAATAGGAAAAGTTACAGAAGTTTAAAAACTTATATATAATATTTAAGAGAATAAAATGACGAATACTCAAAATGAGTTAAAAGTATCTTCTTAGTAAGACAATAAAAAAGGGCATTAATTTTGTATGTGGTTACTTATTTGTATTTAAGAGGTTTTTTTGAATATTAAAGAAAGTGCAAAAATAATTACTAGTAAACACTATAACTGGGTCGATACATTAGTTATAGCTTTATGTGCGAGTTCTCTTCAGTTTTTAAAGTACATTATTTTAAAAAATCCCGATTCTATTACAGATGGAGTTTTTGGTGCCTTGACGGTTTTTCCCTTGCTTTTTCTTCTTTATAATTATGTTGTACATATTAGACCTATTTTATTTTCAAACTCGGCCATTAACTTTATTCTTTTACTACCTAAAGATGTTGACCATCGCCCTCGGTTTACCTTGTTAGGTTTAATGGCCACTTTATTTCAATGGGTTGGATGCATGCTGATAATTACTTCAACCATAAACTCTCCTTTGAAAACAGGAGAGTTTATCTTGAGTAGCGATCAATCGATTGCTGTTAAGGCCAAGCAAGAGGCCGAGAGACTTTACTTACAACAAGAGCTCAAAAATATAGCAGAAGCAAAGCCTTTGGATGTTACAAAGCTATCACCAGGAGAAGCTCAAAGAATGGTTCAACAGGCTAGGCAGCGTGAAGAGAATCCTGATCAAGAAGAAAAAAATATAGAGAGATATAAACAAAATTTTATTGCAAAGAAAATTGAGGAAATTACGCCGACTTTAAAGGATGAAGTCCATAAAGAAGAAAAAGAAAATTTTAAAGAAAATAGAAAACATCAGCTTGAAATGTTTTGGAAACAAGTTATGTGGGGAATGGTGGTTCTTTTTTTAGGGGCTATAATAGAAAAGATCAATAATATTATTCAGGCTTCCTTAGCAAAGAAGAGGGGGGGAAGTGCCTAAGTCTAAGTATTTAATATTTTTGCTTATAGGAGCTTTTCTCGATGTCAAAGCTTGTGAGCCTCCTCCTACGCTTAACGCACGCTGTAAAGGGCAAAAAATTATATATTTAGGAAAAGAGAAAAGCCTTTTGATTAAAAATCATCTATTGGATTATGAAAAAACTCTTAAAAAATTACTTAAAAAAGAAAATTTAAAACTTTTAGAAAGAGAAGGTGATGGATCCTGTTTTTTAATGAATCATAGTTTAATTTATATTGGAGGATACGATAAAAATTTTGAGATGCTTAAGTTATGTAGGGAAGACTTACTCCTTATAGAAATGTTTTCTAAAAATTTTATCAGTAAAGATTCACTTGAATATAATTCTATAAAAAATAAAGAGCATAAAAAAATTCTCTCAAAGAAAATAGAAAATTTTAATCAGGTTTTAGACCAAGTTAAAAAACAATTAAATAAAAAATAGGTTGATATAAATGTCAGAGAAGATACGCATAGCTGATTCTTTTATTGCTAAAATTGGCGGTTTAAAGTGGCATTTAGCTGCCAGGTTGTGGTTATTCTTGTGGCCACTTGCTGGTCTTTTTATACTTAAGTTTATTCCACTTCTTGTGCAGATAACCTCAATAGGTAGAGGGGGAGTTCTTTTTATTTTAGTCTTCTTGTGGATTATAGGGGGGGGCTATGGGTGGAGGTTTTTACATTGTATCCCCAAGTGTCCCAACTGTAAAAAGCCAATAAGTTGGCTTTGGGCCGATTCAGAGTATGATTTTAGAGAGACTAATCCTTCTAAAACTCATAAGTGTCCTCAATGTGATTGGAGACCTTGATAATTGGTGCTTTTGATCTGTTATGTAATAATGACAAAATTGATTTAAATTTTTATACAAGGACTAAGTCAGACGAATTTAAGTAAAACTAATCGAGTTTGGCTTATTCTTCTTGTGGCTCAATATTTCAAGCTTTTATATCTTATAAGTGTTGATGTTTCTAAGAGGTGGACTACTCCTAAATTGAACTGGGGTCAGGACATTTCTCTATTAGCAATATTTTTTGAATGGCGAATTGATATCTGTTCCTATGAGGAATAAAAATATTGATGGAAATATAATGGAATAGAAATATTAGTTGATGCTTTAGTTATAAGCACATATGCTCAAAGGGTGAAGTGTTTTGTAATCTTTATTCTAATATTCTTTCTAAGCTTTAATCTTTACGCTGAAGATTGTTCAATAATTAGTAAAATAGTTAAAGATACTAAGAAGCACTCTCGTGACAATTTTGATAGAATAAATATTAAGGACTTTAAGGTATTACTGAAGTCTTTAAAGGGGTTTGAGCTAAGGCTTGTGACTCAATTGGACATTAATAAATATTTAAAAGAACTTCCTATCGTAAATGCTAAATATATTTTGGCTCAAAGAAAACTAGTACAAAAAAAAGATTTTGAAAAGTCGGCAATATCTAGAGAGTACAATGCTCTGATAGCTCTTTGTGGAGATATCGATTTAACCATAGACCTTTCAGGTCTTGGCATAGTTGTGATTCAATCTGGGTTGAGGCAACGAGATAAGGTTGAGTACTTCAATGTAATGTCTAAGGTGTCAAGGCACCAGTTAGAGCTAGGACCTAATTTAGTTAATAGTAAGATATATATGGAATTTGTTAAGTATTATTCTCAACTTACTGAAGATAGTATTCATTTAAAATTAAAACTAGAGTTATTAGAAAAACGTTATAAGTATTTAGTAAAACGAATTAAAGAAAAATCAAAAGTTAATATTTATAAAAAAGTTACGGACTTAAAAAAGTTAGAAAATATTATACGCGATATTGTTAAGTTAGAAGTAAAATTTGCCAAAGACGTTTTAGAGACATTAAGGTTTTAACAATTAGCTTAGCTTTGGGAATTTATGATAAAAACTTTGGTTTTTTTACATTATTTTTGCCCGTAGAAAGTAAAGTAGATAAATGAAAAAAGGTTACATTTATAGAGAAGGAAAACAATGGTTTGCCTATTTAGGTGAGGTGATGTTTTTTACGGGTAACTTATCTATTTTTTTAATATTATCGGTAAAAGAAAATGAATTTGAGCTTTTTCCTCTCATCAGTTTAATAATAAGCTATTTTTTAGGAGGGGTGTTAATTCCTATAAAATTGTTTAAATCAATTAAATGTAAGAAATGCAAAAATCAATATTTATATCATCACATCAAGAGGTGTTTAAATTTTGAAGTTAAATCATATGGTTACAATCCTTATAAAGATGATTTTTGTGATCAATGTAATCCTGAAAAGAGACTTTCAAAGTCAAAGATCGAAAACTAACTTTTATACTAGGGGTTTTTGCTAACTTACCACAGAGCTATATGTAAAGAAGTCAGGAAATCCATATACTTGTAATGCTAATAACAAAGCAAAAGGACTTGCCTATGCTTCGATTAATGCTCACTGATGAGTTGAGGTCGAAGCTATATGTTTGATAATAATTGGTCGTAAAATCAATTAATTACACGATTGTTACATCTTTCAAATAGAATAAGCTGTCAAAAATCACCTTTACAGCACTTAGCAAAGTGATAACCCTTTGTATCTCGATCAAAGACATCAATAAAGGCACAGACGAAGAAAAATCGATTTTCTTCAAGTATAAATCCATATTTTATATCAAATTACCATAATTTATTTGGGGTGGTTATTTCTCGATCGACGCTGACTAATCTAGTTTTAATTTTTTTATTTCTTACGGTGAAGTAAAATATTCGCCTCCTTTTGTAAAGGCGATATATTCTTTTGTGATTACACGTGTTTTTATGATCGCGCTTGCAATACAGGTTTAATTCTCTATATTCTCCTTCTGTATCGAAGAGTTTTTCAGATTTTTTCACCTATATAATTTAAAATGATTTCATTCTCTTCTGGATTATTCGCTCTCCGAACTCTTTTATTTGAGGAAGAACTCGTTTCGGAAGTACTTTTAATAAAATCATAGTGGTGGATTTTTTTTACAGAAAGTTTATTGAAGACTTTCCACGTTGGAAAGGTATTCGATAGTTCGAAAGCTATAGTTAGCCGATCGGCTTACCAATGCTGTTTTTTTACATTTTAACGCAATAAAGCTTTCTCTAGAAGTAATTCCAACCTAGACCCTTATATACTCCGGGTAATGTTGAGTATAGCACAAGACTATTAAATCGTTGTCCGGATATTACAGTGGCTAAAAATGTAGGAACTGTTAAGCCAATATATCCGTTGGTAGAGCCATTGTTTTTTATTTTTCAAGAAAAAGTAATGCTACAAATATAAACTCCTGAAACATACAGTAAGAGTGGCTTACATTAGCAATCGAACTTAAAAAAACTTAATACCTGTACAGAGGTTAATCAAAACCAGTGCTAAATGAAAAGATAGCAGTTTAATCTGTTAAAATAATCTTTAGTTGTTTTAAATCTAGGGCCAGAGAAATCAACTTTAAAATAAGAGCCGAGTACATAGTTATCTTTAGGAGAAGAGTATTGAACTGAAAAACTGCTGTCATGATCAATATCAATATTTAGAGTGGTTAATTCATTTAAGATATAATAAGATTTATATTTTTCTAAGGCAGAGTCTAGAAGGACAATAGAAACAATATTAAAGAATGGCTCATTTGTATCTTCTTCGTTTTCAATTTTTTGAGAAATTTTTAAACTTGTATGAAGGGTACTATCGTGGTTCCATCCAATTTTTGTATGCTTATCCTGTTGGTAAAACTTCCAAACTTGGTGATAACTCTTATAATGCGAAAGTGAAGAGCTAAGACCTTCAGCCTGCTCTATATTAATAGCAGAAAAACTAAATAAAGAATTGTTTGGTCTTAAACTAGTGTTATAAAAATAAATAACTTTTTAACTCTCATTGATTACTCCTCTCATATATTAAGATATAGGCAATACCAACTTACAATAATCAGAAATTTTAAAAGGGCATCATAAATAAAAAAAGCTGTTATGTAAACTGTATGTGTATTTTTTACATAAGTCAGTTTGTTATTTTTACATACAAGATAGACAGAAACTCTCTTTTTCGAGATGAGTTATTCATGAAAAATTTAATTTTAGTAATATGTTGTCTTTTGATGACAGCTTGTAATCCAAAAATCTCGATTAACTCAGGTAAAAACGACAGTGTGACAGAAGAGCTTGTCGTAGGCCAAGGTAATGATGCTTTTCAAGTAACTTATGAAGAGACAGAACAAGATCGTCTCTTACGTTATGAGCTTTTAAAAAGTATTCGCGAGTATGAAGCTGTCTTACCTGCTGTGGATGAAGAGTTGATTACTAAGGTAACGTTCAAAGAAGCAAAAGATATTTCATTCTTTTTAACTGATAAAACAGAGTGTCGCTATCAAATCGGTTCAATAATTATAAGAGAAAGAATACTTAGTACCGATGAGCAAACAAAAAGTTACGTCCTAGAAAAAAAGGCCACTCCAATGATGGAAACGGTTTTGTTTGTTAGTGATGAATCGTTAAAAGATCTTTGTAATGCTGATCTCGATCAGCTAAATATTTTAGAAACCACGACTATAAGTCTTTTGGCCCATATCTTAGAGAAAAAAGAAGAGGCAAAAGATAAATTAGAGCGGTTTGCAGATATGTGTCGTTATGGGGGAACATTTGCAACAGCGGGAGTTTGTCTTGGGCATTCTATTCAGGTTGAAAAAACTTTTGAAAATGATACGGCGACTTATACCTTAAAAAGTATTCTGGAAGGGGAAACAAATCGTCTTTCTTACACTTGGGCATTAACAACGGATAGGCCATATTTCTCAAACGGGTTTATTTATAACCTCGTCGGTGAGACTCCTGATTTTGAAAGTTTTGATCCTCACTTTTATCAACAAATTGAAGTTGTTAAGTAAAGACGATTTTATAAATCATTCTCAATACGGCCGCAAAAAGAGCAATCTTATAAAGTAATCTAAAATATTGATCTTCAATTTTTCCAAGAAGTTTTACCCCTACTTTTGTACCGATAATTCCTGCAATACACATCAGTATTATCGTTAGAGAGTAATCTTTGAAAGGAAACGCCAAATGATAAAAGGCAGGAATTTTTACTAGATGGCCCATCATTTGAACGGAAGCCTTGGTTGCTACGATTTCTTCTTTTTTAAAATCATCTCTTAGAAAAAAACTGGCCAAAAATGGCCCTGTCGCTCCGATGAGAGGTCCAAAAAAACCAACGAGGACTCCAACAAAAGTAAAACCCCAAAAGGGAATAATAAGTGAAGGCATTTTTTTGGGTTTAAAAAGAACATATAAAATAGAGATCACCAGTAAACTCATAAAAAGCTTAGGATAGGGAAGTTGCTTAATTAAATACACGGCCAATGCCATTCCAAAAGGAGCACCTAAAGAAAAGTATAAAAAGATTTTTGTATTGATATGATTTTTTAAAAACCAACAACGTGAAGAATTACTTATAAGTTGAACCACTCCATGGATGGGTATAATGATATTTAAGGGAAGAAAGAAGGTCATAAAGGAGAGAAGAGTAATTCCTCCTGCCATACCAAGCATTCCAGAGAGGATACTTGTAAAGAAATTGACTATACTAAGTGTGAGAACAAGGGCGAGGCTCAAGTTTAGCCTCTTTGAAAACTATTGTTCACTATTATTTTCTTTAAGCGTTTTATTTAATTTTTTAAGAGTATTTTTCCAAGCTTCTGGACTTTCATTAGTGTTCTTATCTTTCTTAAGTCCATTACTTGAGCTTGGAGAGTTTTGAATTTGCTCATTTGGTGCTGAGTTATTGCGAATAATATAACCTTTAGCATACTTAAGCATTGGTCTAAAAAACTTATTGGGATCGGTGTCTAGGGCCCGATAATATTTAAGTTCAGCATCATCCATTTTCATTTTCTTATTTGTTTTTTTAACGTTTTGATTACCGGTAACCGAGAAATACTCCTGACCACTTTCTAACATCATCATTTCATCATAAAGAGAGTCATAGGCCTTAACTTGGCCTTGTATGATCGCGGCAGAGGCATATTTTCTTCCATCACTTAATGTAGCGGCATTACCTAAAATTTTTGTACCTCTGACACCCATAGAAACATGACCGATATGAACTTTAAGATCATCATCGCTTTTGGCCTTGATTTTAAAATGGCTTCTCATACGTCCTTTTATCAGTCGAAGTGACATAGATCGATCACTTTTAGTTCTGTATTTGAAATTCTCAAAATTCATCTCACTATTTTTTCCTAATGTTACTGAAGTGGTATCAACCATCTCGATTTTTAAAAAGGAATTAGCGGCCGTTTTGACAATTTCTGAAGGATAAATTTTATCTTTAATCTTTAGAGTTCGGGATTTTTTATTACTACCAATCGCCTGTGCTTGTCCTTTTAGCAGTTTAACTTCTCCTAGGTAATTAGGAATCACGGAAGAGTTTTTTGCATCATAAGTAAAGTCACTTTTCTTTTGGGCAAAAGTTGAAAAGAGAGAACATAGTATTGTGATAAATATTAGATTTTTCATAGCTAAAGTATACTGAGATAAATTTTATTTTCAATGAGTCGAGGCAATTTCCTGATCAAGCTTGGCAAGGTTTCTTACGAAAAACTGATGGCATTGCTCGGTTAGTTTGCTGACGTCATCTGCTGTAAAGTCTTTTGTTTCAATTGGTGGATAGGCCTGCATAATAATTTTTCCAGGCCTGATTTTTTTAAAATCAAAATGAGCATATGATGAGATAACGATGGGTACAATTGGCTTTTTAGTGGCAATAGCAATGGAAAAAGCACCTTTTTTAAATTTAGCTAAGCCCTTTCCTTTACTTCTTGTACCTTCAGGCATGACATAAATGGAGGCATTTCTTTTTTCCATAATATTGCCTGCCTCTTCCATAGTCTTCCAGGCACTTTTTTTATTAGATCGGTTAATTAAAATATTACCCGCTAACCAATAGATGATACCAAAAAAAGGAATCCAGACGAGCGATCTCTTACCAACACTTACGCCACGATAGGGTTGTTGCCTCCCGATGACAAAAAGGTCGTAGTTTGTTTGATGGTTTGAAATATAGACACAAGGGTGATGTTCTTTAAAATGTTCTTTACCTCTCACTTCAACTTCAAGCCCCATTATTCTTGATCCAAGCTGACCAATAAAAGCTCCAAGGTGCTGACAAACTCTAGGATTAAAAGGAAAAATGAGAACTAAGATCATGCCGTAGATAAAAAAGATCAGCATCATCAGGGTACAAATTAAATATCGAAGAGCTAAAAGAATCATTTAAAAGGTGTACTTCTTTTTAAATTCAAAGGTCCAATAGGTTTCTGGTGCCTGATAGAGGCTACTATTAAGTAGCTCTGTTTTGATATAGTGAAAACGAAATT
>JAUHVL010000039.1 GCA_030425045.1 bacterium
GATGGGATCACATAACGCTGATGGTCTTATGGCCTTAGAGGAGTGGTTGGAACATAGCGAAAATGAATTTTTTGATGGAATTTTTGTTGGTCTGTCAAAACGCCCTACACGAGAGCTATCTCATTGTATTAAAATAACTTTTGAATATCTAAAAAGAAGAAGTAATCAATTTAGTTTGGTAGGCCATACTCATGCCAAAGCTGTGGATAAAAGATATTTAGAGAAGACATTGGCCTGCGAGAACTCAGACTTATTTGAACAGATACTTCCCTACTATAAAGAGTTTGATACTTGGTGGAAAAGCATTGAAGCAAATAAAAACCCTAAGACCCGTTATCTCATTACGGGATCTTATTATTTCATCGCTCAAATTTTATCCCATTTGGATAACGCTGATATTCTTTCTTACAAGCCATCAGACCTACTCACGAAATGAAGAGAAGTTTGAATTTTCTATAGGCGATAATGTTCATATTATCAGTGATAAAGCTTTTAGAAGAACGAAAGATAATGTTTTCGAGGCCATTGGAAATGTTATTATTACTCATAAAAATAATGCCATCTATTGTGAAAAGGCCACACTAAACTTTAACACCGGAGATATGAACGCCCTTGGAAATGTTCGTTATGTTGGGCAGAACATGACGATGTATGGTTCTCGTTTGGACTACAACCTTAAATCGGGATACTTTTCCGCAGAGAATGCGAGAATACTTGGTGGGGATTATGTCATTTTAGGAAAAAAACTA
This sequence comes from bacterium, assembly GCA_030425045.1. Taxonomy (GTDB): domain Bacteria; phylum Bdellovibrionota; class Bacteriovoracia; order Bacteriovoracales; family Bacteriovoracaceae; genus JAUHVL01. The sequence goes on from JAUHVL010000039.1 coordinate 750, forward strand.
TCGCGAATTTCTCCTGAAGTTATTATTGGGGAAGATGCTGAGTATACCACTTGTCGCGACTGTCCTGAGTCATGGAGTATTTTTGGTAGAAATGTTCATATCACCTTAAATGAGTATATTCGAATTAAGCATGCGTACGTAAAACTTAAAGGGATCATTACAACTTATATCCCTTATGTTGTTTTTCCCATTAAGACGGAAAGGGAGATGGGGTTACTTTTTCCAAGGTTTGGATACCGGATAAAAGAAGGGTTTCATTTTCAACAACCTTGGTTTCTTCCTCTTTCAAAGTCGACAGATTTGACGCTTACACCTTCGGTCTTGGGGCGTAGGGGTTTTGGTAGTGACTTTCAGTTTCGTCAAATTTTAAGAGAAGGCTTATGGTATGAAACAAACTCATTTCAGTTACTAGATAAAGTTTATCGACCAGGTAGTAATAGTGACCTCGAGTCGGGAACAACGTTTTATCGTAACTTAACGAATTGGGAGCATCATTTTTTCAGTGGAAAGAACTTCAATCATCATACCTATATTGATGGGCTCAATGATTTGGATATGGTCTATGATATTGAACGCCAACTCGAGGAAAGAAAAAATAAAATTGATTCTGGGGTAGAGTCTTTTTTTGACTTTAGACAAAACTGGTACTCGCTCTCTACTGAAGCTTATTTTCAAAGAAATGGTCTTTATGAAAACCCTAAAGGCTTTGATCACCGTTATGTTCAGATTCTTCCAAAGGTGAGTTTTAACACGATTCCAATTCATCTCTATCAATCAAATAATAAATTATTAAATCGAATTAGCTTATTGGGACGAGCGGATCATACAATTTTTAAACAAAATCATTTTGAGGAAAATGAATATATTAGAAATGCTCATCGACTTAACGCTGCTCCAGAAATTGACTTAAACCTCGCTACGTTAGGTCCGTTAAATTTAAAAACAAGTGCTACTTTAGATTATCAGCACTATCGTTTTCCGTATGAAGAAAGACAAAAGTCTTTTACCAAAGTTGGGATTGTCTATGAAACGGAGGCGTCTTTTGCTCTCGAAAAAATTTATGGCCTCGCTTATGAAGAAGCCATTCCTATGGAAAATGTCGTTATAGAAAAGAAAAAAGAAGATAAAATAGAAATGAAAGATCTGATGGGAAAACTTCCTGAGGACTCTAAAAATTTGGTTGGAGAAAAACTACGCTATCAAAAAAATAGTTTTCGACACCGCCAAGAATATAAAATTAAACATTATTTTATCTCCGATCAAGAAGTTAAAGGTAATGAAAGGTTTCGAAGGCAAATTCAAGCTCCAGAAGAAGGACAGTTTGATGACTTGGATGCCATTAGAGATAAACAGACAGAACTCAACAGTAGACAGGCCAAGCAAGATTTGCCCTTGGCCAATACGCTAGAGTTCCAATGGAATAACTCCCTTGTTAAGAAAAGGCCGGCAAGAGAAAACTTACTAGCTGATGGAAGATCCGTTAGAGATAATTTTCTTTACGATAATGTAGGACATTTTAATCTCTCTCAAGGTTTGTTTCGCTCTGTTGATGAGCAAGGGGAGCCTCATTATCTTTTAACAAGATTATGGCTTAATTCTAGAATGAGTCTTCCATCTGCGTCTCTTTATATAAACGAATTTTATTATTACTACACTCAAGAACATCGTTTTAATTTATACTACGAGAAAAATTTTGAATTTATCGATATTAGATTTGGTGCCATGTATGATGGCTTTAACCAACCAATTGAAAAAGCTGCTACTTTAGGAACAGAAATAAAATTGTTTGAAAGATTTCGCTTTAGAACAGAAACCAATTATGACTACGATGAGCAAAGAATTCAAAAAACACGATATGAGATGCTTTATATGCCGTACAATAATTGCTGGCGCTTCAATATCAGTTATTCAAGAAACTTGAGAGAGAAAGAAATAGCGTTTAACTTCTTAATCAATTATAACAAAAACAGCTTTTCCTCGACGGGAGCAGAGTAGTGAGCGTTTGCTTAATCGATTTTGAAGATAGTTTTACCTATAATATTGTTTCGTATTTTTCAAAAGCTGAAATTTCTTGTGATGTTATTCATTGGAGTAAATTAAATGATTATCTTCTAACTCAGTACCAATGTTTTGTTTTTGGGCCAGGCCCTGGTCATGTTGATGATTATCAATCTATTACTCCTTACATTAAAAAAATACTTAACGATAAAAGTTATAGCTGTATTGGCATTTGCCTTGGCCATCAATTGATTTTTAAATCTCTTGGCGCAGAAATTGTTCCTTGGGAAGAGCCCCTACATGGTAGATCAATTCAAGTTGAATTACCTTATTGGCTTGGTCATCAAAAAACAGCAGTACAGTTCTACAATAGCTGGGGTGTTTGCCCTTCATTTTTTGCAAAGAACGTTGAGATTTTTAAAGCAGAGGAAAAAGTCTTGGCCGCAAAAGCTGACAACTTTTGTTCATTCCAGTTTCACCCCGAGTCGGTAGGTACAAGTTGCCCCGATACTTTTTTTAACCTTGTTTTTGAAATTTATTATAATAAGAAGGATGGAGTATCGTTTCAGAATAGAAGGCATTTACGATCAGAAGACATTACATTTACTCGAGGCTAGTAAAGTACGTGAATTCACATTCGATTTTAGACCAAAATCATTTAATTTCATTCAAATTCATATATTTAAAGAGTTGTTAAATTCTGGAGTTTTGTTTCAAAACCTCTATCTTCAATTTGTTAATGAAAAAGAACTTATTATAAATGAAATAGTAAAAGAAATTCCTCAAGAATTACGAACTCGTTCTTTTCTCGATCTGGCTGGAGAGTATGAGTACGAAAACCTTCCTCTTCCTTTCTATTGGAATTTTAGTCTAGATTATACTTGGAAAGAAGTTCTAAGAAATCCTAGCTTGAAGGGCATTGTCTTTCCCTATGAACTCCTTTCTCGTTTAAATGATCAAAATATCTTTCTCGACTTTCTAAAAGAGTTTTATGAGCAACTCAATAGTGCTGGTAGAAGTGATATTGACCTCATTTTATCAATGGATTGGGATAGTGATGTTTTTCCAAGTTTACTTGATATGATGACTTTTAATGCTCTTTCACTTCCTGTGAATTCAAAAATTGAGCTCGCTTATCGACAACTCGATAGCTCAAAATTTCAAAGTAGCTTCCACGATTTTAAAGAGAATATGCTTTAAAATCCTTTTGAGATCCCAAGATAAAAATTTACCTATTGACTTAAGCTTTCCTAAAATTGTGTCTTTATTGAGCCGATTAGTTTCTTACGATGATAAGACTAATTGTACTGATATTTACTTTAATATTTATTGTAAATTGCTCACATATGCCAAGTGGACAATATATCCAAGTGAGAAAAGGGGACTCTCTAAACTCCCTGGCTAAGGAATTTAAGGTCCCAAAGTGGAAATTGAAAGTTCATAACGAAGGCAAATCATTTCATGAAGGACAGTGGGTTTTTGTTCCTCAGTCTGTTGGTCTAATCGGACAAGGCAAGGCCAGTCGTGGAATAAGTAACAGCGCAAAGGGTGAGTTTATTTGGCCAGTGCCAAGCTCTAAAAAACTTTCGTCAAAGTTCGGTAAAAGGTGGGGGCGAAAGCACGAAGGAATCGATATTCCGGCGAGAGTGGGGGCCAATATTGTCGCCGTCGCTGGTGGAAAAGTTGTGTACTCGGGAAGCCGTCTTGGTGGCTATGGAAATCTAACCGTGATCTCCCATGGAGATGGCATTTTTTCAGTTTATGCTCATGCCAAAAGAAACTTCACCAAAAGAGGTCAAATGGTCCATCAAGGTCAAGTTATCGCTGAAGTCGGAATGACTGGTCGAACGACAGGCCCTCATCTCCACTTTGAATTAAGATATGAAGGCAAAGCCCTTAACCCCTTACAATTACTAGCCAAAATGCCTTAGGTAGCCTTAGGTACGTCCACACTTTTGGGACTGCCTGTGTTAAATTTTGACTCAAATCGTCCCAAAAGTGTGGACGTACCTTATGCTACCTTATGTACCTTATGGACGTACCTTATGGATTCTGATACATTGCATTTCTTATTTTAACCATCTCGCTTCCTTGCGGTGAACGGGCAAGGGGGCCAGAACAACTGTCCAGGAGGTTGGTGTGATTTACGAATTGTCATTGGTGACAGTGTCCGCTCTCGGTGAAGAAGAGTTGGCAACTATCAAAAATCTTGTTCAAAATGTAGTGAAAGAAAAAGGTGGAGAAGTTCTAATCGAAGATGATTGGGGACAGATCACTTTTGCTCAGCCTACAAAAAACGGTGTTCCTACCGGTCACTTTCTTTACTATTTATACACAGGTAATGGTGAGTGTAACCTAGAGCTTAATCGTCTTTTTGGTATTAACGAAAAAGTATTAAAGAGAATGATTATCGCTAAAGGTGATGAGTCAGAAAGAGAAGCTATTGTTAAAGCTTATAAATCTCCTTACTCAAAAACTTATCATGGTAGCCAGGTTGAAGATAAAGACTCTGACTCTGGAACAGGTTCAAAGAGATTTACTCGCGGTCGCTCTTGTTGGTTTGCTGCTAATAATATTAGAGCTGATTGGAAAGACCCGAATACATTTCAGTGGCTCATTAACGATTTCGGGAAAATTTCTCCTGCAAGAGTTACTGGTGTAAGTACGAAGCATCAACGTTTTGTAACTGAAGCTATTAAAAGAGCAAGACAAATTGGTCTCGCTAGTTATGTTAATAGTAGAATTTCAGCTACGAGATAAGAGGAATTAAAGAAAAGTGAGTCAGTCAAATCTCAAAAATTTATCTTTTCTCGAGACGGTTGGAAAAGCAACTCTCGCTGGAAACGGTGTATGGAGATTATTGGTTTTAGTCTTGATGGCGTTACTCTTGAGTAACTTATGTCTTCAGTTTCAACCATTAGTTTTTATTGCTCCTGTTCCACTTGTGATTGCTTCTCTTGTCTATGGAAAGAAAACGACTTTGAGTTTAGTGATCCCTTTAGCAATGGGAATGATGTTTGTTGGTTATTTATATCCAGCGTGGCTTTATTTAGCGACATCATTTATGTTCACAATTGTTTTTTCAGTCGGAACATCATTTGCTTTTGAAAACAAGGTGGCCCCTTATCGTGCTGTTACTTATCTTGGTAGCATCATTGCAGGGCTTGTCTGGGGAGCTTATCTCTACACGACCTTGATTGCTAAGGTTGACTTGGAAAAAATTATTCTTGAGAAGTTACAAGAAATCCAAAAAGTTGGAATGGCAGCATCCAGTGGAATAACATTAGAAGAGCTAGTGACACAGATTTACTCATCTCTTCCTATCATTTTCACTTTTGTTCCCTATTTAGGAGCATGGATCTTTGTCATGTTAATTGTTAACAATAAACCAAATTGGTTCCGTTATCAGGCTTATCCCTACGGCATGAAAGATATGATGAGTTTTAAAACTCCTTATTATTTTGTTTATGCTCTTGTTGTGGGCCTTGGTATGGGAATGGCCGGCCATCATTTTAAAGTTGATGAGTTATGGACAGGGGCGATGGTAATTTTAAACTTACTATCGGCTTATTATTTCTTCCAAGGGTTTGGGATTTTTTGGGATACTCTTGAACGATTTAAGGTAAGAGGTTTTTTTAGAACTTTTCTTATTTTTGTGGTCATTATATGGGCCATGATGTGGGTGGCCTTAATTGGTCTTTTTGATACTTGGTTTGATTTTAGAAAATTATTAGAAAATAAAATGGAAGGAGAATAAAAATGAAAGTAATACTTACTGATAAAGTTTCTTCGCTTGGAAATATTGGAGAAGTGGTAAATGTAAGTGCTGGTTTCGCAAGAAACTTTTTGATCCCAAATGGGAAAGCAGTCATTGCTGACGAGGGAAATCAGAAGCAAATGAAGCATTACCAAAAAGCTCTCGGTAAAAAAGTTGCAGAAGAAAAGCAGGAAGCCGTTGAGATTAAAACTAAACTTGATGGTATGACATTAGAGTTTATTAAAAGAGTTGCGGGAAGTGGAAAAATCTTTGGTACCGTAACAAACGCAGAGATTTCAGCAGAGCTTAAGAAGCAAGGTCTTGAAGTTGAGAGAAGAACAATTACTCTTGATACTCCTATTAAAGCTCTTGGTTCTTTTACAGCAAAAGCTAAGCTTTTTCCTGAAGTGGTTGCTGAATTTAATATCAAAGTTGATATTGATCCTAAGCAAGCGGAAGAGTTAAAGAAAAAAGAAGCTGAAGCTGCAGAGATGAAGAAAAGAGCTGCTGAGAAAAAAGCTGCTGCTGCTGAGCAGGGAGAGGAAGGTTCTGAAGAAGCTCCAAAAGAGCTGACTGAAGAGCAAAAGCTCGCTAAAGAAGCTGACGAATTACTTAGAAACTAAGAGATTCACTCAGTAATGGAAAATACTAGTCCAACTCGCGAATTGCCTCACGATCTTTTAGCAGAAAAGTCTCTACTGGGATGTTTGTTATTAGATGGTGAGTCATTCGATGATATTAATGATTTGAAATTGAAAGGGGATGATTTTTACCATCCCCAATACGGGATGATTTATGAGGCCATAAATGATCTCGCTATTTCAAATCAACCAATTGATTACGTCACCGTAAGTTCTCGTCTAGCAGAAATGCAGACCTTAGAGAAAATCGGTGGCGCTTCTGCCCTTACTGAAATCGTAGAAGACCAGGCTTCAAGCGCTAATATCTACGCCTATGGAAAAACAGTTCGTGATAAATCTAAACTACGAGAAATCGTACGAACGGCCATGCAGGTTTCAAGTCGTGGAATCAACTTTCAAGGGAAAACAGAAGACTTTATTGAAGAAGTAGAAAGAGAGTTCTTTAAGCTTACCAATGAAGCTAAGTCTGGAAAGATGGTGAAACTAAATGCCAGCTTAAAGGAAAACCTTAAAGAGCTAGAAGACTTAAGTAGAAATAATGGAGAGATCCAAGGTGTTAGTACTGGCTATCGCAAAATAGACGAGCTTTTATTAGGCCTTCAGCCTGGTCAACTTGTGATTCTTGCCGCTAGACCTGCTATGGGAAAAACTGCCCTTGCATTAAATTTTGCAGCGAATGCTTGTGCTCTTCATAATACTCCCGTTGCCATTTTTTCTCTGGAAATGGTTGCCAAAGAATTAAGTATGAGGATGCTTTCAAGTAGAGCGAAAGTTGATTCAAAAAGAATTCGAACAAAAAACTTTCTCGATTCAGATCTTCGAAGTATCGGACGTGCGGTACAAGAGCTTTCTCATTACCCCATTTATATTAATGATAATGGTGACTGTAATTTGTTAGATATTCAAAGTCAGTGTCGAAAGATTAAAGCCGAATCAGGACTTGGTCTGATCGTTATCGATTATTTGCAGTTAATGAGTCCCCATAATAAAGCTGTGACAAGTCGGGAGCAGCAAATTTCTGAAATGTCTCGTGGTTTGAAATCTCTTGCTAAAGAGCTGGGGTGTCCTGTTGTGGCGTTATCACAGTTAAACCGTGGAGTTGAGTCGAGACCAAATAAGAGACCAAATACTGCTGACCTTCGAGAGTCTGGTGCTATCGAGCAGGATGCCGATATTGTCATGTTTGTTTATCGTGATGAATATTATAACCCTGATACCAAAGAGCCAGGAGTCGCAGAGATTATTATAGGTAAAAACAGAGGTGGTGAAACGGGAACCGCAAAACTCGCTTGGGTTGGGTCTTATACTACTTTTGAAAATCTCGCTATGGTTAAGGATGAAAATCAGTCCTAAACCTATTCAATTTTTCTTTCCTTATAAAGATAAGATTTTTTCTGGAAAAAATCTTAAAGTTGCCTTTGCTATTTATTTAAATAAAAAAAGAGACTTAAAAACGGGAGAGTTTATTGAATGCTCTGGTTTAAGTGAACTTGATCTATATTTAAATCAAAAAGTTGTTAAGAGAAGTTCTCATTTACAAGTGATCCATCTTTTTTATGAATATTCTTTTTTAGATAAAGTACTAGAAAATGAATTAATCGCCCTTATCCTCGAATTTGAGTCGTGTAAAGAAGTTCGTTTGAACGAGAAGCGGCTTTTAAGTTTTAGTGTCGAAAAACAAGTTACCAAGGCCGGGTATGATAAGAGGTATCAGCGAGGGAGACAACATTTATTAAGAGGAGACTGTTATCAGTACAACCTTACGATTCCTTTTCATATTCAATTAAAAAATACGATTGATGCCTTTCAGTTAATTTCAAACATATGGAATAGAAAAAGAGATCGAGGGGCTTATGGGCATGCCACCATCATTCCTCTTCTAGAAAAATCTTTTATTAGTAATTCTCCAGAGTGTTTGTTTCAAGCTTATGAGGAGGGAGGTGACGTTTTAATTGAAACGATGCCAATTAAAGGAACCGTTAAAATTAGTGATAATGATGTACTTGAAAGGTGGGAGGAGTTAAAAAGCTCTGATAAAAATCAAGCTGAGCTTTTTATGATTACTGATCTGTTAAGAAATGACTTGGCAAAAATAAACTCCAAAACCATAAAAGTATGTACTCTTAAAGCTCCTCTAAAAGTACCTGGAATGCTTCATCAATATTCAAAGATTCAAGTTCGTACTAATCGAGACTTGAGGTTTCGCGATATTATAAAGTCACTTTTTCCCGGAGGCTCTATTACCGGTGCTCCTAAAAAGAGAGTGATCGAGATATTAAAAGAACTTGAGAACGTTCCAAGGGGACTTTATTGTGGCTCTACAATTATTTCTTATGGAAAAATAAGAGCAGCTTCCATCAATATTCGTACAGCAGAATTTCTTCATCAAAAAAACTCATTAAGTTATCATGCAGGTGGAGGGGTAACTCTTTTGAGTGACTCACAAGAAGAATGGAATGAAATTCAAAACAAAGTTGATTCGTTTACGCGGCTTCTTTAAATGTCAGTATTTAGTCTGATAAAAATTTAAAACTAATTAAGATCACTAATTTTAGATACTTATGCATCTAATATCTTCTTACAATATAGATGAATAGAGTTAAGAAAAGTTGACGGTTCAAATTTAATCCAGATATGATTTTCTGACACATTATGATAGGCAGCAAGGAAATGCTTCAAAGGCGAAAGAAGCTAGCTGCTGAGCAAAAGAGACAAGGGAGTGTTCATGGTCAGGAGTGAGACCGATAAGAATGTTAAGGATGAGATATCAAACCAAGCAGTCAATTTAGACTTTCTTGAAGAGAATACAGGCTTTCCTAAAGAGTTTATTAAAAAGGAACTTCTGCTCGACGAGGAAAATCTCGATCTGGATCAATTGAGGTTAAAAATGCTCAACTATTTAGAGCAAGTTAATCTCGAGCAAAGCGGTGTGCAAGCTTAAAGTCCACAAGAAGTAGCTAAGCACCTAATCTTTAGTAGGCAAAATTCGCCTTCTGTCTTTCATTTGATTGAAATTATTCAAGAGTATTTCTAAGGCTCCGATTTAACAATTAAGTAAATATTTTAAGCTTTGATTGGAAGGAGTTTTCATGGATATAAGTACGGTCATAGGCCTTGTACTTTGTGTTGCCGCCGTTATTGGCTCAATTCTCGCCGGTGGGGATATGGCGGCCTTTATCGATATTCCTTCAGTAATTGTTGTGGGTCTTGGTGTGATTGGGGCGACTTTTACAAAGTGGCCAATGGAAATGGTTAAGAACGTTTCAAATATTGCCATGAAGGCCATTTTTTCAGATCCTGCGAATCCTTTAGAGACAATTGAAGAAATTGGAAAGCTTGCTGAGATAGCGAGAAGAGAATCTGTTTTCGCTCTCGAAAAACAGCCAATTGATGATGCCTTCATTAAAAAAGCAATGACATTAGCTGCCGATAACAGACCACCCGAAGTCATAAGCTCTATCTTACAAATGGAAATTGACTCTGTTGAAGAAAGACATAAAGTTGGTGCTGATATGTTTCAAGGAATGGCCGACGATGGCCCTGCCTTTGGAATGATTGGTACTCTTATTGGTCTGGTGATCATGCTTGGTAACCTTTCTGACCAGGCCGCCATTGGTCCTGCCATGGCCGTTGCCCTTTTAACAACTTTTTATGGTGCCTGTATTGCAAACATTTTTTGTAACCCTATTAAAAATAAACTTCAAATTCGTTCAAAAATGGAAATTACTAAAATGACAATTGTGATTGCCGGAACGCTTGGGATTGTTGCGGGTGAAAACCCTAGACTTATCAAAGAAAAACTAAACTCATTTCTACCTCCAGCTGAAAGAATTACTGAAGATGATGGTGGCGGAGAGTAGTCAATATGGATGAAAATCAGCAACCAGTTAAATGTCCAGAGTGTGCCCCGGGGTTACCCGCATGGATGGCGACATTCTCGGATCTGGTTACATTACTTCTTACCTTCTTTGTTCTGCTACTTTCATTTGCCAAAACTGAGAGTGCAAAATACGAAGCTGCCCTAGGGTCAATTCGTAATGCCTTTGGTGGTAACGTTTTAAAACTTGGTGAAGTGATTGAAAGAGGTAAATCTCCAGATGATTCACCAACAATGTTGGAGTCTCAACAGCCAGTGAGACCTTTTCCTGTTGAATTTCTTACTATGGAAGGAATTCTCGATAAACATGAAATTAATCGCGCCTCAGATGAAGATTTAAAGACCATGAAGCGCGACCTTTATAATCACTCTCTCAACGAAAATGTGACACTTTATGAAGAGACTGAAGGGGTTAAGGCGCACGTTAAGGAAAAAATCTACTTTAGAGAGGGGTCGACAGTTCCTGAGCAAATATCTATTGAAGTATATGATAAAGTCATAAAGTTACTCGCGAACAGTGATTGGACAATATACGTGATTGGTCATGCCAGTAAGGGAGAAATCTCTGAGGAGCAGGAATTGGATGCATTTGAACTTTCTTCTGCAAGAGCAAGTGCCGTTACCAGATCATTAATCAAAAGAGGTGTGAACCCTGGTCGCATTACCACTGTTTTTTATGGTGATAATAAGCCAGAAAAAATTCTAGGGAATGTTAATAGAACAGATCCAAAATTTCAAAGAAGAGTAGAGTTTATTATTCGTAAAAAAGACTTTACGGCCCCAGGACATAAAGTAGATAGTCAGTAATCTACCGTTATGGAAAAAATAATAGCATTTAGTTTATTAGAAAATGAAGAATCCTTGAAAAGTTATTTGATTAAGGCTTTTGGGTTTTCCAACTCTAAGATTAAAAAACTGGCAAAGACATATAGTCTTTCTAAAAACTTTCTGGATAAAAAATTATTAGCGAAAGATATATTAGAGCTTCCTCTTTCTTTATTAAACGAGGGACAGATAAATCCACGTTATAGTGGTAAATCAATGACTATCATTGATAATACTGAAGACTGGATGGCGATTTCAAAACCAAGTGACTGTCATACTCATCCCCTTAGTTATAGTGATCAGAATAATGTTTTAAGCTTTTTAAGAAGTGAGGGAATTTACGAACCATTGAATGTAAATATAAAAAACTATGATAGGGGTGTTTTATTTCGCTTAGATTATGAAACATCAGGTGTGATCTTAGTTTCTAAAAAAGAAGAACTCTATAATAAAATTAGAAATGAGTATAGGAGTGAATCTCATAAGAAAGTTTATCTCGCTATTGTTCAAGGAAAATATCCAGAAAAAAATAGCTTGGTACATTCGTTATCAACTTCTGGAAAAAAAATTAAAGAATCAAGTGATGGACGCCGTGGCTCACTAGAAACAGAGAGACTACTTTATAATGAATCCCAGCAATTATCACTTGTAAAAATAAAGTTAAATGAGGGAATGAGGCATCAGATTAGAGTGCAGCTCTCTCTCGCGGGTTACCCTATCTTAGGTGATGAGTACTACTCTGGAGAAAAAGCCAAAAGACTTTACCTTCATGCCACTTATTATGAACTTAGTGGCCTAGGGATTTCTGCACAATCTAAACCAGATGATTTCTTAGAGTTCTTCCCTGACTTGGACCGTTGTCTTGATATGCTCAGAAATTAGCTTTAAGTCAGTAAGTGTTGCAAGTTTAGCAATATATCTACCTTGAGTGATAGCATTTATTTCTCCAGCGGGATGAGTGACTTTTAGGCGTACAAAGTCTGTTCTTTCAAGGTTATCAGCTGGAGAGTTCTTAGCAATGAGAATCATATCATTGGCCAAATTTCGATAAAGAGCGGCCCTGAGGTTTTTCTTATCGAGGCTTTTATCAAGTGGGCTTTCAATTTCAACCACAAGATTATTGACCGTTTTGCCCTCACAAAACGTTTTCCAATTAGCGGGGATTCTACGATCAAGCTTGACCCTAACTGCTTTACAGGAAGAGGGAACGAGACGTGATTTTGATCCAAATAGGCCCTTCTCACTCAACTGAAAAAGGAGGATCGACATCATTAAGATTCCGATCATAAGTATTGGATTTTTCATCAAAAAAGAGAATCTCATAACTCTATTATTACTTGAATATGATTAAAAAGCACTAAAGTTTATGAGTTATATATCCGACAAGTTTTGTAGGTTATTTATGCGTGATGAAGCGGGAAAAGGCAGGTGTTTATGCTATCTTCTAATTTGTTGGGTCTAGATCAGTTTTGGACAATCGTTCGAAACCTCGAAGCTCTAAATGAAAAAACGACTTTAGAGGATTTTAAAACCAAATTTGATATTTATGCAGATGATAGAATCGTTCTTGAAATCATCTCATTTATGGAGAAATTTGATTACCATATAAAAGTTAATAAGAATGAAGAGTATGTCTTAATTCATCCAGCTGTTGATAAATCAGAAGTTAATATCCCTTTTAGTTTTACTGACTGGCTTGCACTGCAGAGTTGTCTTCTCAACCGTGATAACGACAAACCATTTGAAATTCTTAAAGAGAAAACACAAAACCTAAATGAGCAAAATAATTATTGGGATTTGTATAAAACTTTAGAAAAAGAGTTGATGGTTGATAACCAAGAGGAAACTTCAAGACAATTTATTATTAAAAAGTTAGAGCAAGCAAATAAAGATAATTGCTTGGCCTTTGTTAAGTTCAATGATGGCAAGGCTTACGAAATATATATCCATAATATTATTATTCTAGATGGGCGCTTATCAGTAATTGCTGAGGAAGTAATAGATCGCTGTTTAATATCTTTTTTTATAACAGATGTTTTGGAAGTAAGTTCGAGACCTGAGCATACATATCAAGCAAACTATTCACCAATTCAGGTTGAAGATTTTATTGCGGGAATGAGGGCCGTTATCGATAATGAAGAGCGGCTTGTCTTAAAGATTTATAATCCTGAAAAAGTAAACCTCAATCCTCCTTATCACTTTTTGGGAAGTCCCTATATTACCTCTAATTCAAGTGGTGACTATATTTGGGCAGCTTCAGTAGAGGTCTCAGATGAATTGTTTTCTTGGTTGAAAATGATTAAAGATGATGTGGAAATAATTGATCCTGAGCCAATTAAGAAAGAATTTGAAAAATATCTCGAGAATTCATCAAATAATGAATTGAAAAAAGCTTCCTAATTCACTACCTTAGTAGGTGTGAATAAACTTTCTCAAAAGAATTTCTTTTTAATTAGTTTTCTTCCGGCAATTGCTTATTGGTATTTAGAGGAAAATTATCCTATTCGTATCGCCATCGCAGGTGGATTAGCATTATCCATTCTTGAGTTATCATTAGAGTATATTTTTACTAAGCATCTGCACTCTCTTTCTAAATTTAACTTTGGTTTAATTGCTTTTTTGGGAGGACTCTCTCTTTTAGGAGAAGAGGGAGTTTGGTTTAAACTTCAACCGGCCATAACCGGCGTGGTCATCGCTTCCTTTTTACTTTATAAAAATATGTTCGGAAAAGGTTTTTTTATCGAGATGTTAGAGTCGATGGGTAAAGAAAATGTTCCACTTGAAATTATGAGTTCTATGGAAAAGCACGTTTCATATCTTTTTGGACTGTATGGTCTTTTTATGTTTTATGTTGCCTTTTATTGGAGTACCGACCGGTGGTTATTTTTTAAAACTATCGGCTTTTATATTGTTTTTGCCCTCTTTATGTTGGTTGAATTTGTTTATATTCGTTTTAAAGTTAAGAAAATGATTAAAATGCAGGCCCGTCAAGAGTATTTTAAAAGGCTTTAAGATTCTTTGTAGTGGGCGGGAAGTTTTACTATAAAAGTCGTACCGTTTTCTGGTTCACTATTGACGGACACTCTACCATTATGAATCTGAACAATATGTTTGACGATCGCAAGACCAAGTCCCGTTCCGCCTTCATCTCTCGATCTTCCATGATCCACCCGATAAAATCTCTCGAAGAGACGAGGTAGATGTTCTTTAGGAATGCCATAACCACTATCAGAAACAGTAAGCACATCATATTTACCAGCACTGCCTTGAGACCAGCCAATTTGTACATGGCCTCCGTCTGGGGTGTACTTCAATGCATTTTCAATGAGGTTTGTGATGACCTGTTCTAATAACTGAGGGTTGGCCCATGTTTTTTCAATATCAAATCGTGTTTCAATTTGAATATTCTTTACTTGAAAGCTTTGTTTAACATTATTAATAACATTTTTAGTAATCTCTTCGACAAAGACCGTTTCTTTTGCAATGACTTGCTTTGATTCAATTACAGAAAGATTTAAGATATCGCTAAAGAGATGAGTTAAGCGATCAGAGTTTTGCTCAACTTTTTCGAGGTAGGTCGTGATTTGTTTTTCTTCAGGGCCAATAGCATTTTTAATAATTTGAACATAGCCTTTTAATGCGGTCAGAGGAGTTCTCACTTCATGTGAAACGTTGGCCACAAAATCTTCACGCATCTGTTCTGCAAGCATTTGATCACTAACGTCCTGAAGAACACCAGCAGCACCAAAGATTTCTCCTTTGTTATCAATAAGAGGGTTTATCCTCAAGTCGAAGTAGCGGTACCTCTTTCCACCTTTTACGGGAAGATGAACTTTTCTTTTCTTTACATACTCTTTTGTCTCTAAACATAGTTTTAATTGTTCATGGAGGATAATGTCTCTATTAACTTCCCAAATTTTAAATTTTGAAAGGAGTTGGTCTCTAAATTCTTTCGAAATAAAGTTTTTTCGAAACTGTCGATTGGCAAAAAGTATGTTTTCATTGAGTCCAATAGCAAGAATCGAATCAGAGATTGAGCGCATCACCGTATTGAGCTTTTCGTTCTCATTATAGAGTTCATCGATATATTTTTCTAAGTTTTGTTGAACACGATCTAAGGTTTGTTCGACTTCAGAGAGTTCTGTTTCACTATCTGTTTCTACACTGGGAATAAAGTCGTCATCATCCTCGTCATCATCACCAACGTGCTCTACTGTTGCCGCCGTTTTTTTCATTTTTTCAACTTTTTTCACAATCTGAAACAGCGGGCTACTTCCCTGTAAGTAGATCCAAAGAGAGAGGAGGGTTGTCACAAAGAGAAAAGGGATGAGGAAAATGATAATGGCACGATCTAATTCGATCATCGCTAAATTTAAGGCCCGAAGAGAAACAGTTTGTCTTACGACAAAAGTTTGGTTTCTACCTTTGTAGTTTGCTTTTAATGTTAAAGCGCCGTACATAACCTCGTAATTTTGAGATTTACTTTTACGAATATTAAAACCAAGGTTTCCTTCAAGGGCCTCTCTTATTTCCGGAAAGTTAATTTCGGCGGGAAGTTTATCCGGTGGAAGATGGCTATCACAGAGAACTTTTCCCTTTTCGGTCAGAAGCGTATATCGGTTTTGCCAGTTTAGTTTTAAAGACTGACACCATCCTAGTGGTGAAATCTTTTGTGTTTCAATGGATTGTCTGATCAAAAGCAAGGAGCTTTTGAGTTGCTCTCTCGCTTGGTTCAGTCCATAAGTTTTAAAATAAAACCGTGCCATGGTTGCAATAACCAGCATAACAAATACTGAGATAAGCATCTGGAGAGCGGCCGTCTTTTTAAAATGTTTCCAAGGTAATGAGGAAATAAAAAAGATAAATTGACGTAACCGAGAGAAATTTGTGCTTGAGTCTTCTTTTTTAATCATTAGCGACTACTCGATACCCAATACCTCTAATTGTTTCAATGAACTTAGAGTAGTCTCCAAGCTTTTTTCTAAGCCCAAAGATGTGAGTATCGATAGTTCTATCAGTCACGTGTACAGGACCATCTTGAATAGATTGGATCAAGCTATTTCTGGTAAGTACTTTTCCTGGTTGTTTTAAAAAGGTAACAAGTAATTTGTACTCAGATAGGGTCAAATCTAGCTCATTTTCATCAATCCAAACTTTACATTGATTGGTATCAATCTTAAGACCTTTTATTGCTAGAATTGCTTCTTCAGAGCTCTCTTCTCCGATACTGAGTTGACTTCGTCTCAGTAGGTTTTTAACTCTAGCTTTAAGAATATTGATATCAAAAGGTTTTGTTACGTAATCATCGGCTCCTGCTTCAAGTCCTTCAATGACTTGTTCAGGAAGAGTCATGGCCGTTAACATAAGAATAGGCTTAGCTTTTGTTTTTTTGAACATTCTTAAAAACTTACAAATTTCTAACCCTGTAGTACCAGGTAGCATTCTATCTAAAATATAAAGATCAATTTTCTTTTCTTCGCTTTGTTCTTGAATAAACTCTAGAGCTTCAGATCCGTCATGAATGAGAGTTACATTATGCCCGGACGTTTCTAACTGAACTTTAAGAATTTCGGCAATGTCATGCTCATCTTCGACAATTAATACATTGGCATTTTCTTTCATGGTTTTACTCCACCTAATATTTGATTTTCATTTAAAGACTTTAAATATTTACCAAGATTAAAACTTTCTTTGTCTGAGTTTATTGTAAATTTTTTGTAGTGATTCTGTTCACCAGCCTCAATAAAGAAAACTTCTTGAGCAATACAAAGGGCGAGATCGCCAATTCTCTCTAGGTTTTTTGCAATCCAAAGAGCGTTGATTGCTTGTCTGTGTTCGAGTTGATTGTTTTTCATGGCCATCAAAAACTCTTCAATTAATTCCCGGTTAAAGGTATTAATTTCTTCGTCATCATTTATTAACTGTTCTGCAAGCTCAGTATTACCATGGACGAAAGTGTCTATGCTTTTTTGTAGCAGCTCTTTAACAATATGTCCCATATTTTCAAGTTTCGGGAAGTTATAACTTAATTCACCATAGAACCGCTTCGTGGCCAGGGACTTATCTCCAATTCTTTCTAGTACGGGGTTAATTTTTAATACACTGATTGCTAGTCTTAAGTCTCTAGAATTAGGAGACTTAAGAGCAATATACTTAAAACAGAGGTCATCGATTTCACATTGAAATTGATTAATTTGTTCTTCAAGTTTTATGACAGACTCAAGTGGGGCTTCTTTATTGAGCGTAAGCGATAGGGATAGCTCCACCAAGCTTGCCATCTTGATAATTTGTTCGCGAATGTGATGACTTGTTAATTCCATTCTTTTTATCCAAATCTTCCTGAAATATAGTCTTCAGTTTTTTGCTCTTTTGGGTTGGTGAAAATCTGAGAGCTCGTTCCGTGCTCGATAAGATCACCAAGAACAAAGAAACTTGTATAATCAGAAATTCTCGCTGCTTGTTGCATGTTATGAGTGACGATAATCACCGTATATTCTTTTTTTAGATCTTGCATCAGCTCTTCGATTTTCCCCGTAGCAATGGGATCAAGGGCCGAGGTCGGCTCATCCATTAAAACAATTTTTGGATTAACGGCCAGTGTTCTTGCAATACAAAGTCTTTGTTGTTGTCCCCCGGATAAACTTGTACCTGGTCTTTGAAGAATATCTTTAACTTCATCCCAAAGGGCCGCCTTTTTTAAACAAGTTTCAACAACTTCTTTTAATTTACTTTTTTGTTTAACACCTTGAAGTTTAAGTCCAATAATGACGTTATCAAAAATAGACATAGCGGGAAAAGGATTGGGTTTTTGAAAAACCATTCCAATATTTCTTCTGATTAATACGGGATCAACATTAGGGTCGAGAATATTTTGGCCATTATAGATGACTTCACCTGTGGCCCTAGCTCCTGGTACTTCTTCGTGGATTCTGTTTAAACATCTCAGGTAAGTTGATTTACCACAGCCTGAAGGACCGATAATGGCCGTAATACTATTTGGTAAATAAGAGATCGAGATATTTTTAATCGCATGAAACTGGTCATACCATATATTGATATTATTCGTTGTTAAGATGGGTGTATTTTCACTCATACGAGACTCACTTCTTATTAAATAATTGTTTTCTGTTAACAATTAATCTAGAGACGATATTTAAACCTAAAACTAAAATGATAAGCACAAATGCTCCTGCCCAAGCTTGTCTCTGCCAGTCTTCAAAAGGAGAAATAGCATAGTTATAAATTTGGACGGGAAGTGAGGCCATCGGACCAGTTAAGCTATAGCTTAAGTACATATTTCCAAAGGCCGTAAAAAGAAGAGGTGCCGTTTCACCTGCAGCTCTTGAAATCGCAAGAATCACACCGGTAAAAATATTGGGGAGGTTTCCTTTGACGATAATAAAATAAATAACTTTCCACCTAGGAAGACCAAGGGCCAAACCCGCTTCACGAATATGCCCTGGAATTAATTTTAAAATCTCTTCTGTCGACCTTATGACGATGGGAAGAATGATTAAACTAAGGGCGACTCCACCAGCAAGGGCCGAAAAACCTTTGAGGGGAACAACAATGAGAGTATAGGCAAAAATACCAATAACGATGGATGGTACTCCTGTTAAAAGATCAGACGCCATTCTTAAACAATTGGGAATTTTTCCTTTACCGTATTCTGCCAAAAAGATGCCGCAGACGATACCAAGTGGAACAGCTATTAGTGAGCCGAGACCAACCATATAGAAGGTACCGATAATGGCGTGTTTCATCCCTCCACCTGTTTCACCTACAGGTTTCGGTAAGTTCATAAAGAAGTCGAGGTTTAAACTGGAAGCTCCTTTATAAAATAAAAAGACAATCACCATAATGAGAGGAGCAAGAACAAAGGCCGCTGAACAATAGAGGCAAGCGATAAATAAATGACTTTTTAGTTTTTGTACTTTGTAGTAGTTCATCTCTCGTTACTTCCAAAACGCCAAACAATCGTTCTCGCAGAAACATTAACAATTAATGTGACGACAAATAATAACAGGCCTACTAAACACAGGGCCGAGAGATGAATATCATTATCAGCTTCAGCATATTCATTAGCGATGACTGAGGCCATGGTAGAGCCGGGAGCAAATAGAGAAAAGTTAATACTGGGCTGGTTCCCAATAACCATGGCAACGGCCATTGTTTCACCTAAAGCTCGGCCAAGACCGAGTACCATAGCTCCCATGATGCCTGAAAAAGATGGTTTTAAAATGGCTAACTTGATCATCTCAAAGCGAGTTGCACCAAGACCGAGAGCCGCTTCTTTTTGTAGGTTTGGAACTGTTTTAAAAACTTCTCGGCAAATAGAAGTAATCGTCGGAATAATCATAATGGCCAAAATCATGGAGGCCGTAAGAATCCCAATTCCAAAACTCGGTCCTTGAAAAATCGGAAGAAAGCCAAGTGTACTTTTTAAAAAGGGAGTTAAAGTTGTTTGAACAAAAGGGGCCAAGAAAAACAATCCCCAGAGTCCAAAAACAATTGAGGGGACAGCGGCAATCATCTCGACAAGCATTGAAATAATGGGTTTAACTTTGTCGGGTAGTATCTCTGTAATAAAAACGGCAACAGCAATACTAAAAGGGCTGGCCAGTAAAAGAGCGAGAAAAGAGGTAACTAAGGTACCATAAACAAAAGAGAGGGCTCCAAATTCCTCTTCAATAGGATTCCACCAGTCAGTGGTAAGAAAACTAAGACCAGATAACTCAATGACAGGAAGGGATTGCTTTACCAAAAGCAGGATCATGATGATCATCATCACCACAACACCAATGGCAAGTCCTTGCATAAGTCTAAAGTTAATTTGGTCTTGTTTATTAATAAACTTCATTACAATTTTTTAAGAACTGTATCTGTCACCTTTTTAGGAAGGGGAGCATAATGAAGTTTGGCTGCATAATTTTGACCTTCACTTAATGCCCATTTTAAAAAAGTTTTAACTTCTGAAAGCTTAGGGTTTTCTACTTGAGGTAATAAAATATAAGTAAAGGCACTGATCGGATAAACACCTTTTCCTTCGGCATTAACAATAGATACTCTAAAGTCTGTTCCTAAGTTTTTCATACCTGCGGCAGCTTTAGAAACTCCTTCAACAGTAGGGGCTTGAAAAGATCCAGCTTTATTTTTTAAAGCAACCACACTTAAATTATTTTTAACAGCATAAGCAAGCTCAACATAACCGATAGCTCCATTAGTTTGCTTAACCATATTGGTAACACCGTCATTACCCTTGGCCCCAATTCCGGTAGGCCATCTTAGAGACTTACCCATACCGTATTTGCTTTTCCATGTTGATGAAACATTACTTAAATAGTCCGTAAAGATCGCTGTTGTACCTGATCCATCAGCTCGTCTCACAACAAGAACGTCGGCATCGGGAAGATTTGTGTTTGGGTTGAGTGCTTTTATCTTAGCATCATTCCATTTGGTGACTTTTCCCATAAACATTTCAGCGAGAACCTCACCATCGAGTTTTAAATTATTGGGAATACCTTTTACGTTATAAGTGACAGCGACAGCGCCAAGAACTGTTGGAACATGCATAACCGGCCAGGCCGCTTTTTTCATATCTCTTTCTTTCATGGGAGCATCAGAGGCACCAAAGTCGACCGTTTGTTTGATGAGTTGTCTGATACCACCACCTGAACCAATGGCCTGATAATTAAACTTAATTTTTGGATTAACTTTGTTATATTCCGCAAACCATTTTGAATAAATGGGATAGGGAAAACTAGCTCCTGCACCATTAATTTGAACTGATGCGAAACTGAATATTGGGGTAAGAAAAGCAATAGTAAGAACTAGAACTTTAAGGTTTTTCATTGAGGTCTCTCCGATAAGATTTTCAGGTACTTATTACCAGAGAGCATACCTCAATTGTGTCAGGGTTCTGTTAAGATCCGATTGTATTATGCGTAAATTTAGAACGAAACTTGAGAGACGTAGAGACGAAAAATCTTGTCTCTCGATCTTCTGATCGCGCAGTGTCCGTCATTCTTTTTTTCGATCAAAAAGTCATAGTATTCTGGATGAGTGTCAGAAACCTCAAGGATACTTTTTCCTTCATGCTCACCAAAATCGATAAATACTTGATCTTCCTCTAGGATACCGGTTAGAGGACTAACTTCTTGAAGACTCGCCATGATTCCCTCCTTAGAACACATGTGGCAAAAACGGGATCGCACTAAAACTCCGTGTGCAATCTTATTTAAAATTGTGACCCTAAATATTTGAAAAGTGAAGAAAAAATTTCCTCATTGGTAGAATTTACAAGATTGCCGGAGCTGGGAACTCTAGTATTGGCCAATTTTTTAGATATGTTAAAATATATGTGGCAAGTAATTTTCTTGATTTGCCACAACTTGTGGCATTAGTGTTTCTTCAACTTACAACAACAAGGAGCACTTAAATGAAAAAGGTAACTTTAAAGATCATATTGATGAGCTTATTCCTTCATTCTACTTTTGCAGGATTAACAACATTAAGTCTTGGTAGTATTGAGAGAAACAGTGGTGGTCGAGTTTATAGTATTGGGCTAACGAGCTCAGAAATAAAAAATATTTCTCTTTATTCAAGCAGTGAAAACCCAGAGGCAAATATAAAACTCTTCTCGGTTATCTATTATAATGGCATATTTCCTGTAGAACTTTTAGCATCAGATAACTATACTTCTGCTTACCCTTCTGACTTAAGCATTGATATTTCAGATCTTGCAAGATTTCCTGTCATAACAGAGTATCCTAATTGTACTGGGCCATGTTTGATTGTTCATGGGGAAGCATTTGGTGCTAACGATTTAAAGTTAAATGTGCAAATTGAAGCCTTATTCTCTGATATAAAAGTATGGTCTACTGGGGTAACCGGTCTAACAGCTTACTCGAGAGAGAACAGCGAAAGCTCTCAAGGAAACTCCAGAATGATTCACTTAAGAGATTATTCCCTTTCTTATGAGGTCGTAGGAGTAAATGCTGATGGATCGAGAGTGTTTACAAACTTTTTAGTTCACCTTGGTGAAAATACATTTCGCTTAAGTAATTTTAGTTCTCCAAATTTACACAAGCTTTGTGTCTTACTAGGTAGTGATGTTGGTATAGATTTCACCAGAAGCGTTGATAGAAATATTGTAGATAGAACTAATTTAGCAGAACGAGAAGAGTTTGCTGCTATAATTTACGAACTTAGCTCAGGAGCTATAGATACAATATGGGTTCGATCAGGAAGACCTATGACAATTATTGATAGAGTGAGCTGTAAAATTTAAATTAAAAACCAAATGACAAACTCGCTCCAACCTCTTGTGTTTTATTTTTGGGCTCTTTAAAGCCATATGTAATGACAGAAAGTCCGTCCGTCACAGACTGAAGGACTGACTCAGAGTCTTCAAAGTCCCAAACTCTATAGTAAGGACTGAAGGTGATCGAGTTTCTTTGTTTGAATAACCAGCTAAAATTCAGTTGGGCCCCGTAGCCTTTTCCTTTATTTTGCTCATTATTAATATCACCAAGCACACCACCTGTGGTTTCACTTAGTTTTGATTCAGTACTTGCTTGAAGTAGGTAGTGATAATTGGTGCCAAGACTTAAGAGAAAACTCTCAGATGTAACAACGGCCAACTCTAATTTTAGTGGGACAGTGAAGTACTTTGCCTCACGACTATAGGAACCAGGATAATTATTTCTTGGGTTACTAAGAATACGATAGGAAAGACCAACTGAGGGTTTAAAGAAAGTAGAGCTACTTAAAGAAAAAGCATAGCCGATATTTGAATCAAACTCAGTGATGCTGTTTCTAGAGTCTAAATTAAATTTTTCACCAGCAGTATTGCCCCCTTCATAGAGAGTTTTCCCCGCAAGGTAACGGATAGAAAGATTCCAAAAAGCACTCTCGTTTGAGAGGTTGTTTTCAACAGTTGCTTTCACTCCATAAAGTTGGCCGCCATCTTTCATGAAAGTTTGACCATCGACAAATTCTTCGTAATCCCAGCGAGCGGAATCAAAACCAATTTTTAATTTATCTCTAAAGAGTAAACTTTTTCTACTGAGAGAAGGATCACTTAATTGATAACTTGAACGAGTCATGAGAGGTTCGCTAGCAGACGGTTCATTCTTTAGCGGCTCGACTTCAGTTGTTGTCTCTTCGCTTTCAAAGGGAGCGAGGTAATCTTCTTCTTCGCCTATATTAACTTCTTCAACCATTTCTCCTTGAGGAACATCTGAAGCAGAGATTTCTTCAAACTCAACAACTTCAAGATCATCCGTCTCAGTGGAGATAACTTCTTGTTCAAATTGCGCCATCGTTGGTAGGGATAGCAGTGATATTAAGACAATAATTTTCATAAACTTACTCTTTTAAATTTGTAGGGCTTCATATCACCAAAGGGTCGAATCGGTAAGGAGGCTATAAAATTTTCAGGATTATTTATTGAGGAAAAAACTCTTAAAAAACGAGACGATAAGCCGAAATTCATTGGGGTAC
>JAUHVL010000040.1 GCA_030425045.1 bacterium
GACTTAGATACCACTTACGGGATCAAATTCAGTTGGAGGGTCCACGGCCCTTGAGCAATCAGGATCTGTTTCATCAAACTCTGGCGGCTCTTCTGCTGTCGGTTGTTGACACCTTCCATTAATACAATCGCCAAAAGTAGGAACTTTATAACATCGGATTCCACAGCTATTTCCACCTGTTTTTACAAGAAAACAAGTATCCACATAATCGAGTCGACAGAACTCTTTTGAAACACAAAACTGTCCTGGAGATTTAGAACAAAGAACTTGCTCATCTTCATTATTTACATGAACACTACACTTTCCGGTAGAGCCACAACAGAGACTTGAACATTGAAGGTCTGAAGAACAATCGTCTCCGATGGTTAAATTTCCATAACCTTCATCATTATCCAAACACTGGGCCACAAGGTTATTTGACCAACAACGATTATTAAAACAACACTCATTGGCCCCACAAGCATTACTTGAACTACATGCTTTAAGAGAAGTAGATAAAACTTCATTACCAAATTTATCAGTTTCACTTGCTCTTGCTAATTGAAGTTTAATCTCACGTGATGAAGCAAGTGTGACAACTGAGCCGCTTTCATCTGTATAAATTAAATCTATCGTCGCTGTTACATTACAAGATGAAATTCCTTCACCCGTACTTCTATCACGAAACATTTTTCTAATACTACAGCCGTCAACAAAATCACTATCTCCACTTGAAATCATTTCTTGAACTGTACGAGAGGCATTACCGTTGGTCGTTCCGAGAGGATCAGTTAAGTCGGTAAACCCAATATATTGAATCCCACTTGATAAATCTAATCGACCTGAACGTGGGAATAAAAATGACTTGACTCCCCCTTGAGCTTTTAAATTGGGATCCGACGGTGTCGGAGTTGGAGCATTATTAAGAGCATATTGAAAAAGACCCGTGGCCGCTTCACCAGAACTCACGTCTGAAAAAAGAGCATCCCCGGAAATCTCCCAGCCATTTCGATCAGAGGTTCTAAAAGGGCCATTATAGGTATAGTCTCCACCAAAGCCAGTGTCTCCGTAAGAAACAATCGTGACATTTGATGAATTCATTGTCGTTTGTAATGCCGTCTCAATTGAAGAGCGGTGCCATGTATCGGGTAAACATTTTTTAAGTTGATCGTCTTGAGAGTCTCCAGCATAACCACTGGTTCCCAATTCAATTGCAGGTTCTGTGGGATTGATCGCTCTATTAAAAGATCCATCAAGATAATAAAGTCCCGAGTCTAAAACTTTTGCGTAGGAATAAAGACATCTCTCGCCAGCGGCATCACATTTGTCATTAGTGGCCGTAATTTGAAAAGTAGGATCATCTTCTAAGTTTAATCCTCGACAAAATAATCCACTATCTCTGTAATCAGAAACAGGTTCAGAAAAGTCATCTTCCGCATCAAACTCTTCGTTATCATCATCCGTATCATAATCGTTATAATCATAGAGATCATAATTTAAACGAATATCTTTAAAAGGCTGATCAGTCATATCGAGAGTGAGCATTTGAATATCAGTTTGAGGTGTAATCCCTCCCCCTTCAACTCTTCCAATAACACCTTCGATAACAACTTCCTCTCGTTCTTGACCAAACCTAAAACGAGCAGAGATGATTCGGTCTTTTAGTGAACTAAAGTTTAAACCTGAAAGATGTAATTTACCGCTATAGTTTTTTGGAATTGTGACTTTGGTTTTATAGGTCCCATCAAAGGGATCGATAATATGTCTAAGCTCTTGCTTACCACCACTAGTAATCGTGTTAATAATACTATCTTCAGAACCAGGAGCCGCTCCTTTTCCACCAGAGTCATCAGAACCACTTCCCGTCGTTCCACCGCTAATAGAATCAGTGAGAGAACTAATCTTACGTTTTTGATCACCAGCACCACCAGGCACACAAGAACTAAAAAATAGTCCCCAGCAAATCAGTAATGTTAGTTGTTTTCTCATCTTATCCCACATCCTCAATATAACTATTCGGAATATCATCAGTACAAATTAAATTTTATCATTAGGAAACTTCTTTACTCCGTTAAGGTCTAAAAGGAGAGCTTGTTTTCAATTATTATGGGAACTTAGATGATTCTAGTTTAATAAATCAAAAAACTACTTTTCATTTCAACTGCCATATTTTCTTGTCAGATTATTAAAACTCAAGCAGCAAACTTTTGTAGCGTCTCATAAGCTTTCTGGATTTGCACAAATTCCTTATGGGCCTTCGCTTTATCACTTCCCTCAACTCGATCAGGGTGATATTGCATGGCCAATTTTCGATACTGTTTTTTCAGTGAAGATTTAGAAGAAATGCTGCTGATATCAAAGATTTTAAGAGCATCTTGATATTTGTCTGGATTTAAATTTTGTGGTTTTTCTTTGGTTTTTTGCTGCTTTTTATTATTTTGCTTTGAAGACTTGGGAGAATAATTCTCAATACGTAACTTAAAACTCAGAATATTTTTTTCTAGCACACTTATTTTTTTAAACTGGTAAGCCAGTTCCTGCTCTACTTTTAATGCTTGTGTTAGAGAGCGTGCTTTAAATTTTAGATAGAGAGAGTTTTTATTTTTCTTCCAATACTCATGAAGTTGTTTGTCTGAAATTCCACACTTTGAAAGATAATACCCCATCAGGGCATAATCATGATCTTCTTTTAACTGTGAGGCATTCTCTCTAAAGCTCATGAGAAAGACTCTCAGAGCAAGATAATCGATCACAGAATTTTTATTAAAAAATGAAAAGTCAGCTTCATAGGCCAAGACTTCTCTTAAATAACTGTGAGCTTTTTTCGAATCATTTTTTGCCATTGTCGAAACTTTTTTGATAGCTGCTTTATCTCCGGTGTAGATGGACTTCAAAAATTCGACGACGTCAAAACTTCCTTTGAGGTTTTTAAAAACTTCTTCTTGCCAGTTTCTTGGTCTCTCTTCAGACCACTTTGTTTTAGACTTTGCAGTCTGCGATGTTTTTGAATCTATCTTTATGCCAAAACCCTGTGCCTTTTCACCGACGAGGTTATTAAAACGAGTGTGCCAGTCATCTGCCTGTTTTTGGCCTAGAATATCTTTGAGAATTTTGTGTACGAAGTCGGTTTTAAACAAAACCCAAGAAATGGCCAAGGATAACCCGATTCCGAATAAACAAGAGATGAGTATTGTAACCATTTAATATTCTCCAATTCCCTTATCGAGAAAAGTGCGCATTTTCTTGAGAATTATCATCCAGTATTAGATTTCAATTGCTTAAAACACTCGCTAAGTCCTAGAAATGACACATTTTATTGCCAAGCTTCAATACTTGAGTTAGGTTCTAGAAAAATTTTTCGGAGCAAATGTGACAAACAAAGCAAATCCTGGCCTTGATTATAAATATGTATCTACTCCTAATTGGCATACAGAACGTAGCCGAGAGATGATCAAAAAGTACCCGGCCATCAGAAAACTGATGGGACCTGAGAAGTCGACAAAGTATTTTATAGCTTTGATGGTAGTGGCCCAGTTGGTTTTTGCTTATTTATTTCAAAATTTATCGTGGTGGTTCTTTATCCCTCTTGCCTATTTCGTCGGAGGCTTTATCAACCATGCTCTTTTTGTGATGGTTCACGAATGTAGTCATAACCTTGTCGTAAAATCAGCATCTGGTAATAAAATTTTTGCCTTAATCTGTGATATCGCCATTGCTATTCCTAGCGCTATGGGCTTTTCTTATTATCATATCTATCACCACCTCCACCTTGGTGAATACAGTTATGATCCCGACATTGTTTCTTATCGCGAAGGAAATATCATTGGTAAATCTCCTCTTAAAAAGGCGCTTTGGCTGACTTTATTTATGTTTTCACAGGCGCTAAGACCGATGAAAGTTAAGCATTACCGTCTGTTTAACAGGTGGATTTTTATCAATCTCTTTTTAATTATCGCAACGGATCTCCTCATTTATTTTTTCATGGGACCAGCGGCTTTAGGTTATCTCTTACTCTCAACATTTTTTGGACTTGGACTTCACCCGGCAGGAGGAAGATGGATCGCCGAGCATTATGAGACCACCACAGGTCAGGAGACCTATTCCTATTATGGCCCTTTAAATAAAATCGCATTCAATATGGGCTACCATATTGAACATCATGATTTTCTCAATATTCCATGGTCGAGGCTTCCAAGGCTTAAAGAAATTGCACCTGAGTATTATAAGTCTCTTCCCTATTACAAATCATGGACTGCTGTACTTTTAAAATTTATCTTCAGCTCTGATCTCCATGCGTTTTCTAGAATTGTCCACCCTGATAGGCACCCATCGACTTTAAAAAACGCTAACGTCTAGTAAATTTGCTCCAGTTTTTTAATTATGGTGAGCTCTGTTATACTTAACCTGAGGTTAATATGGTAAAAATAAGAGAGCTTACGAATCAAGAATTGATGGAGAAAATAGAAAAGTATATTTCGACATACAATAAACTTGAAAATGAAAGGCAAAAAAGACTTGAGAAATTTGGTGAGATCGATGAGCTACTCACTCAAGACGAAAAAGAATATTACGCCAAAAACAAAACCAGACCTAAAAAAGAGGAAGCGGCACCTGAAGAATTTAAAGAGATGCCTAAATTTAAAATTCAGGATGAAGATCAATACGTTCAAAGTGAAAAAACAAACCCAGCAGCATTTCATATCGATTTCTCTGAAGAAGAACTAGAAAAGCTTCAAGTTATTTGCAAAGAAGACAAAGTCTCAGATGCAGAAAAACTTCAAACCATTACAAAAATTTTAGACCTGGCCAAAATCGATTTTAATAAAGATTAAGATTTCGTTTTATCTAAAATATCTTTGAAAAAATGAATAAAAACAACTTCTCCAAAAATAATAAGAGCTGTCTCGAGCGGACAGATACCTAGTTGTACTAATTTTTCAATGCTGCCAAGCTTTACCCAAGCGAGAGGTGCAAATAAAAGCATCGGCAAAAAGTTAAAGACAATGATATAAAAAAGAACGACAGCGATATTATTTTTCGTCAGCTCTTTACTCCACTCGACATAACTTTTGTCATGTTCCGCAAACTGATCCCCTACAATACTAAGATAAGGAGCGAAATATACTTTTGATAAAAAGTAAAAACCAGGTATGACCAACAAGATTAAGCCAAATAAGAGGTGTAGACCGACGACGATATTATAAAAAAGAAATAGTGGTGTATCACAGATGGCCTGCCAAATTTTTCTCATCACCGAGTCCTCTTTTGTAAAAAAGACTTCTCGTAAAAGATAAACGGCCCCAATCATCTGCACGAGTTCCATTAAAAAAGCAAAGAGCGTGGTAATGGTATCACCTGGAACTAACGACCAAGTGATGACGGTATTAAAAAGTGCAAGAATAAGAAAATAGATATAAAGAAAAATAACAGGCTTTTTATTTTCTTTAATAAAGTTAACTGCCCTTTGCACATTGTTTTGGAAGTTTAAATTCATTTAGCTTGTTCCGTACATTCAAACGTTCTTTTTTCTCTATTTTTTCTCACATGGGGTACTTTAAAAATTTTATTATGAAAGGAAATATAAATACCTGGATCTAATAATTTTGCTGCTAATAAGGCTTCCGTAATGTTCTGCATAGCATCTGACTCTTCCATACCAAGTGGCCTCATTGCCCCAGTAAAAATAATAGGCACCGCTGGATTTGGGTTGAGATTAAAATAAGTCTCTGCCGTTTTTGTCATGGTATCCGTACCGTGAAGAATCACAATGGGTGACTTTTTTTCTAGTTGGTGATCAATGGTTTTACAGATAAGAGACCGATCATAATCGGTCATATGAAGCGAGTCTTTTTCCAGCACAGAAAAGACTTCAAGCATGGTGTAAGGAAGCCTCAGGCGCTGGTTAATTTTGTCTTTAATCTCATTTTGCCTATTGGCCAAACTTCCCTCAAATTCATCATAAGTTTTGGCAATGGTTCCACCCGTCGTCATAATGATGATATTGTCTTTTCCAATAGTTATTTCCTGACCAACCACGTCACACCTCAATTTTTTTCAATTTATACACCATGCTACACCTTGACGTCTAAATCTTTTATACCATTTTGGTAGGGAATATTTTGAAAGGAGAAAGCAA
This sequence comes from bacterium, assembly GCA_030425045.1. Taxonomy (GTDB): domain Bacteria; phylum Bdellovibrionota; class Bacteriovoracia; order Bacteriovoracales; family Bacteriovoracaceae; genus JAUHVL01. The sequence continues at coordinate 6,116 of JAUHVL010000040.1, forward strand.
TGAGCGAGAGAAAAGGAACCATTTCAGTTCAAACCAATGACATATTTCCCATTATTAAAAAGTGGCTCTACTCAGAACACGATATCTTCCTAAGAGAACTCATTTCTAATGCGACAGATGCCATCACCAAAAGAGCAGCTTTTGCAAGAACTCATAACGTTGAACTTCCAACGGGAAAAATTGATGTTATCGTCAACACCAAAGAAAAGACTGTCACCATTTCTGATAATGGTGTTGGTATGACTGAGGAAGAGATTGAGAAATACATCACGCAACTTGCTTTTTCTGGGGCCAAAGAATTTGTCGAAAAAATAGAACAAGCTGGCGAAAAAGGTAGTGATATCATAGGAAAATTTGGTCTAGGTTTCTATTCTTCTTTTATGGTTGCCGACAAAGTCGAAGTTAACTCTCTTTCTTGGCAAGAAGGAGCGAAAGCTGCTTCGTGGAGCTGCCATGGTGATACAGAATATACGTTTTCAGATGGAACAAAAACAGAAGTAGGAACTGATATTGTTCTTCATATCAATGCTGAAAATGAAGAGTTTTTAAATGAATGGAAGATCAATGAAACATTAAGAAAATTCTGTGATTTCATGCCCTATACTATTTCCGTTGTTAATGATGAAAAAAAATCAGAAGAAGATTATAAACCGAGTGTCATCAATGAAATGGCACCCCTTTGGAAACAAGATCCCAAAGAAATCAAAGATGAGCAGTATTTAGAGTTTTTTAGGAAACTATTTCCCATGGATAGCGAGCCGCTTTTTTGGCTCCATTTAAAAGTGGACCACCCTTTTACGCTAGAAGGAATCCTCTTTTTTCCAAAGCTCAATCAAAAAATGCCTTTTCAAGAAAGTAATATCAAACTTTATAGCAAACAAGTTTTTGTTTCAGATAATGTAAAACATATTGTTCCTGAGTTCTTATCACTGCTAAAGGGTGTTATCGACTCTCCTGATATTCCCCTCAATGTTTCAAGGTCAAGTTTACAAGGTGATCCGAATGTAAAAAGAATTTCTAATTATGTTGTGAAAAAAGTTGCTGAGGCCTTAAAGAAACTCTTTAATAATGATCGTGAGAAATATCAAACAATTTGGGAAGATACCGGGCTCTTTGTAAAATATGGATGTGTCAGTGACGATAAGTTTGATGATATTTTAAGAGAACGTGTCATCTTTCAAGGAACTGACGATAAATTTCAAACAATCGCTGAATATAAAGAATCTATTCCTGAAACTTACGCTGAAAAGCTAGGTGATAAAATTCTTTATTTTGAAAAAGATAAATCAGATCCTTCATTAAAGAATATTTTAGCTGAAGAAAAACTCTCTGCTTTTATTATGGATGACCATATCGACCCTCATTTTATGCAGCATTGTGAAATGAAAAAATCAGAAACAAAGCCAGCTGTTCAATTTGTTTCGGTGGACTCGGAACTTGGCAATCTGGTCGCTAGTGAAAACAGCACAGAAGAAGATATCAAAGTAAAAGATCTCTTCAATAAAATCCTTGTCGGTGAAACAGAAGTAAAAGAAGGCGAAGTTGAAGATCCAAGTAAAATTTCTATCGAGATTCAAAAAATTAAAAATAGTACTGCTCCCGCTTATTTTAAAATAGATGAGCAGATGAAAAGATTTGCCAAAATGGCCGTGCAAATGGGACAGAACGCTTCTTTTCCTCTAAAGAAAACGTTAGTTATTAACCCTGGAAACCCATTAATTCAAAACGCCCTTAAGATCTCTGAAAAAGGAGGTAATGACTCACTCGTTGAAAAAATCTGTCATCATGTTGAAGACTTGGCGACTATTTCGAGTGAAGGGTTAAAAAATGATGAAAAAGAGGCCTTTCTAAGAAGAACACAAGACCTTATGCAAGAGCTGACGGGGCATCTTACTCAATGAAAAAGATCGTCCTAGCAAGTCAATCTCCCTATAGAAAAAAACTGTTAGAAAGATTAGGGGTGAGTTTTGTTACAACTCACCCTCTTATCGATGAAGACCAATTCAAAGGTGAAGTTAACGACCCAACAGAACTGGTTACGCTTCTTGCAAAGAAAAAAGCTGAAAGTGTAAAAAATCTTTTTCACGATCATCTTATCATTGGCTCTGATCAAATTGTTTGTTTGGAAAATAAAATACTCGGAAAACCCCATACCAAAGACAAGGCGCTTGAGCAGCTAAAGTCGATGACTGGAAAAACTCATTCTCTTTTAACCGCCGTAACATTAATAAATGAAAATGAGCCGTATCACTATTTAAACGAAACAAAGTTAACAATGAAGACATTGTCGGAGCAATTTCTACAAGAATATATTGAACGGGATAAACCTCTCGATTGTGCTGGTTCTTACAAAATTGAAAGGGCAGGTATTTCACTTTTTGATCATATTGAATGCACAGACTTCACGGCGATAACAGGACTTCCCTTAATCGAACTTTCAAAATATCTTCAAAAACACAATTTCATGAACTCCTAACTGGACCACAAAACTCAGTTAACAGGCGTCATTTTTTCCCCTCAATAGCGTATAAGACACATCTTGCTTATAATAAATTTAAACTCTTAACTGGACTTTCAATTGAAAAATACCATCTCTTTGGTTTTTTTGTTTTTTGTATTTTCAAGCTTTGCTAGCGAAGATTATCTTGCCAATGCTTTCAAACATTTTAAAACCGGATCTTATAACGAAGCGATTGAACAACTCGATAAAATTAAAAGTGGTAACCGTAAATTAATGGGAACCAAGTTTTATTTAAAAGGAATGTGTTACAACAGATCACAACGATTTGATTTAGCGATGGAAGCTTTTAAGATGGCCATTAAAAATCAAAACGACACAAAAGATCTTTATTATGAGTATGGACAGGCCCTTTTTGCCAATAGTGAGCTAGAACTTGGTAGAAAAGCATTTAGAAAAAGTGCCAAATTAAATTACAAGGCTCCCATGTCCTATTACTACGTTGCCCATATCTCTCAAATTCTTGAAGAGCATCAAGTAGCCAAAAATTATTATCTGCTTCTTTTAAAACATCAAAGAAAAATGCCTAAAAGTGAAAGAGATCTCAAATTGGCCCAGATCGCTCAATTCCAATTATCCGAATCACTCATGAATCTTGCTGAAGCAAAAAACCCGCTCACAGCTGGAGATGCTGCTGAAGAAAAAATTATTCCCTTGATGGAAAAGGCCATTAAGATCATTCCCAAAGCCCCTATTGTCGCTGACATCGAAAAGAGAATTAAAGATATTCGTAAGAAATATTATCTCGATCCCGACTTGATGAAAAATGGAAAGGTTTTAAAACGTCCAAGATGGGCCCTCACTTTTTCTCAAGAAGCGGCTTACGATAGTAATATCACCCTTTCGACAAACGAAATTGTCTCCGCTGCCACTCAAGCGGATTCTTTCATTCATTATACAACCTTGTCGGGAAGTTATACCGGTCAACTGGCCAGTCGTTATATTCTCAAACCAAACCTAAAAATTAAAAATACGATTCATGGTGATCGTAACAATAGCGCTGTCTATAAAAACGATGCCTATAATATTAGTGGTGGAATTAAAACAAGTAGAGAACATACACTTTTTGGAAATAAGGCCAGTCTTATCTTTGATGTCGACTACAGCTATATTGCACAAGATCCAGATTTAGATAAGAACAATAAATTTTTCTCAAGAGCAACCACCTTTACGTTTGGAGAAAAATTTAAATTTTTCTCTGCTGGAAATACCAGTATCAAAATTAAATATAAAGACTATTATGGTTATCTAGAAACTCTTCATAAAAGAACAAAAACCTTGGCGATGGATCAGCTCATCATCACCAAATCAGGAAAGCTATTCATCTTTCTTTTCTCTGGCGATTTCGCTGATAACTACAATAATGTCACCCAGAGTGTTGATACTTACCTCTTTCGTTGTGACTGGCTTGCTCCTAATTTCTGGCCTAAATACACATTAAATATTGCGATGGCCGTAACCATAACTGATACCAAGCTTCAAAAAATCACAAGAGGTACCGAAAAAACCTATAACCCTTCTATTAAGGTAACAAAAAATGTGAATGATCATATGGCATTTACTGTAGGTTATAGTTTCACTAAAAATGACTCATTGGATACCTCAAGCTATGCCTATACAAAACATGTAACTAATTTTGAATTGAAGTACGACTTTTAGGATAACGTTATGATTACGAATATTGTTAAATATTTTGGCCTTATGGTCATCTTAGCTTTTTGTGCCGTCAGTATCTTCTTTGCTCTCACTCAAAGAGAGATTCCTGATGAAGAATTTAAAAGAAAAGTTGCCTATACTTCTTTTTTTGAAGATCGTTTTTATGATCTTCGAATGAAAAAAACGTTAAATGCTGAAGATGTCGAAAAAAGAATCGTGCTTGTAAAAATCGACGATTATAGTATTAAGAAAATTGGGAAATGGCCTCTTCCTCGTCAAAACTATGCCACTTTAATGAAAAAGTTAAAAACATTTGGCGCTAAAGTCGTGGCCTACGACGTTTTCTTTTCTGAAGAAAGTCTCTCTTGTCCAGGGGATAACCCAGATGAAATTATGGCCAATTCCTTTCGTGACTTTCAGTCCATTCCAGGAAATAAAGTAATTATTCCCTACTCTCTTAGTCCCTATAATGATGAAGCTTTCGAGGAAGTTCCCGATATTATGTACAACTTCATCATGGACTCAAAAGAAACTGCGGGAGTAAGCCTTGAAGAAAACTTTATGGAAAAAAAAGTTTTCCCCATCTCACTTCTTACAGAAACAGAAGTCGGAATTGCCCATATTGAGGCTAAAGAAGACTCAGATGGTATCTTCAGGCATTACCCTGTTGTAGGGAATGTTGGTTCTCTTTATTTTCCCTCTTTTGGTCTTATGGCCTATCAAGCATATTCCGGAGATAGCACCACATTAGAAATTCCCAGTATTGAAAATGTTAATCTAAAAACCAAAACAGGTTCTCTTTCATTAAACTTTAAAGCTGAGGCTAAAGTACGATGGCATGGTGGAGAGCGCTCTTTTCCCGACGTCTCGTTATGGGATGTGATGCAAGCAAGCGACGACGATTTAAAAATGAAAGAGCTCCTCAATGGAAATATTATTTTCATCGGATCTACGGCCTATGGGGCTCACGATCTTAGGCACACCCCTATTGATCCCTTAATGCCTGGAATCTATTTCCACATGAATATGACGAAGATGTTACTAGACGGTAAGTTTTTTAGACCTAATGAAGATTCGACAAAATTATCTTGGATCATTCTTTTTTTCGGAACATTATTTATTATTTTCATCCAATTTTTTGGTAACCCACTTGTGGATTTAGTCAGTACTGTTGTGATGACGGTAGGACTTTACCTTTACGATACCTATGTTCTCCTACCACAAGGTTATGACATTAAACTTTTCTTTTGCCTGCTCTCAATTGGCATGAGTTATTCTTGGATTACCTTTTTACATTTCTACCTGGCCAATAAAGACAAGGCGTTTTTAAAGTCTGCTTTTGGCTCCTATATTTCTCCAGAACTCATCGATGAGATGTACAAAACAGGAGAAGCCCCAAGCCTTGGTGGAGATAGTGGTGTGCGAACAGCATTTTTCACCGATATTCAAAGCTTCTCAACTTTTTCTGAACAGCTTAGTGCAACTCAACTGGTTGAACTTTTAAATGAATACCTCACTGTTATGACAGATATTTTACTGGAAGAAAAAGGAACTCTCGATAAATACGAGGGTGACGCCATTATCGCCTTTTTTGGAGCACCAATGCCACTAGAAGATCACGCCGAAAGAGCGTGTATGGTCGCCCATCGCATGCAAGAGGCCCTCCTTGTCCTAAGAAAAAAGTGGGTCAGCGAGGGAGATAAATGGCCTCAAATCGTTCACGATATGAGAATGCGTATTGGTATTAATTCTGGAGAAATCGTTACAGGAAATATGGGTTCTGCCTCGAGAATGAATTACACCATGATGGGTGACTCGGTGAACCTCGCTGCCAGACTTGAAGAATCAGCTAAGCAATACGGAATTTTTACTCAGGTGGCCAAAGATGCAGTGGAGCTCGCTGGAGACAAATTTCTCTGGAGAGAGCTTGATACCGTTCGTGTTGTGGGCAAATCAGTCCCCGTCACTTCTTATGATCTTTTAGGTCTCAAAGAAACGGCACCCACTCACCTACAAGAACTTGCCACACTTTTTAAACGTGGGATTGAAGAGTATAAAGCGCAACAATGGGATCAGGCCCTTGCGACTTTTCATCAAACCCTTGAACTAGAATGGCAACGCTTTCCCGCTCTCAAAGGAAAAAAAACGAATCCTTCTGAAGTTTATATCGAGCGATGTAATGCCTATAAGCAAACTCCTCCTCCACCGGAATGGGATGGTGTCTGGACACTAACGTCCAAGTAATCTTGTTGAGTATTTGTTTTCCAAGATTAACTCATTTTCTTTCCCAAAAACTGAGGCCATACAGTTGGAAATATGTTAATTGTTAGAAGATTCAAACTTATGAGGCAATATTGTTGTCACTGAAATTATCACATTTGTGCACTAAAATATTAACCAAACACTATCAAATACAATTTGTGAGCAAGGATTTGTTTTTATGAAAGAACTCGAAAGCGTGGTCATCAGATTTTCCGGAGACTCTGGTGACGGTATGCAATTAACAGGAACTCAGTTCTCCAACACCTCGGCGTTAATGGGTAATGATATCGCAACATTCCCAGACTTCCCCGCTGAAATTAGAGCACCTCAAGGTACAGTTGCTGGAGTTTCAGGTTTCCAAGTAAATATTGGAGCCTCTGAAATTAACACTCCAGGTGATGAGCCTTTTGTTCTCGTCGCCATGAACCCGGCAGCTCTTAAAGCAAATCTTCACAGTGTACAAACAGGTGGTGTTGTCATCATCAACACGGACGCTTTTACTGACAAGAACTTTGTGAAAGCGGGATATACTGACAGTCCTCTTGAGAATGGAGACCTCGATGGATACCAAGTCATCAAGGTTGCCATCACAACTCAAACTGTCGAAACGTTAAAAGACTTTGAACTCGACACAAAGTCTAAGACTCGTTGTAAAAACTTTTATGCTCTTGGCATGACCTTTTTTATGTTTTCAAGAGAGCTTGAGCCGACAATCGAATGGTTATCTAAACAGTTTGCCAAGAAACCTGTTCTTGTCGATGCCAACGTTGCCGCACTAAAAGCTGGTTATAATTTTGCTGAGACAATTGAAACGACAATCTCTACTTTTAAAATTCCTGCTGCCAAGATCGATGCAGGTCTTTATCGTTCAATTAACGGAAACCAAGCGACGGCTTGGGGATTTATCCAAGCTTCAGAAGTATCTGGTAGACCATTATTTCTTGGTTCTTACCCTATTACTCCGGCTTCAGATATTCTTCACGAATTATCGAACTTTAAACAATTTAATGTAAAAACATTTCAGGCGGAAGATGAAATTGCTGGTGTTTGTACCGCAATCGGCGCTTCTTTTGGTGGTGCCCTTGCTCTAACAACTTCTTCTGGCCCTGGTATTGCTCTTAAAGGTGAGGCCATGGGACTCGCTATGATTTATGAGCTCCCGCTAGTGATTGTGAATGTTCAAAGAGGTGGACCTTCAACAGGACTTCCCACTAAAACAGAACAATCTGACCTTTACCAAGCCATGTATGGTCGAAATGGTGAGTCTCCTATGATCGTGGTAGCCGCAAGTCGACCGAATGATTGTTTTGAAATGGCCTTTGAAGCATCGAGGTTGGCAATTGAGCATATGACTCCTGTTATTTTATTAACTGACGGTTATATCGCTAATGGTGCTGAACCTTGGAAAATTCCTGATCTCTCAACAGAGTTTAATAAAATTGAGGTTCAAGATGCTAAGTCAAAATACTCAGCTGAAGAATACCTTCCTTACAAAAGGGATGATCGTCTCGTAAGAACGTGGGCCTTCCCAGGGGAAGAAGGATATGAGCACCGTCTTGGTGGTATTGAAAAACAACTTGATACCGGTAACGTTTCTTACGATCCGGCAAACCACGAAGAAATGTGTCGAATCAGAGCTCAAAAAGTTGCAAATGCTGCCGACAATATTCCTCTACAAGAAGTTGAAGGTGACGACTCTGGAGATTTATTAGTTATCTCTTGGGGTGGTACTTATGGGGCAACTCATATGGCCGTATCTGAGATGAGAAACCAAGGTAAGAAAGTTTCTCTTATGCATTTAAAATATATCAACCCTATGCCAAAAAACGTTGATGATATCATTAAGAAGTTTAACAAGGTTGTGGTTTGTGAACTTAACCGCGGTCAACTCAAAGATATTATCAATGCCAAATACAGCATCAATGCTATGGGATATAATAAAGTGCAGGGTCTCCCCTTTAGAATTAGTGAACTCGTAACTGAATTTAATAGAATTTTGGAATTACAATAAAAAGGAATAAGTCATGACTGAAATGCCTAAATATACAAAAAAAGATTTTGTCAGTGATCAAGAAGTAAGATGGTGTCCTGGTTGTGGGGATTACGCCATTTTAAATGCGGTTCAAATGGCCATGGCAAAAATTAATAGAAAAAAAGAAGACATCGCCTTTATTTCGGGTATCGGATGTAGCTCAAGATTTCCTTATTATATGTCGACTTATGGTCTTCATACGATTCACGGAAGAGCCCCTGCTTTTGCTTCGGGATTAAAAGTACATAACCCTGATCTATCGGTTTGGTTGATCACAGGTGATGGCGACGGTCTCTCAATTGGTGGTAACCACTTAATTCATCTTATTAGAAGAAACGTTAATATGAACGTTATTCTCTTTAATAACGAGATTTATGGTCTTACCAAAGGTCAGTACTCTCCGACGACTCCTCCAGGTCAAGTAACGAAGTCAACTCCTTATGGCTCACTCGATCGCTGCTTTCTTCCTGGAAAACTTATGCTAGGTGCAGGATCAACATTCTTTGCAAGAACGATGGATACTGATCCTAAGCATATGCAAGAAATCTTCTTAGCAGCTGAACAGCATCAAGGTTGTTCGTTCATCGAAGTACTACAAAACTGTGTTATTTTTAATGATAAGACTCATGAGAATTATACAAACCGTAAACTAAGAGATGACTGGGTATTTTTCCTTGAAGCTGGTAAGCCCATTATTTTTGGAAAAGAAAAAAATAAAGGCCTAAGACTTAATGGAGCAAAACTAGAAGTTGTGACCATTGGTGAAAATGGCGTTACTGAAAATGATCTTGTCGTTCACGATCCAAAAGATTCAAACTTGGCCTTCCTTCTTAATAATCTTGTTCCTCATCGTGACCCACTAGCTATGGGAATCGTTCATCAAGTTGAAGACCTCACCTATGATGCTCAAGTTACTCAGCAAATTTCAGATGTCTCTGATAAAAAAGGTAAAATGAGTATGCAAGATGTATTAAAGTCTGGAAGTACGTGGACTGTAAAATAAGAATCAAATACATTTATTACTAAAAAAGCCCCTCTTTGTAGGGGCTTTTTTTTATTCACATTCTAATAATTCATCTTCAATGATTGCTCTATTAAATTGAGTTGAGATAGTTAAAGCACTCTTCCCACCACTAAGATCTAAATTAAAATCTACTTTAATGTCTTTTCTAAAGTCATGATCTCGGAAATGGGTTACACCTCTTTTTGTTGAAGCTTTTTTAAGTGAAACAGGGATTTCTTTTTTATCAAAATATAAAGTTCCCTCAAAATCATTTAATGGTGTTTTATTTAAAAAAAGAGCAATTTCTTCGCGTTTACTTTCACAGATCAAATCAAATGATTGAGAGAAAGTCTGAAGCGAGAGTAAGCTTAATATTATGATGACTCCACATTTCATTTGTTATCCTCCATTGCCTTTTTAAGAGCGTTACAAAGAAGAACAAAGCTATGTCCTTTTCCATTTGTATTGTCTTCTAACTCACCAGTATCAACGAGTTGTTTCTTTCCATTTTTAGGATTAGAGACAACGATCATGGGATAGCCATCCACCTCAACACCTTTTTCATTGGCAATATTTTCAAGGATTGTTCGTCCTTTGATTGACTTAAATTCGTATTTTCCAAGTGAATCTTTAAAATAAAATCCAATGGGAAGTTCTTGAATATTTAGATTTTCGACTTCTGGACAACTCTCTTTGAAGTCTTCTTTTTTGTCTGTTTTAAAAATTTTATGGAGGTTTTGGCACCACGGACAGGCAGAGTAACCAAAGATTAAAAGAGACTGCTTATTTTCTTCAAGTGACTTTTCCTCTACATCAGATAAAAGCTCATCTCCATCTTCACAGATAGGATAAATATTTCGTGGATTATAATTGAAGTCTTTACAATCAAACGACTCCGTCGCTGTAATATTTAGTGAAAATAAAACCAATAATAGTGAAACAAACTTCAACATAATTTTCTCCCGTTGAAGTAAATTTAACTTATTTCAGAAAAATTTGTGGTCAGTTGGAAAAATTTCTATTGGCCGTAAAAAGAATAGCCAAGGAAACTGGCTAATAATTTCATGCACTTAGAGTCAATCCTTCCCTAAGATAACGACATTATCTTGATCGCTAAAAAGAAGTTTTAGGGGTAGCTCTCCACAAAGCCACCTAAATGTTTCTTTACTATAAAAGCAAATATGAGTGGGATCGGTTGCATAATACCACTTTTTGAAATCAATTTTTTCGGAATAAAGTTTTGTCATAATTCCAAGGTATCCCCTTTCTTTTAAAAGAGAATGAAGTTGATTTAAAACAAATGAAGGATTTTTTAAATGTTCGATAACTTCTGTCATCACAATAAAGTCATACGATTCACTCAAGATTGATTCATCTGGATGATAAAATTTATCAAACAGTCTCATTTCATGTTCTTTTTCCTCAAACATTAAACTTAAGGTAGGTCCTGGCCCACAACCAAAGTCTAATCCTTTTGCGTTTTTTGGTAAGTGCTGCTCAAGAGGTTCTGCTAAACGAGAGAGAAATTTTCTATAATTTAAATCATCGGGATTATTTTCATGATAATCATAAATCGTCTTTTCTTCTTTCTCACTTATATAGTTTTTTGAATCAAGATAAATAAGTGAACAAACTCGACACCTATAATACTTTTTATCTTTGATGATAGAAAACTCAAATGTTTTCGCAGAAGAACAGAGTGGACAATTCACGTAAAACCTTAGGCTGATGACGATACGAGTAAATCGTATTCTTCTCTAAATCACAACAAAAAACTCTCTAAACAACCCTTATTCTCTTAAAGTTATTTGCTGGAAAGGCCAATTTTGGTAGATTAATGCCAATTATTTTAAACCTCAGGAGATTATTATGCCCATCGCTAATCATGAGCAATACTGCAAAATGTTAGATAGTGCGACCAAAGGTGGTTACGCTTATCCAGCTATAAATATTACCTCTACTTCAACGGCCAACGCTGCCTTAGCTGCTTTTGCCGAGATGAAATCTGATGGAATCATCCAAGTCTCAACAGGTGGAGGAAAATTTGCTTCTGGTTCTTTAGGCGACATGGTTCTCGGGTCAATTTCTCTGGCCCAGCATATTCACCTTATGGCAGAAAAACTAGATATTTGTATTGCACTTCATACAGACCATTGTCATCCCGAGCATGTCGATGGCTTTTTAATTCCCCTTATTGAAGAAACCGAGAAAAGAAGAGCAAAAGGTGAAAAAAATCTTTTTAACTCTCATATGTTTGATGGCTCAGTTCTTCCATTAGAAAAAAATATTGAACAAAGTAAACAACTCCTCGAGAGATGTGCCAAAAACGAAATCATCCTAGAGATTGAAACAGGTATCGTTGGTGGTGAGGAAGATGGTGTAAATAACGAAGACGCACCAGCTGACAAACTTTATACCACACCAGAAGATATGGTTGAGATTGCAAAACAACTTGGTCCTATCGGTAAGTTTATGTATGCGGCCACTTTTGGAAATGTTCACGGTGTTTATAAACCAGGAAATGTTAAACTTAAGCCTGAGATTTTAAAAGATGGACAGGCTGCAGTAGAAAAAGAGCTAGGTGCACAGGCTAGGCATTGGCTTGTCTTTCATGGGGGATCAGGATCAGAGCTAAGTGAAATTCATGAGACTCTCGATTACGGTGTTATAAAGATGAATGTGGATACAGATACACAGTACGCTTACTCAAGACCAATCGTTGATCATATGTTTAAAAACTATGATGCCGTTTTAAAAGTTGAAGGTGAAGTTGGTAATAAAAAGTTTTATGATCCTCGCTCTTATATGAAGCTGGCAGAGAAGAATATGAAAGACCGAATTATTCAATCAATCAAAGACTTAAAGGCCGACGGAAAATCAATCTTACTTTAAAAAATATCACTACCCCAAAAACATACTGGCCAAGTATGTTTTTGGGTTCTGTTAGAATCTTATTTTCTTTTCCATTAGTTACTCCATAAGACAAATTTTTGACTAAACTCTATGAGCAATGGTCAGAGTTTTTTATTGGACCACAAAGACGAAAGCACTCATCATTTAATTAGAGCTTAATGGCAATATCCAAGGACAGGATACTAGCGTGAAAGGATTCATATTAATCGTTTTTTTGGTGCTCATCTCACAGATTCGTGCTGAGCTGATCGATTACCCAAAATACTACTCTCGATCAATGCTCACCAAACTCGAACAAGCAGATGAACGCACAAAGAAAAGCGTATTAAGCTCTCATTTGATTCAATCGCGTGTACTTTCCTATAAGACCGCTAGAAAATATCTTTTTGGTAAACTAGAAATTAAACAAGATAAAAATAGTTATTTTATCGAAGATATTTACTGCCAAAATATTTATACAAAAAGTCATGGTGTAAAACCCATGTCCATTCCCAACAGCTCTCATCTAAATTGTGAACACCTCTGGCCCCAAAGTAGATTTAATAAATCGCAATCTAATCAAGCGCAAAAAACAGATCTTCATCATTTAGCAGCAAGTAACTCTAGGGCCAATTCCAGTCGTAGTAATACCGAATTTGCAGATGTCATCAACGAAAAGGTTGTTAACCCTACGTGTACTGCAAGTTATCGCGGAGATGTCTTGAACTACAATAGAAGAGGCTTCGAGCCGCCAGCAGATAGAAAAGGAAACATAGCGAGATCGTTATTTTATTTTTCTACTCGTTATAAATTAAAAATTTCTCAGAGCGAAGAGTATTATCTCAGAATGTGGCATGAGTCCGATCCAGTCGACCAAGAAGAGTTAGAACGCAATCAAATGGTCTTTGAAATTCAAGGAAATCGAAATCCTTTTATCGATCAGCCAAATCTTGTTTCACAAATTTCAGATTTTTAATAAAGGCGCGAACAACAGGGATCAGCGTGCTCGCACCTTTTAACAACAGGGACACTCACAATTTGGAGTGATTGGAGTATAGGTGAAAACCATTTTTATTTCACTAACCCTGAACCTTATTCCATGAACTAATTTTTCTTTTAAAATGACAAAACGTACACAGTATAAACACTTGAAATTACTTACTTTTAGAATTCACGATACGGAAGAGTTCTCTTACCTCGCCATACGTGAAGATTGATATCGAGAGGAACCTCATTTTCTTTTTTATCTTTAACATCGATATGAGCAAAGGTGAGAGCTATCCCATGGGAGCTCTTTGCCCAATCGAGATGATACATCTTGGTCCAGGTCCCTGTATTAATAAATATATTTCCATCGGCATAAGTTCTAATACTAGGATCATGAGTATGACCGACAATGAGACAGCGAATATCCTCTCTCTTTTCAAAAACATCACGGGTGAGGTCTTCAAAATTCTGAAAAAGTTCAAGCTCATCTAAACTCGATTTAATGGTTTCAAGAAGCGGCTTTCCTTGTTTAAAGAAATAAAGAAACCGCACCATCGTAAAGTAAAAAGACGTGGCCAAGATAAATCGGATAGTAAAAAGTGTGTCGTATATAAGACCATTAATCATTGCCTTTTTAATAGGCCTTAGAGCATTAATATAATCTCGTTCTTGTTTAAATTTATTGATCACTCTCGTGACGTAGTATGAACCCCAAGGAGGGATAAAATACCTTCTCCCCTCATCATCAGTAACAATGGAGTTCAGACGATCGAAGTCATGAGCGATTTCATATTCATGACCGTGTTTTAAAAGTACCCCTTCCGTTGGAATATATTCGCCAGTAGGGTCATCGTAAATAACAAAGCTATCTCGATGTTCACTAGGAAATTGTTCCATTAGATATTCTTTAAGCTTAGGTAAAATTAATTCAGCGTCATGATTTCCAATAATATAAATAATTTTTTTATTTTTCTTTGCTACAAAGTCACACATGGCCTGATGTACTTCTGGATGGGCCTCTAAGATAATTTTTAATTTTTCTAAAGCGGCATCCTCACTCCAAAACTCATCATCAAAATAAGGAACAAAAGGGACAGCAAGCAAGTCATAGAAGTCTCCATTAATAATAATTTCGACTTCCCTATTGGCATAATCTCCTGAAGAAAAATAGTCTAAGAATTCGACCAATTCTTCATCAAAATGAAAATCCTCTAAATAATTTCTTTTCCCCTGAACAATATGACCTGCACCTAGATGGATATCTGAAATCACGAGAATGGTTTTATTTATATTATTCTTTCGGCGGAATCTCATATGGTTTACTACCTACATTTAATTGAACTGTTTGAAAAGCAGGGGCCATGGGAACAAAATAAATTTTATCTTTTAATTTTGTTCCAACTTCCACTGATTGAGATTTTCCACTCGGAACAGAGATATAAGATAAGACTTTACCTTCACCTGTTTCTATTTTTCCTAGTAACGTAATTAATGTTTTATTCACAACGATTACATTTAGTCTGGGATCAAATTTTTGAGGGGCAACCACCGCAATTTTATTACTATAGGCCGTCACCAAAAAAGCATCAGAGCGTTCATACCCAAAGATACTTGAAACCATAAATAAGATGTTAATTAAAACAAGTACTTTCATCATTCTATTTTAAACTTAGCCCTGCCCCTTATCTCTGTGCGGCAAATTTTTCAAAAAGAAATTATTCATTACGCCTCACCCTTTACTTCACCGAGAAGAGCTTTATGAGATTAGTAAAAGAAATAAGTAAGTACATCAAAAAAGAAAACAAAAACAATCAGGTAAGTATTACAGAAAAATTTCTCAGTAATATCCAACACGAATGGATCCTTACTGATCGTTATTACTTCCGTGCCTTTAAATTCCTTTTAGAGGCCATTCCTGAGGACAAACAAGCCTTTTTTATGAAAAATAAGGTTCTTTTTCTCCCCAGTGACGGAAAACTCGCCTGTGCTCTTTCAGAACTGAGGGATTGTCATACCATATTGGTTTTCCCAGATCTTATGAAGATTCTTAAATCACCTATTTTTGAGCGAGGTATCGCTGTCTTGGCCCATGAACTCGGGCATATTTATTATGAACACAGCTATAAGGATATTCATCCCGCGAAGGCGCAAATTGAAGCAGATAGTTTTGTCGAAGATATGGGTCTAAAAAATGCGCTTATTGAAATTTTATCTGACCATGAAAGTGAGGTATCGACCGATAGAATTTCAAAGCTTATGGAAAACTAATCTCTTTCCCATTATTTTTTAAAGGGTTATTACTTTCATCAAAATACTTAATTTTAAAACTATTATTATCTTGAGTTATTTCGATAGGCCATATTGAGTTAAAACTCCAAACTTTTACACTATCAGGAAACTTCCATACTTCTACAAACTCACCATGAGCACCTTTGTTAAAACCATAAAGAACATAAACTTTATCTTTGAAGTATATATTTCTAAAACGCTTTAATCTTTCTGTAGCGCTACTTTTTTGAAATTTATGAATTAGCTTTTTTTTCCAATAGATACTTGCTACATAATGACCTTCCACTTCTTTAATTTCAAACTTTCCACTATTATTTCCAACTTTAAATAAATGTAAATCACTGCCAAGGCAAAGTTGTAAAAAGATTTTCATCAGAATGAAGGTGTTCAACATAGCAATTCCATGGATCATTAGAGCTACCGAGGCAAGCTCTACAATTATTTACTCTTCTAATATAAGATGACTGTCCATCTTGATCATAACTAATAATCATACCCGTAATAATATCTTCGTCAGATAATTCACGATTTCTATTTTCTCTTCTTACAAATTTTATCTTCTCATTCATTATATAAATCATACTTTCTATTTGTAGATTTGGATCAACACTCATTCTTCTTTGAATATTTCTACCATTGGTTTCGTTTCTTAAATCAGCAGACTCTGGTCTTAAAAATGGCATTAAGTTACCGGCACTGTTATTAACCATTCCATTGATAGTAGAGCGAGTAATTTGCCCAAGACCAAATGCCGTCGACCCACGATCACCACAATAAGTATAATTTAAACTGAAGGGGTTAAAAAGTGCTTCATGTCGAGTTTCATAAAGTGCAATACATGTCATTGTGTTAGCGTCAATTAAAGGATCTATATATTTGGAGTTAATATAGCTTTGATAATAATTACCATCTCTATTTAAATTAGTCGTTGGTGAATTCTCTCCTGTTGCATCAGCTAAAGTTCTCACCTCATTAAGTATATTTCTCGACATAGCATGTATATGCCTAGCTCTTGAAGGCGCATCTGTTCCCCCCCAAGAAGACTCAGATAACAAATTTTCTGAAAAAACTCTCATTCGAGTACGACAATTAAAACTATCTAGGCCATGATCTCGCCAAAAACTTTGGTTATTTAATAAAATATCATGTGGGTTCCCTTCTCCTGACCAAAATTCACCAGACTGTATTAATATCTGCTGTTGATCGGCTTGAGTATTTTCATTTAGGTAGTTATTAACATTATGACAAAAGTTTGAAATATTATTAATTTCCTCAACTGACCAATTTAACTCTCCAGAGATAACGGAATTAAACAAATAATTATTTTCTGAAACCCATATTTCCCAATCATCACTTCTTATATCCTCTCTTAAAATAACATTACCAGTTTCAATGACAACGACTTCAATCGAAACTATATCAAAATCACTACTATCACTACTTTCTCGACCAATATACCTAACATAAGTTCCATTCACCGGTTCGTAAACAGAGTCTAGAGTTTCCAAGTTTGCCAAAAAAGGATAATGACCTCCCTCTCCATACTCATAAGAAAAAAGAGATAACGAAAAAAGAAACATAAAAAGTATGCTAATCTTCATACAAACCTTTTCGGATTCTTTTTATTTTTATTGAATTATCAGAGTGTTAAACGAATTTCACTGAGTGTTTTTATCTCATCTCTTAGTTGAGCTGCCCGCTCAAATTCCAATTTACTAGCACATTCTTTCATCTCTTTTTTCAAGGTCTTTATCTTCTGATCAATTTCGTTAGCATTAACATTTGAAAGGCTTACCTTGGTTTTCTTTTTGGTTTTTGTAACCGATGCACCCCTGAGAGTTTCGATCACTCCTCCTTGAACTGCTTTTTGAATCGTCTTGGGAGTTATGCCGTGTTCAGTGTTATATTGTTGTTGAATTTGTCTTCTTCTCGCCGTTTCTTCTATTGCCTTTTTCATACTTTTGGTTGTCTTATAGGCATAAAGAATAACTCGACCTTCAGAATTTCTTGCGGCCC
>JAUHVL010000041.1 GCA_030425045.1 bacterium
AGAAAGGCAAGCTTCCACAATTTTATTTTTACTTTCTTTTGATTTTACCCAGTGAAACTCCCATGGCTGCAAATTAGAAGAGTTAGGAGCGATTAAAGCTGAGTCTAAAATCTTATGCATATCAGCTTCGGCTACCTTCTCTTCGGAGTAAACTCTTACCGATCTTCGAGACTTGAGTACTTTTTCAAACTCTTCAAAGTTCACCTCAACAGCTTTTTCAATATGATTATTATCTGGAATTTCTTTAAATATATCTTCACTCATAGCAAAATATTAACAAAGATAGTTTGCTAGCCAAGGTTCACTGTGTTGGATAAAATAAATTATAATGAAAGTTGAAAAAATCAGATCAGATATAGGTGTTTTAGTTTCTCCAGACTCAAAAGAGGAACTCTTTGAAACCACTATAGATGAGTGGCAAAAACTTCTTTATGAAAACTTAGTCATTATAATCGATAAAACAAAACTGAGTTATGATGAATTTAATAGTTTTTCTAAAGTTTTCGGTAGGCCTTGGACAGAAAAAGAGCACGGTATTCACTTTGAACCAATCGATGAAAACGGAATTAATCATTGGGGAACAAAAAATGCAACTGGGCTAAGGTCTCTTTCTTGGCATACAGATAATTCATGGCATCCTACTTTGAGAAAACCGATAAGAATTTTAAATGGAGCAAAAATTTTCGATCCAGACTCTGCTGTAGTTCACTTCTTAAATACTGGTTATCTTTTTAATCATCAATTTAGTGAAAAAGAAAGACGAGATCTCATGAACTTGAGAATTGTCGTTTGGGATTACAAAAATAAAAATGCCTGCTACCCCTATCCACTAGTTTGCCAAAACCCTCATACAAAAGAACTTGCTTTAGATTTATCCGCAATGGATATAAACCGAGATATTTTGGGCCTTAAAAAAGAAGCAGACTATATTAAGGGAAACACTTTTATCATCGACTTAATAGATCAGTATGGAAAAAGTGTTGGGTTAGAACTTCTGGCAGATTATATTGAAGAATCAATGAATCATGAAGAATGTTACTTTTCTCAAAGATGGAGCCCAGGTCTAATGATGGTACTCTCAAATACCAACTCCATGCATATGAGAGAACGTGTCACTGAACAAGATAGAGATCGCCTCTTATGGCGTCGGACTCTCTCTCATTACTTCCAAGATCAACTGAGCTAAGTTTTTAACACTGTCTAATCATTTGACAAAATGCAGGAATAAGTACCTGTTTTTTATTAGTTTTTTTGGCATTTAGCTTGCACCTAACTCTTTGATAACTACACTTTAGGTGCGACTTTTGAAAGAAAGAGAGAAACTTCTACAACTAAGAAAAGAGAATAATGAGCAGTTACCTTTTTGGTATCATCCACTACTTCACATTTTGATTAATTCACTTTTCTTTCTCTTATTTTTAACTTTCGGGTTTATGGCCCTTGAAAAAACTTCATTAAAATTCTCTTTTTTAATTAGTATCTTTATTCTTTTTTGGGGCGTGATTGAATACCTTGTCCATCGTTTTGTTCTTCATTCACAAAAATTAAAAAACTTTCATTTTTATATCGGGCATACACATTATCACCATCAATATTTTACAAATAAGTATATGAACTATGAGACGCCAATTGATCTCAACAGAATTCTGCTTATGCCCTTAGATTTGCTTGCGACATTATTAATAAATTTATTCTTATCAACACCACTTTTTCTTATAGATCGTGAAGTTGGTTGTGCCTTTTTTATCGCCGGTGTCCTTCATACACTTCTTTATGAAATCATTCACGGAATGAGTCATTTTGGTTTTGACAATTATTTTACGAGAAATCATTTAGCTCACCACGATCCTAAAAAAATGCATGGTCATTTTTCGGTTGTCATTCCTCTACTCGATCATTTATTTAAAACAGAATATTCTAAGCAGGAGAAAATTCATGTTCACCAGTAAAATCATCAAAGAACAGAATGAAACTTATCTCGAATTTTTAGGTCGAACATCTTTGGCCTTTGGAGGCTCATCCCCTGCTACTCATTATGGAGAGAAAAATATCGCTATTTATGATGATGATCAGATGGTAGCAGGCATTACACTTATACCTTATAAGAATATTCTTATGGATAGTGCCCTTACAAAACACTTTGAAGTCAATCGTGCTATCCCTGCTGTTAAAATGACAAGACTATGGCGAATCCCTAGTAGAAAAAAAGACTCACTCATCGAACTTTTTAAATCGACTTATAACCAAATTGATCAGCATTGTTACCTCTATGGTATTTTGACTTTACCTCTAAGCTTCGTAGATAAAAGAAGCGATTTCTTTAAAGATCACCTCAATTTGGTTTCCCCTCATAAGCACTACACTGAAGCCGATTGGGATCATAAGATCAAACCCTCAAGCAATGGTCAGAGTTTATTAAATATCTATTTAAATTTTGGAGCTGAACTTCTAGGAGCTCCAGCAGCTTGCACAGAGGATCAGTCAGTGAGAGTTGCTCTTGGAATGCTGGCCAATGAGATAAAAATGCACGAGTTTTTAAAAAAGGTTCACTCATGAATCAATTAATGTTGAAACTTATTGGTCATGATCGCATGGATAAAATCTTTGAAGCAACAAAGAATAAAGATCCTCTTACCATTGCTCGTTACGCATCAGATGTCTTTAATATTAAAACACAAATCAAAGGTGACATTTCTTCTCCCAAAGGACCAACCATATTTCTTTGTACTCACCATAGTGGTGGTAAAGACTTCTTGGCGGTTTATCCAAAACTGAAAAAACATATCGAGAATATAAAAATCATTGTAAATAAAAAATTACTCGTACATAAACCTCTCGCTGAAAACTCCATTGGAGTTAATCCTATTAGTAGCAACTTATCCAATGAGGATGCAAAAAAAGAGATGAAAAATCATTTATTATCCGGAGGACATCTCTTGTTATTTCCAGCGGGAAAAGTGGGAATAAAAAAGAATAATAAAATAGAAGACATGCCTTGGAGAATCGGTTCAGCGAACTTAATAAAAAATTACGCACAATATGTTGTTCCCATCTATGTCGATTCTGATAACGGAAGTTTCTTTTATCGTATTCGAAAGTACTTTCCCAAGCTCAGTCTTTTTTTCATTTTTATCTTTATGAATCATAGAGGAAAAAAACCGATTCCCGTTACTTTTGGTAAAGAGATTGAGACGGCGCCACTAAAAAACTTAAACGATATTGAATTGATGACATTTTTAAGAAATAAAACATACCAGTTAGGAGAAAACCATGAAAGAAATTAATAATATAGATGATCTAGAAGTGATGATGGCCGAGTATTGGCAAGATATCTTATCTCAACCGCTTGCTGAAGAAATTCAAAGTATACTAGCAAGTGGAGACCGTAAGCTCTATGCTCTTTGGCTCACACAAGTGGCCCACCTCACCAGGCATACCTCGGCCCACCAAGCACTCGTTGGAACAAGGATTGATGAAATCTCTTTTCACTATGCAAAGTATTGTTTTAATCACGCAGAGGAAGAAGTTGGTCACGAAATGATGGCCGTCAATGATTTACAAAAGATTGGCTCTCAAGCCAAGACTGTGGCCGAACTTCCAGCTCCACTTGCTGCCACAGAGAAACTCAATGCTTTTCTTTATTATCTGGCGACTAAAGCTCACCCTGCTTCAAGGCTAGGATTTAGCTATTGGGCAGAAAAGTGTTATACCTTTGTCCACACCCTCGCCTCAACCACAAAGGAATCACTTGGACTCACTGACGGACAGATGACATTCTTTGTTTCTCACGCTGAAATCGATGAAGCTCATGCAGAAGATGTTGAGAAAATTATTAAGATAGTTTGTAAAACACCGAAAGACTGGGAAGCAGTAGCAAAAGGAATGATCAATACTCTCGACTTGGCCACCCAAATCTTTGTTGAGATTCATCAAGTGGGTACTAAATTAGAAGAGTACCCAGAATATTTTGATTTTATCTCTTCTCTAGAAAAGGAAAAGGTATGAACCTTCAAGAGTCGTATTTAGATCTCGTTGTCAAAACAGTACGAGGTTTCTCACCTATTCCGGAATACGCTCAACTTGACGTAGATCGAACAAATTTGGCCAAAGAGCATGTTAAAAAATTGAGATCAGATTTTAAAGGAAAGCAAAGTGGAAATATAATGGTTGATATGGCCATATCGATGGGCTCAAGCATGCTCACCAAAACCTGGAAAAAACTAAATCCCGTTGCGCTTACCATGTGCGGAGATGAGTCAATCAATCAATTAAAAGAAGCTCTTGCTACCATTTATCGCGAGGATATTCCTGGTGACTTTATAGAGGCAGGAGTATGGCGAGGCGGTCTTCCCGTTATCATGAAGTCCTATGCCCATACTCAAAACGATCTCAACAGAAAAATTTATATCGCTGACTCTTTTCAAGGACTCCCTCAAGATTGTTCTGATCCTAAAGACAAAGCAGCAAACCTACTCTTAACTCCGATTCAAAATCTTTCAACGAGTCGCGAGCTTATTGAAAATGCCTTAGAGTATTTCAATTTGATGGATGACAATATTATTTTCTTAGAAGGTTGGTTTAAAGATACCTTACATAAAATAGAAGCAGATCAGTTTTCACTGGTACGCCTCGATGGCGATTATTATGAAAGCACCCACGATTCTATTGTTGAACTTTATCCCAAACTCAGTGTAGGCGGTTATCTTATTGTTGATGACTATAATTTACCACTTGGTTGTAAAAGAGCGATAAACGAGTATCGAAAAAAACATCACATCACTGAAGAAATTATTAAAATTAACAAACAGGCAGTTTATTGGAGAAAAGAGCGTGAGTTATGAATGGATTAAATTTCTACGTACAGGTGTAGAAAATCGAATTCATCAGCTTGAACCTGAAGCGGTTTTTGACCCCACTCAATACGAGTGGAGAAAAGATATTGAGAAACAACACTTAGCAATTAAAAATGAAGCGCAGATTATTCTAGAAAAAATTGATCAGGTCACTAATTTTAATGCAGTCGTTCCTAACCAAAGGGCGCTAACTCAAAATGAAATGTGGAAATCGTTTTTCATTTTACTTGGTAAAGAAGATATCCCTCAACATCAAATCCTTTGCCCAGAGACAACCAAAGCGATCAAACAAATCCCCGGTGTGATCAATGCCTTTTTTTCAATTTTAAGACCAAAGACAAAAATCCCTGCTCATCGAGGTCCTTATGCTGGCATCTTACGCTATCACCTAGGAGTCATTATTCCCGAAGGGGATGTTGGAATTAAGGTTGATGGTAAGTCTTTAAAATGGAGCGAAGGTAAAAGTTTGTTTTTCGATGATAGTTTTGAACATGAGGCTTGGAATCATACGAATGAAATAAGAGTTGTGCTTTTTGTCGATATAATAAGACCTCTTCCCGGATTCTTGGCCCCGCTCAACTACGCACTTTTAAACTGCTTTAGGTTAACCAAAAACTATCAGCACTCGAAAAAGTTTATCTATGATAATCAACTAGACTTTTGAGATTTTAACCAGAACTTCCCTTTCGTTTTATCACTTTCATTATTGGTAATAACAAACCCTTCTTCCTCTCTCTCATAATTGGCCTGATAGTCGATAGAGAAATCATTAAGATGTTCTGAAACAAAAGGGTCTAAATGAAGTGAAATTCCAGACACTGTATGAATAAGATCTTTTTCGTTTTGATCGGTAAAGCCAATGGCGTAATCAAATCCGTCACAGCCTTTACCATCGATGCTTATTCTTAAAACTTTATCTTCCAAAGTATAATCATGCTCAAGCATGAGCTTAATTTGATCTATTGCCTGAGTTGTAATTTTTATCTTCGTCATTTTAGTTCCTCATATAAAAAAGCATTGGCACCTATGAAGTTCTGCTGTGAAAACCACTCTACTTTTCCTAGTGGTGATTCTTCTACACCAAAATTATCTTCCACTATCCAGATATCTGATAAAACGAGTGGCTTCTCTCTTTTCCAAAAAGGAAATAATGCTTTAAATGTCGCCTCTTTTCCAACCCATTTTTTAAGATAAGGAGAATCAAAATCGTCATTATCATGATTAAAGTATTTCAATGTCCCTTCTTTCACGACTCTATCATTGGCCTCAATATCAATTCCCACTGATAAAACGGAAGGGTTAGTACAGATCAGTGCTGCTCCAAAATCTTTATGATGAGACAGTGAAACTTTTATTTCTTTAAAATGTTCCAAATAGAGATAATCGATAATATTGAGATCTTCACTTTTATCAACATTATGACCAATTTCTTGAAGGGCAGAAAATAAAGCTCCCCGAGAACTTTTCCACTGGTCAGAGAGAAACTTTTTATCAAAAGATGGTGTCGAAAAGGGAAAGTCTAACTCATCGCAAGAAACAATTTTATATACAGTGGCTTGTCTAGTCATAATTAATTTGTCATAAAATAACGTTGTTTTTTTTAATATATGTGAGAAATTTTGGAGAAGTAAATGTTTCCTCATGAAGTTCAAGAAATATTAGCTAAATTACTTTTTATCGTTTTTTCGATAACTTTATTATGTTTTGGCAAAGTAAGGGCCGAAGAATTAAAAATTCATAACCTTAACGCAAGTAACATTAGCCAATCTAATACCATCCATAAGTAATTATTATAGACATTCAGTTTTCAATCAGATAAAATTTCAGTGAAATTTAAATACCTCAAATTACTCACTTAAAGGGAGTTTTTGCTATGAATCATAAGCCAATGCGTAGAGAAGTTATTAATCGAGAAATCAGAGAGATCGAATATCCACTCGATCAAGATGGTAATCCAATTAAAGCTAGCCAGCTCTTCGGTGAAAGTACTTTCGATTATCACACGGCAAGAGAGATTCCCGATCATATCAGAAAAGAGCTGCAAGAAATTAGTCGCTCCCATACACCCATTTCGAAAGACCACGCTTCCGTCGTTGCTAACGCAGCACTAGAATGGGCCATGGCCAGAGGGGCCACACACTTTTGTCACTGGTTCCAACCACTGACGGGGAGCACGGCCGAAAAACACGATGCTTTTATCAATGTAGAAAATGGATTACCCATTGAACAATTAAGTGCATCTCAACTGATGCAAGGTGAACCCGATGCCTCTTCGTTTCCTAACGGGGGCACGAGATCAACTTTTGAGGCCAGAGGTTATACCACTTGGGACTTAAACTCTCCTATGTTTTTACTTGATGGACCTAATGGGAAAACACTTTGTATTCCCACGGCCTTTATTTCTTATACTGGTCACGCACTCGATATAAAAACTCCTCTTCTAAGATCAGAAGTTCGTATTTCACAAGCGGCGACAAGATTTCTTCAGGCTACGGGATTAAACGATGTCAAAAGAGTGGGAACCACTTGTGGGCCTGAGCAAGAGTACTTTTTAATCGATAAAGCTTTTTATTATGCCAGACCTGACCTTGTGATGACTGGTAGAACATTATTTGGTTCTCCATCAGCAAAAAACCAGCAGCTTGATGATCATTACTTTGGCGATATCTCGGAAAGAGTCATGGGCCTTATGCAAGAGCTTGATTTAGAGCTATACCGATTAGGAATTTACGCCAAAACGAGACATAACGAAGTAGCACCAGGGCAATACGAAATCGCTCCTATCTTCACAGAATCAAATATTGCTTCTGACAATAATCAATTATTAATGGCGCCTCTCAGAAGAATTGCTCATAAACATAATTTTGAAGTCACCTACCACGAAAAACCTTTTGCTGGCATTAATGGTTCAGGTAAACATCTAAACTGGTCACTCTCATCTGATACGGGTTTAAACCTTTTATCACCTGGAAAAGAGCCCCATAGTAACTTTAGATTTCTTGCAACCGTCGCCACTATTATTGAAGCAATTCACAGACATGGTGGAATGATTAGAACATCAATTGCAAGTGCTAGTAACGACCACAGACTGGGGGCCAACGAAGCACCTCCTTCTATTATTTCAGTTTATACAGGTGATACCTTAGCGAAAATTTTTGATGAAATCAGAAAAGGTGAAAAAGTCACATCAAGAGAGATTGGAACTATTGAGTCGGGAGTTCAGCAATTAGCTGATCTCTCAAAAGATAATACTGATCGAAACAGAACGTCTCCCTTTGCTTTTACAGGAAATCGTTTTGAACTAAGAGCTTGTGGTTCTGATATGGCCATTGGTCTTCCACTTTCTATTTTAAATGGTGCCGTAGCAGAAGTGATGGATGAGTCGGCCAGCTATCTTGAAGAAGAAGTGAAAAAAGGAACCAATTTAGACGAAGCACTTATTGGTTTAACCAAGAAATGGCTTACCAACTCTCACCAAGTCATTTTTAATGGCGATGGCTATAGCGATGAATGGGTCGAAGAAGCGAAAAAGAGAGGGTTACCAAATTTAAAAACATCTGCTGATGCACTTCCTCTTTTAAAAGATGAAAAGGCAACGAACTTTTTAACAACACAAAAAATCTTTTCTAAAGATGAATTGGTCATGCGCCACAATGTTTTAGTGGAACGTTATAATACCTTAAGACATATTGAGTTTAATACTATGGTTTCTATGATTAACCAGTACGTCTTTCCGGCCGTTGTTAAATATAAAAATGAGCTCAGTCAATGTGTCAAAAATCAAAAAGATATTGGAATCGAATCGGCCTTTGAAAAAGAAATTTATAAAAAATTAAATTTTGCTAGCGAAGGTCTCTACAATAGGTTGAACCAGCTTAATAATGCTTTAGAAGAACTACCTTCTGATATGAACGAAGAATCAAAAACGATTGCAAACAAAATCCTACCTCTGACAGAAGAGATGGCGACTTTCTGTGGGCAAATTGAAGAATTGGTTCCCGATGAGTATTGGGCGCTTCCTAAGTATTACGATATGTTGTTTATCAGATAGAATATTGTCTCAAGGACACTTTCTTCTTTTACCAATATAAAGCCTGCCATTATCACATGCAGTGAAAGTTGCAGGATAGTTTTGAAATTTCGTTTTAAATTTATATGTTTGTGACAAGGGATAGGCCCTTTGTTTTGAAGGCTTAACAAGATAAGGCCATCTTATTGTTAAGTTGGTTGGTGTTTCTCCTCTTTTGAGATTAAAGACAAGGCCATCTTCAGCTTGAGAGGGTGTTGAACCTGCAATGACATGGTTGATTCTTCTTTGACTTCTCAAATTAGTTTTTAAAACAACTGTGCTGCCAAGACCACGGATATTGGATCTTTTGGCCCTGAGATAAATTTTTATGGCACGATTTTTATGTAAGTTTTCAAAAGCATAGAGCCTGGGCTTAATTTTATTATCTCTTAAGGTCGATTGACCTGAAATAAGATCGAGATCACCATCATTATCAATATCGGCGGTGATTATTCCCGATGGGTTTAATAAATCGAGGCCATAATTTTTGGCCCGATCGGTGAAAGAGTGATCTTTTTCTTGTTCAAAAAAGATAAGCCTTGAGTAGGGAGGTATGCCTGAGTTTTCAATGATAAGATCGAGAAGGCCATCACCTGATAAATCTTTCCATAAGGCATTTCGATCGCCCTGCCCCCATCGGCCGGAGCCATCATCTTTATGGTATTCTGTTCGAATAAATTTTGGAGGAAAGTCCAACGTACTTCCTGTTAAAATGCTCGATCGATCTTGAGACTCTTCATCAAATGCATAGAAAAGCTCTCCAAGTGCAAGGTCGATAATTCCATCATTATTATAATCAGCACAATTGAGATAAAACGAATTACCGCCGTGATTTTTACCAAAGGTTTTTTCACGATCATAGGCAACTCCCGATACTTCACCTCGATCGAGAAACCTTCTTTTCTCCGGGCCTTCAGATGAACTGAGGTTCATCCACATTCTATTTTTAAATCGACTTGATGAAGCAGTTAATATATCGGGAAAACCATTTTGGTCCATATCACAAACAGAGACGCCAAAAGTAGGAAGAGCATTGATAAATTTATCATCTTTTTTGATTCCAACTTCTTCAATTAAATAACTAGAATCCTTAAAAGAAAAACCCTTACCTTGCCCAAGAAAAATTCGATCAGGTGATGTCAGTGCATTTTCACCTTTTTTAAAAGAAAACCAATTTCCGATATAAAGATCGAGGAGCCCATCCATATTGATATCAGCAATTCCAAGAGAGCTGGTTGGCATAGGGGTCGGAAAACTAAATTTATGGCGGTAGACTACTTTTCCATCGATTTTCATGCCCTCATAAATTTCAATAGGTCTTGGAGTTAATTCAGACTTTTGATTCAGAGTGACGGCAATTAAATCTAAAAGCCCGTCTTTATTAAGATCGACAAAAGAGAGAAAGCTCGCCCTCATATCGTGTTTAATAGGCGTTTTAAGCACTGGTATAAACTTTTTAAGCTTTGAATCAAATCGATAGAATTTCGGATGATCGTAATAACTATTTAAAGTAACAAGATCGGTATCACCGTCATCGTCCCAATCAACCGCGTATAAACGTAAGGCCTTTATCTTTTCTAGTCCCCACGTTTCAGTGGCATCACGAAACGGTGCTTTTTTAGAAATTGCGGTTGGCCCATCAATGGTTGTTCTTTTTTTTTCTTGAGACTTCCTTGATATTTCTTGATTCGAAACAGTCTTTCGAGAGCAACCATTTAGCAAAAGAATAAGAACAAGTGAAAGTTTGATCAGCACCACTAGTCTAATATATCCAATCCATAAGAAGCTTGTTTCGAAACTTGAGCGGCAACCTCTTTAATAATTTTATCTGTATTTTTTGTCATTTCTTTAGAGTTTGCGACAAATGCTCTTTGACTTCTTTTCAAAGAAAGTTCCGCTAAATTAAGACAGTATTTTTTCTTTTCTTCACTGGCCTTCTCATCATTTAAAATAGATGTTGTTCGTGAAATAACAGCAACCATACTATAAAGTTCGATGGCCATATTCGCGATTCTTCTTTGCGGAAGCTCATTACCAATAATATTTTTACCGTACTTCATAAGCGTATTTTCAACTTGCAGTGAAAAGTTTGCCAACATTGCAGAAAACTCATCGGACCAGTCCTCTAGTTTTTCATGGGCCTGAGTCAATGTTCTCGTGGGCATCCATTTTGAAATTCTATTTTTTGTAAAGTCTGATAAAACCCCAAGTGATTTAATGGGATCTTCAAGGGCGTGACCAAGATTGGTTAGCTTACCAAGCTCTTTAAGATTTTCAGAAGGACCCCTGATACCGGAAAGAGCAATAAAACAGCGAAGAATTTCATTAGTTCCTTCAAAAATTAAATTAATACGTGTGTCCCTCATATATCTTTCATAGGGATACTCTTTCATATAGCCATTACCGGCGGCGATTTGCAGACAATTATCGACAACTTCCCATAAGGCCTCAGAGCCAAAAACCTTACAAACGGCCGTTTCTAAGTAATAATCTTTAAGTCCACGGTTCATATTTTCGGTAGTGAGATAAACCATGGATTCTAAGGCATATGTCAGTGCAGACATTCGAGCAATTTTTTCTTGAATCATTCCAAACTCAATAATGGGAGCATCAAATTGCTTTCGGTTATTAGCATGATCGATGGCCATTTTAATCAGCTGATTCATTCCACCAATACAACCTGCACCTAGAGAGATTCTTCCCGAGTTCAATGTATTCATCGCTAGCTTAAAACCTTTACCGGGTCCCCCTAACATATTTTCTGCCGGAACTCTCACATTATCGAGAAAAACGGCCCTCGTTTCAGAGGCACGAATCCCCATTTTGTTTTCTTTTTCACCAAAACTTAGACCTTCCATACCTTTTTCAACGATAAAACAACTAATTTTCTCAACTGTTTTGCCATCGACTTCATGATCAGTCTTACAATAAACAGTATAGAAATCGGCCATTCCTGCGTTGGTAATCCATAATTTTTGACCATTAATAATATAGTGATCACCGTCTTTAACCGCTTTGGTTTTAATAGAGTAAGCATCAGAACCTGAACCGGGCTCTGTTAAACAAAAAGCAGCAAACTTCTCACCAGTTGCTAATAAAGGAAGCCATTTTTTCTTTTGTTCTTCCGAACCTGCAAGTAAAAGTCCACGATAACCAATCGATTGGTGCGCTCCTAAGAAAGTGGCGGTGGATCCATCCCGACCTGCAATTTCACTAAAAACTCTGGCATACAAGGTGTAATCGAGCCCCATTCCTCCCATTTCTTCGGGAACAATAAGTCCACACATACCCAGTTCTGCGAGTCCTTGAATAACATCATCAGGAATTTTTGCTTCCTCATCAAACTTTTCACCATCAATTTTTTCATCGGCAAATCGTGAGATCGCTTCACAAAACTCTCTACCAATCTCTAATTGCTCAGCACTCAAGCTTGGAAAGGGAAAAGTGAGACTCTCATCTACTTCACCGTAAAAAAAACTTCCGACAACTGACTCTATTTGATCTGATTGTTCACTCATGCAGGGACTCCACTGATAGATAATTTACAAAAAGATTTTATACCTACTTATCTAAAATTACTAATGTCTCAATACTTGAGTATTTTACAATGATTTTAAATTTCTTACAAAAATCTTACTTGTTGATGCACACAGAAATGACTTAAAATAAAATATATAAAAAGAGGCAAGGAGGCCGGCCCGACTTAGGGCATTCTGATATGGAAAAGCTCAAGAACTTTTTAAGAAAACTTAATGTCTTTAAAAAATCTTCAGATGATGTGACGGATTACTCATATGAAGACGAATCGGACTTCACTCACGAAGATAGTCAATTTGGAGTTGAAATTCCAAACGAACTTAAGAAAAAAGATAATAAACTAAAATCTTTTGGTAAAAAGTTTACAGCTTCACTGAAGTCAAAAAT
The DNA here is from genome assembly GCA_030425045.1 of bacterium. Lineage (GTDB taxonomy): Bacteria > Bdellovibrionota > Bacteriovoracia > Bacteriovoracales > Bacteriovoracaceae > JAUHVL01. Next base: position 12,847 of record JAUHVL010000041.1, read on the forward strand.
GGCCAAAGCGTCCTCTGATAGCGCCGCTTCATCATCATCGATAAATTTTAATAAAATTTTTCAAACAGTCTTTTCACCAGAGTCTAGGCCTTTTATTCATAAAGCCTTTATCGTTCTCTTTTTTAGTGGAACGACATTTTTTGTTGGAAGACTCGTCGCTCTTATGATTAAACCCGATACAAGCGTAAAAAAGAAAGTGACCAGAAGTTTTCAACCGTCTAATACAGGAGAGCTTCAAGGTCATCTCACCTCCATTAGGAATAATGATCTTTTTAATGCCAAAGGAGATACCAAAGCTCCCGTCAAAGTTGAGAAGAAAATTGACAAAAACTTAGTTTGTAAAAAGGCTTCAAGAAGAAGTAGCCTTCCCATTAACTTAGTCTCAACAGTGGTGTTACAAGACTCCGTTAAATCTGTCGCCAGTGTGCAAGTAAGAGGAAATAAAGGTCTTCAGTATTTAAGAGAAGGTGAAAAGGTCAATAATATTGCTGAAATTGGAGCAATCGTAGAGAAAAAAGTAATTTTGAAAAACCTAAACTCCGGTGAATGTGAATATGTTGCGGCAAAAGAAAAAAGAGAAAAGCGACTGGCCCCTATCAAAGTAGAGAGAAACCTGCAAAAAGGTAAAAAGATTATTCAAGCTGCTAAGCGAACCGGTATTTCTAACGAAGGTAACAAATTTAAAATTAAAAAATCTCTTAGAGATGAAATGTTATCTGATATGACCAATATTCTGACCCAAGCCAGAGCAGTACAAATTCAAAATCCCGATGGCACTCTATCCTTTTCCATGCAAGAAATTGTTCCCGGATCTATTTTTAGTAATCTCAATATTCAAGATGGAGATATTATTAATAATATCAATGGAAAATCGATCAATAGTTTAAATGAAATTATGTCTCAATTTGGTCAGCTTAAAACACGTGACCACTATGAAATAACATTAAAAAGAAATGGCGAGGAAATCACTTACGAATATGATTTCATCGACTAAGGAACGCCCATGAAACGTCTACTTACCTGCACTCTTTTGATCTTGGCCTTACCAAGTTTTGCCCAATTTTCAAAATACAAGTCTCGAACAAAATTTAATAATGCTCGTGGTGAAAATGCGGAAGAAAAAGCTCCCAGTATCAATATTCCCGATACTCCTTCTCGATCTGAACGATCAAATAATACCGACGCCTTTGGGAGGTCCACTTCTCAAGGAACATCGGCTATTAGAAAAGATAAAAATTATGTGAATCTTAATCCTGAAACAGCTTTTGGCCCTGAAGTTATTACAAGCTTTAATTTTCCCGATACCTCTTTAACTGATTTAACAAAACAAATGCAAAAACTTACCGGTATCAACCTTATCCTTGATAAAGAAGTCAAAGGGAAAGTTTCCATTCTTGCTCCCTCTCCTATTACCGTTGGAGATGCTTGGAAAGCTTATCTTACGGCCTTAGAGATGAATGGGTTAACCCTTGTTCAAAGTGGCTCTTTTTGGAAAGTTGTGAGCACCAGAGATATTCGTTATACCCCAACAAAAATCTATACGGGAAACTATACTCCGAATACTGATAATTATGTGATGAGAATTATTCCTCTTAAAAATATCGACTCTTCAGATGTTATGAGATCGTTTAGACCATTTATGTCTCGTTATGGTCGAATATTGGATATTAAACAGACCAACACCCTTATTGTACAAGATACCGGATCAAATATTAATAGACTTGTAAGACTTGTAAAGTTTATTGATGTTCCAGGTCACGATGAAACACTTCAAATCATTCCCGTGAAACATTCTTCGGCCCAAGAAATTGCCAATCTTCTTGATGAGATTTTAAAAGGAAGCTCACGGGGAAGCCGAAGTGGAGGCAAAAGCAAATTTAGAGGTTCACAAGGAAGTCAGGACATTTCAAGAATTATTGCCGAGCCGAGAACCAACACGATTATTGCCATGGCCAATGCTCAAGGGGCAAAAAGATTAAGAGAACTTATTTTAAAACTCGATGTGAAAGATATAAGTCGAAACGGTGGTCGTGTCCACGTTTATTACCTCAATCATGGAGATTCAGAAACACTGGCCAAAACACTTTCATCTCTTGTCAGTGGAGCCCAACAAGGCTCGTCGAGTAGAAGTAGTCGACGAACACTGAGTAGAAGAAGTAGCTCTTCTTCTCCTGTCAATGGACTCTTCTCTGCAGAAGTTAAAATTACCGCTGATAAAGAAAACAATGCTCTGGTCGTAACCGCTTCTCCGACAGATTATTTAACGCTGAAAGAAGTGATCGCTAAGTTGGATATTGCTAGAGATCAAGTTTATGTTGAGGGTCTAATGATGGAAACTCAGGTCTCAAAAGCGAGAGGCTTTGGTGTTTCAGTCATGGGTGTTTACGGTTCAGGGAACGCGAGAAAAGTGGGCTTCACTCAAGGTGGAAATGATGGACTGGTCTCTCTTCTCACCAATCAAATCACCAGTCTTGGTGGTCTCTTTGCGGGGATCGGGATTGGAAAAACTGTCAACGTCGAAGTTGGTGGACAAAATATTGCGGTAAATACTATCAATGGTCTCATCACGGCCATTGCTAATAATGGTAGTACAAACGTTCTGGCCACTCCGCAAATTCTGGCGCTTGATAACTCGGAAGCAATCTTTGAAGTTGGTGAGAGTATTCCAACACCTGAGACAGCAACTGCCGCGAGTGGAACCACCACAACTTCAATTAAGCAGCAAAAAGTTGGGATGACCTTAAAAATTACACCTCAAATTAATAAAGTTACACGATTTGTGAAGCTTAAAATTGAACAAAAGATGCAAGACTTCTCTAATAGACCTCTTCCTAGTGGGCTTCAAAGTCAAGGGGTGGCCACCGTTGAAAGAAACACAAATACAACTGTCGTCGTAAGAGACAAAGATACCATCGCTATGGGTGGTCTTATGAGAGACAGAGAAACTATGACAGAGAGTAAAGTTCCCCTTCTCGGAGATATCCCTGTTCTTGGTTGGCTTTTCAAAAACCGCCAAAGACAAGTAGAAAAAGTTAACCTTCTATTCTTTTTAACTCCAAGAATTTTAGCTTCCTATCAAAAAGATAATGCCAATCAAGTGCAAGACCTTCTCAATAGAAGAAGTGGTCACTTAAAAAATACGTTGGGTGAAGATGATCCTTTTGGAACCACGGTTAAAGGCCTTTATGAAAAGGCTAAAAAACAAGAAGAAGGACCTCTTTACGACGATAACGACAGAACTCAGTATCGAGATACCAACGAAAGTGATGGCATCCAGGGTGGAAATGATGAAATCGAACTTTCTGATCGCGTAGCTCCACCTAACTATATGGATATTGTTCAAAAAATTGATCGTAAAGCAGCAGCTCCAGTAAGAGTTCAAAAAATTGAGGCCAATGAATAATGAAATTATCTGATCATATTTTAGAAAAAGTAGAAGGACAAAAATTCAAACTTGGTGAGCTGCTCCTAAAATATACAAGCTTAACTGAAGATCAATTGGAAGAAGCTCTTGAGCTGCAAAAAGATTCGGGAATGCTAATCGGTGAAATTCTTCTCAAGAAAAACTATATTCACCCTCATGACATTGTGAAAGTTATGTGTGTTCAAATAGATATTCCCTATTTGACTGAAATCAAAGTTGATGAAATTGATGAAAATTTAACGATTGATATACCGATTAACTACGCCAAACATAACGAGCTCATTCCTCTCATGATTGAAGATGATATTGTTTATGTGGCCATCAGCGATCCTTTTAATTTTGATGCCATCAACGATCTTCAAGAGTTGTTTAAAAAAGAAATTTCTCTGGTTGTCGCCCCTCCTCTTAAAATTCAAGATGCGGTCAACAGGGTTTATGAAAAGGCCAATCGAAACTTAGTCGATACCCTAGAAGATGAATTTGATGAATCACTAGACCTTGATGGCCCGATCGATATTCTCGATGCTGGAGCAGATGAGGCTCCCGTTATTCGTTTCGTAAACTCTATTATTTTTAGGGCCGTTAAAGAAGGCGCTTCCGATATTCATATAGAGCCCTATGAAAAAGAAACGATCTATCGTTTTAGAATTAATGGTGTGATGACCGAAATACTTCGCCAACCTATTAAAACACATGCGGCCGTTTCATCACGTATTAAAGTTATGGCCAAACTCGATATTGCTGAAAAAAGAATGCCTCAAGACGGTCGTATTCCTATAAAGATGGCCGGTAAAGATGTGGATATCAGACTTTCAACAGTTCCGATTCAAGCCGGTGAAAGAATCGTGATGAGGGTTCTTCAAAAATCATCAAAAGCACCAGAACTAGAACAACTTGGCTACCGCGGAAAAGTATTAGATCAACTCCATGAACTTTCCCAAAGAAAACACGGGGTCGTTTATGTTTCTGGTCCCACGGGTTCTGGTAAAACCACAACATTATTTTCTATTCTTGGGATGATTAACTCCCCCGATAAGATGATTATTACAGTTGAAGATCCGGTAGAATATGAAATTTCAGGGGTCTCTCAAATTCAAGTTAACCATAAAATTAATCTCAGCTTTGCCAGAGCGCTAAGGTCTATTGTTCGTCAAGACCCTGATGTCATTATGGTGGGGGAAACCCGGGACTTGGAAACAGCACAGATGGCGATCGAAGCCTCACTAACGGGTCACTTTGTTCTCTCAACAATTCACACCAATGATGCTGCTTCTGCTCCTAACCGACTGATTGATATGGGCGTGCAACCCTTTCTTATCGCCTCATCTCTTGCGGGAGTTTTGGCCCAAAGACTTATTCAAACTCTATGTCACGAGTGTAAAGAGCCACACCAGTTAACCAATGAAGAAATGGAAATTCTAGGTCTCGATCATATTCCCGAAAAGGCCACGATCTTTAAAGCTGTTGGATGTCCTAAATGTAACCACCGCGGTTATGACGGAAGATCTGCCGCTTCTGAACTGCTCGTCATTACTGATGAAGTGAGGGCCTTGATTCTTAAAAAGGCCGACGCTGCAACAGTAAAAAAGATGGCCATTTCTCAAGGGATGGTGACTCTTCGTAACGACGCCATTAAAAAGATTTTTTATGGTGAAACCACTGTGGAAGAAGTCATGAGAGTAATCAACGATGAAGAGGATGAGCAAGAACATCTTTAAGGTATAAGCAACTATGGCAATTTACGCATATAAAGGTCTCGACCGAACCGGTAAAGAAATAAAGTCGACCATTAATAGTGAAAGCTTAGCTCAAGCAAAATCTAAAATACGATCTCTTGGTATTATGCTCATCGAGATCAAAGAGCAAAAATCGGGAAGTGATAAAGGTCAAAGTGCGCTTGCCAATATTGGTAATAAAGTGAGTATTGAAGACCTCTCACTGATGACCAGGCAGTTGGCCACCTTAATAAAAGCAAAGATTCAAATCGTCGAGGCCCTCTCTGCATTGATGGATCAAACTGAAAGTGCCAAATTGAGAATTATTCTCTCTGAAATTCGAACAAAAGTTAATGAAGGGACATCCCTTGCTAACGCCTTATCGGATTACCCAAAAGTTTTTAATAATGTTTATGTCAATATGGTTGAGGCCGGAGAGCAATCGGGTACGTTAGAAGTTGTACTTCTTAGACTAGCTGATTTTACAGAGGCCCAAATGAAGCTGAAGTCTCGTATCAAAGGTGCCCTAACCTATCCCATTATTATGGCCGTGGTTGGTGCAATTATGTTTGGGGTAATTTTTACGGTTGTGATTCCTAAGATTACTAAAATTTTTGTGGGCATGAAAAGGGCCGTTCCCTTACCCACTCAAATTTGTATGTGGATATCAAACTTTCTTCTCAATTATTGGTATCTCGTCATTATTGGAATTTTTGCAGTATGGTATCTTTTTATACGCTATATCAATACCAAAAAAGGTGAAGCTTGGTGGCATAAACTCCAGCTTAAGCTCCCAATTGTTGCGCCACTTGTCTCAATGATAAATGTTTCAAGGTTTTGTTCCACGCTGGCAACATTAATGGAGTCGGGTGTTCCTATTTTAACGGCCCTCACCATTGTTAAAAACCTTATTGGTAATGTTCATATGAAAGAAGCTGTTGATGAAGCGCGCGTAAACGTAAAAGAAGGTGCTTCTCTTGCTGCACCTCTTGAAAAGTCTGGTTATTACCCCCCTATGGTTGTTCATATGATAAAACTTGGAGAGAAGTCTGGTGAGTTAGAGGATATGTTAAATATCGTAGCAGAAAACTACGAAGAACAAGTAAATAACCGACTGTCTGGCCTAACCTCTGTTTTAGAACCCATTATGATGGTAGGCATGGGCTTGGCCGTGGGCTTCATCGTCTTTTCTGTAGTTATTCCCATGATGGAGTTGAACTCATTTAGCCGATAATCTAAAATAGAATCCACAAGATTGAAGTTAGCGCTGGAGTACTTAATGAAATTATTTTTAAAATCGTCAATTCATACCCAAAAAGGTTTTTCACTTATTGAAATTCTTATTGCCCTTACCCTGATCGGTATCGCCGGTACATTCGTTGCAGGGAAAATTTTTGAACAACTTGAAGAAGGTCAAATACAAGCTGCAAGAATTCAAATGGGTAATCTTGAAGCACGTTTAAAAGACTTTAAAAGAAAATGTTATTTTTATCCAAGTACTGAACAAGGTCTCGAGGCCTTAGTACAAAAGCCTGCCGGTGGAAAAGAATGTAAAAATTATCCACCAGATGGATTCATTGATGGTGGAGAAGTTCCTAATGATCCATGGGACGAGCCCTATGTTTACAAACTTGAAGGCCGTAACTTTGATATTATCTCAGCAGGTCCAGATCAAGAACTAGAAACAGACGACGATATTTCTCATCGTAATAAAAAAGGGAATAACGACGACGCTCAATAATTCAAAAGGCTTTTCACTTCTTGAAATATTAGTGGCCATCTTTTTGGTCATGGTTATTCTAACTAGTTTTTCGGTGGGGACAGGAATGTTTTCTGCCCACCAAAAACTCGAAGAGACACTTGATAATATCGACCGAGCAATTCGTTTTGCCTCTGACGAAGCCGCCATCAGAAACACCATTATTCGTATTAATTTTGATCTCGACAAAGACCCCCAAGAATTTAGAGTTGAGTTCTCACAAGATTCAAATTTTATTCTAAGTAAAAAAGTAGCGGAGCTGGGACAGGCCAGTAGTATCTCCGAAATGGAAGAAGAAGAGCGTGTTTTAAAAAAGGTAAATCAACAATTCTCTGCCGTAGAAGAATTCAGTGATAGCGCTATGGAGATTCCCGATCAAATTAGAATTCAAGGAATTGGTAGTTCTCTCACCAGATCATTTATTCAAAGTGGTCAGGCCGCGATTTACTTCTACCCTACAGGAGAAAAAGACCAAAGTTTAATCATCCTTTCTACAGATATTGAAATTGCCACTCTCTCTACCGAGGTCTTTGGCACTGATACCGATGAAGAGTATATCAATATCGAAGAGGAACAATTTGTCGATCTTGAGGATTTTTTAGCTGAAAAATCAAAAAATATTTTCGAGGACTGGATTAAGTGAACTTAAAACATAAGGGCTTTACATTAATTGAAGTGATGATTGCTCTAGTTTTATTTGGAGTTTTTAGTCTTAGTTATATAACTGGCCATATTGCAAATATCTCTGACTCCACCACCTTCAAAACAAATCTTCGTTTACGTGATTTAGCGCAAATGAAAATTAATGAAGTTATCGTTAATCCTCCGGAGTTATCAGAAGCTCTTACCAGTGGGGGGATCGAAAAAGCTAAGTTTGATGACTTTCCCGAATACGAATATGAGCTCGAGTTTAAAGCTGTTTTTATTCCAGAATTTGATAAAATTATGGGAAAAAAAGAAGATGAAGATAGTAGTAAAGCGAGTATTCAAAAAAGAGTCTTTGCCGTGGTTAAAGAAAATATGGAGAAACTTGTCTGGCAAGTTCGAGTGCTGGTACGCCATCTTGACTCGGGGGAAACATACGAGCTCACCTCTTGGCTAAATAATGAAAAAGCGAAGGTTGTTATCAAAGGATTTTAAGTGAATCAAAAAGGTTTCACCTTAATTGAAATTCTTATTGCCATTACCATTATGAGTTTTTTGGTACTCGGGGTATATTCCATGGTCGACAGTAATTTCGTAACACAAACGGAAGTAACAAGAGAAGATCGTGAATATTTACAAGTACAGATGGCGGTAGAAAGAATTGCCCAAGATTTAGAACAAATTTACTCCCCCCTTTATTTCTCTGCCTACCCAACCATCTCTCCTAATCAACAAAACCAACAAAATAATTTTGATGGCGGTTATGATGTTAAAACAAATAACTTTCCCACAACAAAATATTTTCCGAAAGAACAAGTTTCAAATCTTCCAGTTCCTCTTTTAGAACAGGATAATAAAGATGAGCTCATTTTTTTCACCACCGCCCATAGAAGAAGACTCGAGGGAGAAAAAAGCTCTCGTTATGTGTGGGTAAGGTATTTCATAGATAACGATACGACTGAAGAAGATGAAAATGAAGAAAATAAAAGACCAAAAGGTCTCTCTGTTTTAAAAAGAAAAGTCATCACTGAGGATTTGTACCGTGATGATATCGACTGGGATAAAGGGCCAGAACAAGTCCTCATGCGTGGAGTAAAATCTTTTGCTTTTGAATTTTGGAATCGAAAAACAGAAAAGTGGGTTCAACGTTTAAGAGAGCTCGATGGTGAAGATAAAGAGATTCCTCGCATGTTTCGCCTACTACTTGTTATGATCGACCAAGCGGGAAATGAGTATAATCATATGAGAGTCATTAAACCTCATTGGCCATTTTTTGACGCTGCTAAAGAACAAAAAATGCTCGATCTTGCTAATAAGAAAAAACCTGGTAATCAAAACCAGCCTAACTCCAACTCTCCTGGAACAACTGGAGATAATAATACTACAACAGCAGAAGGTGACGATGAAGGTGTCTAAATCACTGCTGAAAAGTCAAAGGGGAATGGCCCTTCTTATGGTGATCACCGCGATTACCATGCTTACCTGGATGTTGGCGGACTTTACTTTTGAAACCAAACTCAACAAATTGAAAGTTTATAATTTTCAAGATCGAGAACAAGCAAAACTAACTGCTCAAGCGGGAGTAAGTTATGCCATGGGCCTATTAAAAATATATAATGAAGCCAGAAATATGATTAATAAAAATGAAAATTTAAAAAAACTAATTAACCTTGGTGACCTCGAACAAGCACTTATTGCAACTCCTTTT
>JAUHVL010000009.1 GCA_030425045.1 bacterium
CAAAAAATCAACTGGGCCACCTACGAATTTTTAGAAAAGATGTCCTTTATTAGCTTTTTCCACGATATCGCTCTCACTGATCCCGATTGGTCAAAGATTCACACGATAGAAGACTTCAACACCATAGAAAACGACCTCACTCCAGCGCAAAGAAGAGTTATTATGGAACATGCTCTTCGTAGCGCTGAGATGATTGAAAAAGAGCCAACGGTTCCCATGGGAGTCGCGCAGGTGATTAAACAGCATCATGGTGTTTTGAATGGTATCGGTTTTACCTCTTCTTTCTCTCATAATATGACTCCCCTTTCGATTGTTTTTATAATTGCCGAACATTTTGTCGACTCCATCTTAAACCGAGGAGTTAAAGAATTTGATAAAGAAGCGATAAAAAAACATTATACCGAAAACGGAAAGTTTCCCTCTGCCTTTGAAAAAACACTTGATGCTTTTGAAAGAGCGTTTGATTAAAGTCTGCTCCCAAGATCAAAATTTTTATTTAAAAAAGCTTATAATAACTCAAAGTTGTTTAGTACTTGATGATAATATGGAAACTCTTCTGCAAAGTCAGAATCAAGCCTGAAAAAAGCTCTTTCAATTGCTCCAGGTGTTGATAAAAAATTAATGGCACCTGGGCCGATCACCGAAATTTCACCAACTCTTTGAAGAACGTTATCAATACTTCGAGCATAATAAGATGAGACAAATTTTAATTGTGCTAACAACTGGTTTTTAAACTCTTGATTTCCACTTTCAGTATCAAGCATGTACTCTAATAACTCTCTTTGCGTAGTCGTATAATCCTGCATTGAAAGAGATGCCTCTATGAGATCGTTATTTTTAAATAATGCTGAATAACGATCAGAAAATGAAATTATATCTTTAGCAATACTATTTAACTGTTCAAACCGAAAAGCAATAACCTCTTCAGATGTTCCAAAACGAAGAACTTTTTCCTCTTCAGTTCCAAATACTTTTACCTTTTGATCACCAATCCACGAACCAAGACTAGCTTGAGAGTTGATTGCAACGAGTAGAAAAATTATGGTTAATAGTTTTTTCATTAAAATCTCCTTAATTGAAACAATTTCAATATAAGATAATCAAAAAAAATAAGTGAACATTTGTAAAAATGATCCTAAAAATATGTGGCAACAGATGCCACAAAATACTTTAAAAAGTACGTAAGACGGGAAGATTCACTTATCAATGTCAAAACTTTTTACACCCTTAAATTATTATAGACTCATCCCCTCTTTAAAATGATGTCGTATATACTGCGATTTATGTTAAGAATGGTTTTAATCATATTTTTCGGAATTTCAGTATCCTACTCGGCTACGATGCATCAGTTCCCACTGGAATCAAGTTCCATGAAGATTGTCGATAGAATACTCGAAAAAGGAATTACCCATATTGGGGATCTCGATCTTCGTAAATTGAAATCAGAAATGTCAAAACTTCATTTTTTGGAGATGACTCTCGATACTAATTTTATGCTTGCCGAAGGAAGAAGGTCTGCTTTTTATGAGCATAATACTGTTTATAGTAAACTCGACTACCCCTATATCCCTGATAATATCAGAGGACTTGAACTGCTTGGAATTCATGAAGCACTAGGCGCTCTTGGGTATGATGATAATCAATACCAAAAATCGATTATCTTTGCTCTTATGTCTAAAGAAGACTTTCAAATAACAGATGAACTTTTGGCCGACAGCTTAATTCAATATGAGTTTAAATTCAAACAACTCAATAGAGAAAATGAAGAAGGTGGTGCGACAGGTGTCGGTGGTGGCGGAGACCTTCCATCTGCTATTTTTAAGTATGAATTATTTAACCTCTATTCTAGAATCTATAGTTTTGCTGATAGCCGATATTCTGTTGGCGGCACTAAAGCGATTAATCTTATCTTAAACTTACAATTTGAACCCAATCACTTAGATTTAGGTACTGAGAAAGTTCAAATTCATCCTCCTTTTGCGAATTGCAAGCCAGAAGAACAGTATATGACTTATAGTTCAGATATATTTGGAAATGAAGAAGTGACCTTAAGGCCTAGAATTCTCGTTCCTCGTAACTATCTTGAAATGGATATTAGAAAAAGACATAGTATCTTGTTTCAACTATCAGACTTTCTAAATATTTACGGAAACATTTTTTATCCAAGAGAAGATATCTTTTCAAAAAGAGAAGTAGTATCTTTTGGTAAATGTAAAAATATGACTTTTAAGGTACAAAAAAAGCTAATAGAACATCCCCTGATGATTGAGTCTGGTGGAATCGATCAGTTCTTAGGAGCGTTTAGAATACATTGTGGTGAAGTTGACTTTAATTATTTTAAGCTACCTCATCATATGGGGATTAGTTTCGACTAGTTCATTAGTTTCAATAACTTAGGGGTGTCTATTTCAAGGACACCCCCATGTAGAATATACCCAAGCCCCCATCTCCACGTCTAAATAGCTTATTGTATTAGCTATGAAAGTTTTTTCACTACTCATCTTTACTTTGTGTTTTGCAAACTTGTTTGCCGATCAGCTACTCTCTAATCCGCTAGAGCGAAAAGCAGAGCAAACGATCACGGACATTATTGGAAGTGGTGTGACTAAAATTGGTGATCTTGATCTACTCGTGCTCAGAGAGGAAATAAAAACAATCAATTATCACAATATCGAAGGTGAGATTAGCTCTGTAGCAGGTGGAAGAAACTCTGCTTATTACTTAGCAGGAGAAGTCTTCTCGAAAACAGACCTTGAACGATATGGACAACAGGCCATTAATTTATTGGCCCTTCACGAGTCGCTCGGAGCTCTTGGTTATGAAGATAGTAACTATCAAAAGTCGATACTCATCGAGATTTTTAAAGATTTACCTCAAGGCTTACAAAGTGATTTTTTAAAAAATCAGCTTACTCAGCAAGTATTTGATGAAAAACATCTTAACTACAATGATAATGGCGGCGCCACTGGTATTGGAGGTGGTGGAGATATTGCTACTGCCTGGTTTAAGTATCAAGTATTAAATTATTTAAAAATTACGGGAACAATGACTCCTTTTGAACTTCTCGTTTTTAGCCATATTAGATTTGAGCCTCATAACTCTAAGCCAGATAAAAAAACGGCCGTCATCATTCCTCTCACCGCAGAGTGTGGACATAATGAGATCGTTTTACAAGAGTTAAGAAAAGCTAGATCTTATTCTCATATTATCCCTTCTGTTTTAGTCCCCGTTGATTATCACAAAATGAGTAGCCAAAGATTTTGGGGAATGGTTACAGATGTCGGTAACTTCTTTCATGTTTATTTTAGAAATAGAAATATTACAACGGATTTTATTCCGATGAGAAGTGGTTATCAAAGACTTGCCCATTGTCATGGTACAAATAATACTTTTGTGATTCATGAAAGTATAAAAAACAATATCACGTTTAAGAATTCTAATACCCTTAAGGATTTTATATCAGAATATAATTTTCAATGTTTAAAGGAAACTGGTCATGAAGCAAGAATTAGTACAAACTGAGCGCATACTTTCAATCATTGAAAAGTATCTCACCAGAAAGAAAAATAATAATTCGTCATACTCTAATCGAGCATTAGCAAGAGACCTCAATTTATCACCTTCTTTTGTCAGTGATATCTTAAAAGGAAAAAAGCAGCTTCCCTATAAACATGTCGACTCTGTTGTTGGCGTATTAGATATTGACCAATCTGATACCGCTGATTTAAAACTTGCTTATACTCCTGAGGAGTATATTGCTCCGACTCACAAGAAAGTAGCAAAGAAAAAAATAAAAAAACATTGGGTTCTCGGTTCAAGAGCACAAATGAAGATCCTTTCTAAATGGTATTATGTCTCCATGTTAGATCTCATCACATGCCCTAGCTTTGATGGTGATTTCGCCAATGCACTCGGTATTACCAATGAAGAAGCAAACGAAGCCGTTAACTTTCTAGAAGAAGAAGGTCTGGTTGTTCTAAATGATGGCAAGTATGTAAAGTCGAGCCTTAAACTCCATTTTAACTCTAAAGAAAGTAAAAAAGAATTTAGACATTATCATAGTCGCCTCTTGGATAAATCAAAAGAAGAGCTTTTAAAAACTGAGCAAGAGGATTTTGAAAAAAGACTGATCATTAGTTATTCCGTGGCCATGAATAGTAAGAAAAAAGACTATTTTAAAAAGCGTCTAGCAGACCTTATGCAAGAAATGGCCGACGAAATGAGTGAGGGTGAATGTGATCAGGTCTATCACCTTGGGTTACAATTCTATCCACTGAGCAAATAATTCCTCTAAAGATCTTTCCCGTCACATAAAGACTTTCATCAGTCGATAAGTTAGTGAATCTTATCACAGAGGTTTTATGAAAGCTTTAATACTCTTATCACTACTTTTTTCAGTCAACCTATTTGCCAAAGAGAATTCTCGAAAGGCGGCTTCTATTGTTGAGAAGGCCAAGGTTTTTGAGCTTGAAGTTGGCAGAACAAAAACGGCTTTAATATGCCCTAATAGAAACCTTATTGCTTATATTGAAAACTTAGAGTGTACAAATGGACTATCACCAGTAATGCGTGAAAATGGTGTCATTAAGCTGGTCTTAAACCAATGTAAATATAGTGAATCCTTAAGTGAAACTATTGAAATTCAACCATCTGCAGGTTGTATGCTCGTTCGTCGCTAAAATATTAACGGAATTTCCATACCTTTAACCACCCTAGGCCTAAAATCGAGGCAGGGTTGAATATCACCCCCTGATCAGGACATCTTTTTAAGTCTCTGAATATACTACTTTTAGCTTCGAAAACTTTCCTTGATTTGGGCACTGATCCGACTCCCTAGTAAAATAGAGATAACCAAAAAACTTAAAAGGAGGACTTATTTAAGTTTTTTATTTGCGGGAGCGGTATCGAGTTGAGTTAATAAAAATTCCATTTTTTTCATTCTCTTAGGCTGCCCGGTAAAGATTGAAGCTCTTTACCGGGCTTTTCCAATTTTGAAGTGGTGTTAATTTAGTCACTTTAACATTGCCTCTATAGTTTTTTCAAAATTCCCCACCAGCATCCTCACTTCCTCTAAAATATCAGCATAACAATATAAGGACCCCCTATGAAAAGAGCATTATTAACAGCTGCCCTCATGATCTCAGCTGTCCCAAGTCTTGCCATTACGAAAAGATCATTTTGTTATCAAGCTAAAAAACAAGCTGCTCACTCAGAGCAAGCTCTCGGGCAAGATGGAAAATATCTCGACACTAAAACAGGAAGTATGGAGTATTTTAGAGGATGTCGATTTGATATCCCCTGGATGCAAGAGATGAGATTATCTCTTTGTGAGAATAATAGCGGTATCCAAGATATTCAAATTCCTGAATACATCTTTTTTGTTTTTGATGGAGCAGCAGATTTCGACGCTCAAAGAGCAACAAGTATCTTGGATATAGCAAATCTCGATGGAAGTGAAGGCAGAGATATGGGTCGTGGAAATATGAACGGTGGAAGCTTCTTTTTAAATAAATTAAAAGATCAAGAACTTATTAAAAAAGAGAAGATGCAAGTTCATTATCATGCCAGTAGTGGTTTTCATGAACGAGAAAACTTCAGGTCAGCTATTGGCTGTGCCAAAGAAATGGATCGTTATTTTGATATGGCCAAAAGCTTAAATCCAAATCTATCTGAACCAAAATTAATCACCTTTGGTTATAGTAATGGTGGCGTGAATGCCATCAAATTTCAAAAAGATATAACAAAAAGAGCAGTCAAACGTCCCGCTGACCTAGTTATCACCATTGACCCTATTCCAAAAGCAGCAGCTTTTTTATTCAAACAAGGATCTGAGTTTGAAGGAAAAAGAGACAGACAAACTAAACGTTTTATTAATCTTTACCAAGATGTAGACTATGGATCATTCCACAATCTTAAACTAAGAGGAAGAAAAGTTAAAAATGCGGATAAAAATATTCATGTCACCCATGAAAATTCTCCTTATAGTATCTATCGCGATGGGGCCATCGCTCACCTTACTATTATAGACTCACTTATTGTTGAAAATACTTTTAACTGTGAACTCGCTAAGCTTGTGGATGATCAAGCTGCAATTGAAAAAGATTGTTTCAATAACCCCTTTCAAACTCGTTATCATCAAGATAATTTTAACTTAGCAGAAGGACTCGATCAGCTTGAAGATCACTGGATAGAGTAACTCAAGTATATATCGTCTTGTCGATCAATAGTGCTCGGGCTATCCTTAAAAAAACCAAGGATGGCCCATGTTAAAAATAATCTTTTTATTATTTCTTACCCCTTATATCTTTGCTGCCGAAAATTTAGACCATGTGGGGTGCACAAGTTTTGATAAAACAATCACCATCACAATAGATAAGGTTGATTGCCAAGATGAGCGTTATCAGCTTTGGCAAAAAAATGGTTGTTACAACCTCATAACTGAAATCCAAGGAAAACCAATTGAAATAGAGATGGTCCGAAACCTAATGTTTCATCATGAAAAACATCAAGGGTTTTATTCCATGTATACCTATGATGAAAATGAGTGGATTCTCGAGGGTTTTATTGTCGAATTTGAGGCCACTGACGATAGACAATACCCAAGAATGAGATTTGATTATCGAGACCATAGTAAGCAAAAATTTAAAAGCGTCTATGGTGAATGCAAAGTTCTCATTTAATGAAACTTTTATCCCTCATATTCTTTCTCTTTAGTTTCAATACCAGATGTAATGTAATCGAACTCAACCTTGATTCTCATTACACCAAAGGTGAAACGAGCACAAAACAAATGAAAACCAAAATTGTCGCTAATATCGGCAACTCTTTTGTGGTTCCCGCACGTTTTGGAAACCCTTTCGAAATGAAGGTTACTCTTTCAGAAATTAACGACAAAATCATCCAGTTTAATGGCCGTGTTTTTCTCAAAGAAAATGGTGTTCAAAAAGAAATAGGCTCCTACTCTGTCGTCAGTGAGTATCAAAAATGGGCCAATCTTAAAACGATTCATGAAGATGGTAGTGTCTTTGAGATGAAGGTTCTTCCTAAGAAGCTCTAGATTATGGACAAAGATTAAATGTATCTTGAATAACATTATTCATTTCACAATGAATGCGCTCTACCGTTGTGTCGTGGCCGATGGCCGCAATATGAGAGTTTTTAGGATTGAGATCTTCTGTTAAATTAATATTATCATCAGCTTCGGCGACTTCCCGTGAGCGCAAATTAATTTCAAGACCTCTTAGGTTTAATGAGCCTTCATCATTAGTTTGATAGAGGTTCACATGCCGTGTGGTATTTGGATGCCGATCGGGTAATAAATCTGCTTGAAATGCTCTGCTAGCAAAAAAACCAGCAAGTCTCTCAATAGGATCAACTGTAATAAGAAGATCAGTAGTGTGACCAGCTCTTCCGACTGATTGTTGGAAACGAAGGGCCGCTGCTCCTCCATTACTAAAGCCCATGACAATGGTTTCAGGCCTATCAATTTGATCACCCAGTGCACTCTCCGCTATATCTAACCAGTCTTGCATTTGGTTATGACAAGTAATCGCACTGATATCGCCGTGAGTTTGGCTAAAGCCTGTTCCATCATAATAAAACAGTTGAGGTTGATCGATATTTTCGTTTAATCTTCTCATATAAAGTTCTGAATAAGTATTAATCGCCGTTGATTCTCTAGCTGCGAAATACCTCATTTCATCGCGATCACGTATTCGCGTTCTAAAAGAGGATTCGTCCCCCGTCACATTAGCGGCAAGTGCCCCTCCAAAATAACTAGGGTCAAAAGCATTAAAGCCGTCGAACATAAAGGTAAAAGCTGGTGGTAAATTTAAATTAGGAACCATCTCTAAAACATCTTCATTAATAGAAGGGTTTCCTTCAAAACAAAGGGCATAATACATACTATGCTTCCACCCCATCCCGGCAGGACAGCCACGATAAGGTTCCCCATTCGGTAAGCGCCAATTATTTTCACTGGCAGCAAAAGCGATTTCTTCTTCCGCGATAAAGTCCTGACAGAATTTATTCCAATCATAACGTTGCCTACGGGTCATACCAGAGAGGGCCTCAGTCGTTCTCACAGCACCCGAATGGTATACTTCTGGATTTTCTACCTGACAGCTATAAACACTCTGACCATTTTCATTAACAATATTCATCATCTGAGGAGAGCTTCCTACGTTCATGCTAAAATTGTTTCTTCCTTGCAACCTAATATCAATGCTATTTCGATTGGCCCTAAAGGCACCAAAAGAACCTACGGAATAGCCAAGCTGATCAAAATGACGTCGAACACCTCTTTGATTAAAACGAATTCCATTGGCACGATAACTTTGAATTAAAGTTAGAGATCGCGACATGGTTGGATCACAATACTGCTCACCAGAGTCTACGTTTTCGCCCTCACAGGTTTCCATATCGGCAAGGATTTGATCAACCGTCATCAGCACATCTAATTGCTCACGAACGAGATCATTATCTAATTTAGCGTCATCTGAATAAACAGATGAAGATATCAAAAGATGTAAAAAGAAAATCATTCTCATCATAAATACAAATCGGCTTTAATATAAGCTTAGTATAGAGGCAAAGTGCTTATTTCTAAAAAAAATGCCACGTTTTCATCATTTTTTCTAAAAACCTGCCAAGCTTTATTGGCACTTCAAAACCTCCCTAATGACAAAAACTCAACTACTTGGCCAATTTAATCGATAAAGAGAGAAGGAAATAACGTTATTGCGTTAGTATGAATGTATGTTGAAAATAATTAGTTCGCTTATGGTTTACCTTTACCTGTGCCAAAGTGCCTTTTCTTGTGAAGAAAAAGGCTCTGTCATTTTATGGAAATATGATCAGCGTAAAGAAGAGATCAAACTTCATAAGATAAAAGAAGCTATGGTCTGTGAGTTCACAGAGAACCAATTGTCTTCAAATATTTCAATCAAATTCTTTAAAGATAAAAAAGTAGTCTTTGAACAAAAAGTCTTTTGGGATAATATTTCCAATCAAGAATCTGTCGTCGATGGAAAAATTGTTGGAGAAAAATTTAAGACAACAGATTTCAAAATATTCAGACTTCCCTATAGGCCAACAGAAGTCGATTATTATATAGTTTATGACTTTGTTGAAAAGAAAAACCTTGGTCAAGGAGAAATCCGATGACCAAAGCACTTACCCTAGTTCTCTTTTTCATTTCACTTAGTAATTACGCTACAAACTATCGTTATGTTATTTATACTGATCAAGATCCTCCTACTAAAGCAAATGAGATCGTTCGGATGTTTCAAAACACAGTTCCTTTTAATGAGTTTGAGCTAGAGTTTGAAGTAAGGCAAATGCCAACGGAAGATCTCGACTGCTCAAGAACTTACCCTGAGGTTCCAAGAATAATTGAATGTGATACTGGTCATATTATGACTTCTACTTTCACTGACGGTTTTGACCAAGCCATGGTGGTCTCAGATATTGAAGGTTATGGTGGAGCAGCAGGTACAATCCCAGTTATTAGTTCCAGCAGTCCATCAGGCACCATGCTACATGAGTATATGCATGTCCTTGGTTTTTGTGATGAATACCACTACTTAAATCAACAAGAAGCTGACCTCTATTGTAGACCCTCAAACTTTAGAAGATATATCAATGCCACCGTGATCGAGCCCCTTGAGGGTGGATATAGTGGTGACGAACACGCAAGAAGTGAGCACGCCGATGATATTCCCTGGTATTCTCATATTTCTTCAGAAACTCCAATTGCAACGTCAGAGCTTGGTACCCCAGCAGGTGATATGAGCCTAAGAAATGAACTTGGTCTTTTTGAAAGTGCAACCTGTGAGCACGCAACTGAGCAGTTTAGCCTGTGGAAACCGGGAAGTAGAGATAATATAATGAGAGATGTTAGTCTCTCCATTGGAAACTATGCCCCCATCGTAAGAGAGGCTCTTCAATCTCTTCTCACTAACTCTGCTGCAAATGCAGAACCAAAAGATCCAGAAGGTGGTGAAAATAATGGTTCCTCGAGTTTTATAGACAGCGACTGTCCTACAAATAATGTCACAGAGAGTTTACCCCTTCACAATAAAGAAACAGGCTTAATGAAAGGTGTCATCGATGGACTTGAAGTTAACCCCCACTAATCTTTGGCAGCTTAAATCTAGCGTAAATTATATAAATACCTAATATTCAAGACTTTCTCTAATCAATTCAACTCGAACCCCCCTTCCATAGGATAATTAAGTATAAGAAAAATAAAGGATCTCTTATGGTGATCAATAAAAAAATTCTTCTTTTATTTTGGGCTGTCGCACTTGCTACATTAATCTCAGGCGTAGCAACGGCAGGATATTATGCAACAGGTGGAATGTCTGGTGATGGTATGGCCAACCGAGTTTTCGTTTTACTTGGTGGCAATTTTACTGGCGGTGGTTATATTCAATTTTTAACTTACCTTGCCTTCTTTCTTTCTCTTTTTGATATTTTCCAAAAAAGAAAATCACTTCAAAGAGAGTTAAAACAGTTTCGAAAGAAACTTCTTCCCACAAACGGCCGTGATCTTTTACTCGCTAAAGACATAAGAGAATTACAATTTAAAATGATGGATTTAGAAAAAGCAAAAAAGCATGGTCTTCTCTCTGATATGATTAAGAAGGCCTGTACCAAGTTTCGAAGTAATAATTCTATTCCTGAAATCATGGAAGTCATTTCCGCTCAAACTGAGATTAATAAAGAAAAATCAGAATCGGCCCAAAGTGATATTCGTTACCTCACTTGATGGTGGCCAATAGTGGTGATATGAATATTATTACCTCTACCCTTGGTGTGGCCTTTGATACCACTTTAATTTCGCTGATTCTAAGTATTATCATCATGTGGTTTTTTCATGGACTCCAAGAAAAAACAGACAACCTCCATGCAACGATCAAAGAATACGTTATGGAAAATCTTGTCAATAGGATCGAATTTTAGATGAAAAGAAGAGAAACAAATGTTTTTTCTATTGCTTTTCTAGACCTTTTATCTGGCGCTCTCGGTGCGGTTATCATTCTCTATGTTGCTGTTCCAAAATCAAAAACAGAAGATCCTAAGATGACTGAGATAAAAGCAAAAGAAGGATATGCCAGAGTCCTCAAAGCTGAATCTCAGGCTGATATGAAATCAGATCGTGATGCCAAGTTTAATGAGCTAGAAGAACTCAAAGAAAATGTTTCAAACCTTTCAAAAATCATCAAAGATTTAACAAAGAAAAACGAATCTCTTTCTCAAGAAAAATCCCAAGCGCAGCAGAAAGTTGCCAACCTGACAAAACAAATCGAAAAGGAAAAAGATGAAGCAAGAGATCGCAAGACGGCCTCAATTCCTGTTGATGTTGGTTTTAAGTTTAAAGGAAAAAGAATTGTCTTTGTTATCGATGTCTCCGGCTCTATGTTTATGGAAGATAAAATTGGACAAGTTAAGGCCGGTTTAAAAATGCTTATCACCTCTATGGATAGTGAGTTTCATATCGATGTCGTAAGTTTCCCCGATGGACGAGCAAAAAATTATAGACGTCTTTGGAGTAAACTTAGACCTCTTCATCCTGAAAACAAAAAAGGTGTTTATCGTTATCTCCATAATTTAAGACCTTATGGTGCGACTCCGACTCGTGATGTGATGAAATATGTCCTTAAGAGGTACTCTGATGCCACCGATATCGTGTTACTTTCTGATGGTGCCCCCACTCGAGGCAACTCTAATAAGCTCGATGACATTTTTACCGTCTCTCAAATGATTAGAAATAAAAATTATAATCAGGCCCAGATTAGCACCGTCGGTGTGGGAAGTGATTTTCTCACTGATACCAATAACCCGAAATACATCTTCTTAAAAAGAGTTGCCGAACAAAATAAGGGCTTCTTTGTTGGTTTCTAAGTTTTTTAATTTAATGTTCAGCTAGAAGTGAACAGATTCTCACTTCTAGCTGAGTATTGAGTTAAAGAGTTTTTGCGCGTCTTTCACAGGCACGAATATTTCTAAAAGACATAATCTGTCTTTGACCATTATTCACTTGGCTGTAAAATTCGTAGTTTTTGAAATTATAAATTAAATAAGCTTCTTTATTTCTACCGGCCGTATAACCAACACAGATGGTATCGTTTTTAAGATTTCTCTGAGCTCTTCTAATTTGATCCTGACAATCTTTCTTATCTTTATAAGTAGCATTTTCCATCCAAGAACCCGTCGTAGGAATAGCAATCATATTATCTTCAATAAGAGTATATCTTCTTTTTCCGTAGACATTTCTATGACAACCTAGCCTTGATACCACAAGGTTATTTGTAAAGAGTGGCCCATTATCAATTCGAATAGGAGTACCTGGAGTGAACGCAAAGTTATAGTATGCTTCTTCTGGTTTAATATAACCATTTGTGATGGCACGATTAGAAACATAACGATGATTTTGCTTTTCTAAATTTAAAATACCCGCAATATTAAGATCCATTGGTCTCATACTTAAAAGTTTTTGAGAGTTCAGACCTCTAAATTGAGAGAAAGGTACTGAGTAATCAACTGATGTATCACGATCAATGGTATAACGGATAAACTCTTGAGCTGTGTACCAATCCATCTTCTTATCTCTAGAGCGATACTCTGGACAGCTTTCAAGTTCTCTTCCCTTTGCTCCCCATCTTAGCTCTGGACAATGATAGGGATCGAAAGAAACATCGTAAATTCTTCCAATAAAATCATTAAGGCTAATTTGTACGTTTCTATTATTAGAATTTTTATATTGATCAACACAGCTATAGGCCACATCGTTATAAATTCTCAAAAAGTCTTCATATAAATTTGAGCCAGTATAGATCATCTCTGTGTTTCCACTTAAGATTTGCTCTTTAGCTTGCTTCATAGTCGAGATTACCGAACGTACAGAAGACCTTATTCTGGCATCTCTACCTGGTGAAGAAAAGTTCTCCCAATCACCTTCTGTTTGGTAAATATTGGCGGGAAGAACAATCGGATGACTCTCTCTATGAAGTCCTCTTTCTACGGCCTTATCAACAGCATCAACACGCTCTTTGAATGCTGTACAAAGACCATTCATTTGTGTTCTAAAGTCACCAAGGACATCAATTTGAAATGGCTTTCTCGACAACTTTCTTCTCCCAAACTGATAGAGGTTTTGAGAGACAACACCGTTTTCAATGATTTCAATATTTGATGACCATGTTTCAGGACGTGGATCATAGTTTTCCGTTCCATAAGATTGAACTAAACTATAATGAGGTAACATATGGTTTGGTGTTCCCACCATTGATCTGCCATCTCGCGAAACTCTCCATGGTCTCAAGGCCTGAAACCCACCACCAAACTTAGAAGGATAAACCTTATTAATTTTTTCAATAATGTCAGTCGACTTCTTATAAGTAATTGAGTCATCAGGGTGAGCATCGATCATATGGACAACACCATCGGCATCTACATGAAAAACAACCCACAAGTGTCCAGACGGATCATAAAGAATTGAACCCGGAGGAAGTGATTCGCGTGATAGGTCTACTGGATAGAAGTCTTTGAAAGTAGCAGCATCATTATTATAAATATCATCATGATGATCTAACCTAAATGAGCTTGTAGAAAAAGAATTTGAAATAAGTTGAAACACTGCTAGAACATTATCTCCTTTTTTAATTAGTCGATTTCTATTATTTAACTTATTTCCGTAACTAGCGTATCGACTATCTAAAAATACCGTAGATTGTTTTTTAGCCTCTTTTAACTCTTTGTCATACTGAAGCTGGTTTGAGAACTTTAGCTGTTGCCAGTTGGGATCATTTTGAATAAATCGCTCTACTTCAGTATTAACGAGTTCATTATACTCTTTAACCATTTGTCTCACTTCTGAATAAAGATTTTCTCCATTTTCAGGGTCTGCTTCATAGCGAGTTTGAAAATCTTTCACCATAGCGAGATAAATATCTTTTGTATCTTGATTGAGATAGCTCGTACCAGAAATTCTACGTTTCATAATTTTCAAATACTCGCGAGCAGGAGCTTTTAATGTTGGGAAAGCCGCCATTCCAAAGGGAAGCTTATTCATAAAAGCATGGAAGCCCTCAAGCATTTTTGGAAGATCACCACAGTCCGCATAAATTGGATGTGAAGAGATTTTTTGAACTCTCTCACCCGTCGCTGTATCAATTTCGTATTCAAATTTTAAATCAGGGTATCTCGCAGCCAGTTCTTCTCCACTCATGCGAAATTCATTTGGCATTTCACCATAAAATAGGTTGGCCTCTGGATTATTGATACAAGATTTAAAAGAGTGACATTTTCCATCTCTTACAGCAGCACCAAAACGATAAACAAAATGATAATAACTTTCTAAATCAGCACGAGTCAGTTCAGACTTATTATAGTCCCATCTCAAATGATCTGGGCCACTTCTTAAACCTGCAACCTGAAGTTCATTATTAGAGTCACTCGACTTTTTACTATCACACGAAAAAAGGCCTAAAACGGCCAGAGCAATCACAATATAGATTTGCATTTCATCTCTCCCCTAAATTTAATATCCGGCGGAGTATACCCTATTTTTTGACGCACAGAGTTCTAAGGTTAAAAATTACATGGTTTTCTTATCTGATTAGACTTTGATGATTTTTTTTCTAAGACCGAGTAATACCACCGGCCCTAAGTATTTAATATTACAATATTTTCTTATAGCTAAGCTTTTGCAACTCAACACTAAACTCAGACTCTGTATCATCTCCATCTATCGCAATCCAAAAGCCCAAAACTCGTTTATCAGCTTCAGGTTTTAAGCGATGAGAGACGAATCCATTTGAATCGATCTTAAGATTATGTGTTTCTTTTAAATATTCTGAGAAGTAATGATCGCGGGATTTATCTGCAATTCTTTTATCTTGGTAGGTCGTATAAAATTGAATACGGTCGACTCCTTTATAACCCTCTCCGAGTTTGAATAATTCGTTTAGCCATTCTGGTGCAAAAATTTTTTGAAAAGAGGATATATTATGATCCCCTTCATAAACGAGGCCTATGCGAAAACGAAAGTCATCGTTTTTCTTTTCTCCTTGAAGAGATTCTTTAAGTTTTAATTCTCCGATAACTTTTAGTTTAATCTCTACTTCTTTTAGAATCGATGCCTTTTCAAATTTGTAGATCATAGGGTTTGCCGAAGATTTCACTTCAACTTTCAACCCCTTTTCTGTTTCGCTAAATTTATGGGAGGCTATTCCTTTGTATTTAAGAACTTTGAAAGTATCTGATTTAAGCTTTATCTCGTTTGAAAAAGTAAAACCACTCATTAAGAATATAAAGACAGCCCATATTTTATATTTCAAGTTTCGTAACTCCCTTTTCCTTTATTATTACTTTTTGTTTAAATCCTTTAGACCCTCGAATCATATACTCACCTACGGGAAAGTCTAAAGGTCCTTTTATTTTTCTAGACCATATTCTTCCATAATAATTTTTTCCTTTTACATATAAAGAGCCAACTTTCTTAATAAAAACAAATTCGATTTTCCCAAGTCTTTCTTGACCTAGTTTTATCGTCATACTCTTATCAATTTTGATGGGATCGGATTCATAACTTAGGTGGTTCTTTTTACCTATGGCTTTAACAATATAGGTCCCTGCCACAATCTGAATAGACTTCCTATCTCCTCCAGAGCTTCTTTGTACTTGATCATAGGGTCTAAAGGTTTCTTTTGTTTTTATATCTTTTATGACTGGTCGTCCAAATCGATCCTTATCCCATTCAAACTTAAGCTTTATTGCCTTATCAAAGCTTACTTCTTTGAAAAGGTTTTTATTTGCTTTTATCTCAAGATCTTCTATGGTCGTTGCCGCCTTAGTAATTGCCTGAGTTACTTCGGCTTTATAGATACCGGGTAAGAGTTCAATCTTTCCGTAATTACTGCCCTCAGTAACGATCTTTCCATCCTTATCAAAAATCTTAAAGTTTAAAACTGTTTTATTTTTATCGACAAGCTCTAACGTTCCCTTATCTTTTAACTCCTCTCGTATCATTTCATCTGTTTTATTGAGAAGTTCATCACTGTTTTTAGCATCGATATAAGATCCACCAGATTTTTCAGCAATACATTTTAAACTTTCAGGATTACTTTTTATATCAAAGCCAATGACATCGACCTTGAAACTTATCTTCGCTTGTTTCTTTAACTTCTCAACAAAAGAGCACGGATCCCCCTTACAACTTTCAATACCATCAGTTATTAAAATTAATGAGACATTTTCTTTTGTCTTAATACTACTCAACGCTTTTTTTAGAGACCCTTGAATTGGTGTCTTACCAAGAGGCTTAAGAGAATCTACTTTATCTTTAAGTATCTTTTTATTAACAGCAGAAAAAGGTACCAGCGTGTTGATATCATTACAGTCACCTTTTTTGGTATTGCCATAGCTTATGAGGGCCATCTTAGTATCTTCAGGTAGCTTATCTACGATATTATGGACGGCCGTTTTGGCGCTTTTCATTTTGGGTTTAAACTTCTCATCCATTCCGGCCATCGAACCAGAAGAGTCGATAATAAGATAAAGGTTTTTGGCATATAGGCTTTGTGTAATAAAAAGACAGAGAGTTAAAATTAAGGTTTTCATTTTAAAAGAATACCTTAATTTCAAATTAAATAAAGCAGAGAGCTATAAAGATAAAAGCGCCTGATAGAAAAGAGATGAGAATATCTTTTGTTAAAGACTTTCTCTTAACCAACAGAATTAATCCACTAATGGTAATCAATAAAAGCCCCAGCGCTGAAGCGATCTGAAATGACTTTAAAAGCCTCGGTCCATGACCTTTATGAATTTCAACTAATGACTTTATAAAGTTTGGTTTCACGAGATAGAAATTTTTATTATCACCTTCTTTTTTAATTACAATATGCTCTCTATGAGACGGTCTTAAGATAAGAGAATTTCCTTTCTTTTTGATATACTCAAATGAGTGATCAATCTTATTTTCTTGTAAAAGACTTTCAATGCTTGAGCGATCTAAGTTTTTTGTCTCACCGGTAATAAAAAGAAGTTTTTCACTTGTGCTCCCCTTTTCACCAAGCAAATAAAGACCACCTGACAACGGAAGAACTAAGAGAAAGCTCAAAAAGAATGCCGCTAATACTAAATGGATTTTTAAGAGTATTTTATAATTCATACTTTATTTTATCACCTAGCACATCTTTTAAAAGCCCTTAAATGTCTTTTTTGGCTTGCCCATTGAAGATTCTTAAAAACCGCAATTAAATCTTCGTCATCGGTTATCTTATAAATTTCATCATAGAGTTTAACATTTTCTATTTCAGCGTTAACTCCAGCCTGACATGCACTGGCGAAGCTATCATAACTGGCCACATTTCCAAGGTACTTATTTTGGGGAACGGCCTCTCCATACTTTTGAAAAAACGGAAGTAAAGCTTGAATATGCCTCTCTTCCGAGTTGACGATATTACTAAAAGGTCTTCGCTCTCCAAAATCTTCCATAACCTGTAAGTATGTGGCTTTTGCTTTGTACTCGTCATCTAAGGCCATTTTTAACGCTTTAACATTATCAACATTTCCAAAAGAGTTAATGGTCATCGTGATTAAAGCAAGAGTAATTATTTTTTTCATTTCGATCTCCTTATGTAATCATCATAGTGAAATCGAACAACAAGTTCATTGATATAAATCAATAATTTTACACTTTTTAATCGAATCTCTTGCAAACTTTTGTTTGAGATATCAAAAAAAGATTCGTGCTCTTTTTTCTATTCCCTCAAGAATAATCTCTAAGGTTTTCTGATTTAAGTGAGTATCTAATTCTTCTTTAGTAAAAGATAATGCCAAATAACTCTTTCTAATACCTTCTAGAATTTCTTCAAACTTACTTTCAATGATTCCACATTTTTTGGCCGTTTCTAAATAATGCCTTTTTGCGATTTTTGAAAAACGATAATGTCCACTTTCACCGACTCCCATAGCAAGCTTCATTTTATTCACGGATCGCCCTTCTGATTTAACTAAAAAATAACCACTCATTACGTCGTAAAATGGTGTTAAGCGAAACCCATCTGCTCCGAGAAATATACTAAAATTTTTGCCATGGCCGTCAGTTGCATACAATAAGTCAAAAATAATCATTGCTTTAAAAAAATCGAAACGATCATTTTGCTCTTTTGAAGCTTGTAAAAGTTTTGTAATCTCAAGGATTCCTGGACCTCCATCACTTTGGTATTTTTGGTAAGGAGAATAGCCTAAGGCCTGGCATAGGTCTTCTTGAGGAATACGAATTAAAAAGTTTTGACTTTCATTTTTAACCCACCTCCTATCAAATCGCTCTACTACAAGAACTCTTTGATCCTCAAAAACTTCAATTTCACTGTGACATACAGGTAAGCCAAACTTTTTCATAATGGCCAACGATGCCCATTCGTTATCGACACTATCTTTGAAGTTTATGGACTCTCCAAGGGCCCCAATTGGTGTTTTAATTAGATGAGTTGTAGGAGTCATCCCCTGAGGTTCATGCCATCCCTTTTTTATTTTTAATAGAGCCGTTTTCTCTTGTGCTCCTGCGACAGAAAGTCGAAATTCACCTTCCTTCATTCCTAATGGACTACTTGAACTTAACTCTCTAATCCGTTGAGCAATCTCTTTTTCCGAAATTTTTTTATAGTTCATCTCATATTGTTCAAAAGGATCTATCTCTTCATGAGAAAAAGATAAGGCACCAACACAGTCTTTTCCAATCACACTCAGCATATCAAATGGACGAATACTCTCTGCTCCAAATTTCGTTGCCACCGTTTTCTTGATTTCATCATTATCTGGTAGAAGATTATCAAAATAGCGAGATACGATCTCTCCTCGATACATATCTTCTTGTAATGGCATTGAATGAGAAATAGCGAACCCCTCTTCAAGCCACTCGCTTTCATAGCGAAAGCTGATCGCACCACTACTTTCTTTTTTTAAAAAGCCAACAAGTACTCCATTTAATGAAACATATAATGTTTGAGACTTTGTTTTACGATTCATTCAGAAGCTCAATCATTTTTTTCGCTTTTGATTTTTTATCAACAACTTTTATACTTGAGAGATTACTTACCGCTACATTTGCCTTTAATGCCGATACTATTTTAAAAAAATAATCAAGTGTTCCCCCTACACCATTTTCAATATCACTTATTGTTGGCTGACGAATGCCCAACATATTGGCCAGCTCAGTTTGGCTAAGTCCTTTACTTTTTCGAAGCCGCTTTAAGGCCACCCCAAGCTTTTTAGTAGTATTAATATTTTCAATAATAAGTTCTTTTTCCATCTTTTCCTCTTATACGCCTTTCCGTATATAGCTATTATATACGAATATTCGTATATAGCAACATTATACTCATTTCCGTATAAATATTCCCTATACGATTTTTAGTATAAAAACTAAAGTCACATAACATACTGAATTCTATATACTTCTTTATTTTTTGTGAAATTTTTATAATATCTTTGTGAATTCTTATTGATTTCTCTATTTCTCTTTTGTAGGTTCCCTTCAACAAAACAAAAGTTGATTTTCAACTTGATAACCAAAGGAAACAAAATGAAAAACTTATTAATCGCACTCGCTCTTTTTTCTGTTTCATCTGTAGTCGTTAATGCAGGTTGGACAGATTATCTTTACGACCGTGACTATGTGATCGGTTACGCCTTCCCAGGACACAAAGCTCCAACAATTATGACTCACCCAAGAGTATCTTTTATGGGTGGACAATACAGTACAAGTGCACATGAAGCTTGTATTGATGGAAATGAAATGAGAACACTTTCACCAAAAACTTATTGTTCAGATTGGGAAAAAGAATACGAACTAAAAAAATCTAAAAAAGATGAAGATAAAATGGTTTCTGTTTGGACCGGAGACTATGTCTGTGCGGCCACAACAACTAAAATCTTAAGAAAGCCATTAAAAGGAACAAAAGAAATCTGTGAAAACAGAGGTCGTATCATCGCTAAGTGGAAAAAAGATAACGAAGATGAGAAGTATAACTATGGTGACTACCCAGAATGTACTCTAAAAAGAGTCGTATCTAATAACGCAACAACGACTTTTAAAGTATTTGTTGCTGAAAAGGCTAGAAAAAGTGATGACAACTATGAAGATGACTTCAATAAAAACTGGGGTGGATATCCAGTTCTTTCTGAAACGTGGACCGTTCCAGCTTGTAACTAATAACTTTCCGAAGTGTTGTTAGTATAGGGGCCAAACAAACGGCCCCTTTTCTTGTGAATAATTTTTACACATCACGTGAAATTTAATTGATTAAAAAATTATCTTAAGTTAAGTTCTCCCTGTAATAATTAAACCTAAATATTAGTGGTTTATTTCATAATTATTTGCGTTTAATGGTTTGTGGTTACTCTCATTAAGCCAAAGTTATGAAAATAAAATCTCTGTTTTTGTTGTTTTAAGGGTCAGGTCTAACCTGGCCCTTTTACAGACTCTAGGAGGAAGAATGCTACTCAAAACAATACTATTTATGATTACCTTTTTATCGTTGAATTCCTTTGCAACTAGCGAAGAGGAGCTTTTATTAAAAACTATTGATAGCAAAAAAAGTGAGATCGATATTATCTTAGTTGGTCAAGCTGTTGCCTGTGCAGAGACTCTAGACAAACTTCACTGCAGCACAAATCCATTCAAAACATTTCATGACAGCACAGTCTTTGGCCATGCAATAAGTTATCTTCAACGAGCGTTTTACTCAAGTCACTTTAGCCTCAATGAGAAAAAGCGTATCAATGATGCTCAAAAACGCTTAATTGATCATGACAAGTTAAAGTCTGACGGATATCCAAACTTTTGGAGGCATGATAACATAATGCACGAGTCGATATACAAAAATATCAACTCATCAATTCTCAATAATGCTGTCACTTTAATTCTTAATCGACCATTAGAAGACAAAAAATATATTAATCGCCTAAGCGCAACTATCGTTTGTGGGGAAACGCTACATCGCGATCACTGTATATCAAAGGATGTAAAGTTATTTGGTCAAGGAAATATGAAAACAAGCGATGGCTCAAAATATGGGGTGCATCTTGATATTTTAAAACAAGCATCTCACTCTCCAAAGCTTTCTGACATGAGCGCCCTTAAGAAAAGAATAGATAGCGCAATCGACAGACTAAATATTGCCAATAACAGTTCACAAGAAAATGCTTATCTCGATCAGCTTGCTTACTAAAAAGGAAACATCATGAAATTTTTATTATTAACACTAGTATCTTTATTCTCATATCAAGTCTTTTCAGTGGGAATGGAAAGATTCAACTGTTCAGATCCATCCGGGCACATTCAAATTGAAGGTTTAGGTTATTATCCAAAAGTAAGACTATCAAAAATCGAAGATAGTCAGCTTCTCTATGAAACATTTGAAATGGGTAGTGTTAAGGTACTCTATACAAGCCAAAAAAGAGATATTCTCATTGTCGAAGATAAGCAGTGTGATCATCTTGGTCGAGGTATGGCCTGGTATGAAGAAAGTTATTTTATTGATGTACGTATCTATAAAAAAAATAAACATTCATATGCGACAGACTTTAGTCATAACTTTATCAAGCAAACTACAGTTGCCAAGGGTAAATTTGGATCACTAAGAGTTGTTGAGGGAACAGTAGAATGTCATCGCGTCTTTGAAACTCCATTATTTTATGGCTGTGATGAAAGATAATCTTAGAGCCAATTATTATAGACATTTTTGGAGAAACGTTATGAAAATTTCAACTATATGTTTTATCTTATTACTATCAATTAATTTAAAAGCTCAAATAATTCCAGGAACTAATCTTGGAAATATAAAACCACTGGACTCATCTTGGGCCGATCCCGATCAAGAGTATTTTTATGAGGAATTAGTTAATAATTTACCTTTAAATGAGTTGCTTACTAAAGCAGCAATTACAACAGGGGGATTAGATCCGATAAACTGCTTTCAAGCAAATTTTATCATTACGAAATTTAAATCAAAGTCAAATCAAATTTATTACGCAATATACTCAAGTGATGATTGGTGTGATGGAGGATCCTCTATTGGAATGGTCATCGATGAGCTCTTTATAATTCAAGCCGTAATTAATGAAGGTGAATTAATAATTATTTGATAATTATTAAAGGGAAGAAATTGAAAATACTTAATCTATATTTACTCTCATTACTCTTATTTTTTAATAGCACCTATGCTTCACAAACATCATTTAATTCAATGGCCTTAGTAAAAAAAAACCTTGAACAACACCTCACACAAATGAATGGAAATGATGTCATTTGCCCACTAGATGTCAGCTCCTGCATTGATGGACTAACAAAAATAAACTCAAATATATCATTATTGAAAGAAAATGTTCCTTACATATTGTCTTACAAAAAGTTATCACTTCAAAGCAATACGAATCATGAGAAAATTATCTACTTAGAGGAAATTGTTGGTAAAAGTAAATACAGTTTTCAAATACCTCTCCAAGAAAAGCTAACAGATCGTGAGCAAGATTTTTATAATAATTTATTTAGTAATAAAAACTTAAAAATATCCATTTTTTTTGGATACTTTGATCATGGAAATGAAACTTTTAACTACCATGCCGAGCTCATGTCTAGGGAGATTATCAAATTCTTTCTAAAAATGAATGGATTTAAGGTCATAGAAGAAAGTAGTACATTCACCTTAGCAAGCTTAAATATGGAAAATCGAAAAAAAATTATGGTAAAAATCTTTCATTCTTTTTTTGCTTGTAAAAGCGAGGTTGAAAAAATAAATCAACTTTCTACTGTCTTTTGGGGAAAAGAAAGAACTACTTATCTTCCCTTAACGGGACTATCCTACACATTTAAAAGACACTTTTGCCAAAAACAAGAAGATCATTCTCGATTTATAAAAGAGAAATTTTTAAAATCAATTAAAGACGATGATATTGTTATCTACAGTGGGCATTCAAGACATGGAAGAGGCCCCGACTTCGGTAGGAGATATAGTAAATCTGGCTCAATTAATAAAGACACTCTCACATCAATGTCACTCAATTCTTCAAACCTTAAAGTTCTATATTTTAATGGTTGCTCAGGAAAGAAGAATTACCCTTCTTTAGTAAGAAGTTTTCCAAATGATCGAAGACTTATTGCCTGGAATGATAACGCTCCTGAATTTACTGACTCATTTTTTAATTTAACAATGTTTCTTCAAGCGCTCTTAGAGAAGCGCGCTATAGAAGATATTGAAAAACGTATCAACCGACTAAGAAGAACTAACATCTGGCCCTCTACGGTTAAGCTCAATGGTATATACTAAATATTGTTTTCTCTTATTTCTTTACATTTTAATGATGCAGCATGAGTACGAACTCAAAGAATCTACCTCAAAGGGAAAATAGACATATATTATATTTATTAATTAATAGAACAAGGAATATGTAATTTAATCAAAATTTTATATTTAAAGTTAAACTGCTGATCTAAATATTCCTCAATCCTCATAGAGCTTTTATAAATCATCCCTTTCTCAGTAAGTCTGTGTGTTAAAGAAAGTTTTTCACGGTTAAGTGGCTTACCCAAACCTGAACTTTTATGACAATTCGTTTTGATTGATAAAGCTAGTGATTTTTCAAAAAGTCCACTCTTTCCATTTTTCATCATGGCCTTTAAATAGATGAGGGCCTCATTCTTATTATCAAAACCATTTTTCTTATTATCAATCTTTAATGGAATCATAACCCAGTTCGCCTTGAGCCTATTCTTACCAAAAACATTACCTCGCCTTAGTTTTAACTTTAAATGAGGAAGAAACACATTTCCGCTGTTCATTTTACTTAAAATATCATCTTCATTGATAATCTCAATCAAGTCAGAAAATGGCGCATATGAGAGTTTTTGTAACTCCATACCCGTATGACCACCGGAAATACCACCGGACATACTACTATCTGAGTGAAGTAAGCCTATCATTACTAATGCCATTGATATTATAACGGTATTTACCTTTTCCATAATTTTTCCTAATACGTGACTAAAACTCACTCTTACTCCACCATCTTTCATTTCTTTTTTATGTTTGATGATAACTTCTTGCACTTCAGTAACTTGTTTGTGATGGAGTTTTTTTAACTCACTTAGTCCTTCTTCAGAGAGATCATGAACTTCTAAGTTATAACATCCTACAAATTCCCCTGTGTGAACCTTACTATTTAAATTTTCATTAACTTTATTAATGATTCCAAACAACATCTCTCGACTAGGAGTAAAATGAGTATTTTCTTCATTTATATAATAGGTATTACTCTTCTTTGATATGTACTCTGAAGCAGCTAAAAGATCTGCAACTTTAATCCCTTGGTTTCCATAATTTCTAAAGATTTGACCTAGTGAAACTCCTTCACTTTCTGCTAGTGAAATATCTAAGAAGATATTTAAAGCGTTCGCTTCTCCACTCAAAATCTGTGAAAGGTTACTTGACAAGAGTTTTTTACGATTTTGTTTTTCAATCTCTTTTTCTATATCAAGAATATGTTTCGACTTTCTATTTTGAATTAGCTTGCAATAGTGTGCTTTTTCATCAATGGGTATATTCATCTCTTGCATAATTTTTATGGCAAGATCAATATTGGCAGCTCTTTTTTTATTTTTAACCTGAGAGAGAAAACTAATGGAGGTATCCCACTTCTTTGCTAATTGCCTCATACTTAAGTTAGACTGATCTAATTTCTTTTCAATTAGTCTTCGAATATATTCCTGTTCAGGACCTTGGATATTCTCCATTAGTATAACTCACAACCTCTTAGTATTTACAAGGGATATAGATCGTGAACCCAGGAACATAAACTTGATTAAAGTTACCATCAAACTCTTCTTCAACTCTATATTTACCAGCACCGACATATCCCATATCAATAAGCTCTTCTACAAACTTACCATTTCTACCAAAATTTACTTTCAGAGAATTAGCAGGACTACACGCTAAGATGACTGCTCTTTTTACCATACCGTAATACTGACCGTTTTTTGCAAGTGCAACCATATCTTTAAGAGCCGCCACAGCTTCAGACTTAGAAGAGTAACCCTCTCCACCAAAACGATCACTTTCAACTCTTACGTATTTAAAGTTTACAGTTGATTTTCCTTTTTTATTATTCCAACCCTCAACACGAACACTTAACTTACTAGGATAAGAACCCTTTCCTAAAAGGTACTTTGCACTCTTGGCATTATTTACTCTAACAACTCCAGCTTGAGCTGCAGATAACCCAAAAAGCGCTACTAATAAAATCATTGTTTTCATTTGTGACTCCTTATTTTTCACATCGTTTATAAGAGTCCACAGTTTTTCATAACTGTTTGAAGTTGAGCTTATATTTCCGTGCTATAGAATCTTTTTTGATCGCTAAAGAAAACGTCAGTTTTCATATACTTATATGAATATGGCGCACATCTTCGACATCGATAGCCTATTTATGATCACATCTTGTGATCACATTAATACCAAGAATGGAAAACTGTCTAAAGTTCACTCACTCCATGGAAGTTTTTCACGTTAGATATGGCTAAGTTATTGATTATGCTATAATAAAACCACGCTAACTTACTGTTTTTATTAATCACAAGCACGTTCTTGTGAAAAATTCAAGATAAAACAGTGAAATAAATTTGGCAAATGTTTTTTAGTTTAATATAAAGATTTTGAAAATGATGAAAACTCTATTAACACTTACTCTTCTTTTTCTTTTTAAAACAACGTGGGCCAATCAAAAAGACTGGACTCATTTTCTTCATAACCCAAATTATGTCATTGGCTATGGCTTTGCAGGACATGACTATCCCATGATTAAAACACATCCTCGTATTTCTTTTCGAGGTGGTTCTTTTAGTACAGATGCTCACCAAACATGCCTTGAAGGCGACCGTATTAGAACAATAAATAAGAAGAAACTTTGTCTTCAGTATCGAGATGAAATGGTTTGGAACGATACAATGGATAAAAAAATCAAAACCGGAAATCGCATATGTGCTCAACCTAAACGTATGGTTTTAACAAGACCAATATCGGGGAAGAAAACAATTTGCGAGAAGAGAAAAGATATTATTAAAGCATGGGAAGAAGAAAACCCTAGAGAAAAGTTTAACAAAGAGAGTTTAGCAACTTGTACGCTAAAAAGAGAAATTGATGTCAACACGTCAATTAAGTTTAAAATCTTTGTGGCCGAGAAAAGAAATCATAAAAATACTAATAATTATGATAAACGTTGGGGTGGAAAGCCACTATTTACACAAATGTGGTCGATTCCTAAATGTGACAGATAAAAATGGATAAACAAAACAACACAAATATTAAAAAGAAAAACTTAAAGATAACACATCGTCCTTCTGCTTTTGACTTTAGCTCTATTTCTGAATTTATTGTTGCCATCGGGCTTCCCAACGGTCGCTATAATCATAAAAGTGATAATTTAAAAGAGCTCGCCTTAAAACTTGGCTATAGATCTCCCAGTACATTAACAATGATCATAAAAGAACAACGTCTTCCCTCCAAAGGCTTTATAAAATCTTTAGCGGATACATTTAAGTTAAGTGCTAAAGAAAAAAATTATCTCTTTTTACTTTTAGAAAAAAGCAAAAAAGAAATGAAGGGAGAAGATCTTAAAGAAACACTCCTTGGCCTAAAAAAGTATCGAAATAATGTTCAAGACTATGGCATGGACCTCAATAAATTTGAGGCGATCTCAAATTGGTATTACTCTGCCATCACTCAAATGATTGAGATGGATAATTTTATTGAGGATGCAGAATGGGTTTCAAGACAGCTGGTAGGAAAAGTAAAGCCTTCACAGATTAGATTGGCCATTGACCAGATGCTTGATCTTGGAATCCTTAAAAGAGATAAAAAAAATAAACTAAAGCTAGCTTCTGGTGGATGGCGACTGGTTCAAGACATACCTTCAAGTGCTATTCGAAATTATCACTCAGGTTTAATTGAACTGGCCGGAGAAAGTCTTCATAGTGTTGATCCTGAAAGCCGACATATGATGGGACTTACTCTCCCTTTTGATAGTGATCAAATGGAAGAGGCCAAAGACTTTATTCAAAACTTTATTATGAAATTTAATCGTAAGTTTGCCAATAATAAGGGCGATAAAATAGAACAACTTAATATACAATTTTTTCCGCTGACAAAAGATGATATGGAACACTGAGGTAGAGTATGAAAAAAAGCATCATTACAGTAATTGTTTTTTTACTAACATTTAATCTAAATGCTTTTGATAATTATGAACACAAAAAACTTTTTGAACGTATCTTAAAAGGTGAATATCAACTGGACTCCATTGATGACTTTAATATATGGGATGACTTTCTCTTTATGGATGGAGTTTATGGTGCCTTTAACCCTCTTGAAATTTATGGTTCAGGGGATGGGAATGTTGTTGGTAATGGCGGAGGTATGTCAGAAGGAACCTTTGAATATTCATTTCAAATTTTAGGTAGAGTTATTAAAGATTGCTTACAAGATCAGTACTGTCTTGACGAACAACATGAGTATGATCTTTTGAAAAATATTTACAGTGTCCATCAACAAAATATGACAATGAAAAACTACCTTATTTTTGTTGATGGTGAAGTCCATAAGAGCTTCTTTGATGAAGGCAATGGTCGAGGTCCTAGAACAGCACTCACAGGGTCTAAATCAATGCTTCCCATTTTTATTAATACTTCTCACCTTTATGATGCTCTTGGAGCACCGAGATGGGATGTCGGTAAATCTATTAGTATTCTAGTCCATGAGTTAGGACATCAAGCTGGAAATCCTGACCACCGCTATTTAGATAAGGTTGGTCAAAAGGTCAAACGCTTTCTTGAAGCCGATAAAACAACACTAGAAAGCAAAGTAAATGATGAAGTTGTTAGAGTTTGGATGAGAAATGGGCAAAACCCAACAGAACAATTTGAGTTAGGTGTCTTTTGGGATGGAGAAGAAAAAAATATACGAGATGAGGTTCTCAATAATATTAAATGTCCACGAGAGTTCGACCTAGATAAGTTTTCTTTTTCAAACCTACATTGGGATCACCTTAGATATGACGATCAAGACGGTTATGTGGTTCCTATAACCTTATGGATGAATTTGAGATGTATTAATCACTCGAAAGGCCTCGTGGCAGAATATGAAAACCTTGAGTACAAAATTCTTCTTTCAAGAGGGAAATCACAAAAAGACAAAGCATTATCGGTTAAGTATTTTATCGAAAGACTCTAAGTCCTCTATTCAGCGATACAATGAGCAAACTGCTCTTCTAGCGTTTGATTTTTACTACTACCCTGTTGTTGTTTAGCTAACTGATCTGCTCTTTCAATAATGTTTTGAAGAAGTTTTGCAATATTAAGCCGTTGAGCTTTGAACTCAGTTGGTGGGTTTGAAGTGAGATCGGCGACTTGAAGTTTTCCCCAAAAATCTTCTGAAGGTATCTTCTTCTTACTAATCATAAAGTAATAAGCACCATAGGCATACTTTTCTTTATCTTTAGCAAGTCCTGCTAGTTTAATAACAGAGCTTCGATAGAGTCTGAATCCATTTTCTAGCTCGGCGAATTCAAGTACATTATCTTTATTTTGATCAAAACGGATAAGAGTTGATTCAATATTTAACATGGCCCCAAAAATAATCTTTCCAAGACGTGAGCTTACATAAGCTGAATTATCATCGCGAGCAAACCTTTCGATACTTTGTAAAAACGCCATGACTTCTTCCCATGGGGTGGTAGTAACGTATTTATACAGTTTTGCTAGATGATATCTTAAACCGAGGTTATTCATTAAGGTTTTAAAGAAATTACTTCTAAAACATTGATTCTCAATCTTGGGGTTATCCCTTGTGCCGTAGTTTTGACAGTAACCATTATTAATCATACTGGAAAAAAGTTTATCTCCCGTTTGAACGGCCATAAAGACAAGACTTCCATATTCTGTAATTTCGGCGGCATTGATATCGAGAGTTCCATCTGACTGCCCTTGAAATAGATCCGCTAATAATAAAATATTTCGTCCAAATGTTTTTATTGAAGTCGACCATAGATCAAAATAATCAAGTGCCGGTTTAAATTCATAGAGCACACAGTCGAGGCTTTTATTATCAAGGACAAAATCTTTTCTTCGGTTTTCAAATGGTTTGTCATCTTCTACTGGAATAAAACCATATTTTGGAAGAAGTAATTCAGCGGCCCATTTGACGGCAATAACTTCTTTTACTCCATAGGCCGTACGAATGGCATAATTGCCGTAATAGCTATAACCTTTATCGTTTCTAAAATATCGATACTGATTAATCACTTTGTTAAACTCTTGAAGATAGAGAACTTGTTTTTCGGCAGAGAAATGCCTATATCCAGGATCTTTTAATTGGCTTTGCTTAACTCTCACCTCTTCCCACGTTCTCTTTTTTTCAGGAATTTGATAAAAGGTAAGTTCAGCAAAGTAAATTTTTTCGATAAACTCTTCTACTAAATTTGAAAGGGAAAGAAAGTCTCGAACGGTGAAAATATCTTCATACCCGTTAACCAGCTTAACCTTCAAACTTTCGATCAGAGGAATAAACTGCTCATACTTTTTCCCATCTTCTAAGATATACTCCGCAATAGTAATCATATTTTTAGCACTGACAACGGGAAAAAGAGCCGCGCTTAATTGAATATTGTCTCGAAAGTCTCTTAGATCAATAAGAGCGAGTTCATAGAGATCTCTTTTTGAAATTGTATCGAGATCGAGATTAGATAAATCATAATAAAGATTACCAATAAACTGCATTTTATTGAGAAAAGTAAAGAGCTCTCCCCGATTCGTCAGATCACTACGCCCCCCTAAAAAGAGCGTTTTAAAACCAATAGCAGCATCGAGAAATTCCACATTGATATTAATATCTTCCATTTCATCGTTTAAAAATTTTAGAAACTTATAATACTCTACCTCAGCAGGAAAAATAGTATTTCTAATAATCTTTAATCTCAATGTCTCTGCTAAATTAGAAGTTGCGTTAAGAAAATCATTTTTAGAAAGTAGCCCTTCTTCATCTAAACTTTTCTCAGGCTCTGTTGCTCTAAAAATTGACTCATTATTTAAAAAATAAAGATAAGACTCAAGTCCTATATCAGCCAAAGAAAAAAGTGATTTCATATTTTTAAAAGTATACTCGTCAGAATAATTATTTCTTCCATCAATGATATTATATTTTAATTGCCTCACTGTCGGTTTTAAAAACTCCATGGCCTCCATTTCATTAAAGAGGTCATCAAAGACCAAATCAATTTCTTCTTGAGTAATAATCACGGTACTATTTCGATGATCATAGAGTTGTTTTGCGATTTCATTGAGGTTTTTTTGAAAATAAACCAAATAATTCGTATTTCCTTCGAGGTCTTCTTCATTTGAAAAATAGAGATTAAAAATTGAGGTCGTTAAGTCAGGACCGATATCGAAAAAACGAAGCATTTCATCGGAACTCAAGTTTGATTTATCACCGCCAAGAAACAGTTTCTTAAAGCTTAAAAGAGCATCAATCACATCTGAGCTGATGCTTAAGTTTCCAAAAGTTTCTCCCTCGGTTACATCTTCTATTAATACTTTTAAATTTACGTCATGAGGTTCAATAT
Source organism: bacterium (assembly GCA_030425045.1). Classification (GTDB taxonomy): domain Bacteria; phylum Bdellovibrionota; class Bacteriovoracia; order Bacteriovoracales; family Bacteriovoracaceae; genus JAUHVL01. The sequence continues at coordinate 30,679 of JAUHVL010000009.1, forward strand.
TTTTTTGTAAATTCTTTGAGACAAGAGGTTTAGCAAATTCAGAAAAGCGGTTAATCGCTAGGGAGAAATCACGAGAATATTTTAAGAAGTTTCGATCCCTTGCCTCTGCCCCTTTGATTGCCTTATTCATGGCCATCGCCTCAGAATTGAGCACTTTTAAAAGATCAAATATGGCATCAATATTTCTAACAGAGAGACTATCTCTTGGCTCATTTAAAACAATATTTCCCAATTTAAAAAACATCGAAAGTTTATCTTGAAGATCATTTGTCGATAGCGAGAGGTTTTCATTAATAAAGGTATTTAATTCAGAAAGCGTAATAAAGTCGGGATTATTTCTTCTAGAAACACCAATATATGTTTTTAATCCTGACCTTAAACAATCAATAGGTTCTGATATATTCTCTTCAAAGATAAGATTGAATTTTTCGGCATCAGAAGAGAAATCACAATTTGTTTCAAGTACATTAGCGACATAGGCCACATCAGCATTTTCAACGGGTTCATCCGAGAAGTACCCACAACCACTAACGAGACCAAGCAAGACGACAATAACATAATACAACATGGAACGATTCACTGTTAACTCTACTTACAACATTTATAAAGCGCCATACTCCCAATATTTGTGCTGAATTAACAAGGAAAAAGACATTTTCTGTGTCATTTTTATACTAGCTGACTCGTCTTCTTTGTAATTTTTACAAACTGATAAAAGTCTCGTTTCAAGTTCAGTCAAAAATGATAAGCGTACTATCTTACAGAAATTACTAGAGAATCTTTTTAGAATCCAGTGCAATCTTATCGTAGACAGATTTATCAACTTTGTAGACCCAAGCCCCTTTTTCGAGGTTAGTCCTTTGAGCTTTCTCTTGAGCTAGAATAGTATCTTCAATTTTTTGTAATTCCTCTTTTCCATCATTTTGACCAACGACGAACTGAGTTTGAGGCTCTTCAAACAACGCTGATAGTTTTAGAAAATGCTCCTGATCACTTTTTGCAAAACTTAAACTATAAACAAGTTTATTTTTTAGTTTAATCTTAATATTTTTATCAAAGTGTAATTCTTTTACCTTTTTATCTACTGGAGTAAAGAATTCTTTAAATTTTATACTTGAAAAGTTCCCAGGGATATCTTGTAATTTATCTTTGTTGGATTTTTTTATTTCTTCAGAATCAATAATAAAACTCTCATCCTTTTTGATTATTTCAAAATTTTTATCTGCCATCACAGAAATCTTTTCAATCTCTTCTTTTTTGACCTCTAACAAAACTGTATTGACGAAGTCTTTATATGACGAGTCTAACCACAGACTATCTTTTGATACATAAACATCACTTTTTCCCTCTTTAAATAAATAATTTCCTTTACCTTTTAAAGATTTTCCCACTCTAAACGCTATTGTTTTTTTCCCATCATTATCAAAGAGCTCTACTAGATACTTTCTTTTTTCTTTATCTAGCTCATATTTACTTAATTCTTTTTCTGAAGCATTCGACGCTACCTTCTCTTTCACTTGAATGCTCGCCAATTTGTAGATTAAGTCATTTACTTTTTCAGTTGAGGCTGGATATGACTTATAATTTTCTAGTAAGAACCTATTTGAGTCTCGAGTTAATGTAATATTTTTATCTTTACCAAAACTTAATCTAATTTTTTGAATTTTATTAATATCTAGTCCTTTTATATAATCGCTTCCTGCAAGTAAGTCAGTACCTCTTTTGTTTTCGTTCATAAAAACAAAAAGAGAGATGACAAAAAGTATAACCGTTGTTAACGAAAGGGTTTTTAGTTTCATGCTTTCACCTCCGTAAAATTTTCAGTATGATGAGAGTCTTTTTTATGATTTATGATCTCTCTTCGACCTTGCATTAAACTACTTCTTTTATAGTTATAATAAATACCAAAAACAATAACAAAGAACGGTACAAACATTGTGTTGAAATACTGAAAGAATTTCCCTATGCGTTCGACCTTCTCTCTTCCTTCTCTTTTTACATTTCGGAGCTCTTTCTTTAAAGCTGCAATATTTTTGGCCAATTCTTTTTTCTTTTTAATACCTTCATTTTGTAAGAGTGCGATGTTTCCAGCATTGGCCTTACTCCCAAGTTGATTTAATTCTGACTGAAACCGAGCAATACTTGCATTGATTTCTTTGACTTTATCAGCAGTACGTTTTTCTGCTTCAAATTCAATTTCATTAATAACATCAAAAGACCGATTTACCCGACCTTTTGAACGTACACTCATTAAGTCCATATCGCCCGAAATAGCTTCAACACTATTTAAAAACAATGTACTATTATCATTGGCGACAGATGCACCAAGGAATGTGTTTTTAAATGCAAACTGATCACTAATAAAATCGACATCTGAAAAAACGATAACAACACTTTCTTTCTTTGATTCTTTTAAAAACTGTTTATTATTTTTTTTCTCTTTCTTCTTTGTGCCGTTTGGGTAAGCCGTTTTAAATTTACCCATTGCCTTATAAGCAATAACTACAGGAGAAGATCCTTCTGTAAATTTCTTCCAAAGTATGTCTGGATTGTTTAACTCATAACCTTGAGCACGGTACGCATTTCCCTTATTAGATGTAGACATAATTACGGAATGTTTTACTCCTTCGATACTTTTAGCTTTTAAAACTCCAGGAAAGACAAACGCTGCGTCATTAATACCTGAAGTAATATTGTCATTATATTGTTCTGTACAAACTTCATTACAATTCAGTAAAGCCAATAGCCTCCCTGGTGGGCGATTAGGATGAAAGCGTCCATATCCACTCAGATAACGATCTCCAGCATAACTATTTTCTTGTAACTCTATACCCCATTTATCCATTAATTTTTTAAAGTTATTATCAGGTGAGCTTGAAGTTCCATACATAGAAGAGCTTTTTAAACTAACTGTATTTGGGTCAGTAAAGACAAGAACATTGCCTCCATTTAAAACATATTGATCAATTGCAAACAGCGTATCATCGGAAAAGCCGGTTGGGTGAATTATGACAAGTGAGTCGACACCTGAAATACTCTTTGTGTCTTTTTCAATCTTTTTTACATTATAAAATTCAGATAATAATTGAGTTACAAGCCAAGATTGGTTTACATCTTTTCCTTGCATTCTCATTATTTGGGCCATGTATGGGTTTAGATCATCAACTAAAACATCAATTGAGGAAAGTATGCCAATATTCTTTTTTTGTGGATTGAGTACTGTATAAATTAACTTTGTTAACTCGTACTCAAGTTTATCTTTTTGATTAGGGTCAAAAAACTCAATAATTTTTTCAGTACCTGATTCATTTTCAGCAACTAAACCAAAGAAGTATCGTTCAGTTTCAGTTAAGTTAAACTTTTTCAAACCGTACATGACCGCATCTTCTTCTTCAGGTGTATCAGGTCTTGGATCTATAACTTCTAATTTTAGATTATTTCTAGAGTTACTAACAAATTGTCTCAAAAGTTCTTGAACGTAGAGAAAATGATTATTAAATGCTCTAAGACCTTCAGTACCTTTATTTGCAGCAGTTTTGGAGTAATATAACTTTAAGTTAATTGGAGAATCTAACTTATTTAAAATCGACTTGGTACCATTAGAAAGGGTATAGAGTCTTTCTTCAGTAAAGTCTATTCTAACTTTTTTGAATAGTGTTGAGCCGATATAAATAAGTAGGGTCATTGAAAATAGACCAAGAATAACCTTTAAATAGTTTTCTTTTTGCTTATTCATTGTCTTTCCTTCCTTTTAATTTGCTTTGTTCTCATCCAATAAAATTATATTTCCAAAAAGCCAAAAACTAATCATTACAGAAAAAAACCAAATATTACTTAAGCTAAAAACCCCTCGTTCTATTGAGTCAAAATGATTTAAAACACTTAACGATTCAAATAAGTCGACTACATATTTAGGAGAAAAAGAGGAAATAAAATCGAGAATTGGTGGCGAGCCTGCCATGAGAAGAAGAAAACTTACACATACAGTTAAGATAAAACTAATCACTTGATTCTTTGTTAAAGCAGAAAAAAATCCTCCGACTGCCAATAGAGAACCGGCTATTAAAAAAGATGCTAGGTAACCTAGAAAAATAACACCGTAGTCAGGCTTTCCTAGGTATGTCACTGTAATAATCATTGGGAATGTCCCTAAAAGTGCGAGACCAATAAATGCCCAAGATGCAAAGAACTTAGCGAGGACTGCCTGCTTAACCGTAACAGGCATAGTTAAAAGTAATTCGACCGTCCCAGACTTTCTTTCCTCCGACCATAACCTCATACTCACAGCAGGAATCAAAAATAAAAACATCCAAGGAATATACTTAAAAAAAGAAGTCATCGAAGCCTCACGCATATAAAAAAAGCTCCCACGGCCTGGTTCAAAAGTAAGATATCCTATTCCAAAAAGAAAAATCACAAGAAATACATAGCCTAATGGAGTTTTAAAATAACTAGCAAATTCCTTAAAAAATAAATTCTTCACTGTTTGATTTATCATATTGCAACTCCCTCTAAGTGTTCACCTTTTGTAATGGCCCTAAAGACATCCTGAATTCTTCCCTTTGCTGATTTTGACTTTAACTCGGCGGGTGTCCCCTCAAACAACTTCTCCCCCTCTCCAATAATAATACAGCGATCACAAACCTCTTCGACTTCCTCAAGTATATGAGTAGAAATCAATATACATTTTTCTTTAGCAAGTTCTTTTATTAATTCCCTTACGTCATGTTTTTGATTTGGATCCAGGCCGTCAGTTGGTTCATCTAAAATAAGAACTTTTGGGTCATGGATAAGAGACTGAGCAAGAGATACTCTTCGTTTGTAACCTTTAGATAAAGTCTCAAGTTTTTGATACTCAACATTTTCAAGGGAGCACATTTTAATTACTTTATTGATCGCTTCTTCAATTTTATCGTTAAAGACCTCTCTCATTTTTGCGATAAAGTATAAAAACTCTCTTACATACATATCTTCATAAAGTGGTGCATTTTCAGGAACATAACCAAGATCTTTTCGAGCACTAAGGGGTTCCACCTGAACAGACTTTCCGCAAATTGTAGCATCTCCACTGGTTGGTTCTAAGAAGCCTGTAATCATTTTCATTGTGGTTGATTTTCCCGCACCATTAGGTCCTAAAAATCCAAGAACCTCTCCTTTTTTTAATGTAAAACTCACATCATTAACTGCTTGAAAATCTCCAAATTTTTTTGAAAGCGACCTTACCTCTAGCATAAACTCCTCCCTAAACACTCAACTTCGGAAATTTAATGATTATTTTTTGACCTTCAGTATCAATCTCAACTTTATTCTCATTTACTCCCCTAGGAATGCTAAAACTTTTACTAAATGTGGAAATTGATTGAGATCTTATAAAAGAATTCCTATCTTGATTATCTGATTTATTTTTTATTTCCCCTGAAATCGAGACCATTCCATTAGAAATATCGACATTGATGGCATCTTTATCTAAACCTCTACCATTAATTTCAATATACTTAAATTTTTCATCCTCATGGTGCTCAACACTTAAGTCATCTTCTAGTGCTCCACCTATATTCCCAAAAAGACCTGAATCAAAAAAAGAGCTATCTAAAAAAGATTTTCGATCAAACATTTTATCCATTTGTCTTTGCATTTGTTGGTGGAATTGATCAATATTCTTAAATGAGTTATTAATATCATTATTTTTAAGCTTTATTGGAGCTGTGGATTGATATGATAACTGTTGATCACTATTATGATTACTTTTCAAACGAATATAATCGGTAACAAAATAAGTTAAAAGACCACCAAAAATAAATGATAAAAAAGATGCCGAAATAACTTTTTTCATAAAGACGCCCCTTTATATTTTGAACTCATAAACTTAGAGATAACTTTCGATTTTATAGAGTCTGCAACATCAATTAAATTAATTCCTAGATCTCTAGCAAGAATGCAAGTCTCTTGATGACCAAGTAATGCTTCACCATGAATCGTTTCTCCATCTTTGAAGAAGTTAATAGACATTCTAAAATCTTCAGAAATAAGTTCAGTGAAGCTCCGAGACAGAGACTCTAGATACCTCTTCTCTTCTTCATTTGGTCGAATATTAAATAACTTGACTGATTCAGACAGCTTAAAAAGGTTACTTCCAGGCCCTATCACTTTTCCTCCCTCTAAGATAGAAAAGCAGCCGGCATTGGATATTTAATATTGAGTCACCTACTTTTCTCTTCATAAAATCTCCTAATTCACAGCAAAAATGCCTGAAAAAAGGTAAGTTACAATATACATTTATCATGGTTACAGATTTTTTAGTGTCAAGAGTAGTCAAAATTTTTTTTACAAAAAATTTACTTTTTCCAATATTGACAAAAATTTAAATTTTATTATTTTATACCTACGAGGCAACAAGTGTACGCCCTTCGTCCAATTAATTAACCCTAAGGGGCCAATAGGATTTAACTGAGCAAAGGAGGTTTACTGATGTCATTTTTAAAAATTAAAGATACTTTATCATTTGATGTAATCAAAACTCATTCTTCAGGAATACCACCTGAACATCGTAAAAAACTCTAACTTTCAAAATTGTATTTCAAAGGGAGGAAGTATGGTTTCACAGCGTTTTTATACCGATGAATATAACTATATTAATTTAAACGAATCTAATTTCAAACTAGATTCAAAGTCCAAAGGACAAATACGTTCGAAATTATATCAAATACAAGAAGAAGTACCCCAATACTCAACAATCTCTCTCAATTTAAATCGAGAACAGAAAGATGATTATGAGTATTATCATGGTAACTTAAAAATTAGTACCTATAGTACAAATTTTGAAGCAAGTTCTTGTCACTTATCACTTGATAACCTCATGATAAATTTAGAAAAGGACATTAAGGCACAGTTAGAAATTTGGCGGCAAGATCGTTTTCAAAAAAGATCACAAGAACAATACAATCTTCATAAATTAACAGGAGGTTATGCTTTATGAAATTATTAAAATTTAATAATGAAAATATTAATAAAAGAGTAACTCTTAATGGCTATATTACGCCTTTGTCATGGGATGACCATGGGGGGCCTACCAAGTTTAGCCTTTATACATTAGACGATTTTGACATTCCTTTGGTTGAGGAAGGTCACTTAAAAAAACTAAGGAAAAATATAAATCAGCTCGTTGAAATTACGGGTATTATGACTCCAAGGCCATTTGAAGAAGATCATTTAAAAATAATAAAGCTAAAAAGAAAGAATTCTATCCCAACACCCACAGGTGGCGTTCAATCTTTTGATGATTTTTTCACTCAAGATTGGCAAATAAGATTACCTCGACATTCAATAAACCAAGCATTAGGACCATCACTATCCGAGGTAATTTAAATCACTCAGGGATGTGGTGAATTTTGCCACATCCCTTTTCTAAAGGAGGTAATATGAATAAAAGAAAACATCTGAAAAAGACTTTTAAAAAGATTCGAAAAGTGTTTCCTAGAGCTGAAAATATTAATATTGATGTAAAAAAACTTCCCGATGGCCAGTTTAATACAAAGCTTGAGGTCAAAGCGAAAAGAAAAAATTTATTCGCCTCAAAAATTGATAAAACTTATGTTGATTCACTTGATCGGTCATACCAAGCAATCAAAAAACAAATTGATAAAATTAGGTGGAAAAAAGCGGTAAGAACAAAATTAGAGTTTAATATTTAAAGGAGCAAGAGGAGGTTTCCCTCCTCTTTCTTATTTTAAGATTCCGATTTCACACCTTCTTCTTGATGCATAAGTTGCTTTACGACATTATCTTGCCCATCTGTGAAGTTAATTTTGACAGGTTTTTCTTCTTCCATTTTAGGAAGAGCAAAATAAAGTACACCATCCTCGTAGTGGGCCTTTATTTGATCTTTAGCGACTTTTTCGGGAATTGTTAAAACTCTAGAGATTTTTTCCTCTGTATCTTGAGAGAAGATACTTCTTTTCACTCCCTCAATTGTAATCTTATCTCCTTCAAAAGAAATCTCTAGATTAGACTTACTTACACCAGGAATCTCTAGTGAGAAAAAATACCCCTCTTCTGTTTCTTTATAATTGGTTAGTGTTGAAGATCGTGAACCTTCCCAGGTGCTTTCAATTGTATCAAGAACATCTTTTAAATCTCGATCTAGTCCCCAAAATGTTGGTCTCAAATGTAAATTTCGTGTTGGCATATACCTTGTTCTCATCATCATAACTCTCCTTTTACTTTGTTGGTTATAATAATATCTAGAGAAATCATTGATTTCTCATTCGATTCTTTACTCAATTAGAAGATGTGATAAAAAAAAGAGTCGTCAAGGTTTATAAATAAAAAAATCGAAATTTTAGCTAACTACCCAAGTTCACTAATAGACTTTTTCTTAACATCGTTAAGATAAAGACAATATTTTCGAAGTAGAGACTGCTCTATATCGGCAATTTTATTATTTTCTACGGCAATTTTTAAAAGAATTTCTATTTCACTTTCTGAGTTAATAACAACTTTAGTTCTAGGCAAAATAGAAGGAATAACGAGGCCCTCTTTTTTACAGAAGTTACCAATATATTTTTCTGCATTTTCAATATAATCTTTTGAAATAATCGTTCCCCAATCAAGTACACTTTTTTCAAACTCCTCAAAGTCAGTATCTTCAGGAAGCTTAAAGTTAAATGATTTTATCGAATAGTTTTTAAAGTAAGACTCGTTTTTCACAGCATGACTTAAAACTAAACTATTAGGAATAGTAATAACTCCCCCTGTGGTTTGTTGAGAGTTTTTTTCAGGACCCATTTCTAATATTTTTGTCGTCGTTATACCTTTTTCAACGACGAAGCCTCTCATCTCATCAATTTCTATACGATCACCAACTTTAAAATGGTTATTTACTTTTATCAAAAAACCACCCATGACTGACATGATCACTTCTTTGGTAGCAATAACGATGGCCGCCGCAACAGCAAATAATGAAACCAAAACGGACTGGATATGAGAGAACCATAGTGCTATCAAAAGAATTGTAAAAATAATATTTACGTATGTTTTTATACTTTTAATGATTTCTACTTTCTCTAACGACTTGAAATTCTTCTCTTTATCTAATTTTTTAATGAGAATTTTTTTGATGATCGTACTTATAATGAGTAGTACCAGTGAAAGTACTATTGATTTCGTTATTTCCGAGCTTAATAAAAAGTCTTTTATTTTAAACATATCATTTCCACTTTTTAATCTTCTTCAGCAACAAAGTCTTCATGACCTGGAATATCTTCTGGCTCCGGCTCAAACATATTTACGCCGAGATGAAGTACTCTCGTACCGGCATCACAATTTGGTCTAATATTTTTCCCAATGACAACTCCTGAACGATCAGCACGAACTTCTTCTCTTACTTGGCCAAAGACATCGTATACTTTTGCGATAACTTCATTTTTTTTAACCTCGTCTGCTAAAGAAGGAAGGACATCAATAATTCCTCCTTTTGTAGAGTAGATCCAATAAGAGTTATCACAGATATAGGCGTCTGTTACCATATCTTTAACTTCTCCACTTATCATTCCAAGGTATCTCATTGTGTTTAAAATCCCATCAAGGGTTTCATCGATCAATGAATGTTGAAACGCATTTGGATTTCCAATCTCTATCGTTATAGCGGGAATTCCCTGATCATTGGCCCAAGAACGCAGAGTTCCCTCAACATCATATTTTTTAACAATTATCTGTGGGTTTTGAAGATAAGCCAGAGTTCTTGTTTCCTCATTTTCAATATCAGCTCGCAAATACAGACTATTTACTCTTCCATGACTAGCAGTATGTAAATCTAGTAAATAATCAAATTTTGAAATGACCTTGCTCGTAAAGCTATACGCATACAAATTACTAGTTAATCCTTCTGGCTTCCCAGGCATAATTCTATTGAGATCCACGTTGTCGGAGAAATATCTTTGATTCATTAGATAACCGGGAACGTTACTAATAGGAACAAGCACGAGAGAGCCACTTAAACTTTTGGCATCAATTTCTTCGATAAGTTTAAAAATAGTAGAAATTCCATTGAGCTCATTTCCATGAACAGCTGCCGTCAAACCTAAGACTGGCCCCTCCTTGGCCCCTCTTATAACAATAACAGGTAACTTCCAAGGTCTCCCCATTGAATTATCGGAAAGCTCAATTTGCAATCGATGAACCTCTCCTTTTTTCAAAGAATTGAGGTTCAGTTCTTCACTTTTATCAATAATAACAACTTTATTCATACATTCCTCAAACCATAATCTCTTTTAATAATGCTTCATCGTTATCAAGAGAGCGAAAGAGCTTAGAGCGAAACGCTCCTTTTTTATTTATTAAATTCTGTGACATTTTATCTATAGCAGTAATTGAAAGTACTGTTTGAATATAGGCCTCAATCAAATCATCAGTACCAATTCCAAGCATATTGAAATCTTTTCGATCCATCAGCATTAAACGCGATGTATCCGAGTCCCATTTATTTTCATCAACTTTAATCGATAAATTTGTTCCCAAGATATCCCAACTTTTCTCAGGGATTTGTGGCTCTAAAGGAGAGCGTGCCCTTCGAGCATAAATAGCACAGGGAAAGAATCCTTGCGGAGAAGAATAAACCATCATTCGAAGATCAGCGATAAAAATATTTCCTTTTTTATTTGGAACAGTTCCCACATGAAAGAACCTGCCTTTTTCCGTTTGAGAGCTCCATTCATAATGCCCAATCAAACTTTGAACGATAAACTGATCGTAACTATAGTCCTCTTTCATAAAGGCTTCTAATTCTTGCTCATTGGTAATGGTATAAACCCCTTGACCAGCATTCGAATAAGGGTTTTTAATGACGGCCTTACCCCCAAAGCGATTCACCCAAAGAGGTATTTCTAACTTGTTCACGTCTTTAATGGTCTCTGGCATATTTATTTTCAAACCACTATCATTAATCTCGGCATTAAATAATTCGTATGCTTTATTCGCTAAGAGCTTATTTCGACCACCGGATAAGCATACGAGAGTAGAATTAAAGATAAATGTTTTTGACGTGGTTGGAAGTCGATTCCAAGGCTTTTGAGTCACATAACGAAAAGCTGCTCTAATAGGAATCTGCTCGCCATCTCTAGTAAGAATCATAACTCCATTTTCAAAAGTCACGTATTGCTTCTCATTATGAAAGTGAGGAATGAGGTATACTTTTTCTCCCGTTAGATCAGCAATTGTCTGGGCGTAACCTGAAGTTTCCATATAGTTTTTATCATAGATCACAGCAAGCGATCCTTTTGGAAGCCTTCTCTTTTTTAAGGCCGGTAAAAATGAGTTTTCTATCAAATAACGATATCCCCGATGTTCATCTGCATCTGTTCGAGGAGGCATGGATTTTTGTCCTGAAGGACACGAGTTGGTTTCAAGCACCACCATCTTTCTATTCCCTCTTTCTGTCGTCACATAAAAAAGGTCTGCTCCCCCCCAAAAGAAATGTTTACATTGAGAAGTTAAGATATTACCGAGCCTATCTAAATCAACTTGAGGATTTAGGTGACCGTAGCGTTTAATAATTCTCTTATGATCCAAATTAAAAAAATGGCTAACCATAGCATGAAGTTGAGAGTTTAACGATTTGGGATAAAAGTGATTTTCCTGTTCAAAATTATCTGGTGTAATGACTTCTACTACTCTCATCTTTTATCCTTTAGATTTTTTGTAATCAATTGATAGCCAAGTCCTTTATAACTATTTTTTAAGATACCCCAGACTGAAGTTTGTAATTCTTCAAGCTCACCCAAAACAATTATATTTTTATCAGAAGAAAGCCTATTCATTGCGACCTCTGGGACAATGGAGAAGGCAATCCCTTTAGCTGTCACCACTTCAAACATATCAATATCATCGGCTTCACCGATAACTCTCGGGGCGAGACCATGTTTACTAAAAAAAAGCTCGATCTCATATTTTAAAAAGGAGTCATTCGTATAATTTAAAAAAGGAATCTCACTTAAACACTGGGGAAAGTTCTTCTTAAATTTGGAATATTTTTTATGGGCAACAGCAAACGTCCTATTCACTCCTACTCTGTAGGCACTCATAGTGGAAGATATTCCATCTTTATTATCTGTAAACATCAAATCAATATTACCCTCTTCTAAATCAGCAAGGAGCAAATGACGTTCATTTTCTTTGATATTGATCGAAACTTCGTTTTGCTTAAAAAGAGGAAGTAAATTTTCATATAAAAAATACTGCGACATAAAGTGGGTAATTCCGATATCAAGCGAGCTTTTTGGAAGTGAGATATTATTTCGAAGTCTCATGGTAAGCTCGTTAGAGAGATCAAAAATTTTCTCTGCATACTTAATGGCAAGTTCTCCTTCTTTATTAAGATAGAGGCCACGATTTTTTCTCTCAAATAAGCGGCAATTAAAATGCTCTTCAAGCAGCTTTATTTGATCACTAATTGTAGGTTGAGAGACATGTAATTTCTCAGAAGCACCTTTAATTGACCCTTCTTTTGAAACGATGTAAAAATAGTATAAGTGGTTGAAATTAAGTCTATCCATAAAGCTCTCACATAATTCAGTTAACTTTAACCTAATTAACAAAAAGAATAAAACGATTTTTACTAAATACGATGTTAAGCTATGATAACAATATCGCACCTCAGCATAGAGAGTCCCCCTTTTGGTGGTTGTTGAGTGTATCTAATTATTCTTCAAGGGAGGGGTGCACCCTGCCTCTTCCCTTGAAGTATTAATCAACATGATCCTTCAAACTAATTGAATAATCCTTCGACTTAATATTATGTTTGGCCATTAACTTATGGAGCTGTCTAACGGTAACTTCAGCTTCTTCAGACATTTTATTTAACTTACCGTTATGGGCAATTAACAAGTCAACTATATACTTCTTTTCAAACTGCTCCGTAACCTCCTTTCTCGCTTGAGACAAACTTAATTTATCTCGAGATAAAGGCGATATTTCGATCAATTCTTTAGACTCTGGAAGAAGATCCTTTGATAAGTTATTAATACTAATCTCATCACTATTTTCTAAAACATAAGACCTTTCTAAAATATTTTCTAGCTCTCTAATATTTCCAGGCCAGTCGTAGCTATTAAAAACCCTTAAAACATCATCGGAAACTCTATTTATATTTTTTTGATAAATATTATTAAATTTCTTTAAAATCGATCTACATATGGAGGGTATATCCTCTTTTCTCTTTCTTAATGGTGGCATTTCTATGTGAAAAACATTTAATCGATAGAAGAGATCTTCTCTAAAACTGCCTGATTTCACCATATCCTTAAGATTAGTATTCGTAGCGGCTATCAACCTGATATCCAGGGGAATATCTGCTTCTCCACCCACTCTTTGAATAAAGCGCTCTTGAATCACTTGTAATAAACGAACTTGTACCGCATGAGAAACAGTACCTATTTCATCTAAAAAAATTGTCCCTTTATTCGCTAATTCAAATTTTCCAATTTTTCTTTTTATGGCACCAGTAAAAGCTCCTTTTTCATGACCAAAGAGCTCACTTTCAACCAACTGTTCTGGAATTGCACCACAATGAATTGATACAAAAGGCTGCTCGGCTCTTAAGCTTTCAAGATGAACCCATTTGGCAAGAAGTGATTTTCCGGTACCAGACTCACCCGTAATTAAAATAGTTGAACGACTTTTTGCTGCCTTAAGAAGATGATCAAGCTCTTCCTGAAATTTAGTATTTGTCGTATTTAAAGGAGAATAAGATCTTTTAGCGGTAGAGCTCTCTCTTACAACTTCCTTTAACTTCTCTCTTTCTTTTTCAATTTTTAAAGAGTTTAGAACGATTTCCCTAGAGCTAGGCCATAAAATGATATTATCAATACCAAAACTAAAAAGCTTAGAAGCTTCTTGCATCGTCTTAGCATTAGTAATAATCAGTAAATGAGCAGAAGGAAATGACTTCTTTATTTTTTCTATCTTAGTATTAATCTTATTTTGATCTAAAAGCTTAAGGTTAAATTCATTAAATAATAAATAATCTATTAAGATAAATTCAAACTTTTGCTCTGTAATAAACTCATCTGTAAAAGGGAATGTATTATAAGTGCTAAGTTCAAAGGTGTTTTCGAAAAAAACCTCCAAAGTATTTTTTATACTTTCAGAGTCAGAAACAAGCATAATTTTAAGTAGATTTAACATTATTTTTTATTTTAAAGTTATCGTTCAAAATAATCCTAGAGTTCTCCTAGTTGTTTGTCATTCAAATTCACTCAAAGAACTCAGAGTTCTCAAAATGTAAAAAAGTCCTAAAAAGCTACTTAAGAGACTAGCAAATTCAGCAACTTACAGGGATTGCGCAAAAGCAAAAATTGGCACGACTTATGCTTAAAAGTAAAAATAAAGGTGAATTATGAAAGAGCAAATAATATCTCAATGTGAAGACAAAGAAGAGCTAATACAGGCATATGCTGCAGCTCTTGTCTGGTTAAAAGCTAAAAAAGGCTACACTGATTTAAATGAATATATGGATTTCCTACTCACAAGCGAAAATATTTTAGAATCTGTGGTCATAAGTTCTTTTGAAATAAAAAATAGAAGTCTTAAACTCATTAAAGAATTTAATCTTAATTTTTTTGATGGAACTCATAAGGCAATCGCAATGATTGAACCTCTAAAACATCGGCCAGCTGAGGCAATCATGTTTTATTCGATAATTAAAGAAATACTACGAAAAAGTGAATACTCAAGTAAAGATTATATTCAAATCCTATATCAACTTTCTAAAGTTTTAGCTTTAAACCTAGAGTTGGATGATCCATACTTAAACACATGATTAGTTTCGAAGAAATAGTGAGTATCTTTATTATCTTATGGGCGGTTATCGATCCAGTAGGAACGATTCCGGTTTTTATTGCCATCACAAAAAGCTACAATAAAATTGAAAAAGCGAGTATTGCATTAAAGTCATCGTTTATAGCTGCTATCATATTAGTTTTTTTTCTTCTTGTTGGAGAATATGTACTAAGGAATGTGGGTGTCCCCATATCCGCATTTCAAACATCAGGTGGAGTCATTTTATTTCTCTTTGCAATTAATATGATCTTTGGAAGTAGTAAGCCAGAAGAAGAAATTCAATTAGTAAAAAATGGTACTGAAACAGCTATTTTTCCTTTGGCAATTCCTTCTATTGCTAGCCCTGGTGCTATTTTAGCCGTCGTACTTTTAGCTGAAAAAGATCGCCATAATTTAACATACCAAGTAATTACATTTTTTCTGTTAATTTTAATCCTTATTATAAATTATATTTTAATGAGAGCATCAAATAAAATTCATGAAAAAATTGGAAATTCAGGAGCAATTGTCATTTCAAAAGTAATGGGATTAATATTGGCATCAATGGCGGCAAATAACATTCTCTTAGGTATTAAAGAGTTTTTTAAAATTAAAGTTTAAAATCACATATCTAAATCAAAATAATCAAAAAACTCTTCATCTTCTTCTGTATTCACAGCTTCTAGAAACCCAATATTATAAAGAGCATCACCGGCCATAATGAGAGCAGCTTGACTTATTCCAAGAATAACACCATCGTTCTCAAGTCTAATTTTATGAAGAAGCTCACCGGTCATTTGTCTTAACTCACCCACAACTTCACCTTTTTTAACGACCTTACCTCGATGGGCCTTATTAATTAAAATCCCACCCTCTTGTGCTCTTATCCACCGGGTTTTCTCAATAACAACTTTATCAAAAACATACTTTTTACTAGGCTTTATCATTCCAAGGTGTGAGAGAGTGCTTCTAACGAGATTAACTCCATATTTTGTGATCGTTTCATCTAAACGAAGTCCTTCGCCTCCTTCAAAAACGATGCATGGCTTTTTGAGATCATTGATAGCTTCTCTTAAGGAACCATCTCTTAGGCTGCTATTGACGACTAACGGAATACTTATCTTTTCAACTAACTCTTTAAGATCTTTATTACTAAGGTCACAACGAATCTGAGGAATATTAAATCTTCCAGGACCTCCAGAGTGTAAATCTATAAAAACATCTCCATAACGAGTTATATTTTGCAAAATAAAGTTTGCAAACCGACTTCCAAAACTTCCCTTTGTCTGTCCGGGAAAACATCTATTTAAATCTTTTCTGTCGGGAAGATACCTCTGTTTATTTAAAAAGCCATAAATATTAACTACAGGTAATATAATAAGTGTTCCCTTTAATAGCTTCAGCTTACTCTTCATTAAAGATTGAGCTATTCTCAGGCCATTAATTTCATCGCCATGGATACAAGCTGTTACCACAACACAAGGTGACGTTTTCTCAGACGCTCGATAGACATAAAGAGGTGCTTTTACCTTTTGAAGACCATAAAAAGAAGGGAAATCTATAAACTCTTGAGTAACCTGCCCCACTTCATAGTTCTCTAAATTGAGTTCAAATACTTTATCTCTCAATCAATTGTCCTTTTTCACATTAGTATAGTTCTCTTCAACATACTCGATGATTTTTATCGCAATATTTTTTTCTGTACACCCTTCGATACCTTCAAGTCCAGGAGATGAGTTAACTTCTAATATTTTTGGCCCACTTCCAGAGCGAATAATATCAACACCTGCCATATTTAATCTCATGGCCTTAGCTGCACCGATGGCCACCTTTCTTTCTTCTGGAGTAATTTTTATGGGAATCCCAACTCCACCTCGGTGTATGTTCGATCGAAATTCTCCTTCTTTTGCTTGTCTCATCATCGTTGCAACAACTTTATCTCCAACAACAAAACAACGAATATCTGAGCCATTGGCATCTTTGATAAATTCTTGAACAAGAAAATTTGCTTCTAACTCACGAAAAGCATCAATTAAACTTTCAGACGCTTTTTGTGTTTCAGCTAAGACAACACCTCTTCCTTGTGACCCTTCTAATAGTTTTACAACATTAGGTGCTCCTCCAACGAGTTCTATGAGCATTTCTGTTTGCTCTGTACCTTTTGCGAAACTTGTTTTAGGCAACGGCAACCCTTTTTGTGACAATATCTGAAGAGAGCGTAGCTTATCTCGAGATCGCCCAATAGCATTCGATGAGTTTAAGCAGTAAACACCCATCATTTCAAATTGCCTCACGATGGCCATACCATAGCTACTAATACTCGCACCAATTCTTGGAATGACGATATCAAATTTATCCAATTTTCTTTTTTTGTAATAAACCATGGGTGCACCAGTAGAAACATCCATATAACACCTGGTTGGTCTAATAACCTCTACTTTATGTCCCTTAGCTTTTCCTTCTTCTACTAGTCGTTTGGTAGAGTAAAGATTTTTACTTGATGATAAAATTAAAATATTCATACATTACCTTTAATATACAACAGGTTTTTTTACTTTCTTTGGATAAGCTAGTTTTTTATAAAACAATAACATTTTCCTCTGAGACGGTGGAGTGTTATTACCGCTTGAGCCGGTATAACCTGCCTCAATTCCGTCAGATAATACTTCATATGCTCTTTTAGATAGGTCAGTATGAGGAAAGCGCCTTATTACTTCTTTAAGATAAAAATTCTCTGTCCAGTAATCATGGTCATTCCAAGATCGATATCGAATATTTCCAAGCATAAACAAAGCTTCTCCAATATTTTTAGAATTATCGTAGTTATATACGTAGGGAACTAAATATGTTGCAGCAATGTATAAATTCGGTTTACTTTTACTTAAAATTCCATTCTCTTGGTCATTTAAGCCTTTTTGATAGTACTTTTTACCAAGTTCGAATAATTCATTTGCTGAGTTTATCGTTTTTGGCATTTTACCTAACTTCTTCCACTCTTTTGAAACTGACAGCCACTCCAAAAGAATATCTTCTTCGGCGTCAGAGAAATTATACTTTTTTAAAATTTTATTTATGAAAGATATTGCACCATCTGGATCTTTGTTAATCCTTAAATATATTCTCAAACTTGTATCGATTGACCAAAATACTTTTTCTTTAACTTTTTTATTTTTAATGCTTTTATTTCGACTTATGTAATCCGTAAAAAGGGATAAAGACACATTATAGTTTTGCCTTTGAAGCTCTTTAAACGCCATTTTATAAAGGTTTTCATCTGAAGCAAATGATGAATTTAAACAAAAAATAAGGCAAATAGTTTTAAAAAACATGAACTCCCCCAAAATAGTTTTACTTTTTATGAGTATTAATAATACTCTTTAAATTACTATTTTCGATCTCAACAATATCTATCTCAATCGTTGTTAGCTTTTCATACAATGACTTTTTTTCTTTTAATGGCCACCATTCATATAAAAAAATATTCACAGGCTTCCACATAGATACCCATCCGAGTAACATTAAACTTTCCTTAATATATAACCGAAAGTAGCCATCAATCATGTTTTTCGTTACATAAAAAGAGAAAGTTATTGCTATTGTCAAAAAGATGGAACCAATAAGCAATGACTTTAACCCTGTTTTTAAAGTAAAATTAATTTTCTTTGCCGTCATAGCCGAGCGGTAGTGAAAATAATCATATATTGCATTTTTAACTGTCCCTATAATTTGATGATTTAATGGATCGAGGGTGAGAAGTCGAAACTTTCCAAGCTTTTTCTTACCAATTTCATCAGCACAGGTAAGGATATACTCTTCAACATCTTCGTCGAGATCTTTTGACCTAAATGGATTTGGATCTCTTTTATCAAAAAGCTGCTGCAAAGAGTCTATTCTCATCTCTATAACAGCTTTTTTGTTCTCAATTGGATACCAGGTTTTTTTCATACTACCTCCCAATAAAAAGGGGGACCGATTGGCCCCCCTGGAGTTCAAAATGACAGATAACCGCGACTTACTTTAGTCGGGGCACGAATTGCCCGAACTTGTTATTTGTCTTGTCTAATATTTGTTAAGCAAAACTTCTGCCAACAACGTTCTCTTTATTTTTGAATACTTACAAAGTATATAGAACCTCCAGTTCTCATTATTCCCATACTTGTGAATTATAAATTCACTATGAGGCAAGGTCTTGATCATTTTTATTTAAGTACCTCTCTAGTCCTAAATGGTTTTTAAAATCAAGTGAGCTATCATCATAGAACTCATCGAGACGAATAAGATCATATTCATCTGCTTTAATCAGTTCATGAACTTTAATTGTCTTATCCTTAAGACAACCAAAGACATAGACAGACTCCCAGATAAAATCTTT
Organism: bacterium; assembly: GCA_030425045.1. Lineage (GTDB taxonomy): Bacteria > Bdellovibrionota > Bacteriovoracia > Bacteriovoracales > Bacteriovoracaceae > JAUHVL01. The sequence goes on from JAUHVL010000009.1 coordinate 49,862, forward strand.
TATGTCTTTCATTGATAATTGAGAAAAGTCGAGATCCAAAATTTTTCCATTATCGAGATGAAACTTTAATTCAAAATCTTGGATCATTATATAACCAGAAAACTTTCTTATTTTTTTCACTAGCTTCTCCTAAGCACTGTAAAGAAACTCTCTTTTATTGCGATGAATTTTGTTAGTTTTCTTCTCTTTGAGGTCGAGAAGTTCTCTTTCAGCTTTTCCAAGAACCAAGTCAATGGTATTTTTAAACCGTTTAGACTTGGCACTGGTCTGGAAAGGCTTATGCCTCGAAGGAATCACGATTTTTAACTTCGTCCAGTAGAGATTCCCCTCTCGTTGAAAACTCCAATAGATTGACATTCTTTTTCCATAATCTAACTTTGATAGCCTTTGTGACTTTTTAAAAACAAGCTCTTTTATCCAAGGACTAATCTCAAAGTCTGCCATCGTAATATTTATATTGATCATATTGATCTCCTTTTTTGTATTTTAATTGAGCAATTTTTAGGCCAATTCTCAAAGCCTAGTAAGCTTAAAAAATCAACCTTTTAACGATCAGTTGAGGCTCCTTAAGAACTGGAGATTCTCTCCTAAGCGAACCTTAAGTTCACCAATAGAAAAAACTGCTTTTAAAACAATGATTTAGTGCTTTTAAAGTTGGTACGAGACTTGCTAAACAACAAGAAAAAATCATTCAGGAGGTTTCGAATGAAAAGAAATAGAAGCGTAATTTTGTCAATAATTTTAGGGTCAATGTTAATTATTAATTCTCATGCTACGGAAGGAAGTAATGATATTAATATACAAGACAAGGTTTCCATAAACTGTGAAGGTGATGAATGTAATCAAGCTGAAGCTGAAAGTGCCAATGTTGATGAGAATCATGATGCCCATGTAGCAGACTCTACAGAAGAGCCCATTAATAACACAAACACACTTGCCATAGATGAAGAAAGTGAAAACTCAATTGAGTCTAAAAAAAATGAGATGATTCAAGAGCAAGAAGTTGTAAATCATGATGCTAATATTGAAAATGAGAGCGAAGATGTTGACGAAGAACCAATCCTTGCTAAAACAAATACTAAAAAAAGATGGTGGCAGTTTTGGAAAAAATCAGACAAAACAAAGATATAACTTTATGGAGGCGCATAAGCGCCTCTTTCCCATTTTAAGACTTAACGAAATCTAACCCTAAATACATTGTGAAATGGCTCTTTCATTTGGAACGAACTCTTGCCATTCTAAAAAACTCATACATCGAGTATCAAGATCCCAAAGATGCCTTTGAGCTTTCATCGATATATTTGTCATTGCTTTCATTGATGGGAGATCATTTAGGTTTATAACCCCATCTAACTCTCTCTGTATAAAAGATCTAACTCCACTCGCATACCTTAGTGCATCTGATAACTTTGCTCTATCTCTATATACATCTTCATTATCTCTACTTAAAAAACGTGGAGATGACTCATTATTCAACCTATTCAAGTTTAGAAAAAAAAATTAAACTATCAAGTTGATTTACAATTTCCTGAATATCAACGGAAGACATTCCATCAGGTGGATTACTAATTAAACTTTTACGTCTTTCAATTTCAGGCATCAACTCATTCATTAATCGATTTAGATAACTCTCACCTTCACGTGGTAGTTTTTCAATATCTTCTTTAAAAGTATTCAAAAAATTATCAACAACTCCTTCATAGAAAAGTAAGAGCCCAAGAAGATCTCCAAATTCTTGACCATAGTTTAAACAATGCTCATTTTCTCTATAACTATTATATATAATCCGAAGAAGGCCAATACGGGTATTATTTGGAATTGGTTTTCTTCCATAATAGTATTCTTCAAATTCAGCTCTATAATGTGCTAGTTCTACATTTACTGTTTCACAATCAAGTTTTCCAACGTCATATGAACCATGTACTTCTTCCGAGTTAAGTCATCTGCGAGATTCATTTTAAAAAACAATAAACTAATAAAAATGACCTTTATTATCATATAAAAACTCTCAGTTATGTTTCTGATTATTTTCAATTTATCTTTAGATAGGGCAAAATTACATCTTCACGGGGATATTACAATTTTCAAAAAAAGACTAAACATATAACCATAAGATCCGTTAAAGGATTTATGAATTTAATGAAGGGGTTTCCAGTAGAATTAAGATTTTCAACTATAACTTTGCTAAGCTTACTCTGTTCATTTCCTGGTCATTCACAATCAGTTCAGGAAGTATTTGAAAATCCTCATGAACTAGGCCTTCCTCCAGAACCAGGTTGCAGCACAAATACACAAGTTGTCGAGTTATCAGATTGTATAATTAGCTGGGAAGAACAAGACGATGGACATACTATTTTTTCACCATTAGTTGACCTTTTTAAATATGGTACAATGAAGAACATGAGGCTTCAGCCACCTAGGCCTATATTTTCCTCAAGTGAATGTGAGGAGGTCTTCTATAGAGAGCGAAGAGCAGAGCTAGAAGAGCGTCAGAGGTTAGAGCAGGAAAGGCAAGAACAAATTCAAGCATTTAAAAGTACAGGCATAATTAGTCCATCTGAGATTCAAATTTCAGTTCACGATGGAATAGGAAAATGTAATGCTATCATCATAAAAGCTTATAATGAGATTATAGCAATTATTGGTAGTTATAAATGCAAAGACCACGATAATAGTGTAGATATTAGCAATAAGCATATTAACAATTTAAGTCGGATAGCTTCTGATATGAGTGTCCATTTAAATAATTTATCAAATGACCAGGATCAGCTAATTCAGTTTCAGCTTGAAAACTGGAATGAACAAATACCAAATAATATATTTAACACTCTATAACACATCAATCAAGAAAAACTAAGCGGTGTTACGACTAGCTCACTTAAATAAATGTGTTTCCACCAAGTATCTTTTGGCTTACAGATTAATCATAACTAAAACTAATATTAGTGTTAATTGATCCTTCTACAAAAATTTGTTAATTCTCATCAACTTTTTTAACGATCTTCATTTCTATTACGTTTTTATTTAAAAAAGACATTTTTTATCTTTTGAAATCATTTTTCTTTTGAACGCATATTTGTTGTTACATTTTTCTTCAAAGTTTAACAAAAATTCCGTAACTCTATTAATATCTTTATCTGAAGTAAAAGATAAGTGAGATCGAAACTTTCTTCCAGAGCTGGTTTCATATGTTTTTATCGTTACCCCTTTTATTGAAACAGAACTTACTAGGCTTTCAGAACAAAAAGCATTAAAGCCAAACAGTAATAATAAGGAAGTGGTAATCCGTTTACTCATCACCAACCAACAAGGATAAAGGCGAGGTCATCATCTTTTTTCCATTGATTACCTTCATATCGGCTTTCGCAGAAGTCAGATAAAGCATCAAAAGACCTACTTAGAGATTTCCCCAATACGATATCTGTAATCTCTTTATGAGATAAATTATCAAATAAACCATCGGTTCCAACTAAACAAGTATATCCTTTTTTTAAATTAAACAAAGATGAAGACTGTATACTAAAACTCTTTTCTCCCATAAGATGGGTCACAATATTTCTATCTGGATCCTCAAGTGATTCATCTTGTGAAATTAACCCTGCTTCAACTTTATGTCCAACAAGAGAATGAGGAATAGATTTATAAACAAGAGTTCCATTTGAGTTCCACAATAAGACTTCAGAATCGCCCACACAGTAAAATCGTATCGAATCATCTTTCACCGAAGCTAAAGCTAACGTTGTCTTGGCATTACTTGTTTTTTTTCTAATGTGATCATTACCTTTATCTATAGAGTTTAAAATCTTCCCTGGCTTACTTTTTGCCATCTGCTCAACAATAATTTGTGAAGCGACTTCACCTTGGGGGTACCCTCCGGCTCCATCGGCAACTCCAAATAAAAGTCCATTTTTGTTGGACGTCACAAAAAGAGAATCTTCGTTTTGCCATCCAGAGAAGTTTGGAGAGAGATAATAACCTATCTTAAAGTTTTCATTTAAGATAAAATCTTTTTTCGTTTCACTTTCTCCGGGCAACGTTAGTTTAAATTCATTAGATGGCATCGGACCAATCCATTAGCTCTAAATGTCTCTTAAGAATCGATACATTTCTAAACTTTTTGAGAATTAATGATCTTTTTAAACCACAAATTATATATTTTACAGACTCAGGAAGCTTACTATAATGTTTATCCCCTCCCAAAATATCATAAAAGATTCTTATCACTTTTATAATATCTTCATCACGATTATCCTTCTTAGAATCACCCCAATGGTGCATATCAATAATTTTTAAATCAAAAGAAAGTCCGAACCTTTTTATCATAATATTATCAACATGAAGGTCTCCATGATACTCACCTCTATTGTGAATATAATCTAAACCTGAAACGATCGAGTAAAGTAAGTGAATAGCGGGAAAGATTCCTAATCTTTTACCTCTTTGAGAATTAACAAAATCGCCGAGGATTTGCCCTTCGATATATTCTGAAACCAAGCAGGCCACTTCAAATTCATCATAGCGAACTAACTCATGAGAGAGATAGTCCATAACAATGGGGCAATCACGAAGTTTCTCTAACTTAAGTGCATAACGACGACTAACTTTATTTCTTTTGTTTCTGTGGGGATAAAAAAGCTTCACCGCCCTGACAAGCTGAGTATCATTTTCAAAAACTTTATAAACTTCGCCTTCATAGCCACCTCCTAAAAAACTATCAATGGTATAGTTTTTCGTGAGAAAGTAACCTGGCTCTAGTGAAAAAGAATTAATACTCAATTGTCTTCCCTTATGCGTTTGTTAATATTATGCAAAATTAAATTTAGCATGACTATTTTTTCGTTGATTTTATTCTTTTAAGCTCTCTTAAAATTCTCCAGTTTACTCGAGCAATCCCTAAAGAAGGCCTACCCACAATTGGTCTGACAAAAGGAATGACAGCCTTGGAAAAGGACTTGAAATCGAGCGGTGGCATAAAGTACAAACAAAGGAATCTTAATGATGTTGAAATAATAAAGAGATATTCGTATTTAAAGTTTGGTAAATACTTACTTAAGCCAAAGAAAATAAGCCCACCGACAAGGCTAGCAAAAGCAATCATGAGTGAATTGTATAAATTAAGTGAAATATTATACGTTCCATTTTTCTCTGTAGGAATTTTTTGAAACACTTTTAACAGAAAAATTAACTCAAAAAGTCCCCAAACTATTCCAGAAAATATTTCAATAAAAAGAAGGTAATAATAGTGAGGATAAATGATCCAAACAATGGGAAGGATCGCCACTCCAATAGCGCTTAACATAAAAAAAAGCCGAATATTTTTTTCGTTTAGCACACCTTTTACTAAACGCATGACGATGACCCTTCCGACGAAATTCGCTGAAATAATGGTCATGTACTGAAAATAATTAAATTTTAAAACCTCAAACATATAAGGGGTAAAAAATGGTGCCGCGATAAAAACAGTACCTCGAAAAAAAAGAATAAACGTTGTTACTGAATGCATATTGGAGTAGTTTTTTATCTCTTTAAAAAATCCTTTATTCAACGTCGTCATGGGACGAAAATCTATTCCATAGTCATCTTTTAGATAGATCGCTAAACAAGAAATCAAACGACAGATCAGAGCCATGAGAAAGATAATTTTAAAATTATTCGTTTGATTTAAAATGATTCCAGAAATCACCATCCCTAAAAGTGTCCCAGTATAAATAAAGGCATTTCTCTTTGAGAAAAAATTCACATAGTCACTTGCCCCTATTGCTTGAGACATCCAAGCACTCCATACTGAAGAGCTCGAAAAAAATAAGGCCCAATACAAGCAAACCAATCCAAAAAATATGGGATACGAAAGTTCATGATAAATAAGAGGAAGAAGTAATAATAAACTTTGAACGAGAGCTGAAAAATATACCCAAATTCGATAACGCTGAATCTTATTTACAATTAATGGAGTAAGTAGCTGTAGTACTCCGCCAAAGGCCATAGGCAATGTGGCAATTAAGCCGGCTTTCAGCTCTCCATGATCTAATGAAAGAGAGTACGCTGTAAAATAAGTCTCTCCACCTCCTACTAAGATGGCAAAAAAAAGTGCATCAATATAACTTAAGAGCTTATTTTTATTCTTCATAACTAATGAGAATCGGAATAAAAGAACTTCAATACAATTCGATTTTAATCACATAAAACTTAGCTTATTCCTAACTGACAAGATTAGCTTAAAACTAATTAAATTAACCAATAAAACGATTTTACCTAACTGGCTTTTCGCTCGATAATGCTAAGCAACAACCATTCACTTATGTTTTGGAGGGTGAAAATGAGCAAGTTATTAATTTCAGTTTTAGTTATGGGTTTATCGCTAAGTACATTTGCAGCAGACAAAAAGCCTTGTGGAAAATACAAAGCGATTTCATGCTCAAAAGTTGATGGGGCCAAAAGAAGTCACTTTTGTTGGAAAAAGGGAAATTTAAGTGCTGAAAGAAAGGCCAAAATTTGTACAACAGAAAAGAGAAAAAAAAGAGCAAAAAAGTTAAACAACAAAAAAACAATTAAAAGCTAAGGAGTATCGAAATGAATAAGGAAACAAGAATGAACCAAAAAATCATGATCCTAATCTTCGCATTATTTTTTATTTTGCTTGCGAGCTATCCCCTCAATGCTTTTGATGGTGATGATACCGATTACAACAGCAATAATAATGAGGATATCCAGATGGAGCGTAATACCGCTTCTGAGACAGAAGACGAAGAAGAAGCTCAAGTGTCAGAGAACACGACTACAAATGAAAATAGCGAATCAGGAGATGACGAAGGAACTCTCATTATCGAATAAATCACTTAACAATAGAGGGTAGTCACACCCTCTATTCCCAAAATCATCAAAAAAATCAATACAAATATTTAAAATTATCTATTTTATTAATATAAACTAGCAATTTAAAATTCTAATCAACAAGGAGGTTCTATGAAAACACTATCATCGTATCTTAACTCAAAGGAACAAGAGAGTTTCACTATACAGGAAGCAGGATTGAAGTTAAGTCCTGAAGATTATCTTAAAGTAAGAATGAGGTTGAAGTCTTTGGAAGCAAAAGTCCCTGCGACTTCAGTTATAAACTTCAAAGTGACCAAAATTGATTCTGAAAAATTTAAAGGAGAACTTGTCATCTTTGCTCCAGAAAAGACGTTTAAGGTTGTTGAGTATTCAGACTGTGCGATGAGTATTTTTTTTATAGCACACAAACAAATTAAAAAGAATATTCTCGGCTGGAAAAAATCAATACTTGATAAGTATATTAATTTTCCTATTTTTAATTCACATAAAATAAATTATGGAGGTTATGTCTATGAGTAGCTTATTTTATAAAAAACTTTTTGCAGACTACTTAAACGACGAAGATATTATCATTTCAGGAACATTAACCCCTGCACACTGGGAATATAACGGAGATATAAAACAATTCTCTATTATATCTGATCTCAGTGAAGAATATTTTATTGAAAAATTTAAAAATAAAAGAAAACTTTTAAAGTTACTCAACAATAGAGTTCAAATAAAAGGGAAATTACGAATTGATGATTATGGAAATCAATTTATAAAAATAAAAGATATAAAAGTACTCTCAGGTCCGAGTTCATTATCCTTAACTCTCTTAAGACCCACAGACATAGCGTTCCATTCGGAAGAGTTCCCCTCGGCCGTGCCTAAACAATACGCCATCAATCAATATGGACAATTTAGTGACCTGAGTTCCGTTACCCAATAAGAGGTGTTTTTCATAAACACCTGAATGCGGGGCCAACCAGATTCATACCAAGAGGTATTGGTGCCAGGCCCCGCTCTGCTGTATTCTCTAATATTTATAAAAGTAGATTTTTACTTGTCGCGACTTGGATCAAAATAATAAAAGCCACTACCACCTTTTGCTAAGCCTAAGGCTGAATGATGTCTCCACGCAAACCCAAAATTAATATGGTCACCATTAGAAGTAGATGCATTATAATTATTATAGAAAGTTCCGGAGCCTCCAGGGATTGTTACCGTTGAAGGAACATACGCAACTTTTCCATGAATTGAACCATAATTGGCACGACTTAGCTTAAAGATAGGATTCCCACCAAGCGCTTTAATCTTATTTACGATAGGAGCAAAGTAATAAGAGTTTTTCTTTCTTCTCACATAGAGTTTTCCAAATCTTTTAATCACCACAAGGTTATTATTTGGAGAAACTAAATTGATAATTCTGTCTGCTCTTTTTCTTTTGGCAAAAGAAGGATGGGTGTCGATAAGTCTATAAACAAGCTTCCCTTTTATTTTAATGGGAGCAATATGCTTAAATCTTGATTTATTATAAAGAAGCTCTTTTGTATTTGGAGTACCTCTCACTGGAAACACCATCCAATTACCATCTTTATCCCACTGTCTTTGAAAGTAGTTAATCTGACTTCCACTACTCACTCTTCTGATTCGATAATACCTTTTCACTTTCCAAGGGTTATAAATCATCACTTTCTCTACTCCACCAGACATATCATAACCATTAACGGCCATGGCATGTAACCAAGGAGTCGCTTCATAATATACTGATGTTAAACCCGTAGCATTCGTTTGCTTTTTCCAATTTCCTGTTTGAGTAACAACTTTCATTGTCGGTAATCTCGATTGAAAAGCATTATGAAAATACCCTTCTGTTCCAACCTGTGGATACTCAACTTTTGCATTAAATAATCCCGCGGTATTAGTGATATGATAATTCGTCACACTAATTCTCGTCCCAGTTCCGCTTCTAAAGCCTAAATCTCTCGCTTGATCCATAATAGTTTCATTAACAGCAGAGTTTTGCTTCCCCGCTGGCATTTCTAAGTTTGTTACAGATAATCCCGTTTTTCCGGCTACTCTCGCATCGACATAGTTTTTGAAGTTACGACAAGTTGAAAGATATGAATTATAAGTACAGAAATTTTTATTAATACTTGATCGACTATCAGCCAGCGCTGAAATCATTAACATGGAATATGTAGTTGGTGCACATAGACCAGCAACTTTAAACTGGCTCTCAGGTCCTCCCTGACTTAGAAGTGGCATATCTTTTAAGTAACAAGAATTTTCTGTAGCACAGTCAGATCCATATATATTTAATGAAAGTGATAGTAATAATATAGATAATGCTTTCATCTTTCCCCCGTTTTTTTCCTAACTTAATTATAAGTTTTTTTCGCTTACGAGCTTAGAAGCAAATCAAATTGCACCTTTTATCAAGGGATTAGTTTTAGAAAAGTTTAGAATTTTTGCCTTAAAACTGTGGCTATTTAACTAAATTCGGATACATACTTTTCATTCTTCCATAAATCATTTCTCGCCCAGGACTTCCTTCATTCTTTGAAAGGGCCTTTTGAATAAGCTTTTTAGATGATACATTTGAATCTGAGTGCTCTACATATAACTCTAAAGATATTAAAGGCGTAAAGAAGATGGTTTCACCATCCCCTACTGTATTTAATGCTTGGCTTTTGAAAAGCTTCAATTTTAACTCTTTATCACATTCTAAACGTGTGGCGAGTTGAACTAATGTTTGAGAAGCTCCATCATTTTCAATTCGCATTTTGTTGAGACCATCGGTTAGCTCTTTCATGGCTAATTCAGGATTAGCATTGAGCTCATCAAAGATTTGAATAAGCTTATCCATATTTTTATCAGGAGTAGTGTGTTCAATTAACTCCACGGCCTTGGCCAAATTCATTCCCTCTGGAGTAGGAGAAAAATATTTTCGATATTGATTTCCACTTCCATATTCAAGGGGTTTTGACTTTATCGATGCAATACCTCTACCAACAGAAGCATTTGTATCCTGATTATTATTTGAAAATTTATGATCAGTTTCTTCATCTTTACTCATCTCATAATGTTTAAAATTTGATATCGTCTTACCTTGATCAGCTTCAGTGTAATGTTCATTTGTATCTTCATTTAAAAGCTTACCGATAAGAAAAAAACTTCCCATAACACATAAATTTAAAACAAGTATTTTAAAGATCTTCATCATCACACCTTTTAACTTTAGAGACCATGGATCTCTTGAAGTTGACCTTTGAAGGCCTTTTCTAATTGTTTATCTTCATACTTATTTATTGCTTGATCTGTTAAGTCTTTGGCCTCTTCTGAGTCTTTGGTATTAATCAAAAGCAAACTATGAGAAACAATGGGAAGAATATGGGCAGGATTGGCAGAATCTGTTTGCCCACCAATATCGTCAACGACAGGACTTTCCCCTGTATCTTTTTGATCTTCTGATTTTGGAACTTCACTTTCAAATAAAAGCTTCTTTGCAAGTTCTTTAACCTCATCTGGATTATCGTAAATTTTCGCACCAAAAGTTAATAGTGATGCCCTTTCAAAATGATACTGATCATTTGGCATTTTAGATAAAGTCTCTTCAATCTTTTTAAAGTATTCTTGAGAATTACTCTTTCCCTTCTCTTGTAAAATCTGAGCAAAAGTTTTCATTTGATCTTCAGACAATTTTTCTGAAATAATGGCGTACTTTAAATCTGTTGATACCTGATCACTTACAAAATAAGATAAGAGTTTCTTATCTTCATACTGAGCTTCTATACCTTTAAGTTCTCGATAAACTTCATGTTGCTGATGACTTGCAACGACTGAACTCTTTGCCTCTTTAGCAAGTTCTCTTTTCACAATAGGCTCATCAACTGTTTTTGATTTATAGGCGCTTAAATTTTTGTCAGCAGAATCATTTTCATGAGGAGATGGGTTTGTTTGAGATAAAAAATAACCAACACATGCTGAAACAATTAGGCTTGCAATCATTAATACAGTTTTCATAGATGGCTTATCGGAATAACCGCGCAAACCACTTAGCTATTTAATACTTTTTACTATAATTTTAGGTACTTATGGTCTCAGTTTTGTCGCTAGCTGGGTTTGGTCGTTCGAGGTTCATAAACCTTAGTAAGACCATACAAAATCTGAGATCAAACACAGGTAAACTGAAACGCTCTCACTCCAAGGTCACTTACTTTTAAGTTAAAATAGTCACTTAACGCATAACAAATGGTCATTTCCATTGCCAGAACGATCATAAATTTGTAAAAATTGAACTTCTTGAGGAGACGTGCCAGAGCGGTCCAATGGAACGGTTTGCAAAACCGTAAAGCCGGCGGTTCAAATCCGCCCGTCTCCTCCATTGCTCATTCTGAGACTATCATTTGCAATCATCATTTCACTTTTTTGTTCAAATAGTTCGGAGAAACCCTTGATATAGTTAGGATTTGTTAGTCTTTTCTGATTCCTCCAACTGGTTCTCGAAAGATTCGATTGTAATCAATACATTTAAACCTTCTCTTTCGAATAACGAGAAAAACATTTTTGTTTCTAATTGGCGAATCTTTAATTGTTAGATTTACCCGATCATAAACTTTAGTACATTTAGGACTGTCATCGTTTCGCAGTGGAAGCTCTAAAAAAACCTAATCATAAAAAGTAGTTACAACGTTTTCTCAAGCTCAATTTTTAACCTTATCGATACAAGTTGCTGATTAGTTAAGCCTAATTTTTTAATTTAAACGTAGATTACCAACAACGACTTAAATCGAAGCTTATTTTATGTTTTTAACATCGTCTTATCGGCAACAGTAAAGAAGTTTCAGTCGATAGTTTTTGAAGCTTCTAAACCCGTACGCACAACGTTGAATCAACTTTGCCTTGTGATTATATCCTTCGGTTCGCCCATTATTGAGTCCGCCTGTTGAGAAGTAATTTAAGATCTCTTCATGCCATGAGCGAAGTGTGTTTCTATAAGAAACAATTCTTTTGTTTTTTGATTTACACATCTCATCCGTTAATTGAATGAGCATCTTTTTCGCCTTGTTATATCCTTTGATCCTATAAATTCGATAAAGTTTTTGTTGATACCAATACAACTCTTCAAGTTCTGGTGCTAGTTTTAAAAATTTATCGAGAGCTGATCTTTGATGATATTGAAGTTTTTTTCTATAGGTTAAAAGTAATATCACAATTGGATTTTTTCTCTTCTTCTCGATGCCTAGTTTTTCAATAACCTCCTTTCGCATTTGATGGATCAATGGATGCATTAACTTAACCACATGAAAATGATCGGCAATGATTCTGGCGCTTGGAAAAAAGTCTTTAACAAAGGATCTAAATGTTGGAGATAGATCTGTGATGACATTCTTTACTTTTTCTCGACCTGGTATTTGTTTTATTCGATCACAATGAAGATCTCCAATTGCCTTTCCTAGCACGACTTCCTTCATTCGCTTATTAGTGTAATCAACAAAAACTGTGACAAATTCAACCTTCGCTCCACGTTGATTGCGAAGAAAAGAGTGTTCATCAAACCCTAGAGTCTTTGGCCAAGGGGATTTATATTTTCGTAATTCTAGTTCTGCTTGTTCATAGAAAGCTTTATAAACTAGCCAATCAGAGCACCTTAGCGTTGCTGAGACGCTACTTAAATTTGCAAAGTTACTAGCACACCATCTGATATGATCTCTAAATCTTTGAGTTGTTCTAAAACCTTTTCTAATTCCACCAACAGGTTCTCGAAAAACTTTATTACATGACCCACATTTAAATCTTCTTTTTCGAATGACGAGGAAAACATTTTTATTTCTAATTGGTGAATCTTTAATCGTTAAATTTACTCGATCATAGACTTTAGTACATTTAGTTGCGCAATGAGGGCAGACCTCAAAGTCAGATACTTTCTCACAATAAATAAAACGAATCTTCTTAACTGGATTGTGGATTTCTTTGACAAAACGCAGATCGGGTAACAGCAATTGTTGTGTTAGTCTTTTTTCAGACATAGTTTTTTCTCCTGTGAAAAGTTGTGTGGTAACAAAATTTTACTTGAGAAAATCTATGTCTCTTTTCTTGATTAAATTACTATTGATTCGAGGCTAACCACTGCGGACCGAGAAGAGCGGTCGCAAGAACACTGGCTCGCGCTCTCGTTTATGAGATCGAAGAGCTTTATATTCTTCAGTATTAATACTATTTAAGGCATTTTGACCATGCTGCGGTCTAAACCTACTCAAGCTGTAAAGATCAATTCCTGCTTAAGCAGATAACTGTAGAATTGCTATGATAATTTAGATTAGGGATTTTTATACCTAGGTCCAATCAAGTAGAGTTTAAAGTTCTTTAGTATTTACCACAATGTCTGTGACATTAATCGATTAAGTAAACCTTTGAGCTTGCGGGATGCTTAGATAAGTATAGGCTGACTGAAGATTCGTTTGATATGTATTTTATTGACGATAAATAGTGCATACCATTTCGCTAATAACAGTTTTGGGATTAGCATCTGTCCCAAAACATACGGTATCTTGAGACATATTCTCACCAACAGCTAGAAGGCAATATTCTGAAACATCATCATTTAATACTGTATAGGGCGAGTTAAATCCCTTTAGAGGAACAGCCTCTTCTTTTGTTTTGATTAAAGAGCCTACAATCTTGTTATTTCCTAAAAACGTCGTAATTTCTGGTAAGTCTGTCATTAAAGCGTTTTGACAAATATAATCAATTTGTTCTTGTACTGAAGGTGTAATTACTTTATTGGAATAGCTACTCAATCGTACTTTTAGCTTATGTCCAATTAAATTTGAAAATGGAGCAAGGTTAGACTCGTCAACAGTGTCGAAAACCGGAGTGAACTTAACTTCGTAAGAGTTCTTTAGTTTCCGTATATTATACCCATACATGTCAGAAAAAGCAGCTTTAGCATAAGTATTTAATGATAAAATAGAGACTAGAGTTAATACAAAAGTTTTCACTATTAATCCTTGATTATTTTTGATTGACTATACTATTGCGAATAATTGATTGCAACAAGTTATGAAATATTTTTAGGGCTTAATTCGATTATGTTTTGATGAATGTATCCGCTAATGAGTCATGTAAATGGTCGGGCCGACTGTCGCAATCCAACTATTCAAAATCATTTCGTTTTAAAAATGCTAGGTCACAAAAAGTCACGGCCTAAGAAGATTTCTTGTAAACAGACCAGAGCCGATCAACATCTTCTTTAAGAAGCTTCGTTAAAAAAGTCGTGTAGGGTATATTTTGGGCTTGAGCTAATTCTTTGATTTTTTCAAGAATATCTTCCGACAGCCTCATATTGACCTGACTAGACTTAACAAGGGGAACATCGTCCCTTTGTTCGGCACGAGTTGTGATCTCTTCAATTTGCTGAGAAGTTAAAGATTCAAGTTTGCTTTTTTTCTTGGCCATATTAAACCTCACCTTTTGTAATCTTTTTTCTGCGATAGGCATTAACAATCCCTAAAACCTCAAGAGTATTGCCTTCAAAAAGCCATATAAGTCGATAAACTTTTGGCGGGATGCCATGTTCAACATCAGCAACAAAGTACTCTATTCCATTCGTGACAGAATCTAGGGGAAACATTCTTCCGTCTAAACAATTAGCCAGTTCGATAATCAGTTCATCGTTCATATAGCCACTATGCTTTTCGAGATAATGTCGTCCGATCAGAATTTCTGAAATCATATTTCCGTTAATCACGGCATTGAATGGATAGCTTTTTGGCTCATTCATATCCTATACATTATATCATATAATATACTGAAAAATCAGTATTTATTAGGTGTATTTGTATAGGACTCCTTGAGGTATTTACCTGAAATCACGACCTTTATTAAGAAGACTCACAGATGAAGATAAGTGGAGGGCAACACCTGTAAATATCGATACTATTGCTGGGGAAATAAGGCCTAAAGCTCTATAACTTGAATACGGCCTCTGTCTATGGATCGCTTTTTATTGACTTTTATGATCGTAACTAACACAAATGTTCTCAGCAGCAGGCTGTCCTACATTTTCAATATAAATATTACACTCAAATAGAATTCCATCATCATATGGGTTTCTAGACCAACGTGCTATTCTTTTACCAGTATTTGCTTCAGTGAAAATCTCTATTAGACCTACAGTTTCATAATTTCGAGTTTTTGCTTTATTGCAGTAAAGTATAGAAGAGTACATTTCTTCATTTTGTAGTATCGGACCAGCTGATGCCTTTGTCTCACTTACTATATGATTTTCGAATGAAAGTATCGTTAGAAGAATATTACCTTTTTCATTTTTCTTACCTTGTCAACTTATAACTATCCGTATGTGTATCAAGACCTTTTAACGAGCACTTCTCCAAGTTACTCAAGTCCACATCTAACGAAATAATTTTTATAAAACTTTCCTCTACTATATACAATATCAAATATTCTCCTCTCTCTTTTCTCTCGTAAAGTATACTTCGGGGCAAGCTGAATCGTTTGAGCTATATTTTTACTATCAATACTCGAAACAGACATTAACAAGCTCTGTTCATTATTATGGTCTAGGTTCGTTCATGGGCGGATTTTTTGTATCTGCCTGTAAGTAGTAAAAACTAATTCATAGAACTTCTCTTTTATAGGCGGTCAGTATGATCGCCTTTTTGTATAAAACTTACCATATCAAAATTATTTATTTTTCAATCTCGATTTTAAATTATGAGCACAAAAACATTAACTTGTGAGGTTTAAAGAAGTCCTCAGATTTGTTTAGAAATTATATAATTTTTTAGCTATCATTTAGACTATTACAGGAGTCATCATGAAGCTTTTAAAAGTAATCTTTTTCACATTTTTAAGTCTTAGTTATCTCAATGCCGAAGATAGCTGTGAACCAAGTGATTACCAAAATAGTCAAAATAAAGCTGCCGTAGAGTTTATCACCTCTTTGAAAGCACTCGAAGGTCTTGGTGAGTGTCATGACCTCATCCTGCCGGAAGTAGATCAAAGAGTTGAATGTAATATCTGGAATCCAAAAAAGTTTAGAGGATACAGTTATTTTTTTGTACTTCCCTATCATGAAAAATATGGCCCGCAAGGACATTATTTAATGATTGGTGAAGAAAATACCCAAACAGTTTGGACAATTGGCTCTCAAAATAAAGGGAATTGGTTTACGACTCGTATTACGAAAAAAATTACATTTGATGTCGACGAGAAGAGCCTGAGCTGGGAGTTTAAACAAGGTCTGCACAAAATTGTTACGACCTTAGAAAAAGATGATGGTGATAACCTTATTCGCTTTCAAGCAAAAGCATACAAACGCAGCTTATTTAATTCTGAGTATCGTGTTGTTTATAATACCATCTGCCAGTAATTATGTGATGATTGCATGACGCTTTACTTTGTTAAACTCTTTTTTTTACTAACTTGGGGATCTCCTCAAATTATTGATCATTTTTTAAATCTCACAACCCCTGAAAAAAAATTAAAAGAAATCTCAACCTATACACATTACAATCCCACGAAAAAAATTTTTTACTGGCAGAGTGCCGGACACAAAGAAAAGAAAAAGATAAGGCATATCGGGAGAACTCTCGATGAAATTCTTTTTGATGTTACGTATCTTCATGATAATTATTTTAGAAGAGTCACTCAGCTTAATGAGAGAGCGACAAAACATCTTATTATCCATGGCGGATCAAATGCCTATGGGCTAGGGCTAGCAGATCATCAAACACTTCCTTATCACCTTTCTAAAAAAATGAATAAAACAATGGTTTATAATTATGCCATTCCAGGCACAGGTCCCAATACAACGTTAGAGGATATTCAGGATAGGAATTTGAATAAGGAAATAACTCAACAAGATGGAGATTTTCTCTTTATTTATATCGATCATCATATCGCTAGGGCCAATGGTTTTATGCAGGAATTACAATGGCTAGCGGACTCTCCCTTTTTTAAAAAGGAAAATGGAAAAATGATAAACCAGGGCCCTTTCAAAGAAGCGTCTCCCATAAGAACATGGTTTTTAAACTTTCTTCATAACAAGATAAAAATTCATAAGCTGTTTAATAAAAACTATCCCGTCTTAAGACAAGGCCATATTGATTATACTTGCGATATCTTTGAGGCCTTAAAACAGTCTTATCAAAATCAATTTCGTAAAGGAGTATTTCGTATTCTTATTCATCCACTTAGTACCATGAATCAACGATTAGAAAAATGTCTTACGGGCAGAAATATTGAAGTGATTTCTTTTGGAGATCAATACTCAAGTCAGTATGCTACTTACTCCATAAAATATGATCAACACCCAAACGAAAAGATGAATAAACTTCTTGCACAAAATTTAATTAATATTTTAAAACTAGACTAATATTCGTTAGTTTCGAGCGGAGCAATCTCTTTATCAAGTTTTTCTCTATTGGGAGAATCTTTGAGAGCATCACTTTCTTTAATTTTTTGATCTTTAAAAATCTCTTTTAATTCACTTGCTGCCTCTGGCATTTCTGATGCCAGATCTCTTAATATCTGTTTATCATCATCATCTAATACTGAAGCAACATCTATTTCTTCATCATTATCGACATCAGCATTTTTTAGATTATAACCTTCTTCATTATCATAAACTTTCCCTTCTAACTCTTCTTGTTTCTTTTCTACAAAAGACTTTGTGTTCATGGCTGGCATATTGACGTCTTCTTCTGTTATCTCTCTTCGTTTTACACGAGCTTGAATTTTTTCAACTTTTTTCTTAATCAGCTCTTTTTTAATTTCATTAACCGTTTTATTTTTATTTACTGACGAGGTACTTCTCCCTTTTCCCTCACTATCACTATACTTACTTTTAAAGTCTTCCTTAAAAGCATTTTCGGACTTGGTCCCCATATAGTAAGAGGCAAAAAGAGCAGGAATAAATAATAAATATGACCATTTTTTCTTCATAGGAGATTTATCGGAAGCTATTGAAATAAGCTTAAGCATGGCAGATGTTCTGGGCACTTTTACTTGTGAAATATACGAAACTTCCTCTCTAAGGTATTGAATTTATTATAATAAATAAAAAGCTTTATCATCATTGAGCAGTCATAACTTAAAATTTAGTTAGATTTACAAAACTTGGGGGGTTGGACGTGAAAACTTTAATAATTTTATCTCTTTTATTTACTACATCTGCATCGGCAAGAAATCTTTTAAATGATTATGGAACTGATAAATATGCAATGGATATACAAATGGGTGATGTCAAAAGAGTACGAAACTCCATAATTGAATACCAAAAAAGAGAGCCCGCAATGCATCTCGCTGTTGTTGGACAAAAATCTCTCATATCAATTGTTAATCAAACTACTCAAGAGGTCGAAAGAACTAAAGTTCCCTACTGGAGCTGGTACTCTTTATTTACGAATATAACAAACGATACTCAGATTGATAATATGTTTGCCTGCTATGATGACGCTGTTAAACTTCTAGACTCATCAGAAGTAGATAATGAGCTAGATGTATCTTTTTCTGCTGCAGGTTTAAGGAAATGGCAAGTTTATGTTGAACCAAGAAAGCTTAGAAAGAATAGATATCATATCTACTCAGTGAGAAGAGGAATTAGAGCAATTAACCGTCATCTAAATATTGCTCGCAAATCCCAAAACACTGAAGCAGTTCAGTCTTTAAATGATCTCAAAGAACGAGTTCTTCAGAAACTAGATGGTCTTTACGGAACAAGAGACCAGTTACTAGCAAGATACAAGGTCTGGAAACCAAGAAGGGGTACTTGGGTTAATATGAATAATAATCCAGGTGAATGCTCTATAGAGAAAGCTCATAAGGTAGCCATAGCACCAGTAGACTTTATCCTAGAAAAACTTGAAGCTATTAGAAGAAAATATTCGCTTTAAAAAAAGATCAGTGTTCGTGAGGTTTTTTTATTAAGCCTCACGAATAACGTATTTGTCTTTTCCTGCATCCACCATTTCTTTTAACTCTTTTCCTACTTTGAAAAAAGGTACTTTCTTTGGTGGTACTTTAACGACTTTACCTGTTTTAGGATTTCTCCCTTCATAGGCCTTGTAGTTTCGATTGGCAAAAGAACCAAAACCTCTAATCTCAATTCGCTCATCGTTGTAAAGCGACTTGATCATAGCATCGAAGCAAATATTGACGATGGACTCGGCCTGCTTATGAGTTATATTGGCCTGCTTTTCCAATGCGGCAACGAGGTCTGCCTTTGTCATTTTGATTCTCCTTTGATTGACTCTATAGTTATATTTTAATTTAACCCTGAATAGTTTCAAAGGGTTAAATTATTCACTCTTGCAGTTTCGGTTATTTACAAAAAAAACTAAACATATTGATAAATTTTCTAAATTTAGCTCAAATTGACGACTTTTTGAGGCAAGTATTCTAGCTGTTTTTATAAGAATTCAAGCCTTTAGCCCGGCCCTAACTTGAGAACTTTAATCAGAGTTAAAATATTACTAAGAAGATAAGGTACTAAAATCCAAATCACTTTGGACGATAAGTACTAAGGAACTGTGGAATTTTGATGAACAAATTTTTATTAATCACACTTTTAATTTTTTCCATGATGGGATCATCATGTGTTCAAGAGTCTGCTCGCTCTTCTTCTGCCATCATTAATCAAATTTCAGGATCAAACAATGGTCCTCCTCCAGCAACTTTTTGTGAAGACTTTTGGGATGTCACTAGTACTCCTCAAGCTTGTGTATCAGAATGTAGTGCTCTAACAAAAATAGCTGATGAAGATGAATTACAAGATATTCTTTTTGTTATTAATAGAGACTTTAATGCAACTGATGCAGAATTTATCATTAATAATATTGAAAGTGCTGTTGGAGTTTGCGTTGCTAAAAACCCAAGACCAACAGATCAAATTGAAGTCAATAGTGACTTCTGTGCTTGTAAAGATGGCAAAAGTGATTTGATTAATAATTGTCAGTCAGTCTGTAGTAGTAAACCAAATACTTCTACTTCAGTCCTTTATGGATCTGTTACCTTAACGGGAGCCGATGTTCTTTTTAACCCAGAACTCGGAAGTTTAGAAAATTGGTGTACTGTTCCTCTCGTTGGTTCAGAAACTCCAGGATGTGCCTTAGAACTAATTTCAGGAAACGATACAAAAACTATCGACATCTCAGTCAGTGGAAATAATTTTCAAGCGAACTTAAGTGACCTCGATGTTCCGTATGGAAAGACATTTATTGCTCGAATCATTGAGTCTCAATCAGGATCAAACGCAACAACCAAGACGTTTCAGCTTTATCGTTACCAAGAAGAAGATAATGATGATGAAACACTTTTAAAAGTTATGCCTATTTCTCAATATAACTGTATTTCAGTAGCGGGAACAGAAGATCAAGGTAGTGGTAATTTTAATTTTGATCGTTATATTAAAACTCATTATTATTTTGCTTCTTCTTCTACTCCCCCTGCGATTCCAGACACTGTCGTCCCTCCAGTTCTTTGTCACGATATAAATGAGTTTGGAACTAAAGATAGTGCTCTTCACCCAAGGCTTGGATTACGACCTATTCACTTTGCTCTTTGGAATGTAAGCGATATACGTTTTGTCGATTTAGATAGAAATGGTTTTCCTGATCTTAACGACACCATCGAAGCTGCTCTTGCGAGAACGGGAGATAATGTTGTCGGAAGACAAATTTTTCACCTTCTCCAGTGGCCTAATATGCCTAGAATCACGGGACTTACCCCAAGTGATAATCCA
Source organism: bacterium (assembly GCA_030425045.1). Classification (GTDB taxonomy): domain Bacteria; phylum Bdellovibrionota; class Bacteriovoracia; order Bacteriovoracales; family Bacteriovoracaceae; genus JAUHVL01. The sequence goes on from JAUHVL010000009.1 coordinate 70,446, forward strand.
AACCTTGGTATTTTTATGCAGCCTTGGCTAGATGAAAACGACAACGGCTTTTGCCCCGATGAAGACGACCTCAGTACAGGATCAAACAATGTCTTTCGAGAACTTGGGAAGTATGTTGGTGAAACGGAAGCTGTTTATTTAGCAGAGAGTGAATTTGTACAAAATCCTGATGGCTCTCTTATCACCGACGTAATGATCATGAGAGAAACTGATCTGGAAAAAATTTGGTTTTACTTTGAAAAAGGCCAGCATGTTAAACCTGATACTTTTACCGTTAACTCTAAAACAATCCATTACTATTGGCCTATCGATGAAGACAATCCCTATATAAGAAAGTCTGATAGTCTCCTTTATACCATTAAGTTTCCATCTAATATTGGCAACGCTGGGGCAAGTAGTGGGCTTCCCAACAGTATCAACCCACCTGATAAAAGATTTGGGTGTGTGCCTAAATATTCAGATTAAGAACTTCGAATTAAACTATTTAAAACTTGGGCCTCTCTCATAATTGTTCTTAAAGGAACAACTCTAAGTATTTCATCTAGAGAGGTATAACCTCGCATGGCCTTTTTCAGGCCATCGACTAGTATCGATTCATGTCTTCTTTTTATAAGTAATCTTCTCACTTCCGACATTTCACCTTTTGAACTATAAACCGCTTTCGTTAGCTCATCATCTAACATAAGATGCTCGTACAGCCCCACTCTTCCCTTATAGCCCGTTCCATGACAAGCCTCACAGCCTTCTCCAATGATAAACTCGCCTTTGATAGGTACAATCCCCATCTCTTTAAGCTTTGACGTGGCCTTAGTATCAGAGGTTTTACAATGCGGACAAACACGACGAACGAGTCTTTGGTTGATGATTCCCAAAATTGCCGAACTTAAGTTTTCCCAACTACAGTTCAGCCCCCATAGTCTTGTAAACGTACCTAGCAATTCTGGTGAATGAAGGGTTGCTATAATAAGAGAACCGTTGGAACTTGCCTGTATTGCGAGATCGGCAGTCTCTCGATCCCTTACCTCTCCAATTAACATCACATCAGGATCTTGCCTTAGAAAAGCACGCATATAATCTTTGAAGTCCATATTAGTTGAAACTTCTTTATGGTTAACACCAGGAATTGCATTTTCAACGGGATTCTCCACCGTGAGAATTTTTTTATTTTCGTTAGCAAGATAAGATAGTGCCGAGAAAACGGTGGTCGATTTCCCAGAGTTAGTTGGCCCTGTCACAAGAATGAGCCCCTCAGTATTATTGATCATGGTAAAGAGATCTGATCTAAGTTTACTTCTCATTCCTAGATTTTTAATATCAGTTACTTTTTTTAACTTCTCAGTAAGTCTAATAACAAGATCAACGCCATTTAGCGCAGGAACGGCATTCACTCTCAGCGTAAACTCTCTATTTTCTCCATCATCATATGTGACAGTAAAACTTCCATCTTGAGATATTTTACTTTTACTGGCATCCATCTCTGCTAAAACCATCACTCTATTTACAAACTCTTTAACGTTTCCAAGAGAAATGGGACTTGCAACGTTATTTAAAACACCATCAACTCGGTAGCGTAAATCGACATCATTTTCATACACTTCAATATGAATGTCAGAAGCCTCGAGATAAATTCCATGGGCGACTACCTGATTAACCAGTTCGGGAATATTCTCATCTTTTTTATAATCAAAAGTGTGAGTGGGGCTGAGTTTGAGTTTGGTCTTTTGAGAAGAAGAAAGAGCTTGGGCATTTTTATAAATCTGATTAATAGCAAAGTTAAATTCATAACGATTAATTTGAACGGGTTTAATTTCAGATTGAACTTGGCCCTCTAACTTTTTAATCGTCAGATCATCTTCACTATCAAGCATTCCAAGATAAAAGTTATGATCACCTTCTAGATTTCCAAGGGGAATGACATGATATTTCTGAGCAGTATTATAAGGTAATAAGTTCGCCAACTTTTTACTTAGGTCAAAGCACGACAAATCAATAAAGCTTTTACTCACGTTTTTTTCCTTCTTAAAATTTCAAATGCTATAATATTTTATACCAAAAAAATAATTCAGAAAGGATGAATAATGAGCGACAAGTGGATTGATCAGTTAAAGCAATATACCGGAATTAAAGATAGCGTAAAAGCAACCTATGCCCTTTCTCTTGCTCTTCCTTTCGCTTTGGTCAGTTATGTCGATCGTGATATTTCCACAGGTGAAGTGAGCTTTACTCGTAAATATTTAAAGTCAAAGCTTAATTACGATGATACTGCTATCGAGTATCTTTTTGACTTTGCCCTCGCCGTGGTCAGAAAGTGTAAATATAATTTTAATCATTATGATACATTTTTTTATTGTTTAAATTCTGCGCTAAAGGAAGATGATAAAAGAGATTTCTTGGCCAATCTTTATGTGCTCTCAAGACAAGACATGGAAATTGAAAAAAATGAAGAAAAGGTCATTATGAAAGTTATTAAACAACTTAATATGGATGAGCTCTATGCTAGTGGTTTTAAGGCTATTGAGCAGTTTTATCTCGACTGCAAAGCTGGTCTTGATACCTCCGAAACCTATCAAGTCGTTCATGGCGCCGAGAAATTTGAGATTTAATTATGTTTTCATTACTTGCCCTACTAGATGATATTGCTACTACTTTAGATGATGTTGCCGTCATGACAAAAGTGGCGATGAAAAAAACTAGTGCCTTAATGTCTGACGACCTCGCAGTTAACGCAGGTGTCGTTCATGGAGTTAATCCAGATCGAGAGCTTCCCATGGTTAAGGCCATTTTTATTGGCTCTCTCGTTAATAAAGTTATCGCCATTGGCGGTGCTCTTATCTTACTTGCGGTTTATCCCCCCCTACTCAATCTTGTTCTCTTATTAGGTGGACTATTTCTATGTTATGAAGGAGCTTACAAAGTAAGTGAGAAAGTTTTTGGTAAAAAAGATCAAAAAGAAAAAAAGCAGCTTAGTGAAAAACAAAAAATTAAAGGTGCTATCAAAACAGACCTTATCCTTTCTATCGAAATCATCGCTATCGCAAAGTCTGCTCTTAAAGGAACTTTTCTTGAGCAAACACTTGCCCTTATTCTTGTTGGGTTGGCCGCTTCACTTATCATTTATGGTTTGGTCGCTATTTTAGTAAAAATTGATGACTTCGGTCTTTATCTCATTAAAAAGGGATATAAAGGTGCTGGATCTAAGCTTGTTTATGCCATGCCTTTTATGATGAAAGGATTAGGAATCTTGGGAACCACAGCGATGTTTCTCGTCGGTGGAGGAATCTTCGCTCATCAATTTCACCTTCCACTATATGCACCAGAAATGCTTCAAAATTTACTTTTAGGATTCATCATGGGCGCATTCACTCTTCCTCTCGTTGGCCTTGTTATGAAGCTCAAAAAGCCAAATAGCGTGACCTAAAAATCTTACTGTAATTAAATGTTAGGTTTTCAAAACAGCACGATCGACTCAAATCAAAAATAACTTAATTATAACGGCTACTTAGGTAACTTCTAAAAGTATGTAAGGATTAACTCCTCTTTGGTTTCTTACATTAATTGATGTTATATTCCGGCCATGAAAAAACTAATGATTTGTACACTTTTCTTTTTAATGAACTTTACTCACGCTCAAACACTTACCATCCACGGTAAAGTTGTTAAAACGAGTCGTCTCTCAGGAGATCCAAGAGTTAATCTTATAGGTGCTGTTATCGCTGAAAATTTATCCGTTGATCTCGGAGAAAATTCATTAAAAGATATACCCGCAGGTTCTTCAGTCTACTTTCAAAAGAACTTTGGAGAACAAAGTAATTTAAAAGTTTCTGGTATGGTGATTAATAGGCCAATGGCCAACCAACAATGGACTTTTAAAAATGGAAAAAGCCTAACCCTCAATTGTGGTCGCTACGCAAGTGGTCCCGCCTTTATCGAACTTTCTAAAGATTTTGATCTTCTTAGTGGTTGTCGCTCAGCAGTTGATCAAAGCTGGAATAGTTTTATTATTAAAGATAAAAGTAGCCTCGCCTTTTTTCAAAATGGAAAATTAAAAGGATCTTCTCTCACAGCTGGAACACTTAATCTTAATGGTCAAAGTGTTTCCCTAGAAGAAGATAAAGGCGTTCGTTATCACGATAACGGTCAGCTCTTCTATTTTCACCCAGCTGCTGGTGCAGAATTTACAGCATCGACAGAGTTAAATGATGATACTGTTTTTTATCAACCTGAAACGATGGATAGCTTCGCCGTTATGTTTCATGAAAATGGTCAACTCTCTACGGCCATCTTAAAAGAGCCGGAAGCTGAAGTAACGGTTACACTTTTTGGAACAGAGGTTCCTTTCTTTATCGCTAGCGGTCCTGTGGGATTTAACGAATCGGGAATTGTCGACAGGCTATCTCTTAAAAACAGACTTACTGTCGTTGTAGCAGAAGCTACCTTTATCAAAAGTACAGAAACTTATTTTCAAGCAGTCAGTTATGGTCGTGTTACTCCAGGAATGGAAATATCGATTGCCGCTGGAGAGCAGCTTTTTCTAGAGAGCTCCGCTGAAAGAAAAAACCTTAGGGCCTTTACTGAGCAAGGCCAGCAAGGACTTACTTTTTTCAATGAAGTTTCAAGTAAGCCCTTTATTTCAAAATAAACTAAGAAAGTAATTTTTTAATATACTTAAACTCTCGAGAGCTTACTTTCGTTCCCACATTTCTATTTGAACTTGCCATCTCTCTCATTTGAGAAACTCTTTGCTCTGAAGGAGGATGAGTTGACATGGCATCGGCAAACGTTCTCATGACAGCATTTTGCTTACCTTGATGTTTCTTTTCCATTTCAAGTAAACGGTTATAAAAAAGTCCGATATGATCTTTATGAAAACCAGCATTGAGTGAGGTTTTAAAGCCTATACGATCAGCTTCCATCTCGTCTTCTCGACTATTGGCCATAAAAGCAAACTTCGAAATGAGAAGCCCACCAGCACCACCAGCGGCTGCACCATACATGGAGATTCTTCTCAAGCACTCTTTATCTTCTTTTTTACAAACCGCTTTTCCAAGGGCAAATCCAGCAGCCCCACCGAGGATTGCTCCTCCGATACCATAGAGAATACTTTTCGTTTGAGCTTTATTTGCAGCATCGATTCTTTCTGCCGTATGCCTTGCTTGAATATGACCAATTTCATGGCCAACAACTCCAGCAAGCTCTGCTTCACTTTTTGCCAATTGAATAAGTGGAGCCGTTACAAAAACTGTTCCGGCAGGTAAGGCAAAGGCGTTTACCATTTTTGCCTTACACACTCTAAAATTATAATTATAAGGCTTACCACCTAAGTTATTGGCAGCGACAATATCATTTCCAAGAGAAGTTATATAACGCTGAACTCTTGCATTAGGATGTCGAGGGTATTCTTTTTCCATTTTTGGAAGATACTCTCTCGTCATTTTTCTTTCATCATTAACGGTCAAAGAAGTCTCTTGTCCGGTATTGTCCCCTTCTCTATATCTTGTCTTTTTCGCTGAAGCACAACCCGCTAATAAAAGAGGAGCTGCCTTAAGGAAAACTCTTCTTCCCGCTGGTGTTGAGTTAATTTGAATTAAGTCTTTTCTCAGCTGACTTAATAACATCTCTTTTCTAACATCAGTTTTCATCCTCTAACTCCATTAGTTTACTTGAATTAAAAAAAAGTTTTTTTAGTAATCTCCCAAAAGGGAGTAATTTCTGCTTTAAAATAAATAATAAATAAGGCGATTCTTGAAATTTGTAAGACGATAACTCTAGTAAGAGTTCTTTTTAAACTACCGACAAAGCCCACTTCATCTTTGGTATTTTTATGACTTTTCTTCCACATATAACCAGCAATAAAAATTAAGATATTAAGGCCTAAAAACGTCAGCAGACGGTTACGATCTTTAACAATAGCAAACATTCCAGGAACGGCTTTTTCATCCCTTAACACTCTAGCAAAAAAAGTAAACCATTTTGAATTTTCTTTAAAGAGTGGTCCGATGGGAAGAACTCGAATTCTTTCTTCTAATACTTTTGCCACTTCCTCTTCGGGTGCCGCTTGATAACTTTCTAAAATAGTTTTTACGACTTTATCGGGATCAATTTTTGGAAGACTTGGAGCAGCCCCTTGCTCCGTTACAACTTCTTCTGTTACTTCTTCATCAACAAATTCTTCTTCCTCTTCTTGGGCGTAGAGACTTAGTCCCACAAGCAAAAAAAGGAAGAGAATTATTTTTTTAAGCATTCGCAGTTGTATTTTCGGGAGCTTTCTCTCCACTAAACCTATCAAAGAAAAGTGTTACAGGAGCAGCAATATAGATTGATGAGTAAGTACCAACAATCACACCTAAGCTGATCGCTAAGAAGAAATCTCTAATTGCTAAACCACCAAAGAAAAACATCGTGATCGAAATAAAGAGTGTTGTTCCCGATGTTAATACGGTACGAGAAAGAGTTTCATTAACAGCGTTATTAATATGATCGACGAGAGAGCGACCTGAGTATTTTTGCTCATGTTCACGAACTCGGTCATAAACAATCACCGTATCGTTTACCGAGTAACCAATCACGGCAAGTAGTGCGGCAACTGTCTGTAGAGTAAACTCAGTTCCTGAAAAAGCAAAAACGCCTAGAATAATAGAGACGTCGTGAAAAAGGGCCGCAATCGCTCCTGGAGAATACTTAAAATCAAAGCGAAGACCGATATAAACCATAATGGCCAAAAGCGCCCAGAGCATGGCCTGAAAACCAGAGAGTCTTAACTCTGCACCAGCTTTAGGACCAACGATATCAACCTTTCGAACTTCTAGCCCTTTGTTTTGAAAATCCTTCCCTAAGGCTTCACTTACATTTTTCGTAATTAGATTTAACCCTTGCTCACTTCCTGGAACCTTAATCAGATACTCTCGATTTAGAGTTTCACCTATTGATTGAACAGAAATCCCTGAAAAGCCTTGCTGTTTTAAATCCTTTCTAATCTCTTCAGCTTTTACATCTTGTTGAAAGAGAACTTGAATTTCAGCTCCCCCTCTAAAGTCGACTCCATATTTCATCTGTGAAAAGAGTGCGTATAGAGATACGGCCACAAGAATAATTGAAACGGGAAAGGTAAACGCAAACATTGAAGAGAACTTAATTTTTGTGTCTGGTCTGATAATTTGAAACATTTTACTATTTCCTTATATAAATAATTAAATTGATAATTTTTGGCCTTCTACTTTATTCAAATAAAATTCAAATAAAAGTCTTCCTACAAAATACGAGGCATAAACCGTTGAGATAATCCCAATTAATAGCGTCACCGCAAAACCTCTAATCGGACCGGTACCAAAATTGAGAAGACAAATCCCGGCAAGTGCGGTGGTGATGTTTGCATCGATAATCGTCCAAAAGGCATTTTCAAAGCCAGACTCAACGGCCTTGTAATAGTTAAGCCCCTTTCGAACTTCCTCTCGAATCCTCTCGTAAATAATAATATTCGCATCGACGGCCATCCCCACAGTCAGAGCAATACCTGCAATCCCCGGAAGAGTTAACGTCGCTTCAAATGAAACAAGAAAGGCGAGCACAAAAAGAATATTTAAACACAAAGTCATAGCTGCGATACCTCCAGCGACTCTGTAATAAATAAAGATAAAAAGAAAAACTAAGCCTGCACCAATTAAACTTGCATAACGAGCTTTAACAATTGAATCATGTCCAAGAGAAGGACCAACAGTTCTTTGCTCTTCGAAGTTAAGTTGAACAGGAAGGGCACCAGCTCTTAAAACGAGGGCAAGGTCTCTCGCCTCTTTCATGGTTTTATCGAAGTTTCCACTTCCCCCCATGGTAATCGAAGCACGTCCCCCACCAATTCTTTCATTAATATTGGGAGCACTATAAACGTTCTTATCAAGTACAATGGCCATTCTTCGACCAACATTATTACCTGTTAGCTCTTCAAAGATATTGGCACCCGTCGATTTAAAATCGAGAGAAACGTATGGTTTATTTTGTTGTTGATCAATTTGAACTCTCGCATCTTGCAGTTGCTCACCTGAAAGGGGAACCTCTGATTCAAGAAGGTAGGGGATCATATTGGTCACTTCGTTAGTCGCTTTGGAAACTTCTTTTTCAAAAGCTAACTCATGTCCTTTGGGAAGATCATTTTTTAAAAAGGTATTGAGCTGACCGACATATTCGCTAAAACGCATTCCCTTTTTAAATTCAATATTATTATCTTTCGCTTTTTTCAACCAATCTTGAATGGTGGCCATAGGTACGGTGTCGTTTACCATCTGAAAAGTCAGCTTTGCTGTTTGACCAATTAGAGACTTGGCACGATCGATATCCTTTACACCGGGAAGTTGAATAACGATTCTATTAGAACCTTGAGATGTAATTTCTGGTTCCGTTACACCGAATTCATCAATTCTGTTTCTAATAACTTCAATTGACTTTGAAACCGCTTGCTCTTCGATATTTGTTTTAATCACTTTGGTGAGGGCAAACTGTAGCTTTGCTCCATCTTCTCTCGTTAATCTTAAATAACCTGGGAAGTAAGACTTAACCTTTTCTTTGGCCTTGGTAACATCGAGAATATTATCTAAAATAATTTCTTGCTTAGGATCGGTAGGATCAGAAATATCTAAATCCCCACCACTTGATTTGATCCCTTGATCTTCAAGAATATACTTTAACTTAGGAACATATCCTTTCATTTCATCGGCATAAACTTGATTGAAGTCGATTCCAAGAACCATATAAAGGCCACCTTGTAAGTCGAGACCAAGGTTAACTTTTGACTTCACAAAAAAGTTTGAATTTTCGTCATGATCAAATGCCGTTGGTATAACGAGGATCACTGAGATCACACCAACAATTAATAAAAATACAAATCGGTACCACCAACTACTTTTCATAAAACTAAAACTCCGTGGGTGTTAAATAATATAAGACTGTTAGAGATTATAACCTTTTAGATGATCGGATTACAACGTATATATAAGATGTTCGCGACGCGCTAAGCTTTTTTAGTTTTAGGCTCATCAGACTCTTCAGTGGCCGTTTCACTTTCAGCGTCATTATTTTCAGCGAAAGTTGAAATATGTTCTTCGTCATCGTGATCATGACTAAGTTCTTGATGATAATCATCATCCATTGCTGGATCTTCTTCAGAAACACCTGTCACTTCTGCTTCAATATCATCTTCACTTGAAAGGTCTTGGTTAGGTTGATGACGGGCCATATGATGATCCGTCTCCATATTGTGGAGAATTTCGTCCTTGGCACGTTGAAACTCTCTCAAGCCTTTTCCTAAACTCTTTGCCATCTCTGGTAATTTTTTAGGTCCTATAAAAATAAGAGCAAAGGCCAAAATAATGAGAATTTCACCGATACCAAGTCCAAACATATTACTTTTCTTCCTGTTTTTTAAATAGTGTACTCGAAGGACCAGCAATACTGCTACGGAGAATTTTAAATTTCATTCCGTCGGATACTTCAAGAGTCACAATCTTATCTGTAAGACCAACAATTTTACCGATAATTCCTGACTTAGTATAAATTTCGTCACCTTTGGTCAGAGAGTTTAGCATTGATTGCTCTTCTTCTAGTTTTTTCTTCTGAGGTCTGATCATTAAAAAATAGAAAATCATAAAAATGATTACAAAGGGGGCCATTCCCATCCAGGCGGGCTGTTGTTGAGCTGCAGCTCCAGCAGCATCCTGAGCATAAGTACTTGATATTAAAAGATTCAACATAATCTCTCCTAAGAATTTGAGGTATAGGATTTATAAAATGATCGAGCAAAGTCGTCAAACACACCTTCACGAATTGCCTGACGCATTTGCTTCATAAGATTAAGATAAAAGTGAAGGTTATGATAGCTCATCAGCTGACCGGCCAAATACTCTCCCGTCTTATAAAGATGGTTAAGATACGCTTTGGTATGATTTTTACAAACATAACAAGAACACTCTGGATCAGGTGGCGATAAGTCTTCTTTATACATTTCTTTTTTTATATTGATTGGGCCTTTCGAGGTAAGAAATTGTCCGTTGCGGGCATTTCTAGTAGGTAAGACACAATCAAACATATCGATACCACTTGCCACACCATTAACTAAATCAAGAGGAGTACCCACTCCCATTAAATAACGAGGTTTTTGTGAGGGCATTGTGGGAACAAAGTTTTGAAGAAACTCAACCATCTCTTCATTCTTTTCCCCCACAGAAAGCCCACCTAAGGCAAGACCTGGAAGATTAAGCTCTTCAAGCATTTCCATCGACTCAGTTCTAAGGTCACGGTGAAGACCACCTTGAATAATACCAAAGAGATGTTGATGACTTTTGAGCTCAACACTTTGACAACGTTTGGCCCATCTCATGGAAAGCTCCATACTTTCTCGTAACTCATCTTTAGTCGCAGGAAGAGCGGGGCATTCATCAAAGGCCATCACAATATCACTACCTAATGCTTTTTGAATCTCCATCGATTTCTCTGGAGTAATCATATGTCTTGAACCATCGAGGTGACTTTTAAACTCAACTCCTTGCTCTGTTCTTTTATTGAGATCTGAAAGACTAAAAACTTGAAAGCCACCAGAGTCTGTTAGAATTGGTTTTTTCCAATTCATAAATCCGTGGAGACCTCCCCCTACTCTTTCAATAAGCTCATGACCTGGACGAAGGTAAAGATGATAGGTATTGCCCAAAATGATTTGAGAACCAATCTCTTCGAGGTCACGATTGGTCATCATTTTTACTGTGGCCCTGGTTCCCACCGGCATAAAGATTGGCGTTTGAATCTCTCCATGAGCAGTGGTGATGGTTCCAGCTCTCGCCTTTCCATCGGTATGTTCGAGTTTGAAAAAAGTCATAGATCTTTCATAGACGATTTTGAAAGGAAGTACCATAAAAAAGGGGCCTAAAGAAGGCCCCTTTTACAAAAGTGTTATTTCTTAAGACTTAATAAACGGGAATCTCATTGATAACGAGGGCCATCCATTTCGTGTTCATATAAACTCTCTTACGGGCCAACTCTTTCATTTCAGCATCCATCATCTCAAACTTTTCAGACTGAACATAAAGAAAAGGTGAAGCACCAACTTTCTCCATTGGTTTTGTGATATTAACCCACATTGATTGGGCATACATGCCAATCTGAGTTCTATTCATAATTGAGTTTAAGTAACGAAACGATTTTTGCATTTGTTTGTGATAAACACGTCCTGCGACTTTGGCGGCCATTCTATTATCTTCGGCAACTTTCGTGAAACCTTGTTGATCAGCGATACTCGCTTGATATAAAAACCTAGCTGGAATTAAACCAAACTTCCCTCTGATATTTGCTCTTTCAACATCAGTTAAAATCCAAGGCTCTTGAGCACAATAATCTTCCGCTCTTGTTGGATCAAGATATTCATCCATGGGAACACCAGGAATTTCAGCAGCATTTAAAAAACTAATATTTATAAGAAATAAAAAACCAATTAACTTAGCAACCATAGAAACTCTCCTTTAAAAGATATCTTAAAGGTTAAAGGATGAGCATGGCATCGCCATAGCTAAAAAATCTATATTTTTCTTTCACCGCGAGTTCGTATAATTCTAAAGCTTTTTCCCGACCAATTAAGGCCGCTACTAACATAAGCAGTGATGATGAGGGTAAATGAAAATTTGTCAGTATGCCGTCGATGGATTTTATTTCATATCCTGGATAAATAAAGATATCAGTAGTTGACCACGTATCTACGTCTTTAAAACTTTCTAACGCTCTCAGTGACGTTGTCCCCACCGCTATTTTTTTAGGGGCATCCTGAATCTGCTGCCATTGATCATTGGAAATATGAAAAAATTCTTTGTGTAGTTTTTTGTTTTCAAGTTGTTCATCTTTAAGAGGAGCAAACGTTCCAAGGCCAACATGTAAAGTGACGAAGCTATTTTTAATCTTTTTTTCTTCCAACTTGTTAAAAACATTTTCTGTGAAGTGAAGCCCTGCCGTGGGAGCGGCCACACTTCCCTTTTCTTTGGCGTAAACTGTTTGGTAGTCAACAATATCTTGTTCATCGGACTCTCCCCCTCTTATATAGGGAGGTATGGGCGTCTTGCCACAAGACTCTAAAATTTCCTCAAGGGGATGAGAAAATTGTAAATCAAATGTACCCTCTTCATTTTTTGCGACAATGGTTGCTGAGTAAGTATCACCAATAAAATATTTTTGCTCTAAATTTTTTTTACTACCTGATTTGATTAAGCAAGTATGGCCTAAATCATTTTTCATCAAAGAGAGAACAAAGATCTCTGCTTTTCCTCCTGTGTCTTTTTTAGCAAATAATCGACAGGGAAAAACTTTACTTTGATTAAAAACCAATTGCGTTCCCGAATCTAAGAACTCGGCAAGCTCATAAAAATGAGTGTGTATAATTTCGCCAGTCTCACGTTTATAGACAAGCAGTCTAGAATGATCACGGGGACTGGCCGGTCTTTTTGCAATCAACTCCTCTGGCAAATTAAAATGATAGGCCTTAGGGTCTAAATCAAGAGGCAATTTCTGGCCCGAATGTCGATCTTCTGTCATCATAGAAGTGTATTGACATGAATTACTGAAATAGGCAAGCGCATCATGGAAAGAATCGCTCTCATTTTATCTCTCCTTTTTATGACAGAAATCTATGCTGAAGGAAGTCGGCTTTCTCGAGAACTTAATTTTATTTTAGGAAAACAAGAAAAAGCTCCCATCGTTCCTAAAGTTGTAACCTATGAAAGTTGGAAAGGGGTATCTCCTAAAAAAGAAAATGACGGAATGATTGTCGATGAAACCAGTACCGCTCTCGCTGCCCCTGTCAGAGAAAATAAAAAAGTTATTATCAACCTAGGTGAACCGGCTCCTAAAAAACAAGGTTTCGTAGGACCAAGAAAAAGATCACGTTAATGAAACTCACACTAGTACTGCTTCTCTTCTCTTTTATAACCTTTGCCGATAATAAGCTGATTAGTTTTGGTGATGTTCAAATTGGTGCCGATAGAATCAACCTTATCTTAGATGATTTCAAAGTAAATATTGAATCAAAATCTAATATTCCCATAAAAGCAACCTTCGCTCCTGACTCTGTTCAGTGGATTCGACATCATAGTAACTTGCTCATTCCTAGAGCACGATTACAAATTGATGTAGGAAGCACCTCTTCAACCATCGTCGCTAAATATATTGATGAAATCATTATTCCAGAGAAAACAAAAAAAGGGAGTTCCTTTGATCTCTATGTAAATTTATTTAATCCCGGAAAAGTTGAAATCAAAAGAGGTGTTGAAACTCTTGGTTTGGTTGGCATAACTGTCGATGATATTGGAGCAAAAATTAAATCACGTAATCAAAAAACGAAACTGATTGATTACTCTTGCTCTCGCTATCGTTTAGAGTTTAAAGGTCTCGAGCATGAATACATGAGTATCGGCTGTAAACTTGATAAAATCGAAACCGATGGAAAAGATACACCTCGTCTCGTCGTTACGTGGTCAACGACAAGTTATACTCTTCTCGATGGCTCTCCTCCTCCCTATAAAGTCATTCTTCATGGAACTGATCCGGCTACAATTATCGTCAAAGATCGAAATAATAAAAATAAAAAGATTTTGATTAGTGCCAAACTTCCCGATCGACTTCATCGTTTAAAGACAGCAATTGGTTTTGGTCCTTATATGTTTGAGCCTCGAGATGGTGATAAAAGCCGAAACCAACGAGTAGCACCTGCTCTTATGTTTTATGGAAGATATGACTTAATCAAAACGACTTCGTTGCGCTTTTTTAATGCGACTGTTGCCAGTGGAAGTGTTTTTAATAATGCTGGAGTTTATTTTGCCTACGAACTTGCTGATGCATTTGATGGAAGGCTCGAATTGGTTCCCCTGCTCGGTGCTCAAATTTTAAGTTTTGACTATGATGATGAAAACAGTGCTTACCACAAAGCAATCTATCCTCAAGGGGCAGAACTGGTCTGGAATAATGCCTTTAATATCGAAAACTATACCGTGGTCTATGGCATGTTCCTTTCAACTTCAAGTCAGCAAGAATACCAAAACCTTTGGGTTCGCTGGGGCAAGGGCTACTTTTGGGAACTCAACTATATCAACTGGGAACAGGATGGTTTTAAAGCAAAAATGTGGGGACTTTCCATTGGGCTGCCTCTCTTTCAAGCTTTCTAGGAAAAAATATGAACGAATGGGAAAATAAAGACAATCACTTAGAAAAAACATTTAAGTTTAAAAACTATCGAGAAGTCTTGAGTTTTGTAAATGCCGTTGCCGATTTGGCAAACGCTCAAAACCATCACCCTCAAATGATCGTGGATTTTAATAGAGTAGTCGTCCGAACAACGACTCATGATGCCGGGAATACCATCACTGAAAAAGATGAGAAACTTACACTAGCAATAGATCATCTTTTATAAACTGATACCTTTAATTTGAGATAAGTTTTCAACATAAACTCTTAACATTTATACACCTCCAAATTCTTACAAAAAATAAATTAAAACTTCCATGTTTTGCGATAACCAATATTCAGCCATCCATGGCCTCACCCTAACGGGCAAGTATTGGCCATCTCTACAGTATAAGTTAAAAGATATTTAAAACTGGCCCACAAAGTGGGTGCGACCACGACGGGAGCATTTTAAATATCAAAAAACAGGGATGTTTTTTAGGACTTTCAAAATAAGTTTTAAATACTAAAAGGAATCATATCCATTTAGGTACATTACTTTTTATCTTTTAAATAATTGAAAGGCCAAAAGAGGATCAATCATTTTAATAAGATTTTCGAGGCCCTCTGTAATCTGTTCTAACCAAGCACTTAGTACTTCAATCATGGCATAGTTGCTACAAGCAGCGATGATTTGCTCTAGAATTTCATCAAAGATTTCGAGAAGAGGCTCTAGACCTAATTTTTTTACGAAAGCATCAAAAAGGCCACTGGCTTGTTCTACATCTTGGCCATCGTTAGTGACAACAAATAAAGGATTTTTTGTTTTAGTGGACATTCATCTCTCCGAGGCCGCCGGTTCTATTTGCAATGATATCGGCAAGCTCTCCAAATTGTTTTTGCAATAATAAGTATTCAGATGATTTATAGTCAAATACTGTTTTCTTTTCAGCGGTCGCTTTGACCAAGCCTACTCTATTGTAGAAAGGATCAACCACTCGTTCTTCGCCCCAGTATTCACGAACATCATCTTTTATTTGTTCCAAGTCGTCATTCTCTTGTTTTCTTCTGGTATCCATTAAGTTTGGAATATGAGCAAGGACTTCAGGAATCTGCGTTACTCCCATATCTTCAATTTGGTCTAAGATATCATAAAAATGACCAAGCCCTTTTCGGCTAAGGCCATCAGGTCTAAAAGGAACCATCACCCCATGACAAGCACAAAGAATATTTACCACGAGAAGTCCAAGGGTTGGTGGCCCATCAATAATAATATAATCGTAGCGATGTAGAATCCTTTCATTTTCAATAAACTTTTTAAGTATTAACTGTCTCGGAGCAGTAATTCCGGCAACCGTAAGCTCAAGCCCAGAAAGGTCTTGGCTTGAAGGCAATAAATCCATTCCATTTTTAGTTTTTAATACTCCGGCCATATTAACGGGAGCATGAAGCGCTTTAAGTTCTCTCACTTGATTAATAAGCAGGTGAAACAAACTATAACGTGGGTCGACTACATCAAATAGATGAGTGAGGTTGGCCTGAGGATCCATATCAAGACAAAGAACTTTGTGACCTTTCGCTTTTAATGCGCTAGCAGTATTGAAGGCCAAGGTGGTTTTCCCCACTCCTCCTTTTTGGTTTAGAAAAGCGATAACCTTTCCCTTACCTTGATCAATTGTTTCCGTTTTCTTTCTCTTTGAAAAAAGCCCCATAATCATCTCCTGATGGCCAAATACTACCACTATTTATAAGCAATGCCCATGCTAAGAGCCATTTATCATGATCAAATTTTGGTCAGGATTATTTGATAATCACCTAGCTTTCGAGAGTTATAGACAATGGTGATTATCCCCTCTTCGAGGCATATAAATTCACCATGATAGAGGCCACCAAGACCAAACTGAACATCAAGAGTAAAAAGATCATTCATTAATTTTTGAGAAGCCTTAATTTTTCCCTGATCAATTCCCCGAGGAATTTCATCAACTTCATTAATATGAATCCCCGTTCCAGTGAGAGTATTGGCAAACCAACTTACTTTAGCTTGATGACCAAAAACGGGACCAGAAACTGTATCGACTCCCGTTTTCAATAATCCACTTCCATCTATCGAAATCGTTCTTCTGAAATCGCTTACCTTACGACAAAAAATATCACTAAAGGAAGTTTGTGAGAATAACAGAAATAGAATAAAAATTATCTGCTTCATTAGTTATCAAAACTATAAGTTAAGCTATAACCACCATCGGGCTCGTCACCAACAATGGTGATGCCAAGATAACCATCTTTAATACAAGCGTATTCACCGTGAAATGAAGTTCGTAGTCCCTTAGAAAAGACCCCGAGAAAAAGTTCCTCTCGGTCACCATCTACTTTTCTATAATCTATATCTGGAGTGATATTTGGATAAGTATTAAACACTAAGTTCCAACCGGTGTATTCTGTGCCACCTTTTACAACTTTTTGTTTTGCAATAATTGTATCTCTCGCACTATGGCCACTTCCATAATCATCAACACTGGCTTGTATAACGGGGCCACCAGAGGTTTCAATAATATTAACCTGTCTGCGAAAATCATCTAAGTTTCGACAAGAAATTGAACTGGCACTTGCTGGAATACTTGTTAAAACAATAGCACTCACTATAATTTTTTTCATACCATGACCCTTTAATTTAACTCTGCTGCTTTTTCTGCACAAAACCTTGGATGTTTAACTTCTTTATTTTTATCAAGACAAATAACAATCTCACCAGTTCGTAGAGGAACCGCCAGTCTTCTTATTTCAAGATTTTCAAAATAAGTATTACCAGGAATAAAGATTGAGAAAACCTCACCTGTAGGATAAAACTGAGCTGCTAGCGTTTGAAAAGAGTAAGTCCCACCATTGAAGTTAATCTCAACGACTTCTTTTATTGAACCCACTTCTAAATTTCCGTCTTCTGAAAACTTAACCGCGGTTTTTCTTTTTGGATCTGTATAAAGAGTCACCACACCAATATTTTTAGTTTGATATTTGAGCTCTTCTCCCTCTTTAAGTGTAAAAAAGCGAGGTGTTCCGTTTTTATGAAAAGCAACTTCCGAAGATTGAAAAATATGTACATTTTGCTCGCCAAACTTAATAAAAGAATCGTCAGAAAGTTTATTGGCGTAAGCGATATTACCTTGTTCATCAAGTTCTAAAAAAGACTTGAACCGTATATTTAATTTCGCATACTCAGTCTCAAACCACTTCTGAGACATGGAGTTACACCCCATCTTATACCGACCGTTTGGATGAAAGCTGATAATACGCCCCATTTCCATTCCATTTTGAAATCTTTTATTACAGTCTAATAATAAGGAACTTCCATCTGGGAGTAAGTAGGTAAGATAACCTATTTGCCCTACCATCATAATTTTACCATTTTCATCGAGCCAAAAATGATTGCCAAATTCAATGACATTATTATCGGCCATTTCAAAGGTATAAGGTTTTATAAAGCTACCCGTATGAAGTTTTTCTGTTCCGCTATAAAAAGAAAAATTCGTTACTTCGACATCTTTTCCTTGAATAGAAAAAGTTTTTGAAGATCCCATAGAGTTTAAGCTCAATAAGAAAATTAGTACTGCAAATAATTTCATGTTAATCCCTTAGAGACAAGGTTTAACAAGACGACGACCTTGCCAAAACGATTGCTGATCGACCCCAAGATAACTTACGCCATCTCTTGTTTCCATTGCATCTGTAAACATATATCCAGAGCTCGAATTGTCGAAGTATTCGTCATTAATAAGATCAACAAGCTCCTCAGCATCACCTTTAAAACAAATATTCTCTTTACCCCAAGCAAAATTTGCTAGACATGATTTATGACGAGTTGTGATGAGATCATAAGTTTCATCAGTAAAGCGATCATAACAACGTAGCTGAACATTAGCTGCTGATACATTTAAACAAATAAAGAATAATAATAGTAATTTCATTTTCACCTCACCTCTTGCCAATTGATTGGCACGATACCTAATTCGATTTTATTTTCACGCTTACATATTAATAAATAAGAATAAAAGTCTTCATTTTTTAATTGCTTTGGCCCCATATTGGCACACCCTCTAGGGATTCCCACTGACGAAAAAAATGGTCTTATAAAGCTGTCATCCTTAAACACCATAGAATAAAGCCTGTCACCAAAAATCATCGTCGAGTCGATATAGATTGCTGGGTATAGCGTGTTTTCGACTTGAGCGTTGATAGGCGAAAAGCTTTCACTAAACTGAGTTTCCTGAAAAGTGGAGTCACGATTAATGGGAAGTTTTAACGAATACTCGTTAGAAATGGCATGAATATAATAACGACTATTAATAAAAAACTTATTTTTGTCATGACCAGAGATCACTTCAAAAATAGGATCAGACCAAAGTCCTGTATTAAAATTGATATCTTCCCTATCGAACTGGCCGAGATCTATTCTTACTTCATTTCTTTTATTATTTCTTCTGATAAAAGCATTACCTTGGACTGCACCTTTATTATCAAACATTGTGACAAGGCTATTATTTGAAATATCATTATTTGGCCTAAAAGAAATCGTTTGAATACTTTTAGTATTAGCAATCGTTAAACTAATATATTTTTTATTCGTATGTTGACCTATACTAAACATCCCTTGTATTTCACCTCTTCTTCGCTGAAGAGCTGTTTGCTGACTTGGGTTTTCTAAATGAATAAGCTCATTCCAAGGTAAGTCGTATTTTTCAATTAAATCATCAATAAAATCATCGCTATTAATGGCCCTTAAGTTCACTGTAATTTTGTTTTGAGAAGTCACTGGCTCAAAATAGTATAAATGATATTTTTTCTGAGCCTCAGGTCTTTCATCTAAAAAGTCATCTGTCTGATCGAGTTCAGGGGTTTTATAGTATTTATAAATTGCAGGCAACATAAGCTGACCTAATCGAGTTTGAGTTTTTACCCAAGAAAATTGCTCTTTTCTTGATCTGCTGATTGGTAATCCCTCAAATTCAGAGATGGGGAAATACCACCTATTTTGTGATATAACGGCAGAACCATCCAAATTTAAAAACTCCAAAATTAAATTTTTTCGCTCAAGATCCATGCCGTAAACAAAAAGATCGGTCTTTCCATCTAGGTTTGTATCGTTTGCAAAAATACCTAGCAGTTGATGATAGTTCTTCAACTTCAATTGTGTTGCAACAGGACCATCTTTTTTAATAGTGAGAAGACTAACGTCAATATCTCGATCAACTTTACTGTCGGTATAGACAATTGGATTTTCTAATAAACGGTGAGGGTCACTGACAAAGTTGCCGATAAAAAAAGAACGTCGACCACCAGCATGAAGAAGTTTATCCAGTCCATTTCCAGCGACGGAAATGAAGTTGTCTTGATTAAGAGTCCTAGCAAACATTAATGTTGTTGCTGTAGTTTGGGTGAACTCACCTACTTTAATTGTCACAACTAGCTTAGCATTATTATCTGCTAGTTCGTTTACAATCTTACCCTTTACTTTTAATAACTTCGTTTCTCCACCAGAAATAGTTTCAATTGTATTTGTCGTATTATCTAGTTTTAAGGCCTCCGATTCGATCACTGTTTTTACTTCAATATTACTTACCGTTTTGAGATAATTCTTAATTGGTAATTCAAACTCAAAGGTTTTTGACTGAGTATCGTATTTCACATCTAGTAGGTTTTTATAGGAAGGACTTAAAAAAGTTTTAGGCTCAGCGGCAAGCGCCTTTTTCATCGACGCTCGTGCAAACTTACTAAACTTATCTCCCTTAACGATATCGATTGCTGAGCTATAAAGTTTTGCTTTCATCGCATCTACACCAATGCGAGGATCGAGAAGTCTCATATTTGCCAGTATGGCCGAAATAAAAGGAGCCGCCTGAGATGTTCCCTTTAATGATTCGTAGCCTTTTATTCGCAAAATATCTGACTCAATATCAGTTGCAGGATATGTCGAAACAATTTGATCACCAGGAGCAAGGATATCTACTTTTCCACCATAATTTGAAAATTCACTATAAAGTCCATCCACACCATAAGACCCAACACAAATTACATCTTCATAGGTACAAGGATAAATCGGAATTTCTTTATTATTATTTCCTGCAGCTGCAACGATAGCGACATTATTTCTTTTTGCATATGCGATAGCATCTCTCATTCTTTGAGTCTCGACAAGACTAGGAAATCCTAATGATAGGTTCACCACATCCGCTTCGTTTTTAACGGCGAAAATAATTCCATCAGCAATAACATCAGTAATCAGCTTTCTTCTATTATTTTCAGTATAGACATAACCTTCAAGCATCGGATCAAGTACTTTGACAGGCATAATTAAAACATTTTGATGAGCAGCTCCTCTTACGCCAAATTCATTTTTATTAGCAGCAATAATACCTGCCACATGAGTACCATGTCCGTCATCATCGATAACGTTTCGATCTCTTTTGAAGGCATTATACCCATGACAAGCTTTTTCAATTTTTTCTTCATTACTTTCAGGAAGCTCGGGACATGTTTTTTTATTTTGCCAAAATCTTCCTTTTAAATCAGGATGAAAAATATCAACACCTGTATCAACAACCGCAACCACGGCCTTTCGATGAGCGGGTACTTCGATATCAGTCCACTCAATATCGATACCTTCAATTCCTTTTATTTCTCTTCGACTAAATTCACTATCATCGACAAGTAATGTTTGACCTTTATTGAAAAGACCCCACTGACGAGTTAATAACGTATCTGTTGCTTGTGTGTTAAGTGCTATTATTGAAAGAAGTGCTAATAGTTTTTTCATTGCAGCTCCCTCAACCAGCTACCGTAGAACTCTCCACTTTGCATGCCAATTTTTTCTAAAAGAGTTGAAACGGGTCCATTCCAATAACGTCCACCATGGATATTTCCAATAGTATGAGACCGGATCGGTTCATTTAATATTTCTGAGTTTTTTCTAAAGCCATTTATAGTAGCGTGAACAAAAACATTTTCACTGCCAACAAGCTCAATAATTTTATGAGCAGGAGTATCCTCGTTATACATCGTTAAAAATTTCATCATACACTGGAGATACTTCTCTCCTTTGACAATCATCCACTTTCCATCTCTTTTAACACGAGCAACCTGATTACATTTTCTAAACTGAACAATTGATTTACATTCTTGTTGATTATCGTCATTACCTGAGGATTGACGACAATCACTTCCGATCACTTTAAGATCATTTTCTTTTAATGAAATGAGTTTTTTCACACCTTCTTCATAAATATTCATATGAGAAGTTATTTCATAAAGCTGTAGTCCTCCGAGACCTTCAATCATTTCGTCTGAGAAAAGTTCTCTTCTAAAGTCTCTTTTAATTTCGTTAGTCTTTCTCTTTATTCGTCTAACGCCTGTACTCCAACCTTGATAACGAGTTGTTAGCCTGACAAAGGGGTGCTCAATCACATTGTGATCCATAGGAACTCTCCCCTCGAAAGAGGCCATTTTAGTTTTAGAGCTTCCGTGAATTGTTTGACCAGGGTTTTTATCAGCATTATTATTTAGCGCTCCTTCAAAATCTTCAAAGTGCTTCTTGATATAAAAATTTAAGAGATCCGTTACAAAAGCTTGATAATTAAATCCCGTTATTTTTGAAAATTTTAAGTCTAAAAATCTATACTCTCGATCACGATGGTCTTTAAATAAAAGATCCGTACTATTACTAATTGATTTGTCGTAAAGAAATAAAAATCTAAATCGAAAAGACTTATCTAAAAAGCTTGCTTTAAACTCGTAATGATCTGTTACTTCATCTAATAGTTCAGTTGAGTTATTTTCTAATAAATCGTGTAACGAACGTCCGACAGCTACGATATCCCCTTGCTCTGGATTGATATTTAAGTTATAGAGGTTTGTTTCGTATTCACCTTTTCTTCTTTTGGCATTCACATTAAGAATCGGAATATGGTAGCTGACATTTAGCAGAAAGCTTAATTCGAAGGCCTTTCCTTTATCTACATAGACTTGAACAATATCACTGCTTTTTCTATAAATTTGCATTCGACGAACAAAGTCTTTCTTGGCATTAAGACCAAATGAGACGCCCGTTTCTCCAAAGTAAACTCCTGCACCAGCAGAGACAGATGGAACGATTTTATCTGTAATGATGAGAGATTCCCCCACACTTAAAGATTCATTTACAGACCTTACAATTTCTTTTGTTACATCTCTTTGGTCTTCTTCTTGATCCTCATAAGCCGGCATAGAAGCTAACTTATCAAGAGACTCTTTTAAATCTTTTTTGATGAGAGGAACAATCATATTTCGGTATGGTTCTTCAAATGTTTTTTTCAAACTTTGAACCGGTCTTAAATGAGAGAATGTTCTAATAAAACTTCCTGTTGCTTTGGAATGAACATTCACTAAGGTCGGAACATTTTCAAAACCAATATGAACTCCGGCCGTTGCTGCATACCCAAAAGTATCGGCCATTTGTACCAAATTATCTGTACCAAAATAATTACCGACAACAATATCTCTTGAAAGAATAAGTGTTCCATCAAGGACAGGACTGGTCCAATATCCGACGCCAAACTCTAAAAGCTCACCCGTTTCAATAAAATGGTTGAGACCTTTTTCAAATTGATCTTGATGAAAAGCAATCTTTTGATCAGTTGGATTAAAAGCACTCAGTTCAGCATTCACTCTCAACATCAATTCATCGATTCCCGTTTTTTGAAGTTTGTTAAAAATAAAATATTCGAAGTCTTTAAAGGGACTTTCGGTATCCCCATGAGAAAAACGTGTCGCATAACCTTCCCATGTTTCACGAGTAAGTTTTCCCTTAACTAACTCTTCGCCATGAGATATCTCTGCATTGACATCAAGCTTGTCATGATCAAGCTCAAATAAAGTAATAAGACTATTTCTTCTCGCTATAAGCTTTTCAACAATTAGTTTCTCAACACTTTCAGGAAAATATGATTTTTTAACAATATCGACAAAGTCATAGCGATCTAATTTGGCCAGGCGATTTAAAATCCAATAGGCATCTTCAAGACCTGTATTTAAAAGGCCATAGGCAAAATGCTCAAGTGTAATGTGCTCATTATCTATTCTACCAACAGACCATTTAAATTTATTGACTGACTCTTTGAGATCAGCAAGAGCGTAAGGAACAGCAAGTGCGCGAAGGACTCGATCTTCTAAAGGTCTCGGTGGGTTACCAACGGGAACACCTAAGGCAACATTATAATGATCTCTTTGCGAAGGAGTCATGACGGCCACATCATAAAGAGAGACCGTTAGCTTATCGTTATCTTTATCATCATCATTGACAAGCCAACGTGAACTGGCACCGTAGGTATTATTCACAATGGCCTTTCCATCACCAATTAAATTATTTTTTTCCTCAAGCGAAGAGAATGTTAAATTAAGTTTTTTAACATACTTAATTTCAGGAATTTTATAACCAAGTTTTTTTAATAAATTTTTACGAAGTAAAATGGTGTGTAGCTCTCTATGCATAAGAACAATATGATAAGAATTCTCATCTCTTTTAAGCGCATTAAATCTCATTAGCCCAGTATAAGAAAGCATGGTCCCGGTAAAGTCTAGGTCCATTTCATTTTCTACTTCAGGAGCAAGACTTCCTTTTTCATCGGACCATATTTCACTTTCATGAGGATTCATTAGAGCGATATTCACACCTCTTTCATGAAGCTTTAATACCTCTTCTGGAGAAATTGAGCGTCCATTGAAATTCAAATCCTGCGCAGGCAGTTTCATTTCTTTCAAAGGAATAGAGACTTCGTAGGCATACAAAGACGTCAAAGCGAATAAGGTAAGTAGGAGTACTCTCATACCTTTAAATTATCATAAGTGCCTATAATCATTTGCTTTTTTGTAAGATTTTCAATGGTGACTAAAGATGTGACACCAGTGGTACTTTTGAAAGTGTTGAAATCACAAAAAAAAGGGACCCTAAGGTCCCTTTTATCTTCAACATTTTTTCAAATTAATAAATTCTTGAATTGATTTCTGCGATTAAATTAGAAAGTCTATTGTCTAATCTATTTAATCTTCTTCTAAAGTCTTCTCTTTGAGACCAAGAGTAGACACTATCGACAGCAATTTGAGCGTTAACAATAAGTTCTCTCATTCTCACCATTGCTCTTTTTACTCTTCTCGCTGGTGCCATATTATTGATTCTTGTTTCAATAACATTAGCTTGTTCAATTAATGGTCTAATATTTCCTTCTGATAAATAATAAGGAACAGTCCATCTCATTTCAGAGGCAAGAGTTGAAATTTTAGAAGCAACATCTAAAACTCTCCCATTAAAACCAAGACCAGGTCTTACTGGGTTTGTATAAATCTCGTTTCCACAACGAGCATTATTACGACACTGATAATAATCAGTGTTATAAGCATTCATACATTTAGAGACGACGTGATTCTTTGTTTGAAAACGATCTCTACTTTCATCAGAGAAAACCTGTCCTCTTGATCTGGTCTCACATCTCACCATTGGTGCTGTATAAGATCCGTCGTTACAACTTACGTTTACACGACACTCAAAAGAAGTTGTTCTATAACTACTTTGACAAGAGTTGATTGCTCTTTCTCTCACGTTATAAGAATTTCTTCCTGATTCCGTAAAGAAAAGTCCATTCGATTCTGTATTACATGAAACACGTGGGTATGTGACAACGCCACCACCGTTTCCACCAGTGTTACTACCTTGACAGTTTAGGTTTAAACGACAATCACCACTATTGGTTCCATGAGACTGGTTACACCTTCTCACTGTATTTCTCGAAGCCTCAGTTCTTGTTTGCCCTTTACCAGCAAAGTTTAAACCATTTGAGCTTGTACTACATCTCCATGCGGCTTCAGCAGAAAATGTTAACCCTAACATTACACTTAAAATTAAAGTTTTCATCTTAATTCCTTAAACAACAAAGGCCCACTTTTCGTGGGCCATCGTTTTTATACATTATTTAATATTAAACATTGGTAGAAGTTCTGCTTCAATTCTTTGAGAGCTTACACCAATTTTGTCAGCGATTTTATCAAGAACAACTTCTTTTTTGTCTTCATCAACTGAAGCCTCAAGAATTTCTGTCATCGAAGTTCCTGTAAACTCTAACATCCCTTTAGTAAGAGCATCTTGATCAGCTTGAGTTAATTCACCTTTTGATGAACCTTTCTTAAGCATTTCATTAGCTGTATCACCAAGAGAAACAAGAGCTTTTGCTGTATCAAAAGGAAGCTTCATCGACATAGAAAGCTTCGCTGAACGACGGATAAAGTCTTCACTTTGAGCTCTACCGGCCATAAGAGCAACGTCTTTTGTTTCCGTTTCATCTTCATAGATTTCAAAAGAGTTAACACCTTCAAACCATAGGAAGTTTCCGAAAGCATCAAATTCTTCAGTAACAACTTCGTAATCTGTACCCGTTGCTTCACCGTTTACGTCACCATTTAAGATGTCATCAACTTCGATATCTCTGAACTCTTGTGCCGTTGCATCGAAATTGTTTCTATAAAAGTCATAGTAAACAATTGATCTTAAGTACTGAAGACTAAAAGCTTTGTACTCACCATAAAGAGCATCCCAGATAACGAAATAATCGTCTTCACCAGGGATAGCAGAACGGATTGTTTGGTTAATATCTAACTCAAGCTCTGATTCATTTAATGGATTAGCTCCATCAACGTAGTTTAATGAATCGAGAAAGTGAGCAACTGTAATAGAAGGTGATTGATAAGTCCCAAATGTGGAAGTACCACCACCTGAACAAGAACCTAAAACTAGAGCTGCGGCCATAGACGCACCAATAGCGAGGTTTTTCATTTCTTTTTTCATATTCTCCTCCACAAAATATGTATTGCCTCGTAAAGCGTGCGCCGTTTATATCTTCCTTTTGAAGTCACGACAACTCATGTCAGAAGTTTACAGACATTAACAATTTTTCATAGTCAATGTGACACCATTAAGAAAATAGTGTGAAAGCTAATTTAGTAACTTGCTGATTTCAAATTTTTAATTTCTTGATTGCGAGATTAACAAAAGAAAAAATTAGTTCTCATCATAATCACTACTAGCTTCATCGATAGGAATGATACAACGGAAACCAACATCGGTTCGGTTATTTTTGGCCTCATCGGTAACATCTTCTAAATATTTTTCTGAAGAAAAAGGAGTTTGAGTAGCTGAGGAGTCTCCTGAAATATAAGCTTCAACTAAGCCTGTGGCAGCAGTATTAACGGCAGCGGCCACCACTTCTGCCGTGGGAGTGACACTATCACCGAGATTCACTGTAATATCATTACCAGAGACACCAACGTTGATCGCTCCGGTAGATGCGGTATATTTAATATTCACCAGAGAAGGAGTACCTGCCCCACTAATATAAACATAAGAAACGTCTTGAATAGTGAGAACACCTTCCGCATCATTACCACAAGGAATATATTCACTCGTCCAGACACCGGCCCCGGTTCCTGAACCATCATAACTTCCACCATAGGCAAGTCCACCACACCTGGTGCTATTAGAAGCGGCAATATATTTTGAATTCACTTTAATGGTATCATCGTGAAGCAGATCGTGATCGATCACGGTTCCAAGTTCAAGCATATCTACATTACTAGTGGGGTTATCGGCCAAGAAATCTCTGTGAGCAACAAGGCCTACGGGAACAAACATTCTTCCAGCAGAAAATGCTTCTGTCTCTAAAGACCATGAACCAATATTACTATCACAAATATCATCTCCACCACTAGCATCATTACAAGGACCTTTCACTCCATCAAGCGCCCAGTTTCCAAAGACTGCAGACTCGGCGGCACTACTAGAAGTATAATCTCCGTCGAGTGCACCTGTTAAATTATTGCCATCAGTTGAATCAGCGGCAAAACATTTTGAGAGCGCTTCATCTTCAGTGACTCCACCATTATCAACATGGCAAGTAATTCTATCGAGTGTCCACTCCGCCACATTTCCAACAGCGTCTTGTACTCCAAATAAACTGACACAATTATTAGTTTCACCACTTCCCGTCACAACTGAGCGAATATTACTGGTAAATGTTCCCGGTAGTGAGAAAAAGTCTGCACTACTTGGTACAGAGACATCACTATAAGAAGATGAAATACCGCTGGCATTACTTGAGTTACACTTTGAAATACTATTAAGTGATAACCCTGCTTCTAGAGCAAGTATCTCAGAATCCGTATCTGTCGCATCGGCAGATGTATCCCATTGAGAAAAAGCAACCTGCTCTTTTCTTGAAGGAAGTTTATAACTTAAATTATTTCCAATTCCATAGATCTCTTCAAAATCAATTTGATCGAGAGAAGAACAAAATCGATGAGCATCAGCCTGAGTTACATTAACAAGAGGAGGGAGGTTAGATCGGTTATAATACTTATCCGTTGTCTCATCATCCTGGGCCGTTGAAAGATCATTGGCATCAAAGGCAACCAAAGCGGCATTATCGACCGCGGCTAAATAATTATCAACTTGAGTATTTCCTGTAATTTGTTGCCAAGCTCCTGCGACACGAACATAACATGTCCCGTTTGATCTAGCATAATAAACAGAATCATCGGCAGCGGTTGCTCCCTCTGTCGTAGGATCATCGATACCAATACAAGAACCATCAACTGTTCCAGTACAAGCAGGAGCCGCACTATAAGCACAACCGGCTTCATAGCGATCAACTAAATAATCAAATGAAATATCATAATACTGAGTCCCACTATCAGTGACATCTCCAGGACCAATATATTCACAACGGTAATTATTATTGGGATCCGTCGCTCTATTCATAATGTCACAAATTGTTTTATTGGCCATCCAACGATGAACAAAGGCCATATTTTTAGGTGGTGAAACCATTCTCAGTTCAGTAAAAACATCACTGGTCGCTGTTAAAACACCATCAACCACTGGCCTGACTTCATAAAAATAAACCGTATTGGGAATCGGTGGTCTTAGTGAATAAAAAGCATTATCCATAAAAGTATAAGTACTACTTGAACCATCTATGGTTAGCCTATTGATTGGATCATCGTAATCATAAGACTCTTCAGAGGCCCTTCTAAAAACTTTATATTCAGTAATACTACCTGAACCTGAAACAGAAAAAGCATTCCACGTTAATTTAATCTCACTAGTGGCATCATATGGCACCCAAGAGAAAGCATCTGATGAATCTTTCATGGCACGATAACACACACCACCTTCTTCATCATAATAACGTGAATCGACAACCGTTGGTGTCACCCCTGGAGCACCTTTGCCTAAACAAGTTTCTCCATAAGTAGAACAAGCAGACTCTTCGTCAGTATGAGAGATTGCACAATTGGTGGTAAACGTTTCCCAGTTGGCATTACTAAGGTTCCCCACACTCACAACACTTTGAGAGTCTTGTTCTTCTCCACTATCGCGGTTAAACACTTTAACTAGACCATTTGCTGTGGTGTCGCCTTCGATCGCTGTTATGATTTGATCAGTAGTCGACACATTATCTTCTATTGTCACAGTAATAACATAAGGGTCACCTGACGTTCCCGAACCTGTCGTTGCAACCGTTTCAGAACCTGCAGTCACACCATCAGTATAGACAATTGAAACATAACTAGTCGTTTTAGGAACATAATGAATATCTTGAACCGCCGTTCTTTTAACTCTAAAACAAGTTTGAGTACTTCCCACTTCATAAAGATAAATCGCCTCAAAACTATCCGGGTCAGCTGCAGCATTATTGAGAGGAGTCGCAGAAGTACTATAACAACTCGTCCCCCCTTCACATAAGTCACGACTGAAAGGACAATGATTTCTATCTTCAGTAATAAATCCGTTACGATCGACTTTAGGTCCTGTAGCGGCCATCGCTTCCCAACCACCATGAGTAGCCGAGTTACCTTGAACCGTAACAGTGAATTCAACTTCTGTGGTTTGAGTACCATCACTAAAAGTTAATTCAATATCGGAGCTTCCAGTCTGTCCGACAACAGGAACAATTTGTAATGAAAAATCTCCAGCATCTTCAGAAGAGCCATCACCAAAAGCAATTGGCAAAGATCCCGCATTACAATTATCACTTAAAGTATCACACGTAGTCGTGCCACTAAAGACAACTTTAATATTTCCTAGCGGAACAAGTGTTGTATTACTACTACTAGCTACAGTAATACTTAAAGACTGGGCATCTTCTCCAGCATCGCCCCCACCTTCATCAACTTTAATTTTATCAATCACAATAGTTTGCAATTCATTGACAGTTTTATCTTTTATATAAGATGTAATAGCACTCCAACTACCACCACTTGATTGGTAACAAGCCGCTGAGTTGGTATCGTAATAAACAAGCCCATCAAGATCTGGTGTGATTGAAGAAGGATCACCGTTTCCAATACAACCATTGAGACCACAAACAGTAGTATCTGAGTAATTACTATATTCACAAATAAGAGGAGTATCATCTACTGGCTGGATCGAAATATGAAACTCACGATCGGCCGTCGCCCCTGTACTATCAGTGACTCGATAAACGAAACTATCTGCCGTTGCCGTTCCCGCTGACAGAGTATAGGTTCCATTAATTCCCGTTAACGTTGTGGCCGGTGCGCCATCAGAATCTTCGGCCCGAATAAGCGCTTTAACTCTAGCGTTGGCATCGACGGCGGCAATAATATCATCAGTATCTGAGACACCACTTTCATAGAGGATTTTTATAGTATTTCCATCAAGCCAAGCTTCTTCACTTCCTCCACCAACACCATCAGCTTCGATGATTTCAACACTGATAGCATTACTAGAGTCACCATAGGTGCTTGAGATAAATCTTAAATCTGTTGCACCAACATCATCAAAACCTTTATTGGCCGTGGTATCAGCTAGCGTTGCCGAGTTATTTAAATTTCCATTACTCGGAGTATAGGTACAAGTTAAGTCAGTCGTTCCACTACTTCCCGTAGCATCCATACAACCCGTTAACGTCCCACTACTTGGAGCTGTCACAATAGAGTAAGTTAAAGATGTATCTCCATCGGGGTCATGGGCCGTCGCAATTTCAAAGTCTACATAATTTGGTAAATGAGTTGAGGATTCATTAAAAGTGACACTGCCGTTTGAGTCAACGGCCGAGGTTCCTACATTATCTTCAAACGATGTCGCACTTGAAGCTGTTCCAAAAGGAATAGGATTATCTCCCTGAGCATACATTATAAAGTTCACCGTTTGCGCCGAAGACGTTGTCGGAGCGGTACCTGAGGTAACAGTATAATCAAAAGAGCCGACACCTGTAGTGTGCGCCTTACCCGTTAGTCCAACGGTACAAACATTGGCCACACAGGTACAGTCTGTTGAAACATAAACGCCATTAAGCGAAGAAACACTACAACTACTTATAGTCTCACCACCATCTGGCTCTACATAAGTAAGAGTGACTTGATCATCTGTAGGATCATTGGCCTGAGTATCTTCATTAAAACCTGTAATACTTGTCAAAGTTCCATAAGGCGCATCGGCCGCCGCCGTAACACTGATATTTATTGTTTCATAAGCAGTACAAAGAAGATCCGGGTCACAAACTCTAAAGGTAAAGGAATCAGCAGCGGTGCTATTGGTTGCCGTAACATATGAGTAAGTTCCATCTCCATTTAGCGTTAATGAACCAGCAGGATCTGTCCCTACTTCATAAGTGAGTGTCGCACCCGTCGGATCGCCATCATTGGTATCAGAAACTGAGAAGCCAGCATCTGTTGCTAACGTTCCACCTGCTACAACATCCTCAGTAACCGTCATCGAACCCGTTGTTACCGTAATTGAAGGAGCATCATTAACAGAAGCAATACTAACACTTGAAAGCTTATAAGCACTGGTACCGTCATTATCTGTTAAACGATAATAAAGATCGGTGGAACCATTGTAATTATCTGAAGGAGTTAATGAAAGTGAGCATGTTCCCCCCGTACAATTACAAGGAAGCTTTGAAATGGGAGTGTAGCTTAACGTATTATCTATTCCAATAAACTGACTGATGGATGCATTTAAATCACAACTTGCATCTCCATCACTACAGTCATCATCGGCATCGCCATTAATGAGTGAGGCAATTGTAGAAGATGTGGTACTTCCTAGTACGACGTTAATGGTAATATAAGTATTGGGTGCACTATAAACTCTAGAAACAGAAGCAGATCCGGCACTAACAAAACGAACATAAATATTATGAGCATCATCTATATCTGTATTCGAATTAATGATCACTCCATCATGCTCTAGTCTTTTCACTAGCCCTGAACTTAAAGAATAGGCCTCACAACTGGTGGCAAGGTCTCCTCCATTATCGGTATATCTGAGATTAAAAGAATCCGCCGTATCTTCAGTTAATGCAAATGATCCCGTGATAGGAGCAGGCGCTCCATCAGTTGATCCACCTGTTGACGAGCTTACACATGCTCTCGTTTTAGAATTAAAAGTTCCACCGCTACAAGCAGGATCACTTCCTTCTTCGGAAACAGAAGGCACACAAGATGTGAAAATAAAGATGGCCATAAGACCAACAGTACTTATTCCACCTTTATATATGTTTTTAAAAAATTCCTTCATATACCCACACATTCCATCATTAGCTTATCGATCTAAAACCAGTAAAACTTAATAATTCCGACTGTTTCACTCAGACCGTGCTCTCTCTCTATTTTCACCGAAAAAAATAATGTTTGATTTGAAATTCACATTGATTGATTAATTTTCAAGGACTTACTTATACTTTAAGATCGATTTGCCCACGAGAGAATTGTTAAAATTGCCTCAGATATATGCCATCAAAATCAATCTTTTTGGTATAATTTTATAGATGCTTAATATTAGGAACCTTACCTTTTTTCTGCTTGTTTTCTTTCAAGCTGCACTCTTTGCCGAAGAGCTGATTATTATTAAAGCCGTTTCGAGTTCAGGTCGCTCTTTTGCTATTTCAAGAGGAAGTGATCAAGGAATTGGGCTTGGCCAAACCTCACTTTTTTCCAGCGAAGAGGCTAGTTTTAAGGCCAAGGCCGTCTCTGTAGATAAGAACTACTCTCTTTGGCAAGTCAGTGACAACAAAGCAAAAGTTCCCTTTGAAAAAGATGAATTTGTTCATTTTTCAAACTCCCTTGAAAATATTTGGACTCAACTTCCAAAGACTGCCTTTCTAGCAAAAAAAGAACTTGGCTTTAAAGAACATAATGTTTGGATCGTTAGATTAAATTATTCTTACGCCATCACTGAATCAATCTCTGATACCAGTAGCGATCAGTACGATGTCCGAAGCGGTTTTCAGCTAGAAGCTCTCTATGGCCGTCGTTTTGATATCGACTGGGAAATTGCCGGGGGCTTTCGCTACGATAGAGAGACAACAACATTACAAAATCCAAGTTTTACAATTCCCACCACAAGAATGATGGCCGTTGCCGAGGGAACATATCACTTTTATCGTTTTCCTGCTTCAAATAATAGTATGTACTTTTCTCTTGGCGCTGCTTACGGAATTTCAAATACCAGCATTAGTGATACAACGATTAGTGGAACATCATTTGCAATCCCGGTCTTAAAAGTTGGTATGATCTATAAAAATAATTCTCGCTATACTTGGATCTTTGAAGGAAGTTTTGAATCCATTAACTCAGAAGAGTCTTTTACTGATGGAACAAATGTATCAACAAGTGTGACCAATACCAAGTTTGGTGTTGGCATGCGTTTCTAAATTAACCGAGCAGCTTTTTCACCAGATAACATGGCCCCTTCAATAGAGGGCGTCTCTGTAAAATCACCCGCAATCGTGATGTGAGAATAAGGGTTCTCTAGTTTCGCATTATAAAACGTTTTGGGTAAGGCATAGGGAACTTTGTATTCACCAACAAATTTCCAGTCGCTCACATCAAGTGAGTTCCATGACTTTATTTCGGCCAGAACTTCATCACTTGAGATATCTTGATCATTTAATATTGTAACGGAGTAAAGGCTAACTCCTTCCTTACAGTAACCTGGTTGAACTGAAGATAGTGGAGCAATATGATTGACGATTCCCTTTTTCGAAGCATTTAGATAAAGATAACCTTCATCATTTCTTTTATTGCACGAAAAATATTGTGTCGTACATTTTCTAAAAGTTGAATCGAGAGACAAGTCAGGCAGTAATTTTGAACAGGTGTTGGAATCTAACGCTACAATAACTTTATCAAACTCAAAATTAGTTTCTTTCGTCTCTACAATTACTTTTTCTCCAGCTGTTATTTTTGTTACCTCACTATTAAATACAAGAGTCCCCTTATTTTTAGACATGAGCTGTTTAGCAATTTCATTCATCCCCTTTTCGGGAAGCGAAGCATAGCCTCTGGCAAATCGTTGATAAATAAATTGGAAAAAACTGGCAGGTGTCTCGAGTTCTTTTTCTAAAAAGACTCCAGAGAAAAAGGGACGAAAAAAAGATTCAATCATCTTATCACTAAATCCCATTTCTTTTAAAAGCTGATAGGTCGTTTTGGTCTCTGACGAATCCACTTGATTTCTTAACTTTAAAATTTTTAATTTATCTGACAATGTTCCAATGGGAGAAACCAAAGTCTCTAACAATTTCTCAGGATTTCGAAGGGGATCTGAGACCGTAACAGTTTGCCCATTGCCTAAAAATATTTTTGCCCCCGCTTTAAACTTCTTTAATTTTAATTCTTTTAAATCGAGATGTTTTTGGACTTGAGGATAACTATCAAGAAGAACTTGAAAACCGTGATCAAAAATAAATCCATCTATAAGATCAGATTTTACTCGTCCACCAGGTCCCTCACTTGCTTCAATCAAAGTATAAGACACACCACGTTCAGAAAGAACTTTTCCAGCTGTTAAACCGGCCAAACCTGCACCAATAATTCCAATCATGCTATGATTATACTACTAATAAAGGAGCTTATGAATATATTAATCAAAACAACTTTGTCTAAGAATTACCGAGAGGTTCACCGCGGCTTCGACCTTAAACTTTTTAAGGCGCTCAAACCACCTCTTATCGCTCTAGAAGTTAAGCGTTTTGATGGTTGCAAAAAAGGAGATGAAGTTCACTTAGAAATCGGACTAGGCCCACTTAAACAAAAATGGGTGAGTCTTATCACTGAAAATATTGAAAATGAAAACGAATGCACCTTTGTTGATATCGGCCATATACTCCCCCCTCCCCTTAAAGATTGGAAGCATACTCATCGCATTCTAAAAATTAATGAACAAACTTGTGAAATTCACGATGATATTCACTTCTCTTCAGGAAATAAATTACTCGATCTTTTTCTCTATCCAGCGCTCTACGCTCAATTTGCTTTCAGGATTCCTGTTTATAAAAAATTTTTTAAATAAAGAGTTATAAACTGATTTACTTAAGTAGATAAGTTTTATTTTTGAAATTAAAACTATTTTGATAATCCTATAAAAACGTCCCTGTTTTTTGGACATTTAAAATAGGAGATAACCAATACTTGCCCGAAGGGTCGGGGCATGGATGACCCGATATTGGTTATCGCAAAACATGGAAGTTTTAATTAATTATTTGTAAATATTCGAAACTTTATAAATGTTACGAGTTTACGTAGAAAACTTATCTCCAATTAGAGGGATCAGTTTAATAAAATTACATCAAGCCAATTTCGGCCAAACGCTGAGACAAAAACTCTCCGGCCAAAATGTCCTCATATTTTTTCCCTTCGCCGATACAGCTTGGTAAACAAGCGAGAGATGCTTGGCTATGAGGATGAACGAAATAAGGCATCGAATAGCGAGTGCTTCCACTGTCTTCAGGATTAATCACACGATGAGTTGTGGCAGGTAATACTTCGTTTGTTAAACGAGACATCATATCCCCAGTATCAACGACAATTTGTCCTGGCTTGGTTTCAACATCAAGCCATGTTCCATCACGATCTAAAAGCTGAAGACCAGCACCTCTTGCTCCAACAAGAAGAGTAATCAGGTTGATATCTTCATGGGCAGCGGCCCTAATACTATTTTTAGTATCCTCACCAACAGTTGGAGGATAATTAATTAAACGTAAGATAGAGTTTCCATCGGCAATCATATCAGAGAAAAAACCTTGTTTTACATCAAGACCTCTTCCGATTGCCTCTAAAAGTATCCCTGCTGTTTTATCCATCGAATTATAGAGGTTATGAAAAGTTTGTTTGAACTCTGGAATTTCTGATGGCCAAACATTTTCAGGATAAACACCTTTATAAGGTCCTTCCGTCAATTCTCTTCCCACATGCCAGAACTCTTTTAAATCAGGGTTTGCATTATCTTTTGCATGTTCTCTTTTATAAGGAGTAAAACCACGTTGTCCGCCAAGGCCTTCAACGTAATATTTCATCTTTTGATCTTCGGGAAGATTGAAAAGACGATCAGTCATTTCGTAAGCATTATCAACTTCATTTTGATCAATTGTATGGTCAGTTAAAATGATAAACCCGTAGTCTTTAAGACCACTAAAAATATCATCTACAAATTTGATTTGATCAGCATCTGATCCATTGACGTAAGATAATAGTGATAACTCTGGTACTTTTCTCATAATTGATCCCCCAATTAAGTAAATAACGCTGAGCCTACACGTATCACATTAGCACCTTCTTCTAAAGCAATTTTGTAGTCTCCGCTCATTCCCATGGATAATTCAGTACTTTCTAAGGCCAATCCACGGTTTATTAGGGAATTTTTTATGTCAGCGAGCTTCTTAAAGCAATGACGAGCATCAGTTAAAGGATCATCCGTTCTTATTTTGCCCATCGTCATTAACCCATGAAAAACTAGCTTTTGGGCGCTTTTTAAAAGATGAATCGCCTCTTCTAACTCGGCCTCACTTTCAAACCCTGCTTTTTCCTGCTCACCACTGGTATTAAATTGTAAATAAACTTGCAGAGGATTCACTAAAGCGTCTTCTTTTTTTATGAGGGCCTCAACAAGAGAAAGACGATCGACAGAGTGAATGGCGAGCAGGTTTTGAGTTGAAAAAAGTTTGGTAATTTTATTGGTTTGTAATCGTCCAATAAAATGCCATAAAATTTTTTCGTCAATTTGCTGAGACTTTTCGACTAACTCATCAACACGATTTTCCCCAAATTCAATTTGCCCATTTTGAAATAAGTTAAGGATTTGCGCGATAGATCTGGTTTTACTGACGGCCAGCAAGCGTCCGTTGGGAAAGTTTTTTAACTCCTCTTTTATGGAGAGAAGTTTATTGTTCTCCATCTTTTTTTTCTTTTTGTGTCGACTCTTTAGGAGAGAAAGAAACATTGATATTGATATCGTAGTTTTTAGCAATATAGTCGACAATCTCTTTCGATTCGATTTTTGCTAAGTGGTTTCGAAACTCATCTCCTAGAGAATTCAACAGTTCACCTTTGGCATTTTTTGCATTTTGGATAAGAGCATTGGTGATATCTTTTGGTAGCGAGAGATCTCCCACGACAGACTTAATGGTATCTTCAGTTAAAAAAGCTGCTCCCATACCAACGGAAGTAATTTTTTTTAAAATATCACCAAGGCCACGATCTTTTTCGTCATCGCCGTCTTTAGACCTCTTAACCATTAATGCCCCCTGATCCTATCGTGATAAGACTTCATCATTGCGGGAAGATTATTCGACGTTAATTTACTAACAATACTTTTAGGAACAAAAAGTCCTTTAACATCAACATCAAGTGAGTACGTTACTTCTGTTTGATCATCTGAAATCTTTTTTAAATCCCATTGCCCATCATTTTTCTTAAAAAGATCCCCGGACTCCAATGACCACGAAACTTTTTGAGGTCTGTCGTGCACGAGTTTAATCGTATAGGAAAACTTTTTAATTAAATTTAGACTGAGGGTTACACGTGCTCCTTGCTCAGAGGACTCATGCACCTCAACAGCACTTACCCCATCAACAAACTCTTTATAAGAATTATAATCAATGAGGACATCATAAATTCTTTCAATGGGACAATCCCAGGTCTCTGTTCTTGAAACTTTTGCCATGACTAATACCTAGGTTTCATATCAAAATGATGTTTTGCTTCGATTTTACGAACTGTCCCCGACTCACTTCTCATAACGATTGATTGAGTCGTCGCACCCCATGAACGAAAGTGAACACCATCTAAAAATGTTCCATCCGTCACACCCGTTGCACAGAACATAACATGACCACTGGCCAGCTCTTCAATTTGATAAATCTTATCAATATCTGTAATTCCCATTTTCTTTGCACGTTCAATTTCATCATCACTTCTGAATTTTAAAATTCCTTGAAAGTCTCCCCCCATACAACGAAGGGCAGCTGCAGAAATAACTCCTTCTGGAGCTCCACCAGTTCCAAGCAACATATCGATCCCCGAATCTGGTTCACAACAAGCCAGAGAAGCTGCAACATCACCGTCACCAATAAGTCTTATTCTGGCGCCAGCTTCACGAACTTGTCTGATCAACTCCTCGTGACGAGGACGATCTAAAATTACGACTGTTAGATCATTAACTTTACATTTTTTTGCTTCAGCTAAACGCTTTAAGTTTTCAAGAGGAGTTTCAGTAATATCGATAATCCCTTTTCCTTCCGGGCCTACGGCAATTTTTTGCATATAGGTATCAGGAGCGTTGAGAAAATTTCCTTCTTCGGCAATGGCCATAACAGAAATTGAGTTACTCGCCCCAACAGCGCAAACAGTTGTTCCTTCAAGAGGATCAAGCGCAATATCGAGAGCAGGGCCCTCACCTGTTCCTACTTTTTCACCAATATAGAGCATGGGGGCTTCATCTCTTTCACCTTCTCCAATCACCACAGTCCCTCGACATTCAATGGTATCAAGCATTGATCTCATGGCATCGACAGCGGCTTGATCAGCTGCTTTCTCATCTCCACGACCCATCCATCTGGCTGAAGCGATGGCGGCCATTTCTGTAACACGAACAAATTCAAGGGCGAAATTTCTATTCATAAGAGGAACTCCAAATTAATGATATATGGAGCCTACTATACTTCGTTGAATACGCTATTAGAAGTCTTGATCAGTACAAAGCTCTACGGTGCAGCGTGCAAACCGACTTTTAGCGAGAGAAAGTCCCTCGTTTTATCAGAGCAAAAGTTTTCGGGGATATTTTTAATAATTTCTCTGGCGAAATTTAGCTTATCTTGATCGAGTTTTTCATCTACTAAAAACTCAAACTCCTCTTCTGAGTTAAGAGGAGTCTCGACATCTCGACTTGCAGGAATCACTCCACTTCTCAGCCCTTTACCGTCAACGTACTCGATAAAGGTATCCATTAGAATAATATGAAATCCTGAAATTTCTCCATCGGTGTGACGCCAAACAAAGATTTCCATTGGGCCATCCGCTTGCAACCAGCACATAAGATTACTTGGCAGCTCAATACCAAGTTCTTCTTTATGAAGCGGTCTAAAACTTGCCACAATATTATCGACACAAAGAAAGCTTTTGAGATCTTCTTGAGTTTTAGTTTCTTCAAAAGAAACACCGAGTCTCTCTCCTTTCACCCAAACAACTTTTCCCTCAACATTGGTGGAAACTTTTTTCCAATGAAGCGCACCGGTTAAGGGGTCTCCCACTCGATACTGGTGGCCTCCGTTTTTTAGGGTTAATTGCATACCTTGGTAGTTAATATCTCTGACAGCAAACACTCTGTTTTCATCATTGTGCAAAGCTTTAAATGTTAAAAACGAAAATGGAAAACGAGGAAAAGTTCTTTTCTCTAAAACTTCTGTTCCTGACTTTACCAAACTTAAATGGTCCATTTTTTCCCCTTAATTTAATCAAAACGGATAATTTTTAATATTTTAAATCAAATTGGCATGAGATGTTACTGGGAAGATATCCTCCCACTGATTTATTTTTAAGGTCACATTCATAGAAATGCTGTCTAGACCATGTTATGTTTAAGCTGTCTTTTTTAATGGGTCACTTATCGAAACTGAAAATAGCGAACAAACACAATCACAACTAGAGGCCAAGCAAGCCTTACGAAGAGAATGGGATATCGATAACCTTCCCAACAGACTAACCATCTTTAGAATGCTTTTAATTCCGATTATTATTGTTAGTCTTTTTTTGTGTAAGGATAATATCAATCTATTACCTGAGTATCATAAAGAGCTTGGTTATATTGCTGCTTGGACATTTGTTATCGCTTCCATCACCGACTTCTTAGATGGATATATTGCTCGAAATAGAAAAAT
This sequence comes from bacterium, assembly GCA_030425045.1. Lineage (GTDB taxonomy): Bacteria > Bdellovibrionota > Bacteriovoracia > Bacteriovoracales > Bacteriovoracaceae > JAUHVL01. The sequence goes on from JAUHVL010000009.1 coordinate 109,880, forward strand.
TGTGACGGTCTTTGGCTCTTTTCTCGACCCCGTGGCCGATAAATTTCTCGTGATCTCTTCAATAATTCTTTTAAATGATCTTCACCGTCTTCCCGTTTTAATTAGTATCATTCTTGTTTTAAGAGAACTCTATATCACTTCCCTTCGCCTGCTAGCACTTGAAAGAGGATTTAAAGTTCCCGTCGGTGCTTTTGGAAAATGGAAAACAGCTTTTCAAATGATTGGTATTCCTATGCTTATGGCCTATGACAAACCATGGGGAATTCCTATGATTACCATGGGAAATATTTTTATTTACCTGGCCAGTTTTTTCTCACTCTATTCTGCATTTGAGTATTCCTTTAATTTATTTAAAAAGTTAAAATTAAAACGTAATCAAATGCTCAACTCTTAGCTAGGGGTCACTCTTGGGACAATTACCAAAATATTTAATCACGGTCAGCGGGCCTGATCATGCCGGTATTACATCAAACCTTATGGATATCTTGGTGCAAACAAAAACCAATATCCTCGATATGGGTCAAGCTGTTACCCACGGTCTTCTTTCATTAAGTTTTTTAATTGAGCTCGATAAAAATGATCACCACCACCCGGTCCTAAAAGAGTTACTTTTTGCGGCCAAAGATAAAAATCTCGAACTTACTTATAAAGAAATTGAACAAACTACTTCACACCAATACTCGGGAGAGAAATTTGTCCTTCACTGCATCTCTCAACAAAATTTAAGTGCAGAATTTTTGAGAGACCTCTCTACTCTTTTAGCCGAACTCAATATCAATATTCATCGTATTGAAAATATGGCCCTCGAAAATTTCAAGGCTTTAGAAATGATCACCACCATTTCCCCCGATATTGACCTAGCCCAAGTAAAAGAAAAACTACTCAATACTTCATCCCACCATGCTGTCGATATTGCCTTTTTAAAAGATAATGTTTTTAGAAGATCAAAACGCCTAATTGTTTTTGATATGGATTCGACCTTAATTCAAACAGAAGTAATCGATGAGATTGCGGACTTGATGAATGTCAAAGATAAAGTGGGAGAAATTACCGAAAGAGCGATGAATGGCGAAGTGGATTTTGATCAGGCCTTGAGAGAAAGAGTTTCTCTTTTAAAAGGACTTGAAGTCTCTAAGATGAAAGAAATTCTCGATAACCTTCCTCTTACTCCGGGTACTGAGCAATTTATTAATACTGTCAAAAACCTTGGTTATAAAACGGCCCTTATTAGCGGTGGTTTTTCTTATTTTGCTGATGCACTAAAAGAAAAACTTGGCATAGACTACGCTTTTTCAAATGAACTTCAAATTGTTGATGGTAAACTCACAGGTCTTGTCGAAGGGGCCATTATCAATGCCTCTCAAAAAGCATTACTACTCAAAATGATTGCTCAACAAGAAAAGATCAGTTTAGAGCAAGTGGTGGCCATCGGTGATGGGGCCAATGACCTACCGATGCTTTCAACCGCAGGACTTGGTATCGCTTTTCATGCCAAAGATATCGTAAGAAAAAAAGCCGATCATCATATGAGTCACGGACCGATGACGACGATTCTCTACTTTCTAGGAATACCCCTCGATCAAATTTAGTTATTAGTATTAAGTTAATTTGTGTTTATATTAGGTAACTCTGAATAATTTCGAAGTCCAAACAAAACATCCTTGTTTTGCGATAACCAATATCGGGTCATCCCTGCCCCGACCCTTCGGGCAAGTATTGGCCATCTTTTAATTTCTAATGTTGTTTAACAACTCATGGATGCTTAGAACTCGCCCACATAGTGGGTGCGACCAGTATGGGAGCATTCTAAGTATCAAAAAACATGGATGTTTTTTGATAGACTATGTTTAACTGATTAAAATTAAAAAAAATAGCCTACCAACAATTAAGCCTATCATTTTTTAGTTATTTAAGAGAGAAACATTTTTTGGAGTAACCAGATAAATATTCTTATCGCGATTATTGTCAATAAATCGTTGATCAACTTTCTTTGACCAAAAATGCTCGCATTGAACTCTATCTTTGGGCATGATTTGTCTAAAATAGGCAAGAGGACAACCTCGAAAACTTTTTAAAATAAAGATACTTTTATCATCTTTTAAAAAGATATCTTTACTATAAAGGTATTGCTCGTAAGCTTCATTTTCAGTTTGATTTGAGAAGTTATGAATTTGCACCACCGAAAAAGTACAAAGAATTGAAATGATTAAATAAACGACACTTTTTTTAACATTGATTTTTAGGCCTATTAATAAATCACTCATCAAAAGATAAAAAAGTGGGGCGAGATGGATAAAATATCTGGCCTCAAAAACGGGAGTGCTCACCAGTGATTTGATGATCGAAATGAGGTAAGTTGAGATGATTAAATAAAGTAAAAGAAGATTTGTCTTTGAGACCTTAAACTTTTGCTTAATTGCCTTGGCGACAACAAAAAACAGGGCCACAACAAAAAGGACTCCCCCACTATAATAACTAATAAAATTATAAACCTTTAAACCATCAATCGGTTTACGATAAGAGTGAAATGTTCCCAAGTCTCGTAAGATATCCATAAAGAAGGGAATTAAAGTTAAAACGAGTATCGCGGTAGCGATAATTTTTCTTTTATCACGAAGAATTGTTCTGGCGAAAAAGAGAATAAAAAGGCCGCAAAATAGGATTCCAAAATAATGAGAATAACTTAAAGCAATAGCATAAACACTTAACCACACCAATCGTTTCGTCGAATGGTCACCTCTTAAAATAGGAAACAATTGGGCATAAAACATAAGAGCACAAAATAAAAAGACACCATAAGGTCTAAAGGTCGTTGAAATAATAATCTGAGGGGCGCTTAACATTAATAAAGCAGCAGATAATTTAGCGTGAAGTAATGAAAAATTATTTTTAACAGAAAAATAAAAATAAACGATCCCTGTTAGGACAAGAAAAAAACTGGGTAGTCTTAAAAACCATTTGTATGAGAGACCTTCCACAAAAAAGATTTTACTCATAATATAAAAAAGCGGCATCTGAGTATCATGATCTTTGATATGCCTTAAAAGTTCCGTGATATTTCCTATAAAATAATAAACCCAGCTGTGAATGAGCTCATCTACATGAAAATTAACCTGAAACATGAAATAAACTTTTAAGATAAGTCCTAAAGTGCAAGCTAAAAAAAAGGGACTCTCCAAAATTCTGAAGAAGATTAATTTTTTCATGAGTTTTTATTATAACCGCGCTTGATAAGTTTACGAAATGACTGGAAATTAAAATGGCAAACTATTATGCAAAGCGCATCTGTAATTATTACATGAGTGCAAATTGGCCTTGCCTAAGTGATACCGGCCAACTATAAATTCCCCATACTCAAACGGTGAACGATAGTTGTTCTAGTGGAAGCGGAAGTGAGGACTAATGAAGATTTAGTCCAGGTAGATAGCTGTCAAATTGTTACTGTTGTTATTGAAGTTCATGTTAAAGTTGTTTTCGTTCATCAAAAGCGCCTCCCCTTAGGGGAGGCGTTTTTAATTCTGCTGGCAAAAATAAAGCAAATGAGTATAAATAACTAAAATTATTGATCTATTGAAACCCCATTTAAATTGATGTATATAGTCTTGATGCAAACAGGAATACAAATGCGCGAATTAATGCAATCAAAAATTCACAAGGCCACTGTGACGGGTGCTGATGTCTCTTATATTGGCTCAATTACGATTGATCCCGTTTTAATGAAGAAAATTGACTTATGGCCTGGCCAAAAGGTTCTCGTAGTCTCTAATACTTCTGGAGCGAGACTAGAGACCTATGTTATCGAGGGTCAGCCTGATAGTGGTGATATCTGTTTAAATGGAGCCGCTGCTCACTTGATTAAAAAAGGTGAAGAAGTCATTATTATCGCTTTTGCTTTTTGTGATAAGCCAATTGAAGCCAAGTCCATCCTAGTCGATGAGCAAAATCGCTTCGTTCAATATCTCTAAATAATGAAAAGCCTATTTCTTAAATTAGGTAAAAATAAATCCACACTTCCACTAGAAAAAATCACTTCAGAAATCACTCACCTAGAGATACAAGCCCCTGCACTCACAAAACTCCCCCTTCTTAGGTTAGAAAAGCTCACTGCCGTAACCATTCACACCTCGTCTCTTACAGAGTGCCCAGACTGGCTTTTTCAACTTGAGTCGTTAGAGATTCTTAAAATAAAAAATACTCCTTTAAAAAAAGTTTCAAATTTTTCTGAGAATTCAAAAATAAGAATATTACAGTTGGCCCACTTAGATCTCGATGAGCTACCTGAAAGCATTGGCTCACTGGCACTTCTAGATACCATCGACTTGGCAGGAAACAACTTATCGGATCTCCCCGATTCTATGCATGATTTAAAAAATTTAACGAGAATTAATCTTGATAAAAACCAGTTTCAAATTCTACCACTTTGGTTAAGTGAGCTCCCAAAGCTGAACCATCTTTCACTCGATGGAAACCCTCTTACCGAACAAGAAAAAAACAGACTCTTCAAGGCCTTTGGTATCTGGTTTTAACTGGCCTTTTTTAATCCTTGTTTCACACTTTGAATCAACGTTTCTATTTCTTGATTAAAGTTTCTCTCTTTTAAACCAAAAAAATGAAGATCTTTATATGGTAAAAAGAGGTAACAAGACTGCTCATCAGGGCTTAGCTGAGCTTTGTTGAGATGCTCTTGTACTGTAGCAAGAGGTAGCCAAAAATTGGCCAAAGCATGATACCAAGACTGCAATTTAAATCCGTCTGGTAACTTCATATCGACTTCTTGATTAATTGAAATTGGCTTTTTAACAAATACCACATCTGCTTCTTTTTTCTCCCAAAGTTTTAATTGAGCACAGTACGGAAAAAAGACCAAAATACCATAATCACTAATTTGAGTAACCGCCCCTTTGATATTTGTAAAAGGGTTTCCATCTAGTCTGGCCTCTAGAGGTATATTTATATTGAGTCGAAACTGTCTTACCGGTGCTCTATTTTCTAATAATCTTTTAAAAATAAATCGTGAACAAAGGTCTCGGTCAAACCAGCGCATACTTTTTAACGTATGATAAGGCCCTGTTTCATTATCCATTGAAACTAATATTTCATCTTTTGATGCAAACAATAGATTTTTTAATCGTGGATCACAATAGGACTCATAAAGTTCATAAAGTGTTGACTCTTTTTGCTCCATTGGGTTTTTCAGCCAGATCTTTCTGTCTTTTAAAAAGCTGATCGCATGCTCAAGTTTTTCCGCTCGTTTCTTATCGACATGAGTCTTTATATAGTCAGCGGTATAATCCCAATTGGCCCAGTGAAATGAGAGATTGTTACTCGAATTGAGTTTAAAGTCCGAGGCGAGATTCCCCTTCTTTAAATAATGCTCAAAGCTCGTTTCTTTATCTGTCTTTTTTCCAATCATAACGACGTCCTTTCTAAGGTCATCTCACTATACGCTATTGAGTGCTAAAAGCTCCCCTAGCAGGGGGGAAACTGATTCAAGGTGGGTTAAGGAGTTGAAAAGATGAAGAATTAGCGAAATCACTCAAGAATACGCAAAATAAAGTTAACGCTCTATAAATGCCAAAAATTTGTGGCATTATTTTTTTATAAATTAAATTCAAAGCATATTTTAGGTAAAACTCAGGGTTTGACGATAAGATAAGAGGATAAAAAACGAGATATAAAATGAGTCAAATTACCAATGTACTTTTACTAGTTTTAAGTATCAATATATATGCTCAAAAAGAACAACCAAGAGTAAATAATCAACCTGAACTTACAGACTGCCAAAGTTCTGAAGAGGCTTTATCTATCATAAACACACTTTTTGAAAGTTTCAGTAAAGTAAGAGACAGTGAATTTCTTTCGGGTCTAAATACATTAACCGATAACTGTCGAACTCATTTTTCACAACACGATTCCTATAATTCAATGCTTGATCAAGTTATCTCAACATCGGAAGGCTTATACAGAGATGAGAATAACCATGTTGATTTAGATTTATCGAACTTCATAAGAGTTCATCAATTAAGAGGTACAACTATTAGCGATGAGCTAAGAAGTATTAATACATCTCGACTCAATAATACGAGAAGCCAATGCAGTAATATTGACCGCAGAAGTGAAATGCCACCCGTAAGAAATCAAGACTCAACAGGTTGGTGTTACGCTTTTGCAGCTGCTGATCTTGTAAGCCATCGAACTGGTAGAAATATATCAGCTTTTGATATAGCAGTACGCTACAATCAGCATATAAACGAACAAGTCTTTAACCATGCTATTAGAAGTCTCAATGAAGACTCAAACTATGGTATTAGTCCTCTAAGACTAGACATTGATGCTGAAAGATTTAACCAACAAGTTAGTCTACTTGAACTCATAATGGAACGTAATGGAGGCTTTTCTGCAATTGCAGTTGAACAGAGAATTCCTCAAGGTTTTTGTCTCGAAAGCGATATGCCGTCTGATAATTACGCTTTTACAAGAATTGGGAATGTTTTAAGTCAATTTAGTCGTCTTCATCAACAATCTCTTCAAAGACAAGATAATAGAAACGCAATGGAGATGGCCCAAGCCTTTTGTCTCGAAAATCGAAATAGTATGAGCGTTTTTCCAGGTACTCTCGTTTCTGATATCGCAGAAGCTATTGAGGCCATGACTGTTCCTCAGTTTTTTCAAGAGCTCGTCGATAGACAATGTCAAAATAGGATTCCTTTTAATGAGGTTCCTACTTCTATGTCAGCGTCAAGCTCAAGGTATTCATCACCACTAGTTGATGAGCTCAACCGTGTAATGGACAGCGGTCAAATAGTACAAATTGATTACGATGTAGGTCTTATCGAACGAGCTGGACGACAAGAAGCTCATGCCTCAAGTATAGTTGCTAGACGATGGAATGAAGAAACTCTATCCTGCGATTACCTCATTCGGAATAGTTGGGGAGAAGGATGTGGGCTTTATAAACCTCAATACCAATGTGAAGCTGGGCATGTTTGGGTACCTAGAGGTGATCTCCAACAAGAGCTCAGCAAAATCACCTATTTTCCTTTGAATAATTAAAAGAAGTTCCATAATTAAGTTCAGGGATCATGATCGACGGTAGACTCCCCTTCAACCTTAACTTTAACTTATCTAATTTTACAAAAGGTAACATTTTTAACTCTTTAGAAAGTGGAATAAAAAAATTATCATAATGTAGAGGTATAAAAATACTTGGTTTCATAGGCAATATAATTTTATTTAATATCTCATCATCACTTTTTCTGCTTGCGATTCCCATCAATACAATATCACTATCGTAGTTTCTATTTACATTCAAGTCAGCAAAGGGAACTGGAGTTGGATGTAGGAGAATTTTTCCTAGAGGGTGATGAATAAAGTAATTATAACTTTGATCCATTTTATAATCTTTGGCCCTTGAATTTACAGGAAGTGGTGTATTTATTTTTCCATCAAAAAAAGTAAGGCCCATAAAATGAGGAGGGTGAAAAGCTTTGAGAATTCTTATATTAAAGTCACCTATTTGAATCTCTTCATTTAACTTTACTCGTTTAACTCGATTCTTTGCGACTCCTCCCCCAAGAGCGACATTTTTCATCGAAAGTGAACCATAAAGTATTGAGTCTGACATTTTTGCAGCATTGACGAGGTCCAATACATGGTCGTAGTGAGTATGACTAACAAAAATCGCTTTTGTTTTTTTTAAATCATTTCCTAGCCACTTCTTAACAATATTTAGATCAGACTGTACTTTTCTAAATGTAGCAAGATCTAACAAAGATGGTCTTGTCACAAAAGGGTCAAATAAAAGAATCGTTTTACCGTCCGTAATTGTTAAGCATGTCGTTCCGTACCACTTAATTGAAAGAGCTTCCTTGGCTAAACTATTGATAGAAATATGAAAGAAAACCAAAAAGACAAAGAAATTATTCATTACAAGATATTCTAAATTATTTTATTAAATGCTCTTAATTATATTTATTATATGTGGCAATTTTAAAGATAGCATGCCACATCTTTTTATTATAACAGTAATGAGGAACTGGAGATACCTTTGAAAAATGTTTTTTTAAAAATTTTAATAATGATAGCAATTTCAATAAATACAAGCTTGGCGTATAAAGAGCATTGTAATTCTTCTTTTACATTTGAAACAGACTTACTACTTGCATGCAACTCCGACAATAAACTCATTTGTCTTTATTCTTCTAAAAATCGAGATCATTACTACATGGTTGAACATCCAAAAGTTTTTGAAAACGGTAAGAATGTATCTGCAGGATCAAGTACATATAGAATAGGTGAAAGTACCGGCACGACTATTGAATTTACTCGAGACAGGATTTTCGTAAGAAAGATTCTCCCTTCGTATGCTATCACCAAGTCTCGTGAATATATCATCGACTTGAAAAATTTTGATGCTATAGAGAAAGTTGTCAGTCGCTTTCAATCAAAAGCAACTACCGAAGAGGATTATTTTCAATGCGAAATTGATTTGGGTTCATCATATTAATTAATTTGTCTTTTGAAAAACCCTAAAATATCTTCGACCAAGCTTCCTTTGTGCTTTTGCAGAAAAGTGAATTTCATCATTACCAGTCCCTTGAGACTTATTAGACTTTAATCTAGAACTAGAAACTACATATGTATCTTTAATAACTCTTGCGACTTTTTTGATAATTCTTCTTAGATGCTTATCAGTAACAGCTCCTCCATCTTTCCAGGTCTCTACAGGTTGTCCTAAGTAAAAAGGAATTCTACTTTTATCTCCACCAAGATCAGTCCGGAATGACCTGATGAACTTTCTTAAGTGTCTATAATAATTTTTATTATCTTGAGAGGTATCGTATTCTCCTTGTTGCCATAAAACTGCCACAACTTTATTTTTATAGCCTTTATCCTTGTCTAGATGGAGGGAGAAGAGGGCCCTCGTAACAGCATCTTCATATGCTTTTTCACCTTCATTCCAGACTCCATTATTGGCAAATCCGGTCCCGCCCATGGCGGTATTAATAATAAGAACTTTTCGATCTTTAGCTAAAATAGATTTTTCATATTCCCGAGCAAATTCTAGTCCAAAACCAATTTTCTTTTCTCTTAACTTCTTTCTAAAGTTCCATGAATGCAAAGGAAAGCTTGCCGGAATAACTCGGTAATCACGCTTTCCAATTCTACCAAGTTGCTTAATTCTTGAATTAATTTGCTTATCATAATCAGTTGCACAGCAGCCCATCCCAGAAGCGTTGCTTTGCCCAGCAATAATAATGATGTCATATCCGGGTGCAATATTACTATTCGCCCCTAGCTCTAAAGATATAATTAGAATACTTACTACTGTTATTAGCTTGACCATTGTTTTCCTTCTTTATTAAATTTGATGACTTAATTTTATAATAGCCCAAATCTTTTACAAAGAAATAAGCATATTACTTAGTATACGTTTTCCTAACTTCAAGCACTTAATTGATCTTTTACAATTTTTGAAACAAAAACAACCTGCCTTTAAGGGTTTTTAATTGACCAGTTTTTTTGCCGATTTTATTTACTTTTGAATACTTTAATCTTGAAGGTTGTAATTTGATAAAACATCTTCCAATCCCCAAGAAGGCTATAAAAGAAATAGTCAAATGCGGCTGGTTTATTTTTTTCAAAAGCAAAGTGACCAATCCATGCAAAGCCGTAACCTACGATGGGACAAGCCACGATAAAATAAACCCGCTTAGTAATTATAAACAAGGTGAAGTTAATAATTACTAACCATAAACCAATATAATGGAGTAAACGACACATACGATTTTTATGTTGAGAAAGATAAAAAGGGTAAAATTGAGAAAAGGATTTATATTCCATTATTTGCCCTACAGAATCTCTTGCCACAAATTTTTTATACAAGTAGTGTCTCCTCTAAATCAGTAAGTTACAATATTTAATATGTTATCCAAACAAGAACTTAAAGAGTTGAGTCTTATCAAAGAAGAAAATGCATTGTTAGCGACTCTAGGAGACTGGTTGCTTATCTCATTTTGTTTTGTAGCTTCAGCAATATATCCTCACCCTATCACTTTTCTCATTGCTGCTATAATTATTGCGAGAACCCAGCTTGCTTTGGCCCTCTTGATGCATGATGCTTCTCACTTTAGATTACTTAAAAATAAAAAATACAACGATTATTTTGCTCAGTTCTTTTGCTCTGGCCCAATTTTTTTTTCACTTTACTCTTATAGAAGCAACCACCTTAGACACCATAAAAAACCATTGGCCCTAGATGACCCAGATATTACTTTAATTGGTGGATACCCCATCAGCAAATCAAGTTTTTTACGAAAGCTTTTGCGAGACCTCTTTGGGATTTCCTATTTTAAATTTATTCACTATTTTTTATATGGATCACATAAAAGAAAAATCAATATAAGTGGCAAAGGTAATATCGCTACTCATAGCGACAAGGCATATTTTTCTAAACCAATGATTATTTTTAGTATTTTACTTTCTAATCTCTTAATTCTTATGACATTATTCTATTTTGATCAACACTATCTTTATCTAATCTTATGGTTACTCCCCTCAATGACAATTCTTCAATTGTTATTGAGGATAAGAGGCATAGCGGAGCATGCTGGTCTGCAAATCAATGAAGACCAAAGTCAAAATGCCAGAACCATTTTAAATCCCTGGCAAACTTTTTTCTTTGCTCCTCACAATGTAAATTATCATATAGAACATCATCTTTATGTTGGGATACCTTTTTATAATCTTCCAAAAGCGCACCAGCTTCTTCATGCTAGAGGAGCACTTCCCAAAAAAAATCTTTATCGAAACTATAATGAAATTTTAAAAGAGCTTGTTATCTAATAATTTAGGTCATACACAAAAGTACCTTAAATATTTGCCACTTAAAATCTCATAAATCACAAGTTAAATATCTGTAACTACATGTAAAAATTTATTTTTTCTCATTAACACGTATAATAATACTTAAAACAAGGACACAGGATGAAACTTTCAATCATATTATTTTTTATACTTTCTTATCAATCTCTGGCTTCAGATATCGCAACAGGCGTTGAGCAACAACAAATCAAAGCAATGTATCTCAAAAGAGACTCCATAGCAGAAGGTCTCAGTAAGCTTAGTTATGATGTTTGTACAAAAAGTAGAATTATGAAACTTAGTAAGTTTAAACAACTTCAAAATAAGAAAATAGAATCACAATCGACTCCAGAGCTTAGCGGTTGTTTATCCCTAGATTGTGCTCAACCTAAAGACCCTAGAGTTGTGTTGCCACTAACAAAAGATGGTTACCGAGAACAAAAAGCAATGAGTGGAGCAATGAACTGGATTTTAAACAAAAAAGATAAAAAAGCAGGATTCTTTCAAAAGTTCAATAATCGATTAAGCTGTCTTCAAGGTCCGGGAATAAAGTTAGCATGTCAGCTTTTACAACCCCAATTATCAGCTCCCCAAGCAGGCGCTAGCACCATATCAAATTCAAACTTTAAAAATCAATTTGATGCCGCGAGAGCATGTGAAGTTGCCGAGTCAAAACAAAAATATGTTCAAGCACTCAGAAATATTCAGGCTGAAATAAATAAACTCGAAGAGAAAATTCAAAAAAGGTCCAAAAAGAAAAGAAGAAAAAGAAGACAACAATTAGATCAACCTTTTTCTTCAAGTGCGGGACTGTAGATAATTTTGTGTTTTAGACTGAAAGAGTCATTCAAGTCAAACTTATAACTAATAGGAGTTTGATTATGAACACAGAAAAACAGTCCCAAAACCTCTCTACCCTTAAAAATCTAGATGATCTTTTTGCCGAAAACGGAATCATTCAAAATCTTGTAAAGTCCACCGTCGAAACAATCCTCAAGGGTGAGCTTGAAGATCATTTAGGCTATTCATTTAGGCAAAAAGAAGGGCCATCTGAAAATCGGAGAAATGGATCTTATAAAAAGTCCATAAAGACCTCTGCGGGAAAAGTAGAAATAGATGTCCCAAGAGATCGTGAAGGTACTTATCAGCCTAAATTTATCCCCAAATATGAAGGTATTGATTCTAAGCTAGAAGAATCAATTATCTCTCTTTATGGCAAAGGAATGACTACCAGAGAGATATCACTTCACTTAGAGCAAATGTATTCAGGCATGGAGATTTCTCCATCAATGATTTCAAAAATTACAGATAAAATTATTGATTCGGCTAAAGAGTGGCAATCAAGACCTCTTCATGATGTATATCCAATCATCTTTTTTGATGCGATTCACTTTAAGGTTAGAAAAGATGGAAAAATCGTTTCAAAAGCTGCCTATGTATGTCTTGGTATTAACAGTGACGGGATCAAGGATATACTTGGCATTTATATTGGAGAAAATGAATCCTCGACTTTTTGGCTTTCCGTTTTAACTGACCTTCAGAATCGTGGAGTTCAAGATATTCTCATTGCTTCCATTGATGGACTGAAAGGGTTCCCTGATGCCATTAAATCAATTTTTCCAAAAACAGAAATCCAAACCTGTATTGTCCATCAAATTAGAAACTCTCTAAAATATATCAGTTCTAAATATCAAAAAGAATTTCTTAGAGATTTAAAGCCCGTCTACCAAGCTCCGACAGAAGAGTTAGCCTTAGAAAACTTAAACCTTTTAGCCGATAAATGGGAGAAACGATATCCTGTAGTTATCAACTCGTGGAAAAATAATTGGGGTACTCTTTCAACGTATTTTAAATATTCTGAACCTATTAGAAAAATTATTTATACTACCAATATTATCGAAAACGTTCATCGCCAAATGAGAAAGGTAACAAAGAACCGATCTGTCTTTCCAAGTGATGATTCACTTTTCAAGCTTTTATATCTTGTAAGTTCTGATGTTTCTAAAAGGTGGACTACCCCTAAATGGAATTGGGGACAGGTGATTTCTCAATTAGCAATACATTTTGAAGGGCGAATTAGACTTGGACTAGTTTGACATTGGCCCTTCGGGGCCATTCAATAATGCCCAATACTCTGTTTATTCTTGAGTACCGCTAGCAAGTGATTATTTCATCGTTATTCATAGGGTTGATCTTCATATTCTCTAAAACTATCATTTTTACAATTATTCTTATATCTTCCAGTTTCATTACCTTCTCGATTATACTTTATACAAACCTCTTTCCCATTTTCTACTTCAATTCGTTTGGCCTTAATCATAGAATGGTCATAAAAATTAGTTGCAGAAAACCCATTATTGGTCCAACTATATGCCAAAACTCTTCCATCTCCCCAACTCTTTGATAATGAGTTTCCATTTTTCATTGACCAAGTTTCACTAGATAATATTCCTTCGGTGTATACCTTCGTGACCTTGTCCCCTGCAGTAATATTATAAACCTCAACGTAAGAGCCATCTTCATCAAGCTCTACTCTTTTTTCATACTTCCCCTGAGGAAATTTAATTTTAAAAACTTCTGCCCCATCTAAATCTTTGTAACCAAGAAATGCTTTCTTACTATTTTTTTCAATAATATCGAATTTTTCTTTATCTTTGATAATTAAGGAGATGTCTTTGGAAGACACTTTTATTGAAGCCAGATTTTTATTAGATTCTTGTATGAAAACTACATAAAAAATCCAAAAAACAATTGGAGAAAGTACAACTATTCTTTTCATCTGCTGGAAAGAATACCAAAATATAAAAGCCTAATAAACTGTTTTAAGTTCCAATATTTAACGTAGATTGACATCTGTTCCCATATTGGATATTCATGGATTTCAACAAATGGCTTGAAGCTTTTGAAGTCTAGCCAGACACAAAATAATCTACACTACCTCAAGTGCTCCAAAGTAAGACTTATTCAAATGAACATTTATAGATAAATCGATTCTTATCACTTTTATTTGTCGAAAAAAGAATCTCACGAAGAATGATATCCTCTCCATTTTCATCTCTGGTAAAAAGAGCACTGGCCTTATAAGGTTGAAAAGGCTTTTCAACCCATAGTGCAAAATCCCTTTGGTGAAGCATATAGGGACTCTTCGCTTTCATTTTTTTAAAGATCTTATCACCAATTTCAAGATTCATTTTCTTTACGGGTTTGCCACCAATAAACATATGACTTGGGCCATTTCTTCTAGGCCTGACACTTCCTATTCCAGCAAGTTCTCCTGTAAATTCAACCAAAGCCTTACAAATTTCTCCAACAACGTTGCCTACGCTCTGACATTCGACTTCATTTTGTTGGCAGTACTTTGTTTCTATTACTTTTCCAACAAACGTTACTTCTTTTGCCACTAAGTTATTTGAGATCAATAGTAAAAAAATAAGTTTAAGCATCTTCTCTCCGATTATATTATTCACTAATTTCTTCCATTCTTAAGGCGCGACTCTTTTCTTCGACATAAGTTCGCACTCTTGAGATTGAACCGATCGGTAGGTTTTCTAATGTTGAGTGAATACGTGTATTCACATAACGATTCTGACAGTCTTGTGCACTTGAGTTTTGTGGGATTTCTATCCTTGCCAGATGATAAAAAGGAAGCACTGACTCTGGCCATTCTAAGCCACCCTGTTCAATCCAGTCATGAGTTTTCCACCAATGATATTTAATTTTATTAAACTTCTTATGAGTTAATATTTTTTCTCGGTCAAAGAACTGTACTTTTAAATCAAAACAGATTGTCCCCTCTTTAGCTCTCTTTACGATATCTTTTTGTAAATAATCACTTTCTTTTTCACTTAAATCGGGACTCCGATACTCAGAACAAGGGACGGCTTGATACTTTACAATTTCTTCCGGTCGCCCCTCACTGTCCATTCCATGGGTATAGGGAATATTAGACCAGTAATGGATATCTGCAAGACTGGTGATATTTTGATGATCACTATTTCCACCGGAAATAGCGAGTAGTCCCTTGGCTATTTCTTTAGTGTATAGTGGGTTTGGTTTGTACTCAAAGTCACCATAAACTAATACGTTGGCAGCCTTAACAACTTCATAAAATCCTTTAATATCTCCATTTGAAAAACCTGGAGTAGAGTTCATCATGAAATCAAGTCTTCCCTTTCCCGCAAAATCATTAATTTCATCACTGTGGATCGAAAAAGACAAACCTCTAACATCTCCTGGGCCATCATCATTTTTTCTTCCGAGGCCATCGGCATTTGCTAACCGAATCTCTGTTTTAAGTATTTCATCTTTTAAAAAGAGTCCTTTTTTGATTCTTGAAATTAGCTCTTGTGAATAGGAGAAATTTTCTTTTAATTCCTTGGCCGAAAATATTTTAAGTGATCCATCGAAACATTGTCCCTTAGCGTGTGTTCCTCTATTGAGACTTCCATCACTATTTCTATTTCTTTTAGCAAATGACTGAAAGAGATCAATTAAACTTTCTTGAATTTGTGCCTCATCAGATCTTGGCTTTTCGTAACCATCAATCAGAGGGATTGAATTTAAAACTTCAATATTGCTTAAATGCTCATTGGAAAAAACGCTCAATGATAGACAAGATAATATAAAAAGATGTGTTGCTTTTTTACAGTTCATAAACTTCCTAAAATATTTAACCTCTACTTTACTAAAGAAGAGGTTATGATCGGATGCTTATGAAAATTCTATTTAGTAGTGTTTAAACAGTAGTCAGCTCTAAGCCCCTTAAAATAGAGGCTTTACCCCAAGAAGAGTGAGAATTGCTGTTACCACACCCATCAGCCCCTCTCCGGCGACAAGCCCAGAAGCCACGGCAAAGCCGTAATTCTTTGCTTTATCGGGGTGATTTTTTGTCCACCAGATAAAAAAGAGTGAACCAACAAACATGGCAATGGAGTAATACGCTGGAACGATAAAGGCAATCCCCATAGCAAGACCACTTGGAAGATAATTTTTTACCGCATCAACTTTCTTTAACAGAGAAAGAACAATTCCGACACCAACGGCAACCATTACACCTTGGAAAGAGTAAGCAGGCATTGCCTCTGTTCCTTGAGCGAGAAGTTGGGCCATCGCCTTCCATGCATGAGCTGCCGGAGCAGGAATATCTCCTTGACCAATAGTATAGGCACTATCGAAAAGTTTATAGATAGGAACCGCAAATAACATACCGACAAAAATACCAATACATTGCGCTTTAAATTGTTTTTTCGGGCCAACACCTAACATATGTCCGGTTTTAAAATCTTGCATCATATCGGCACATTGAGATGCACCAGATCCCGTAATAGCGGCAGACATTAAGTTAGTTGGAATACTTCCCGGAGAGAGAACGCCATAGACAATTTGAGTAATTTTACCCATGCCACCAATAGGATTGATATCCGTCTCCCCTGTACTTCTGGTGGCGATCATCGAGAGCACACTTGAAAGAGCAACCGCAATTAAAGTGAGATAGGGAGGAATATTAAAAACTTTATAAGCAACTCCTGTAACAAAACAGGTTGAAAGGGCAAGACCACCCATCCACCATAATTTTGGTATCGCGTCTCCAAAGTCTACAGCATTTCCATCACCTTTTTTACGCTTAAAAGAATTAACAATAGATCGCCAAGAAAAAATCAAAGACATCAGGGCATCAGTTACCATCAGGGCAACACCAGGCCAAAGTAACCAACCGCGAGGGCCATCGCTATAAGACATAATTTTATCACTGACCCAACCTTGAGAAACAATAAAAGGTCCAATCACACCCCACGCAAGAACGGCCCCGACAAATAGGGAAGCTCCTACTCTTGGCCCAATTAAAATTCCGGCCCCAAACATCATTGGACTAACAAGAACAGAAAAGCCCCAAGCTGAAACAACACCAAGACCAATCCACTTAATGATCGGAGGATGGCCAACGGCGGGAATAAAGAAAGATAAAAGAGTGAGCACACCAGCTAGGACCCCCATAGAAAGTAAAATTTTACTTTTTTTCATCGCCTCTTCGCCCTTAGCGAAAACGGCCATTATTGTTTCGGCGGTAGCAGTCCCAGTAGGAAATCGTAACTTTTCAATAACAACCATTTGATTCCGTAGTGGTACTGCAAAAAAGACACCGAGATAAGCAACAGATATGGCCCAGAAAAAAAGCTCCGTCATCGTCAGCTCATAACCAAGCATCTTCATGGCGGGAATCGCAGATATAAGGCCGGCCGCAGAAGTCATACTTCCCGCTGCAGAGCCAGATGTTTGAGCAATATTTGTCTCTAATACTCCAAAAGGTGTTTTTGGGTTGAGAACCTGAAAAAAAGAATAAGAGAGAATGGCCGCAATGAGTGAGCCACCAAAGCCCCAACCTGTTCTCAGACCAAAATAGATATTCATGGCAGCGACGATCCCACCGATCATACAACCCACGGCAACGGCCCTAAAGGTAAATTGAAGTTCGTTTTGTTTCGGGGTGTAAAGAAATTCTTGTTCTTTCATATGGGCGTATCCTTAGGTTTTTAAAAGAAAACTCTGACAAAAAATTCACACCATGCCAATAGTTAACTTGTTTAATCAAGCTTTGTTATGCTGCAAAATTTCTAAGGAGGGTTATAATCAAGAGATGGATAATGTTTATAACCTGATAGATCAGGCCCAACTCCCCTTAAACCTCGCTGCTATCTCAATAAGAGAACTTTTCTTTATCAATGTTGCTCCTTGCGACATTTATGGGCCAGAGGATGAAGTCTTTCGCATTCTCGTTCCCAAGGGAACATATATCAATAAAACCACGATTAAAGATCTACTGCTTAAAGGAAATGTGCATCTCTTTGTCAAAAATAAAGATAGAAAAGAGATGATCACCAATATGCAAAACAGTCTCACTCAACTGACGAGGTCTCTTTCGATTGGAAACTCTTTTGAAAAGGCGAAGGGCCAAATGAATCTCATGTCGATCAATCTTGGTCAACTCTATCATGACCCAATTGATGATGAGACATTACAAATGCAATATCTTTGCTCAAAAAGCTTGGCCTATTTTTTAATGAAAAACCTCGACCTACTTGAGCCACTCTATTCTGATTTCATCAAACAAAAGCATCACTATATTTTAATGCAGCCTTTGATCAGCTCTATGCTTGTCCTTGGAGTATTAAAACAAGCAGGGCTTTATAACGATCAAGAAATTGAAAACCTCTTTATCGCTAGTTATTTCAAAGATATTGGGATGTCGATTATTCCTCCTGAGAAATATGACCAGGAAGAACTAACAGAAGAAGAAAAAAAACTTTTAATTAAGCACCCCGAGTACTCCGTCAATATTCTCAAAGGACGCCTCCCTCTTCTTCCCAGTCACTTCAATATTATTAAAAATCATCATGCCTTTAGTATGCTAGGGAGTGAGCTTAACAAGATGGCCCCCTCATTGATGAATGATGGCGATATTATTGGCTTTGAAACCGTTATTATTTCAGTGATGGATATTATCGCTGCTAT
>JAUHVL010000042.1 GCA_030425045.1 bacterium
TGAGTTATTTCTTTCTTCGTAATGTTACCCCAATATCTCCCTTGATCACACTACTCATTCCCGCGTCTCTTGGTTATCTCGTTCCAAAGGCTTGGTTAGCTCAATGTGCTTTTTATCAAACTCGCTCTGTCGTAGGCGAGCCCGAACGCCCTCGTACACTTTTTTTAGATGGCCACTGCCTTGGGGAATGTTTAAATATTGAAAAATTATCTAAAAAAATAGATGTCGTTTGTGAAAAGTATCATGTTGAACAAGTGAAGTTATCTCTTTCATTTTCAACTCAGTTTAAATGGAATCATCAGTTATATGCTGAGACAAAACTATTTGCTGAAGCGTTGCAGTTGATCCAAGAGAAGTTCTCACAAAGAGTTCAGCTGATAACGCCAGATCAACTCTTTAATCAAAATATCTCAAACGGAGTTTATGTAAACTTAAATCACGTGCCCTTTTGGTATAAGGATTCTTACGTAAAGTATAATATTCTTGAGACGGGAGCTTATAACTTTGATTGTGAAGATGAACTTGAAGGGCAGGTTTTGACATTAGATCACGGCCTTTTTCAAAAAATCGATATTGTCGATCAACTACCTGCATCTTATAACAAACTTCAGGAAGATTATTTTTCTCATCTTGAAAATAATCCAGAGCTGGTCGCAAAAGAAAAATACCGAACGAGAAATTTAACATCTCTCGAAGATATAGAAATGACTCCTGTCGAATTAAGAAACCTTTTAATTAATCATTATAAAAACAAAGATGTTTAATTTTTTTAAAAAAAGTGTCTTAATGATTTCTCCTGAATTAGGCTCGATGCTCTATCGTCTCCTTTTTTTTCTTAATCTTCCCTTATTAAAATTAATTTCTAAAAAAATTTGGTTTCGTAATAGCCTCTATTTTAAGCGCGTTGTTCTTGGCTTAAGCGATTTTGATCTCGCCGTTTTTTTAGAAAAAAAAGTCGATGCCCAAAAACAAAAGGATATTTTGTTTATCAATAAAATTTTAAAAAGAACTCTTGGGCGTATGGGGGAAATGGTCATTTATTCGCAAGTTGACCTCGAAACTTTCTTGCCCTTTGCTAATCCACTAGAACTTAAAAGAGATCCGTACTTTAGTAGTCATGATTGTAAAGCTACAAAAGCACAGCGATGGTGTTTTTTTATTAAAATGTATAATTCTGATCGCGATAAGATTGATCGTTACCCGGCCTTAAGAGTTAGAAAATGGAGTTATCTTTTTGAGATTTTAGGTTTTGATGTGGAGTTAAATGCCAAAAACCTCAAATTAAAACTTAATGAGATCGCCGACACACTCTCAGGTTCTGAAAATGTTATTTCTATAGATGATCTTCTTTTTTCGCCTACATTATGGACTGAATTTCAAAAACTAAACACATTAAATTCTTGGGAGAGAGAAGTTCTCACAGAGCTTGTTAAGTGGGAAATTTGGGGGCTTTATACTCAAAGAGTTTTTCTCAATCGAGAAAACTTAGAAAAGCATAAGGAAAATCTTAAGTCTCTTTGTGAGCTTCATTTAAAAGATGGGTGCGAAGTTTCTAGAATGAGTGAGGCGATATCTTTATTGTAGTTTTGTTTTAAATTCTATCGAAGTCTTAACCAAAACATCCGTGTTTTGCGATAACCAATATCGGGTCATCCTTGACCCGACCCTTCGGGCAAGTATTGGCCATCTTTTTACTTTAATACGGTTTAATAATTCATCGATGCTCTGAACTTGCCCACGAAGTGGGTGCGACCACGAAGGGAGCATTCTGAGTATCTAAAAACATGGATGTTTTGTTTTGAAACTATGCTAAAAAACTAATTCAGTGATCTCTTAAGTCTCTCAATCTCAGCTTTTTGCTCATTTACAATTTGATGCAGCTCTTTGATTGACTCAATTAAAATGGGAGCAAGGCTTGCGTAGTTAACGTACTTAAGACCTTCTTCATCGGTGGTCACAGCGAGAGGGTAAATTTTTTCTACGTCTTGGGCCATGAGTCCAATTTGCTTATCGGTAGGGAAGTTTTGTTTTGGAAACTCTTTGGTTTTGTAGTGGTAAGTCATGCCATGAAGATTATTCAAAAGCGATAGTGGATTTTCTAATGGATCGACATCTGTTTTAAATGCTTCATCAGAGCCAGCAAAAACATCAAGATAAACACTGTCATTTAAAATTTCTGCTTCAATCTCTTCAAGGTTGAATTCTTGAATTCCACCAAAGTTATACTCTTTTTTGTCAGTTTTCTTGTTTTGATCGTCGTTTGCCATTTTCTTTTCCCTTAACAAATATAATAGTATTAGTATTATCGCGTATTTTTTTAATTGCTCAAGTTAAAATCGGATATTAATGCAGGTTGTAATCCTCACCACCAGACAAAACTTTGCTTGGACCTCTATGCAAGAGATCTTACCGGCGATTGAAGCCCTGTGGTATGAGGCTTCTAGCAATATGGGTCATGAGGTTATCTATTTAGATGTCGACCAGGGAAGTCCTAAAGAAAATACCAGACTATTATTGAAAGCTGACTTGGTCGTGGTGACGGCCTTTAATGTTGATATCGCTAATACATTATTATTTCTTCGAAAAGGTATCGGAAATATTTGTCCTTGGTATTTCTACCTTCACGGATTGGCGACGATTTCTCTTTGGCCTGCCTTTCTCTTTGGGTTAAAAGAACAATTTTATAAGCACGATTATTTTATCGGAACATGTGAGGGAGATCGGCTTTGTTTGATGGAGATTTTTGAAGAGTTTTCTTTTTCAAAGATTCCCTTTTACTTGATTCCTTATACTGAACAAAAAATTGAAATTTCTCTAGCGGATATTAATATTCATTATGTCGGGAGGTTAAGCTCTCAAAAAAATATCGAAAAACTAATTGAAGGCTTTTCTTTGTTTTTAAAAGAGAATCCGAATTCACGCCTTCATCTGTATGGGAGCGAAGATCATCTAGGTCATCCCAATATGGGGATCATTTCCAATGATTATAAAGAAAAACTCGAACAACAAATTTTAGAACATAATATTGGCCAGCATATCATCTTTCATGGCCACAAAAATCGAGAAGAGATTCAGTATTTATTAAATCATTTAGAAACAAGTAAAAATGTCTTTGTCAGTGCTTCAACTCATTCAGATGAAAACTTCGGAATGGCCATTTTTAGGGCCCTGGCTTCGGGCCAAAACTGCTTGATCAGTGATTGGGGAGGACATAAAAATTTTAAAAAGTATTATCCTCATCAGTGTTCGGTCATAAGCTGTACTATTGAAAATGATAGACCTTCTATTGATTCAAAAGAGATCGCTCTTGCTCTCATTGATTATTTTAAGCATCCAAATCAAAAAAGAGATAATCCTGCTTATTTTACCGATCAAAACTGTTACTCATTGGTAGAAAATCTCTTAAAAAACACTCGAGAGTCTAACGAGCGTCTTCATGTAAAAAGTGATGTCGAAAATTTGTTAGCAAGAAAAAAGAATGAGAGTGATCAACCTCAAAAAATCTTTGAAGGCTATCATGATCCCTTCGCGAAAAAGTTTTTAGACGCTTATCGAAAAGATTAGTGAAGAGTAATAAGCTCTTTTGAGCTGAGAGTCTCAATAAAATGTTGAATATCACTTTCTAGTTTTGATGCTTCAACGTCATACTGCTCAAGTATTGATTGGTAAGCTTCGTTTAGTGATTTATGATTATTGAGCTGATTCCAAATGAGAGCGGCTACACCATCGATTTTAAAAAAATTATCCGAATCATCGACTTTCATAACAATAACAGTACCATCCTGATTTTCTCGACAGACAAGTTCGGGATCAAGTGTGATTTTGGTGGTCTCAAAGGCCATTTGCTTTCCTCGTGTTCAGATTCCAGATAATCTTAGTACAAAGAGAAAACTAAGGTCAATTTTGCCGCACTGAGTAGTATAGTCTGTTTTGAATAAGAGGTAATTTTCGTTAAGATAAGGGAAATCACGGGGAAAATATGAAATTAAAAATTATTGGCCTAATTTTTATACTGGCGACAATTTATGGAGTTTATTACAAACTGCAAAGCTCAAACTCTAATTCCAAAGAAGATCAAAACGTCACCAAAATTAACCAGGTTGTTTTAGAAGAGAAGTATCATCCAGAGCAAGATAGCAAAAACTTTAGTCGCCAAAAAACTCCGCCCGTTATTGATAGTGAAGTTTATAATCCAGAAGATTCACTTCTTTCCTATCAGACTGTAGATGAGGATAATAATGTTCTTCGTTTTGTTTTTGATAAAAAGAAGAAAACGTATAAATTCATTAAAGAAGGTAAAGATGGCTATATAACCGAAGGGAAGTTACCAGAGGATGCCTTTGTTCAACTTCAACTTGATTTAGAGGATCAGTCTGTAGTTCAAGGTCCCGAAGATAAAAAGACCAATCACACCCTTTATCTTTTTAATAATCATCTTCTCTACGATACCTTTGGCAATAGTGAAAGCTTAGTTGAAGGGCGGTGGTTTTTTAGATACCCAACTCTTTGTCCAAAAGTAACAGAGAAAAATCTTAAGTATCTTCATTTGGCATTAGCGCCTCATTCCGGAACAAGTTTCTGGCATGTTGGTAAAGTGCACGTAAGTGGAGCTGTTGTGAGAAGTTATAAATATTACGGTTTTTGGTACGGTGATCGTTATGAAGATAAAAATTTTGATTACCGTTGTTCAAAACAGGGAGTGACAATTGCCACACGAAAAGTTGGGACTTTTAGCGCTCAGTTTTCAGGTGACCGAATCGGTGTATCTCGTGGAGATAGAGGAGAAAAGAAAATATTATTTAAAAGTCAGCCCTTTTTAAGAACATTATTAAATGGAACTTACTCAGGAATTTTATCTGGCTTTGATGGAGTTATTGGCGAAGTTGAAGGTGTGGTTACAAGAAGAGGGATGAAAGTTGCCTTTAAGGCCCTCAACGGTGATGAGTACTCTATCGAAGATGAAGACGGAGATTGGACGAAATATAAAGTTAAGCCTGGCTTTATGGAAGGGAAGTTTAAGAAAAACGGTAAAGAGGGAAAAGGAATTTGTATGGTCACTGTGGCCGAATCTGATGATCCTCTTAACCGTGATTTAATATACTGCCTTGGTACTTTTGGTCGACCTAAAACGACTTATGGAGTTCTCCTTAGGAAGGATCTTGAATAAGAGATATATTGGTTTAGGTAAAACACAATTTAAATCGTCAGTTGCTGTCATCGATCATGACGGTGAAATCGAAATCTATTTAAATGAAAGGTTTTCACGCCTAAAAAATGATGGCTCTTGGCCTAGTAAGTCCTTACAACGAATTGAAGGTGGTCATGCTGCAATCTCGGAAAATCGAGATGTTTATCATCCCTATGATTATGAAAAGTCTCTTGATCAGGGCTTTCCTTTTTTTACATATCTTAAGAAGAAAAATTTAGAACAATTCTCAACTCATTTTAATAAGCAATGTCGTTTTGTTTCTCATCATCTGGCCCACGCCAGTAGTGTTGCCATCATCGCTCCTTTTAATGAGTCTCTTGTCATGGTGATGGATGGAGCGGGGTCAAAAGCTGAAGTATCAGATAAAGAGTTGTTTGAGGCCATCACCTTGTTTTATTTTAAAGAAGGTAAACTGACTCTTTTAAAAAATATCTTTCAGAAATTTACTGAGAGTAAAAAGTATCGTGAGCATACCTGGAGTACCCACGTTGGTCTTTTTTATGAAAAGATAGCAGAGTTTATTTTTGCTAGTAAAACAGCAGCAGGAAAAGTCATGGGGTTGGCCCCCTTTGGAAGCCCAATACCTGTAAATGATTACGAAAACTTTCTCGAAAATCTTGATTGGGAAACTAAAGCTTATAAAAAAGAAGACCATAAAGATTGGGAGAAATCTCCTCACTATAAGTACTATTGTGATCTCGCCGCGACAGCACAGTTTGAGTTTGAAAAAGTTTATTTGGGATTTTTAGAAGCCATAAAAGGTGAATACCCTCAAGTTGAAAATATTATGATTACCGGAGGCTGCGCCCTCAATTGCACGGCCAATGGTAAACTTCTTGAGAGAAATTGGTTTAAGAATGTCTTTATTTCTCCTTTCCCAGGAGATGAATCTATTGGCCTTGGTTGTGCTGCCTTTGATTATCTCAATGACGATTCGAACAGATGGAAGATAACTCCCTTTGAAAAACAGCATTCGTACTTTGGTCCCTCTCAAAGAGTTTTATCCCTTGAAGAAATAGAAGAAGTCTTTAAACCTTCCCATTATCATGTTGAAAAACTCGATAATTACGCCAAAGTTGCTGAGCTTATTTCCCATAATGAAATACTATGTTGGTTTGTTGGAAGAAGTGAGTCTGGTCCTCGCGCCTTAGGGCATCGAAGTATTTTGGCCTCTCCTATGGTGAAAAATTTAAAAGACTATTTAAATAATCATATCAAGTTTAGAGAAGATTTTAGGCCCTATGGTTCATCCATTACCTTTGAGTCCGCTTCAGAATACTTTGACATCCCAGATGACTTTTCAAACCCCTTTATGTCATTTGCCGTCAAAATTAAAAAGCAATACCAAGATCTTTTAAAAGAAGTATCTCACATTGATAAGACCTCGCGTATGCAAACAGTTAGTAAGAGTGCTTCTCCTGAGTTTTATGAATTACTTTGCTATGTAAAAGAGTTCACAGGGCATCCACTTTTACTCAATACCAGTTTTAATAAAATGGGGGAGCCTATTGTTGAGTCGCTAGAGGATGCCTTTGATTTTCTTGATAGCTCTCTTATTAAATACCTGGTTTATGAAAACTATTTAGTGATGAAAAAATAATGAGTAAAAAAGAGTTTGAAGAAATTGATAAAGTCTCGGCTTCTTTTTGTCTGGCAAAATGGAAGCAGGTAACCATCGATTTAGTTCATGGAACCAATCATTCTTGTCATCATCCTATCCGTCATATTATTCCCCTCGATCAATTAGAGAACAATCCCTCTGTGCTTCATAATACTCCCTATAAAAAAGAGCAACGGAAGATGATGTTGGAGGGGACTAGACCTGCGGAATGTCAGTACTGTTGGAAAATTGAAGATCATGTGGACAAATTTGCTTCAGATCGTTTTGTTAAATCCACTGATCCATGGGCCTATCCTCATCTCGAGACGGTAAAGAAGAGTTCATACCTCGATGATTTTAATCCAAGTTATCTCGAAGTGATGTTTGATAATTTCTGTAACTTCTCCTGTGCTTATTGTACTGCCGATATTAGTACTAGTATTGCAAAGGAGATGAGTCAGTTTGGAGTTTATCGAGTTGGACATAAGGCGCACCGAGATTTTGATCCCGATTGGTCTCCTCGCAATACTCCTGAAAATCGTGAAAAATTAAGAAAAGCTTTTTGGAGTTGGTTTCCCAATTTATTATCTGACCTTGATGTTTTAAGAGTAACAGGGGGAGAGCCTTTTTTATCAGCAGATACACTCAAATTACTTAACTTTCTCTCTGAACAAGAAGAAAAAACAAACCTACAATTGGCCATCAACTCCAATCTCGGTTTTAGTCACAAACATCTCAATAATTATTTAGATCAAATCGATGAACTTTTGATAAATCAAAAAATTGGCTCATTTGAATTTTACGTCAGTATCGATACCTTTGGAGAGCAAGCGGAGTATTTGCGAAAGGGGTTAGATTATAATGAATTTATAAAAAATTTAGAACTCTCATTAAAAAGACTTGGAGGACAACGAGTTGTTTTGATGGTGGCGTACAATGTCCTTTCAATCCCTAAATTTGATCTTCTATTAAAAGAGGTGATTGGCCTTAAGAAACAATACCCAAACCTGGTTTTTGATATCTCCTATGTTAAAAACCCCGATTATCTCAGGGCTCATATTATTGAAAGCAGTTGGTATCCCAAAATGGAATCAGACTTACAATTGATGAAAGAGAATTTCTCTGATTATGAATATCGAAAGTTTGAGCGAATCATAAAATGGATCGTCTCAGGTGATCATTCATTTGAGGAAATTAATAAAAGTAGAGCAGACTTTTTTTCTTTTATTCATGAATACGATAAGAGATTTGGTCTTTCTTTTTCAAATACCTTTCCGGAGCTTCGCTCACTGATGGGAGCTGCTAAAAAATCTTCTTTTCAGTTGATTGGAGTTCATCCTCCATTACATTCGTAAAGTTGTGATAAATTTTTTCTTTGAGATCTCGTAGGCTTACCTCTTTTAGCTTTGCCATCTCACGGTATACTTCTTGAATTTTATAATCACTGTCATCGGTCTCACAAAAAAGTCGATCAAGGGCAATGTTGGAAAGCGATTTAAACGCTTTGGTTTGAGGATTGAAGATTTTTTTTCCATAAGAAAAAGAACAATTATATTTTAATAAATCATCAGTTAGTTCTGATGAGCCGTTATACTCATGAAAAATAAAATGAAACTCGGGATAAGCTTTTAAGTATTCAATAATGTCGGAATAGGTCTTCACAAGATGAGTGACCACGAGTTTTTTATGATGACCTTTAAAAAGTTCAAGCTGCTCTTTAAAAAGTTTTTTCTGAAACTCAATAGGTTCGTCGATGGATCTATCCAGTCCACATTCACCAAGGCCGAAACAGTTTTTTGAATCTAAAAGTTTTGATAAGCTATTTTTCCAATCAGCTGGCCTTTCTTGCAATTTCCAAGGGTGAAGACCAACAGTAAAACGAGCATTTTGAAGATTCTGAAGTTCGAGTGAAATTGATCTGATGGTGATGATCTCTGGATCGTTCGAGTCACAGTGAGAATGAATATCGAGAAAAGGATGGGAGCTCAACTTATCACTTCCTCAAAAGCAAGCTGAGCAGCCAAGAGGCCCATCGTGGCGGTAACCATAACTGAAGAGCCTAAACTCCCTTGGCAATTTAATGATAAATCTTTTGTCTCTTCGCAAGTGATAGGTTCAAGCGCCTTTTGAGATGAATAGACAGCTTTGATTTTTCTTAGCTCATCGACGATTTGATATTTCGTACGCAGTTTTCTTTTTAGTCTTTTTAAAAGCATATCATTTTCCGATTGCGTGAGACTTGAAGTGGTCACTTTTATCGCTTCCGTTTTGCCACCCGCGGCACCACAGGTAATCATTTTTTTTCCCTTTTTTAAGCAATGAGCTATCAATGCTGCTTTGCCATCAAGACTATCAAAGGCATCAATAATAATATCGGAATTTTCAAGTCCGAGCTTATCAACATTATCTGCCGTTAAAAAATTGTGGATAACTTCAACTTCGACGTCACTAGCGATTTCTTCCAGTCTCTTTTTCATGACCTCTGTTTTTAATTGGCCAATACTATTGAGGTTCGTATGGATCTGGCGATTGGTATTACTGATACAGATATCATCGAGGTCCATCAGGGCAATTTTTTTTATTCCACTTCTTACCAAAGCCTCTGCACACCAGCTTCCCACACCTCCGATACCAATGAGAAAAACTTTCTTCTCACCAACTTTTTCAAGTTGATAATTTTGGTAAAGATTCTTTAAACCAGAAAAGGCTTGATCATTATTCATAGGCGATAATTACCCAACGAAATAAACAGTGGCAATACTATAGACGTATGAGTTTTAGCTTGATACGCTGAATTCTTGTACCCCTAAATAAGGATTTCCTATCAATACGACAACCCCCGCCAATGACTATTTTGAGAACAAAAAATTTGCCCCTGAAGACATTGTAGTGTCTCCAAAATTTGGAATTGGTAAAATGTGTGGAGTCGAGCATATTTCTGGAATGGAGTCTTTTTTCTATGCCATTGAAAGTGTAGATCAAAAGATGAAAAATCTTATTCCTGTTGAGTCAGATATCTTAATTAGAAAAGTGAGCACCAAGCAGTCTTTTTCTCGATCGCTAGAGAAGATTGGTCAAGGTGAAATTAATAATGACTATGAAAGTCGTAAAGATCGAATTGCTCAGTTTCAAAAGAGAATTCGTTCGAATCAAGTGACCTTAAGTACGATCTTAAGTGTGATTCGCGAAATCTATCTTTTAAAAGACAAAGGAACAGTTGAGCGTCAAATGATGAATGAACTTCTCGATACAGTTTCGAGAGAATACGCTTTTGTTTTTGACTGTGATGTTGAAGAAGCAAGAAAGACCATCAAGAAAAAGTTAAATAACAAAAAGCTGCTTCACTAAGAAGACCAGCTTTTCCCAAGACTTAATATTTTGGCCAATAAATCTTCGTATTTAATTTTGGCGTGTTTTGCACTTAAGGCGAATTCGTCATCTGTCGCAATATTGGGATTTGGGTTTGCCTCAATAATATAAATTTTATTTTCGGCCGTCATTCTTAAGTCTATACGAGCAAATCCACTCAGCCCCAAAATCTTATAGGCTTTTTTTGCAATTGCTATCATCTCTTGGTCAAGCTTCTCTGGTAAGTTTGCGGCTTGGCCTTTTATTCCTTTTCGTTTTCGATACTTTTCATTCCATTTTGCTCTTCTCGAATAGAATTCTTTTTCGGGGTTTTCTGCTTTTTCAAAAACAAGCTCCCATACAGGAAGGGTCGAGAGTTGATAGTTGCCATAAACTCCAATATAGAACTCTCGTCCTTCTATGAACTGCTCGACGATGGCATCACTCCCCACATTTTCGTGAATAAAGTTTACTCGCTCTTTAAGTTTTTCATCGTTGTGAACAATAGAAGCCTTGGCCAGTCCAAGAGATGCCTCTTCTGTTAAGCTTTTCACAATCAAAGGAAAGTCTAAATTTTTCGGTCTGCGAATTTTTCTATTTCTTGGAAAGACGACAAACTTTGGCGTTGCTATCCGGTGATAAGTCAGAATTTTTTTTGTTAACGCTTTATCTCTGGCCAGCATTAACCCTCTAGCATTACAACCCGTGAAGGGAATTCTAAGAAGCTCTAGATAAGCGGCAACATGAGAGTCAAATAAAGATTCTCCATCGAACTCTTCTAACAAGTTGTAGATGAGATCAGGGTTATGTTCTTCTAGTGCTTTTCTAATTTTAGTTAAGTCTGAGTAGACTCCAAGTTTAATGACCTCGTGACCCATTTTTTTTAACGTTTCGATAACATCATATTCTGTAATCCAGTCCGTGGTGAAACGGTCGAGTTGCTTATCATCGATTTCATCAGGTGGCACAAGATCGGAATGCATGAGAACGAGAATTTTTAGTTTTTTCACATCATCACCACAGGCGTTGTCGTTTGCGACTGATTTTGCCTATGGCCGATTTTTAATCGTTTAATTTTTTCGCTGTAGTATTCTCTCAGTGTTCGAGTGTCGTCTTTAAAACACTCAATTTTTTCATGAGACTTTTTTTGAGGTTTGATATTTGCAATCTCATCCATAAGAGAATCCACGTACGTTAATTTTTCTAACGCCGGCCAATCAGCATAAGCTTTTCTCCATTGTATCCTAGGATTCAACCAAACCGCAAAAGTTTCGGCCCAATCTTCATCAGGGTGTGCTTGGGCGTAGTAATCATCTAAATTTCTAACAAAGTTCTTACTATAAATATTAGGTTTATATTTCTCAGGATAGGGAACTGAGCTTAGACCAAAAAGTTGTTGTCTTTTCTTTTTCTTTCTCAGTCCGTACGCATTGTCGAGCACATGACCCATTTCATGTCTCATCAGCATCATGCACCAGTCGTGACCTTCACCTTCAGCTTCTCCGATCATTCTCTTTTCTAACTCCATCAGCTCTTTGGAAAAAAGAAAAAAGGGAAGGGCAAAACCAGTAATGCCATCAGGACAAAACCAGTCCGTTGAAATCCAGATATGTGGTGTGAGGCGAATCTTTTTTTCTTTCAACTCGCTCTTTAGGGTTTGAAAACATGTCTCCACATAACTACCCTTGAGCGTTAGCTTGAGATCACAAATTTTCGTATCCATGGAGATTTTCATGACCGTTAATATAGCAAAAAAAAATAATCCTACAATTAATCTTAAAGGCCAGGGTAGATTCTATAGACCTGTCAAAAAAATATAAACTGATTTACTTAAATGGATATGTTTCATTTTTGAATTTTAAACTATTTTAGAAAACTCTATAAAAACGTCCCTGTTTTTGGACATTTAAAATGCTCCCATCGTGGTCGCACCCACTTCGTGGGCAAGTTTTAAATGTCTCTTGTTTTAAGATAGGAGATGGCCAATACTAGCCCGAAGGGTCGGGACAAGGATGTCCCGATATTGGCTATCGCAAAACATGGAAGTTTTTTGAGGGATCAGTTTAAAGAAAAATTAGTAACCAGGAGGAACAGCGATCATACCAGAGCGGTATTTTTCTGTATCTGTCCAACGAGGGCCACCACCATATTTTAGTGGAGAGAAAAAGCTAAACTCTAAATTATCGATAGAGTCGATATCTCTTGTACTATGGGCCTCTACCACATTTTCTTCTGTTCCTGGAAAGACATGATAGCCCGTATTGGCCGTCCCAATCCAAAAGGGAATCGTCGTCAGGTAGCTAGGGGTGGCCTTTTCAAAGCCAACTAATGTCGTGGCATCGTCAATCTTGTTATAATAATAAGTTCCCTTCGTTGTGACGGTAAAATATCTCCAAGCATGATAACCTTTCGATAACCAGCCCTCTTCTTGCTTGTCCCACCTTTCCATGTCTTCTTCCATGGTGGAGTAGGGAGCAGGATTCCAGTAGAGGACTTTCCAACCAAGGCCTTGAAGAGCATGCTGAAGTTCCGTACCTCCAGAATCGTTTTGGAGAACAACGAATTTTCTGATTTTTTTCCACGCCGAGTCCTGACCTGTCCCGCGAAAAGATCGCTCTAAACAATCTAAGGCCATACCGACACAGCTCGTTTTTTTCATTTTATCCATCCAGCTAACGGGAAAGCCTAGACGTGCTAACTCATCACCAAGATAGGTAAGGGGTTTTCCATCTTCAGGTCTTACTGCGCCTCTTTTTTTACTAAACCTTCTTTCACCATAGAATTTAGAGAGACATCTTGTTTTGCGGTTCTTTTTTATACAGTGATTTCTATAAAAGCTAAGGTGCTCTCTTTTATAATCTTGAAGGCATTGAACACCGATTGCATTAAATTGGTTGGTCCGATTGTAATGAATTATTTTTTCTTTGATGGTAAAAGATACGGTTCCATTATAACCATTGGCCAAAATGTTGAACGTGATAAAAAAAAGAATCAATATAATGTGAGTTTTCATTTTTTCCTCGAGTGAAACTTAATTCCATCTTTTCCAGACGATCTTACAATTTAATTGCTCAAGGAATACCCCATTCTCAGTGAGGTTAAAAGGGGAATCTAAAAGGCCGAAAGTATCTTGAAGGTCTAACTTCTCAAATTCACTTTCACTTGCTTTTAAGCTTAAGAGATTCCAACCAGTTTTATTAAAAAGGTTGATAACAAAGTCACCATCCCCATTGAAATAGGCTTCTTCTAGGTAAAAATCTTCATGATTATCGACAGCGATATTGAGGTAATTTCGCTCGTTCATCCAAAAAGAACTCGTGCTTTGAAGTGAAAGCTCACCATGGCAGTTTAACGAATGAACTCGCTTGGCCAGATTCATTCCAAATGAGTGACTCATGAAAAGGGTAAGGAATAAGAGAGTTATTAATTTCATTGGGCTCAATATAGCAAGATAACCCAATAATCTCGATAGCTTCAGTAATATTTATAGAGCAAATGTTAAAATATTTAGTCTTTGTTTTAACTAAAGTTTAGCAACCAGAGTTAAGATCGTTCCTAGCGCTACTGTTTCTTCAGTTTCGTCAAAGACTTCAACTTGCCATTTGACGATACCGCGGGGGCGATCTTCCGGTTTATTTTCCTGATCAATTTTTTCTTTAACAGTTAACTTCACAAAGATGGTCGCGCCCGCATAGACAGGTTTAATAAAACGAAGTTCATCAAGTCCATAATTGGCTAGAACAGGTCCTTTTCCGGGATCCACAAATAACCCGGCCGCAGCAGAAATGATAAAATAACCATGGGCCACTCTTTGCTCAAAGAAGCTCCCTTCTAAACTCGTCGTATCGGTATGAGCATAAAAATGATCCCAGCTAACATTGGCGAAGTTGACGATATCTGTCTCTGTAATCGTTCTTTTGTGAGTGGTATGCGTATGCCCTACTTCAAGCTCTTCGAAATGCAACCTGAAAGGATGCTTTGGCGGCTTTGTTTGTTTCGCTTTTGGCTGATAGACACCTGTGATTTTTGACAATGTTGTAGGAGAGCCCTGAATCGCCGTTCTTTGCATATAGTGAAAGACTCCTCGTAGACCACCCATCTCTTCTCCACCGCCAGCACGGCCTGGTCCACCGTGAACAAGTTGAGGCATGGGAGAGCCATGACCTGTACTTTCTTTAGCGCAATCTTTGTTGAGGACAAGCATCCTTCCATGCCACGGAGAGGCGCCTAACACGATCTCTGTGGCGATATTATCATCTGCTGTAACAACGGAACCGACTAGAGATCCACGGCCCATATTGGCCAATTCTACCGCCTCAGAAGTGCTTTTATAGGGGACGATAGTCGATACAGGGCCAAAGGCCTCGATTTCGTGAACAGCAGTTTTTTCAAAGGGACGATCACAATAGAACAAAGTCGGTGAAATAAAGGCACCCTTATCCTTTGAACCACCTTTGAGTTCGAGATTTTCACGAGAATAAATCATCTTTGCCAATGAACTCAGTTCTGCCACTTTTGAAGAAACCTCGTCTAGTTGATCTCTTGAAGCGAGAGAGCCCATGCGTACATCTTTATCAAGGGGGTCTCCGATAACAACTTTATCAAGTCTTGCGGCGAGGGCCTTACCAACTTCATCGACTCGATTTTCTGGGACGATAATTCTTCTAACGGCGGTACATTTCTGTCCCGCCTTAACCGTCATTTCTTTACTCACTTCTTTAATGAAAATATTAAATTCTTCCATATCGGGAGTGACATCTTCCCCAAGAATACAGCAGTTCAATGAGTCTGCTTCTATATTGAAAGGCACGTTTTCTGATAACATACGAGGGTGTTTTTTTAAAAGCTGAGCTGTACTCGCAGAACCGGTAAAGGTCACTACATCTTGAGCTTTGACATGATCAAGTAATGTTCGTGCCGACCCACAAATAAGTTGTAAACTTCCTTCCGGTAAAATTCCTGAAGCGATAATATCTTTCACCATTGCTTCTGTTAGATAAGAAGTGGCCGTTGCTGGTTTAACTACAGCTGGAACACCTGCTAAAAGGTTGACAGCAATTTTTTCAAGCATCCCCCAAATGGGAAAGTTAAAAGCGTTGATATGAACCGCAATCCCTTTTTTGGGAACAAAAAGGTGATGGCCAATAAAACTTCCTTCTTTCGAAAGAATTTCAGGTTTACCATCCACATAAAAAGGAGAGTCGGGCATCTCTCTTCTTCCTTTTGAAGACATGACAAAAAGGTTTCCGATACCACCTTCGATATCAATCCAACTATCAATTTTAGTTGCTCCGGATTTAAAAGAGAGTTGATAGTAATGATCTTTTTTTTCTAATAAATAAAGGGCCAAGGCCTTTAGTGCTCGCGCTCGTTCATGAAAGGTCATCTTAGAAAGTGCGGAGCCACCTTTTGTTCTACCGTAGTTAAGAACCTCGGCAAAATCTAAACCATCACTAGAAGCACTCGCAATTGTTTCACCGTTGACGGCATTGAAAAGCATTTGCCCTTCACCTTGTCCCTCTGTCCAATTGCCACAAATATAATTCTGTAATTTCATAACGCACTCCTGTGATTGAAATGCATTTTCTCAGAAAAAAGATAAAAAATAAAAGGGATTATTCAGCTTCTTCTTCTGTTTCAGGAAGCTCCTGCGGCCTATCACCAGCAAGTTCAGATTTCACTCTATTGATCATAGATCCTGTATGGCGACCTGATTCAACCACATCATCGGCAATAGCACCTGTTGGTATGAACTCGTCAGCAATTCTAATTAATATTCCGTCCGCGGTTCTAATCGTTGACGACGCAATACTATCAGCGATTCCTAGCCCTGCTGCATCAAGGATGGGAAGCCCTAAAACAAATTGAAGATCCGTTTGGTTTACTAAGCTTCTTTCTTCTGTTGTCGTTAACAGGTTGAGCACTCTCGCAGATGCAATTTGGGGGTAATTGTTAAAAGATCGTAATGCACTTCTTCCTGGAATAAGATCAAGATAATGATTTAAAACATTATTATAGCAACGGTTTAAATCACTATCATCCGTGAGGTTTTCTTCTTGTCCTGCAAGCAATCTTCCACATTCACCTGTACGGCTTTCTAAGCAATGAGGGAAGTACGTATCACGATCTTCACCAAGGGTAGGAATAAACTGATCGCGATAGAAACTTTGATAAGCATAGAGTTGATCGAGCTCTGAGAGGGGGAGGTTTTCTACACTTTCAATAAATGAATTGATATTTGTAATATTAAAATTAAAGTCTTCAACAATACTATTTCTTATTTGTTCACTCGTGAGAGAGGGGTTCCCAAGAGTTTGCTGACTTAGGAGGTAGGCTCCATTTGAGTTTTCAAAGTCTTCTAATTTGGCCAGTTGTTGTGACGTGAACCCAATTGTTTCAGGATTATTTCTCGCCGTATTTTCTAGTCTCGTAATTTCTTGTTCATATCGTTGAATGATAGAGACACAAAGAGTTGGACTTAGGTTATTTTGAACTCGAATTGTTCTAAAATGTTCCCCTAGTTCAATTTGAGGATTTTCACTCTCTCGCGAAATTAAGCAGTCACGAGCATGTTCTCGTAAGTTCTCAGGTAGTCCTTCAAACCAGTTTCTTGCCAGTCTTTCGTAGAAAGTGTTTCTAGCATTTCGATATATTTCAATCGATTCAGCGTAAGAATCAAAAATTCTTCGATGACCCTGACACTCTTCTGAGTTGTTATCATGACAATTTACAATTTGCTGCCAATGTTGAAGTCCTTGGCGAGATCTTTCAATCAAGAATTCACGATATTCTCTTTCATGCTGATAACAAGCTTGGTGAGTAGTTTTATTGTTTAAGGTTTGAGACGTTTCAACAGTGTCTTCATCCACAGGAAATCCCGTTAGCGATGAGCAGTCCGCTACTTGATCTGCTTTTAAATTAAAGATGAATAAGATTAAAATATTTATCATCATAATATATCGATAAGATCGCCCTCGGTATCGATAAACTCTCGATATTCATTGGGAAAATCTGGTCGCCTTGATCTTAGTCTCAAAATTTCAATTGTTTCTTCGTACTGAACAAACGAAGAATCTCTTAAACCTCTCAGATATTCAATACCAATACTGGGTTCTGTTTGTTCTAAAAGTTCCGCTCTCTCTCTTGCTTGTCTATTAATGAATTGTTGGGCCGTTCCCTCTGTCGATGATACAAGGGGATGGGCATCGATAACTCTTGGGTGTCCATCGTTTGTAATATAAAACTGAAAATCTCCAAGGTCTCTGTATCCGGAATGAGTAGAGATACGTGAAAACATCTCATCAAATTCTCTAAGAGTATTTGCTGTAATATTGCCCGCACTTTCGCCGGGAAAGTCACCTGTTGCAAGATCCATTACAAGATTCGTTCTTCCAAATTCATCGACAAAGGTTCCATGAAATTGGGGTCCGATACCGAGAGCGTCAGCTAATTCTGTGCCATTAATATCTTCCAAAAGAGCATCGGCATTTCTAGCTGCAATTGTGGCCGCATCATCATATTGATTTCGGTAGAGCTCAACTGCTTTAATGGCCACCGGCCTACCATCGGGTAAGGTGGCCAACCTAACGATACCATTACTTCCACTGTGCTCTCTTGAAGTAAGCACAATGTCGGTAGGGTTAACTTCTACCTCCGGTACTTCCTCTAGTGATCTAAAAGTTCGAGGCTCTCTCACTTCTCTAAGGCCTTGCTGGTAGGGAAGGTCTGCTGGTCTTATATCTTGCGTTCTAATAAAGCGACCTTGATTAATCCCCGCTGTTTGAACTCCTCCAGCACCGCCTGGAATTTGTCTGGTATCAGTAAAACTTTCAACACGTTCTAAAATGCCCTGTGGAAGTTCAGCTCTCGTGACAACTTCATCAGCATTTCTGATCGTTCCAGCAAGAACATTATCAGCGACTCTTAGAGTGCCAAGCCCCGCTAAATCTAAAATAGGAATACCAAGCACCAATTGTAGGTCAACTTGGTTTTGTCTTTGATTGAACTCTTGTTCGGTAGCCACGCCAGAGAGGAGCGACGCTCGATTTTCTATACCAGAAAGGTAAGCATCGTAAATGCCATAACCAGGTAGAAAATCTAAGGCCAAAGTACCAAGGTTTGCCATACAGCGGTTATAATCTGCACGACTATCGATCTCTTGGATAAAGTTTCGATAACATGTTGACCAACCACTAGCATCTTTACATCGAGGAGAATAAAGCTCTCGATCTTCTTCGCTTAGAGTAGGTAGAAACTCTTGTTCATATAAATTTTCAAATTGGTAAAGTTGATCTAATCGTGAATCTGTGAGCCCGCTAATACTTTCAGAAAATTGATTGATTTGTCCGATATTAAAACTCATATCTTCCAATAAACTTTCTCTTAATTGCTCAGTGGAAAAATGGGGGTTCCCTTTCGTTTGATCACTCATAATGAAAGAACCAAATGAGTTTTCAAATTCTCTCATCGATGAAATTTGAGTTTCGGTCATTCCCACTGAACTTGGGTTTTGTCGTGCTTGACTCTCTAGGCTTGTGATCTGTAATTCAAAAGATTGTGTTAGCCCAATACAAAGGTTCGGATCGAGGCCATTTTGCACACCAAGCGTTCTGACATGCTGGCCGAGCTGAACTCCAGAGTCAGGGTTTTCTCTATCTATAAAACAATTTGTCGCATGCTCTCTTTGCCCCTCGTTTAGTGATTGAAACCATTGTGAAGCAAGTTGGTTATGGAGGTGGATATTGAGTGCCCGATAGGCCTCAACTGAACTTTGATATTGATCGAATGCTTCTCTTTGTGAATCACAGTTGTCACGGGTTGGGTTTGATTCACAGTCGTAAATCGCTCTCCACTGACTATTTCCCAGTTGTATTCTCTGTACGACAAAATCGCGATAGGCCTGTTCATGAGGGATACAAGCTTCTCCTACCGTTTCGTCATCTAATTCACTTAATACTTCAATGACATCTTCATCCCTAGGTTGAATTACTTCACCTGGACATACGACGACGTGACCCCAAACTGAGGAACATATAAGAACGAAAAAAATAAATTTAACTAATAAATTCATTAATATATATTTCGGATGATTTATGTCTTGTTATTATAGCTTGAGACCCTTTTAAGTGATTAATTGTGGCATATAATAGAGAAAAGAGAAGATATACTGCCAACTGAAGTTGGCACTTGGGAAAGACCATTGAAAAATAAAAAAAATAAAGGAATAAATGCGTTTGATGAGTTCTATCGCGATACTTTCAAAGAGCGATGGCCTAAACTGAAAGAGTCATTTTTAGCGGCTAAAAAGTATCTTGCTTTTCAATTAAATGGTGAAACGAAAGAAGCATCTTTTTTCGATCCTCCTCTAGTTTTAGATTCTGGCTTAAAAAATTATTATATTATGGACCCCGCTTCTTATTTTGCCGCTTATGAATTAGCGGCTCTTCCTGGAGAACGGGTTCTCGATATGTGTGCCGCTCCTGGGGGAAAGACACTTGTTTTAGCCTCAAAGTTAAGCGCAAAAGATTCTCTTGTTGCCAATGAAAGAAGTGCTCCCAGACGAAATCGTTTAATCAATACGATTAAAGATTATATCGGTGAAACAAGTCAGATAAAAGTCACCGGTCACGATGCTACGAAATGGTGTCTCTACGAAAAAGAAGTTTACGATAAAATTTTATTAGATGTTCCATGTTCAAGTGAGAGACATCTTTTAGAGAAGCCAAGTTTGTTAAAAGATTGGAAGCCTGCAAGGTCAAAAAAACTTGCGATAACACAATGGACATTACTAGCTGGAGCCTTTGAAGTTTTAAAACCTGGTGGTTTTTTGATGTACAGTACATGTTCTATTTCGAATCTAGAAAATGATGAGGTGATCAGAAAACTTTTAAAAAAGTATTCGAATGCTGAAGTAAAAAAAATAGACTTGGCAGAAAAGACGGAATTTGGACAAATCTTTTTGCCCGATACATCAGGCTACGGTCCGCTTTATTTTACTCTAATAAATAAAAAAGCCGAGGCATAAACCTCGGCTTTGCTTATATCAGCACCATAAGTCTTACGACTTGTGGTTATTAATATAATGTGTACGAACTGTACTGGTAGAATGTGTGGTTACGTCCACCTTGAGAACACGTAGTCTCGTAGTAGTAGTAAGTTCCATCCCACGAAGTTGATTGATACTCTTGAGAGTAACAAGATCTCATACTTCCATAAGAGTGACGAGAAATTCTTCTTACAGGTCTATAGTATGTCTTACAACTTACACCATTGTATTGAATACTTTCTAACTTATAAGAGTTAGCAATATCACTAATACCTTCAACAGCTACAGCAGCTCCACCGATAGCAAAGATACCACCAACGATTTTTCCAAGAGCATCGTCACTATTTTGAAAAATATCAACACCAACAGCACCAACAGCTCCACCGATTAATGTCTTAAAGAATCCATCAACAGCTTGCTTACCATCACGCGACCATCTCTCTTCAACATTTTGATAACAAACTTGGTAAGAACCATCGTTTACATAAGTTGTCGTTGTCGTATGTGTAGGAGCATCGATGATTACGTGACCACCATCATCGTCACCGTAATATCCACCACCAACGGGAGTGGCCATATTTTCAACAGACCACTGGCTGATAAAATAAGGAGTATATCCATCTCTATCATCACCACGGTTTTTAGCACCGTACTCGTTAATATCTCTAACAGTGTTTCTTACCTGTCTTCTTTGCCAATCAGGTAGATGTCTTAATGAACCTCTTTGTAGTTCGATATTAAGAACTCTTTTCCACGGTGAACGTGAGTATTGAACGTGACCACTATTATTAATAAATCTTGTTCCTGCTGGTTTACCAAGACCTGGTCTTTGTGCGTATTCAACGATTGTTCCTGCTGGAACCACAACTACTTTTTCAAGTACACCGTAGTCCATCATTCTGATCTTTTCAGATCTGTTTAAACGAACTTCGATTCCTGCAAATGCACTAGCGGCAGAAGCAAAAGCAACCAAAGTTACTAATGTTTGTTTCAAATTCATTTCTCCTCCTAAATAGGTTTATTGTCTCGTTTTCCTATGTGAATTGAATTACCGACTATTATAGGAGAGTTTAAGGGCCAAAAAGCTTTTGTTGTAATATCTACAGGGGGGTGTTGAAACTGGTTACAAAAAGTCTCCAAAAAAAAATACAAACAAATGTAAAAAAATGTTTGACTTCATATTTGAACCTGTATAGTATCGCCCTTCGTGCAATCTCATTAACAGTAAGGTTTTGTAATGAGTCTAAGTATTTCCAAATAGTTAGACAGACAAAACGTGACGCTTTGAGAAAGCCAGATCTTTAACATTTTAGAGAAGTATAAGAATTAAACCCTTCGGGGTTTATTTAAGACGAGAAGAGATAGAAGAAGTTTTAAACGTCTGTATTCCGACGTAACTAGAAAG
>JAUHVL010000082.1 GCA_030425045.1 bacterium
CACTTTAAAGGAAATCGACAAAGAGATCCTTAATAAAACTTTCGATCCAAGACGCTATATGAACAAGTCAGCAGCATCTCAATTTAAATTTAAAGTGTTTTACAAGTACTATATTTCGATCCAGGAAAAGCTTTATGAAAATAAAAAGCTCGCCTGGGAGACTTTACGTGGCAAAAAGACTTTGGGGAAAAATTATTTACTTCCTTTCTTCGGAGATTACGACCTTAGAGATATAAAATCGAGTTTAATATTCACGTTCGCAGATCAAAACAATTCAAGTGAAAGGCAGCTAAGCAAGAGCATAACGGAATTAAATGTAATTCTAAGATTCGCAAAAGATCGCGGTCTAGTTGACCGAGTAGAGTCTGGCCCAAAACCATTGCAGTCTAAGAAGAGATCAGCTGAAAAAATCCCCGACATTAAGTCACTTGAACAGGTAATACCGATTTTAGATATGTGCGACGATCTCACGTATCGCTGCATCTTTTATGGCCTTATGACCTATCCAATTAGGCCCAGCGATATTAGAGCACTTCATAGAGAAGATTTTAATTTCTCTGAAGGATATATTCGAATTGGAAATCACTTTTCAGGTACCAAAAGGGAGAGTGGGAGAAAGTCCAATTCAGCTGACTCTGAGAATGGAGTCTTTTATGTCGCAATTATTCCAGATTCTCCATTTATCAAGCTGGTAAAACCGCTTGTACTTCAAGCAAGAGAAGGCGCACCAGTGTTTAAAGGTCGCAGGGGAAAATATGTAGGCAAGACTTCACTCAATAGAGAGTGGAACTTGCTAACTAAGGGAACCTTTTTAGAGGGCTTTGAACTATACGCATCAACAAAACATGCTGCACTTACAAGCCTAGCAAACCTTGGCTGCAGTAAAGAAGATCTAATGGCAGTGGCAGGAATTGGAGAAGATGCGGTGTCGAGATATGTCAGACCTCGCTTGGAAGCGAAGTTAAAAAGGCAGCTTGAAATTTTAGTTAAGAGAAAATAGGCGCAAACAATGCGCAATGAATATTGAGGGTAAAAAGTTGATTTAAACGCTTGGAAATAAAGGATAATGCATGGCGGACGGAGAGGGATTCGAACCCACTCCGTGCTAGGTTGAACCTGAATTATTTCAAACATTTATTTCAATTGCAAATTTTAGTGCGCAAACAAGGCGCAAACACATTGAGCAGTATGCTCTTTGGTTTAGACAGGAGGTCGCCCAAGAACCTAGGGAGGGTTTCAAGGTGGCAAGGACGAACATAGAAGAAGTTGCGTGGAATAAAATTCACTCAATTTCAAATCGGCTGGGTTGGAAGAAAAGAGAAGTCACGGGAATGCTCGTTGATTTGTGGCACAATTCACAAGTTGATGAAGTTGCGATCTGCGAAAAAGATAAAATTGTTGACTACATGGAATTGTGGAATGAGTCAGAAGATGAAGTCGACAAAGTCATAAAGGCTCTTGTCTGGCAGTCTTTGCTTCGCAAAAAAGAAGATGGTTTATTCGAAATCGTTGGAAATCAAAAGCACATTGATAAACTAAAGAGCTTTAGGGAGCGAGGCAAGAAAGGCGGTCGTCCTAAAAAAGATGATGGAGAGTTAGAAGAACCTACAGGTATTCCCGATAAACCAAATGGGATTCCCGAAAAAGCTACAGGTTCAGGAAATAAACCTATAGGTTTTTCTGAAGAACCTAATGCTTTAGAAAAAAAACCCAATACAATTCATTACAATTCAATGCAAGACAATGCATTACAATTCAATTCACCTCAAGCCAATTCAAATCAAAGCAAAGCAAGTCACGCGAGCGATGTGGAAAACTCCGCGAGACTTGTGAGTAGTTACATCAAGTTTGACCGAATTTGGGAAATTTTAAGCAGTGGAGCCGAAAGCATTGAGCATGTGCCTCCTGACTTGGAAATGAGCATCAAGGAGCGTGCCTGGATCATGAACAATGGAGGTCTGACAAAGCTTTCTCGTCACACAGGAGAGTTCGAGATCAAGAACCTGGTGAAGATCCACAACGATCAAGTCGCAAAGTCCATTGAGCAGGAAAAGGTCGCTTTGTGCCAGTAATGAACTTAGCAATTAGAGAGCGGCTTAATAATTTAAAACTTGGTTACAGCAAAGCAGCAAGTGCCACCAGTATCGATAGAAGAAAAGTTTGGAGGTGGTGCAATGAAGGAGCACCTGTAGCTGATGATGATTTTGTTAAGTTTGGTCTGGAAATAAATATATTCAGTGAAGAATTTAAAAAGTTAATTGAAAGGAGTCAAAAAAATGTTTCGAGTCATGGAGAAGACTGTTGAGAATGCAAAGGTTCAGCTTGGACCTCGTTTAAACCTGGGTGAGCTGTACTGCCCTTGTAATGAAAAAAATTGCACCATGGTGCTTTATCACTCAAAGGTGATTGCTGCATATAATAAATTAGTTGGTACCGTAGGCGAAAAGGTAGAAATCAAAGAAAGCCATTTTTGCCAACACTACAACGAAAGTATTGATGGAGATCCTCGTTCACGAAATTGTATGGGAACATCGATCACATTAAAATGTCCAGAGAATCGAATTGATTTAAGTGATTTTGCGAGTCACTGCAAAAGACTCTTTACTAAAGTTGAAGTGGATTTTAATGGCCATACCGTTAAGTGCGAGTTTGAAGCTTTTTCAAATGACCATTATACCAAGGTAAAAAAACTAGTTGTAAAGCTTGCCACTGATAACATTCTGTTAATCAATGACGATATTGAAATCCTACTCTTAAAAGAAAGACAAAATTTTTCACGCGTCTTAATAAAGTCAACAAAGGAAAACTTTATAGGTCAAAAGGACAGGGCCTTGGAAGGAGCCTTTTTACTTAATAGAAGGAGTGATTCGTAATGAGCTGCCAATATAAAGATTACGTAAAACGAGCCAGAAAAATCTTATTAGAAGTTGAATGTTATCAATATCAAATTGCTCAAATGGCCCTAGAAGTTTGTGAAATAAGAGTTGGTAGAAATGACCGGCTTTATTCGTT
>JAUHVL010000043.1 GCA_030425045.1 bacterium
TGAAGATCATTTTTATCTTGGCCTATTTCAATATAATAATCTTTTCCCTCGGTATTTTTCGGATAAGCCTGATTAGCGTAGAACGCAGGTGAAGAGTCAGACTGGTTTTCAAAAAGGTTGATACCAATACCAAAAGGGTGATAACGAAAAATGGGACCCCAGAAGTATCCTGTATTGCGATTATCTGGTGCTTCGTCGTTATAGAGGTAATGAAACCAAAATCCAAATTCCCAAGGCTTTGCCTTAAAAAGAATATCTGTAAATAAATAATAACCATCAAAGGCATAAAGAAAACTAGAGTTGAGATCACCACTTCCAGAAATACTATTTCCGATAAAGCGTGACTGATTGGCAACAGTCGCTGAGAGATCAAGAAATTGAAAATGCTTTGCAAAGGCCCTAATAGATAAGATGTCGCCATCTAATTTCATTCCTAGGGTTTGGGTCAGGTAGGTTGGCGTTCCTTCTTCAAGTCCAGCTAATCTCTCTGTTAAAACGTCATTATTGGGAATGGCCTGTTGTAAGTTGAGATAAAAGTAATAATTTTTATTATAGCGATAATAGAGTTCTTCTTGAGCCGCTGTATAGGGACTTCTATGAATGAGAAGTGGAGTGTATCTTGTTTGATCGAGAGAACCAACTTTAATAAAAAAGAACCCTAGAGGATCCCATTTTAAATAGGAGTCTCCTGCTCGCACTCTGTTTTGAGGTGAGTATTGATCGATCACGGTGCTACTATTTGTTCCGGTTTCAAGTTTCGCATTGGCCTCAATTTTTGCTTCAACACTTTCATACAGCTGATGTTTGAACGAAATTTTTAGCTCTGTTCTCATGACCTTTGCT
This sequence comes from bacterium, assembly GCA_030425045.1. Lineage (GTDB taxonomy): Bacteria > Bdellovibrionota > Bacteriovoracia > Bacteriovoracales > Bacteriovoracaceae > JAUHVL01. Next base: position 844 of record JAUHVL010000043.1, read on the forward strand.
TTGGCCTGAGCGCTATTGGCATTGATCCCTTTGAGTTTGGCCTGGAGAGATTTTTCAACTTGGTCAAAATCAGTGTTGATTTTTCCGTGAGAAAGAGTCGGAAATAGTAAAAGAAGTGTCCTAAGGATGAGAGTTAGACTTAAAGAGTCATTTTGGCTTTTTTGCATAATTTTACTCAAATTTTATCAAACCATCATAACAAAACTTAGATTACCCACCAAGCTAAAATCACGAAATTGAAGTATAATATTAATGCTTTATATTATCTAAAAATGAGGTGAGTCAATGGGTGTTGCTAAGATTAAAGAATTAGAGCATCGGCTTTTTAGAGACGATGAATTTTGGAAGAAGATACCTGGGTGGGCAGCTGTCGACCGCGAGACATTTCGAGAGCATACATGGCAATTGAGAAACTCAATTAGAAAATTCGATCAAGTGAAGTCTGTACTTGGCAAACTCGCCACACCGGAATTGATGAGTGATATTGAGGCTGGTCTTAAGAGAACGCCCATGAATATTCGGATCACTCCCTATATTTTTAGTTTGATTAATTGGGAAGATCCGTGGAATGACCCTCTTCGAAAACAGTTTCTTCCCATGGGCTCTCAATTTTTAGATGATCACCCTATGCACCAAGCGGATTCTTTAAGTGAGGATGAAGATAGTCCTGTTAAGCTATTGACTCATCGGTATCCAGATAAAGTTCTTTTTCTACCTACAACGATTTGCCCAGTTTATTGCTCTTATTGTACAAGAAGCCGCATCATCGGAGGTTCTACCGAATCTGTTGCAAAAGATAGTTATGGCGCTAATAAAAAATATTGGGATGACGTTTTTGATTATTTGAGAACGCAGCCTAAAGTTGAAGATGTGGTTATCTCAGGTGGTGACAGCTATATGTTAACTCCTGATCAACTTGAATATATCGGAATGGAGTTGTTAAAAATTCCTCATATTAGAAGAATTCGTTACGCCACAAAAGGAATCGCTATCTTTCCTCAAAAAATAATTACTGATGGAGAGTGGATGATGGCCTTATCTAAGGTTCATCAGTTTGGAAAAAGTTACGGTAAACAAGTGGTGATCCATACCCACTTTAGTTCTCCTCTTGAGATTACCAAATGGTCTCAACGGGCCATGGAGAGGTTGTTTCACGAGGGAATAACGGTGAGAAACCAAGCCGTCCTCCAAGTTGGTGTGAACGACTCGGTCGAAGTGATGATTCAATTAACAAGACAGCTGAGTTTTTTAAATATTCAACCTTATTATGTTTATATGCATGATATGGTCCCTGGTTGTGAGCATTTTAGAACAACATTAAGAGAGGCCATTGAGCTTGAAAAAGCCGTTCGTGGTACTACGGCAGGATTTAATACACCGACTTTTGTCTGTGATTTACCCGGTGGTGGAGGCAAACGTCATGTGGCCTCTTATGAATACTATCACGAAGAGTATGGTATCTCTGTATGGAAAGCTCCCTACGTTAAACCAGATCAAACCTTCTTGTACTTTGATCCTATTCATAAACTCGCTCCTGAAATCCAAAAACGTTGGCATGATGAAAGTGAACGAAACAAAATGATTGAAGAGGCTAAGAGTTTTGTAAAAAGTTAATTTAGTTTTCGAAAACGTGCAAATCCGATTAATTGGTTATTATCGTAATAATTGGCGGTGGTTATCGAGCTTTGTTCAAAATGAAAAAAACTTGAAGGGGAAGCCTCAATGATAAGAGAATTTTGATTCATGCGAACATCGCCATTACCGCCGTTTCCGCGACTATTGCTATAAATATTTCCATCTTCGCTTATTTTTAGATTGAAGTTTCCGTCGATTTGATCTTTTTCGTTTTCATTTTCACTTTTTTGATTAAACTCAATCGTCATTTCGATATCGTGAGTCTCTCCTTTATTTTTTCCTGAAAAAAGATAAAGTTTTCCAGCGTAAAGGCCATTTAGAGGACTGATTTGTTGATAGCTTTTAATAAACTTCGATCGGACATAAAAAACCCCTGGGTCTTTTAAGACGAAATTTGAATTTTTATTGACCAGGTTTTTATCATCAATATGTTCGATATTGATATTTTGCTTTTTTAAGAATTCTTGAAAAGGTTTGTTACTTAAATAGTCTGGTAAGATGACAACCTCGGTATTACTTGAAGCAGTCTTTTCATTATCCTTAGGAAAGCTCTCTCTTTGATAGTCTTTTGGATTTGTCATCAGTGTGTTTAGCTCTTGGGTCTGATTACTTGATAGCATGACTCCGATATTGGTGAGAAAAAGCAAAAACGCTTTACCATAATATTTCTTTGCTTCATCTAAACTTTCTTGACATTTTTGTTCGGGAATTAGTTTTTTAGAATGAAAGCCCGGACTACTAAGGACTTCACGTGCATTGCTGTCACCGTAGTGAAGGCCTGTGATAAAACTTAAGATCATAAGAACTAAGACAAAGATGATGGTAAGAACTGTTTTCATTTCGATGACACCTTAAAGTTAGTTCATGTTAGCAGCTTTTATTTTAATTAAACTAACAGGGACTAGACAATCACTTAATCAAAATCCCACAATAATAACAAATTATTTTTATCCGTCTTAAGGAAGAGGAGGAATCATGACAAAGTCCTTATGGGCCATCACCATAACACTGACATTTTTAATGAGTGTTGCTGAGGCCAGGAATTATCCAAAATCAATGTGGGGAAAATATGCATATCGTGTTGAGGGTTTAATCGCTCATAGAGATGCATCTTCACAAAAATGTATTGCTGCTAGTACGGTTGAGCTATCAAAACGTTTTATGGCCACGCGAGATGCCGCTGGAAATTTATGTCGAATTTACGACTTATCTTTTCCCACACTATCTTCGTTGTTTGCTAAAAAACCAGCCTCAACTTTAAGAATTAAAAAACCAACGTTAGATGATTATCGTAATTTTCTAAATAATAAAGTTGGAGAGATTGAAGGAAGAGACTTTTTAGAAGAAAGTCTGTCCAAAAATGATCTCGATGAATCATGGTATTCAAAGCTTGTTTTCAAGCCTAATCGTAATTTAAGAATGAATAACGATGGTGTGGTTCAAAATTTTAGATTTGCAGACGTTGAATTATTTTCACAAAAAATTTCTTTTAACCAAGAGCAAAGAAAGTACTTAACTAAAATGCTTAAAGGTTATGGGGCAACTGATGAAAAAATTGAAAACTTTATCAATAATCCTAAGAGATTTCTCGAAGGGATGGAGTTTGAGTATGACTCATTAAAAAGGGCCTATGAAGTCTTTTTAGACTTTGATTTCTTACCTATTAGAGGACCTATCACGAGTGTTGATCATGATCTTCAATATAGAGGATGGTTACAAAAGCAAATTAGAGGTCTTGTCTTAAGTGCTATTAATAAACTTCTCACTCCGGCAACAGCTTCTATTACAGGGAGAATTGCCAGTGTAGTTATTAATGATGCTTTTGAGATGATTGAAATGACTTATGATTTTCAACGAGCTCAATTAGAGCAGGTGATAAGAATGGCGCTTGAGGGAACGATTCAGACTCCTCTTACCAAAAAAGAATTACAAGATTCTCTCTACCTTCTTTATGTGCAAGATAGTCAAACTGTTGTGGCCATTATCCAAAAGTTGATCCAAACAGGTTCTGCGAGCATCGATAATCTCTATCCTTATGGTAAAGCAGCTTCAATTCAGTCTTATAATATGAAAGTTTCAACGAGTGATAGTAATTTCTCTAAACTTTATTATGAATTAGGTTGTGATCTAAAAGACATTGGGTACTTCTTTGCTCGTTGTGAAGCAGGAGATGAAGTTTATTCTACGCTTTCAGAAAGTAAGTTTTTCTTTTGGAACTTAGGGATGACAAAAATTATTAACCTAGCTAGGCCTTGGGAAGTCGTGACGAAAAGAACGGTTTCTTATCTTCTTTCGGGAGCGGTACGAGTCTTTATGATGAACTTTCCAAATTGGATTACATCTAACGTGATCTCCGCACTTAAAGGATACGCTTTGGCCGGTGTGATGGATGAAGCTTACGTGGTTTCTGATATCTATGAAAAAACGGCGAGAGGGATGAGAGTTACGGCCTTTGAAAGAGAAGCCTATCTCAATATCTTAGATAAAAATATTATTCCATTTTTACCTAAGTCAGAAGAGTCGATGAATACAATTATTGAAAAGCATCGTCGTTTATTAACTAATAAATTAGGAATGTAGGAGAGTATGATGAAAAATATTTTATTACTAGTATCTTTTCTTTCTCTAAGCGCCCATGCATCTATCGTTGGTGTCGTTGACTCAGGTTTTTATATGGAACATGAGCTTTTGAAAGATCAAGTATGGACCAATACTGCGGAAACAAAAAATAGAATTGACGATGATAAAAATGGTTATGTCGATGATATTCATGGTTGGAACTTTGCTGAAAATTCAAAATTTCTCTTTGATGCTACTCAAGTAGCAGGAATTAAACCGATCTCTTATAAAATCATCAGTATTGCTTCTAAGCTAATGGCGGGAACGGCAACTGATGAAGAAAAAGCTTTTGTAAAAGAAAACTTGATTGACCTTCCCAAAAAAGAACAAGCTGTTTTAATGGAAGAAATTAATTTCTACGGACAGCATGCTCATGGAACTCACGTAGCAGGAATTGTTGCTAAGGAAAATCCAAATGCTGAACTCATGAACTTACGTTTTTTCCCTAGTAGCGTTTCACCTTATAACTATGTGCCAATGAGCGGTTTCTGGGGAAAAGTTGAAGATACTCTTTTTGGAGTTCTTGCTGACTTAACAGGTAGTGTTTTTAACCAAGCTGTAAGTTATGTCGGCTCAGCTGGAGCAGATGTTGTGAATATGAGTCTTGGTATTCCTATGGAGCGTTTTGCTGGTTTTGTATTAGGAATCAAAGGAAATAAAGAGCCAACAGAAGATGAACTTGCAGTTGAAAGTCAAAAGATTTATCAAAAGTTTGAGGCTAATGCAAAAGAGTGGGCCAATGTTGCTCCTAATACTCTTTTTGTTGTGGCCGCAGGTAACAGTGCTATCAATAACGATAAAATTCCAGCTTTCCCTGCCAATGTTGATATTCCCAACATCATTAGTGTTGCAGCGACAATTGGTGTGAGTAAGTTTCCTGAAATTTTCTCAAACTATGGAAAAGCAACAGTTGATATTGCCGCTCCTGGTGTTGATATTAAAAGTTCGGCTCCAGGTCCTACAATTGACTTTGAAATCGAAATGACAGGAACTTCTATGGCCGCTCCTATGGTCGCTGGTGTTGCTTCTGCCGTAAAAGATGCCAATCCTTCATTAAACGCAGTCGAAATTAAAAGAGTCTTAATGGAAACTGTTGATAAGAAGTCTTGGCTAACAGATCGTGTCGTTAGTGGTGGTGTTTTAAATAATAGAAGGGCCGTTGAAGCTGCTACTTTAAGTAACTCAAGATCGCTTGATATTGCAATCGCTGAGTCACTTATCACAGTAAGTGATCAAGTAGAAACAAGAGATATCCCAGCTGGTCGTCAAACACTTGATGATCAAACGATCTCTGTTCTTAAAAACTTAGTTTTTTAAATTTCTTAATAAAAGAAGGTATATGTATTTATATACCTTCTTTATTTTTCTAATTAATCGAAATGACAAATTTGAATATAAGAGTTTTCTTTATTGGGAAATAAAAAGAATCGATCTCTATCTATAATGGGTGATCGTACCTCAAGTTTAACTGAACTAGGGTTTGTCATACTTCCATAAAGGTTTATTTGATAAGCATTTCCTAGTTGAGATTCTCCCATTTTCCATAGTTGAGTTGAAAAAAGGCCTTCGTATACTTGAATCCCTGGTGTGGTCCATCTTTTGTCATGAACGTATTCGTCTATGATGGTAGTTTCTTGAACCGTAAACTTGATACGTGTTGTTTTTAAAATTCCATTATCATCTTCGAGGGTATAGCTGACTTCACAATATTGACCATCTTCAGTGATTCCCTCTAAGTCTCTCATTTCAATTTTCTTTTCAAAGGCATGATTAGAAAGTGACGTGATGAGGATAAGTATTAAACTTATAATTTTCATTTTAGCTCCATTACTATGTGTGTTTGTTGTTAAAGTCTTCTTACGATGAAATTCTATGGAGATGTTAAGTTTTGAAAAAAATACATACAAAAAGTAATAATAAGTAGTGAACTTCATGCTAAAATATTTTTATGCTATATGGAAAACTAAAGTCTTGTTCTCTTTTTCATGATCTCGATGAAAAAGAAATCAATTGCCTATGTGAAAAGGCACTCGTAAGAGAATATGATAAAGAGCAAGTTATTTCAAAAATCGGTGATCCCATTGAGGACTTTGGTATTCTTATTCATGGAAAGGCAGAACTTTTTATCAAAGGTGAAGACACGGCACCGGTGAAAGTTCAAAGTCTAAATAAATACGATTTTTTTGGTGAAGTTATTTTTAGTAATGAAAATCATCATTTTTACTCTGTAAGAGTCTTTGAAGATACATCGATTGTCTTTTTTAATTATGAGGCCTTTCAATACCTCTATGAAAAGATGCCAAAAGGTTTTGCTACTTTTTTATTAAACCTACTTCGTTATGAATATGATCGCTTTCGTGTGGGACTAGGGATTTTAGGAAGAGTGCAAGATGAGAGTGATTTTCCATTAAGACTCCCTTTGTTTGGCCAAACCAAAAGAAAAGTATTTTTAAAACCTAAAAGAATTACTGGATAACATCCCATACTTTTTGATGAAAACTTTCCTTCGCTATCAATAAGACTTCAAGATCATTCTTATCTCGCTTTTTCTTTACTGGTCCTGGAATTTGTCCTTTTCCACCATAGTGTTCTAGCCAATACTTTCTTGCATAAAGGGAGTTACTTATCAGTTTATTGGTATGAGTTGATTTTTTCGTTTGGAACTCAAAAGGACTTAAAACTTGAAGGCCATCATTTTTAACTTGTTCTAATGTTTGAAAACCTAAACTTTTAATAAACTTTGGTTTTCTTTTTCCAGGTATTCTAGAAGTTAAAATTAAATCAAGCTCTCCAAATAAGAAATGCCCCTCCATTTCATTTTGATCGTAGATATCGAGGTGAATTTCATTAAAATTATAGGTATTTTGGAGACGATGAATTATATCCAATGCCTGATGGGTGAGACCTTCTAGGGACCCTATCGCCAGAGACTTCGGTATTTGATCAACCTTGAGTTGGTTAAGTGAATTCTCAAGAGCACGTGTATTTCTGGTGTAAATTTCAACTAGATTAAATGCTGCTTGAGTCCATTTACTATGACGAGGAGAGCTTTTATCTAAGATGATGATATCGAGCTCCTGCTCAATTCTTTTTACAAGTCGCGAAATCTGAGGTTGAGAGATTCCAATATTCTGGGCCGCTAAACTTATATTTTTATAGTGAATACAGCGTGTTAGGACCGACAATGGCCAATGCAAATCTTCCATTTTTAATATGTATCAAATGAATAATAAAAAACATAGTATGTATTTAATAATTACCAAGTGAAGTGCTAGGTTATGCCCAATTCAAATATGAAATTCGGGAGACATTTTATGAAACTTTTAACCCTGGCCTTATTAATTCAATTCAATCTTTATGCTGCAGTCGATGCTATGTTTCATCCCTACGATTCAACATTTGAGGCCATCGCCTCTCGTATTGAAAAGGCGAGTGAACGGGTTGATCTTGCTCTTTATAATATTGACGATAAAACCAATAATCCCATCATAAAAAAAATTGCTTCAAAAGAAATTCAGGCACGACTTAACTCAGGTGAGTTGGCCATTAGAATGATCTTTGAAGGGTATGAAAAAAAGGCCATGAATATGGCCAAGATGGAACGCTTAGAGGAACTGGGGATTGATGTTCGTTACCTTGGTTCTTCCAAAAAAATGCATCATAAGTTTGCTGTAATCGATGGCGGTACTTCTTATGGCTCAACAATTACCGGATCAGCTAACTGGTCCATGATGAGTCGTAGAAGCTATAGCGAAAATATTCTTTTCTTTGACGGTGAAGCGGGGATCAGCTCTCAGTTTCAACATGAGTTCAACCTTCTTTGGGGACTAAGTAAAGAAATTGGCATGGCCAAAAACTATGCTCAAAATGGAGAGACCTTTACGATAGAAGAAGGGGTGAATGTTCATTTCAACACCAACAACTTTGAAGTAAAAAGAAACAGACTCTACCGTTCAAAAGAAAAGGGTTGGCACTTAACTAAAAAATTGGTTGAGGCCATCGATGCAGCTCAATTCCATATTCAAATTGCCACCACTCGTATCAGGTTAAGACCGGTCTATGAGGCCTTACTTAATGCTGCTGCTCGTGGTGTTAATATTGAGATTGTTGTCACCATGGGAGAGTACGAGTACAAAAATGTTCGTAATAAAATGTCTCCAACAATTTGTGCGGACGTGTACTTGAAAGACTGCTCCACCGGGGAAAACTTTGCAGTCTTTCTCTCTCGTGATGACTTCAATGGCAGTGAAAATGTCGATGTTCGTTTAAAATATTTTCATGTTAAAAAATCTGCTTACCTCAATAAACAAATGCACTCAAAATATATGATCGTCGATGGAACGACTCTTTTAACAGGATCATTTAACTGGTCATACTCAGCAGAGTTCAATCATATTGAAAACCTTGTCGTGATGGAAAATACTTTTTACCCTGAGATTATTGGAGAATTTCAAAACGACTTTAATCATCTTTATGAATTAAGAAGAGATGAGTTTATGCCTTTTATAGATAAATTTGAAGAAGCAATCAGAACAAAATCAAAAATTAACTGTAGCTTCGCTCCTATGACCTTATCTTATCAGCAGATTGATTATATGCTTGCCAGCGGAAGAAGAGCTGGTGGTAGTACCACTAAGGCTTGTAAATAGCTCTGGTTAAATTGTATAATTATGAGTAGAAAAATATCTGTTAGGGTTAAGACCAATTCTAAAAGTGAAGGTATAATCGAAGTTTCAACTGATAATTATATTATTAAAGTAAGCGTTCCTCCAATTGATGGAAAAGCTAATAAGAGAATTGCCAAACTTTTATCAGATGAGTTGGGTGTGCCCAAATCAAAATTAAAGTTAACCTTGGGAAGTAAATCAAAAAACAAGGTATTTGAGGTAAGTGATTAACGACAATGTGTTATAACTATGTTATAGCAGGTTATGCAACTTACTACCTTTTTAAAAGAAAAAGATAATAAATTAAAACTTAGTTTTGCTATTGTTTTAGTTGGTGTCGGTGCAGGTTTAATAACTCATCTTTTTCACATTGGAGTAAAAAAAGCATCACAGTTGATAGGGACAAATAAAGAATTTGATTTAGAAACATTTGCTATCTCATTTCTTATGCTCTCTCTTTCTTATCTATTGGCCCAAAAAGTCTTTTCTGACACTCAAGGGTCAGGAATTCCTCAGGTCAAACTAAGTTTAGCCGCTTTTAAAGGGAAAATGCCTAAAAGAATGCCATTTGGAAAGTTCATTAACTCATTTTTAACACTGGTTTCAGGGTTATCTATGGGAAAAGAGGGTCCAATGGTGGCTGTTTCCGCATCTTGGGGACATTTAATTTCCCACTTTATGAAACTTGATCGTCGTATGACTAAAACTCTAGTCGCCTCAGGTGCAAGTGCTGGACTTGCCGCAGCTTTTAATACTCCAATTGCTGCAGTGATTTTTACGGTAGAAGAGCTCATGGGGGAGCTAAATACTAAATACTTAGGCCCTATCATGATAACTTCAGTTATAGCCTCCGTAACAGCTTTTGAATTGCGTGGAAACGTATCAACATTCATTCCTCTAAATTATTCTTTTGAAAAAGACTGGCATCTCTTTTTGTATATTATTGTTGGTTTAATAATGTCTATGGTGGGAAATAAGTGGGTCTCAACGATACTTTTTTTAAAAAAAATGAGAACTAATTTTTTCGTCAATAAAGCAATATTTTTTATATTGTTTACTTTAATCCTTACAGCACTTGCTTCCTTATTTTACCCTGCTATTTTAGGAGATGGTATTGACTCAATCAATCTACTTCTAGAGCACGATAATACTATTACCTTAAAAACTGCTATGATTCTATTTCTTTTAAAGTTTACTCTGTCAGCTTTTGCTTATAGTACGGGTTTAAGTGGCGGTCTCTTTATGCCTGTTCTTTTTATCGGTGCAAGTGGTGGAGCAATGATGGGATTTCTTTTTCAATATCTTGGATTTGAGCATCTTGAGATTGGGGTTTTTGTTTTAATTGGGATGACTTCTTTGTTGGCGTCAGTCATTCGTGCTCCTTTTACTGCTTTTGTTATGTTATTTGAAATGACCAGAGGATATAACCTCATTCTTCCTTTAATGGTTTCGACTATTGTGGCCTACTATTTTTCGTCTCTTTTTTCTGGGGAGTCTGTTTATGAAGCTGTTTCAGAATATGAAGGAGTGCATTTACCTGGTGAAGGAGATCGTGTTGAGCTCGATGAACATTCTGTCGAAAACTGTATGATCCAAGAAATTCTTTTCTTCCAAGAAGGAGACAAAATTGTTGAAGTTATGGATAAAGTTGAACAGTTTGATTATGGCGCATTTCCATTGCTTGCAGGGAGTGACTTATGTGGTATTGTTCATCGAGATGAAATCCTATCAAAATATAGCGACAATCCTCAACTCACTTTAGGGGAAATTGGTCGTCATAATATTATAAAAGTCTACCCAGACCAATCTATTCTTGTGGCCTTAGACAAAATGAAGAAATACTCTGTTGGAAGATTACTTGTTGTCAGTAGATTTAATGATAAAAGACTTATAGGAATGGTGACACCTCAAAATATTATGGAGTTTATTAAAACCTCTAAAGAAGAAAAATTACTTTGATTATTAAATAATGATTATCGTTTTTATTGCCCAATAGTAATATTACCTGGACCACCTCCATAGAGGGGAATATGAAGATTTAGATTAATAGAGTCTTCATTTATACTGACTCTACTATAAGCAGCACGTCTGTGAGCACCTACACCACTGGCACAACCATGACTAACGGTATAGGAAAGACCTCCGTCTCTTATACCAAGACCTGAGTCAACTTCATCACATATAATTCGAGGAGAAATATCTCTCGTTGTCTCTGATGTTAGGTAACTAAGTTCATTACTTGTTAAAAGGGGGGAGTTATCTTGCAAGGGATTAATTTGCTCATATTCTTCTTGGCTTAAACTCCAGTTTGGGTTTGTGTTAGATAATTCAAAGTTATCAAGTAGACTTGGAGAGTCGGTTGATTGAGCAAAAGTGAGGTGTGTATAAAAGAAAAAAATTATTAAAATATACTTATTCATATATTACCTATTCATCGAACCAGGATTTCCCCCATAAAGAGGAATATTGATTTCAAAGCGCGCCGATCCACTTGGGTCAACTGAAAAGCGTGAGGTTCTCGCCGTACGAGCACCGCCGACTCCTGAAGCACAACCGTGATCAAAATCAAAAGTTAGAGAGTCTCCATCGACTCCAATAGCGGTATTAGTATTTCTTCCTGTTAACGTATAATTACCATCCATTAAGTTAAGGCCACCATCGTCATCTGAGATACTTCTTGAACATGTACTTCTTATAATGCGATTTGCATCCCTTTCTTCTTCTGAGGTTAAGAAATCTAAATCTCTTGTGGCAAGTCCAAACTCATTACGCTGCTCTTCTACCATGAGGTCACTATAGTCTATAGCATCTAAACCCAAATTAAATCGTCCATCGATAGGTGTGTAATCGGTAATACTTGGAGCTTGACCATCTGACCTTTCAGCTGCTTCAGCTAATTGAGGGAACTGATCAGCAAGTGATTGTGAGAAAGAGGATAGAGAAAATAAAAATGTTGTTATCAAAAATAGTGTTTTCATACCTTAATAGGAAGCAAGATAAATGCCAAGAATACTCAGTAAATACAAGGGGTTAGTGAAAAAGTGAAGTCTAACAATTTTACAATTTGTACACTATTTATACACAAATGCCATTAAATAGATTTTAGAAGATTTCATGTTTTTAAAAAAACTGCTCTCTGGAAAAACTTAGGGAGACGAAAAACGTATCACCAGAGAGCAATTTCTTTGTGGGTGCGACTATAGGGTGATCTTAAACTCTGTGGATATTTTTCTCAATCACCCCTGTTTTTATAGTGTTCACAAACTGGTGAATAGGGCCAAAATGGGATGATCTAGATATCTAATTCACTTCGAATTTGCTCTTCATCAGTGCAAAGACTTGTATCTCCTGAAGAAGCTCCCCCGTCATTGTATTCACAAATCATGGGGATTCTATATTTTTTGTTATTGAACTGAACAGTAAGGTTGGCCGTATAAGATTTAGAGGTTGAGTAAATGATCCTCGCACTTGTAACTCCATCTTCTTTTTGAATTTCACAACTTTCATCTTTTGAATAGGAGGTTACAACAACGGAGTCGATTTCTTTTAAGATGGAATAACTATCACCTTCTACTAGAATAGTGCCTTTACTTGTTAAAATGGCGTATGATTTATTCACATTATATTCAACATCTCCGTTTTCAGATTTACAGTTTGTCACCATATAATGAGCGTTTACACTGGTGCTTAATAGCAGTGAGATGAAAAGTAGTTTCATTTTGATTCCTTCTTTTTAATAAAAATTAAATATTTAGATGATTTCCTAACTAATATTCATCACTGTGGCAATTGATAAGTAAAAATTTCAAAAATCAAAGCTTCGATTTAAATATATGTTATTAATAAGTTGACCATATTATAGAGAGAAGAAGATGCTTAAACCTTTTAAAGTTTTAAAAGATAAAAACGATGCCAATATCGACGGGATTGATTATACGATTTTAATTAATACGGAACATATAACATCACTTAAACCTATCAATATTCCTTATGCTGGTGAAATCATCTCTGGATACTGGTTGAGGCTTTTAAATGGTAAAAAGTATAAAGCGACTCGAATTCCTCAAGAGTTAATTAACTTAATTGAAGAGGAAAGTGGTCTCGCAGCGCTTTCGTTTCAAACGGATTCAAGTTTAAGCGAACAATCATTTCAATAAAGCCTATTTTCGATCTGTCGCTCTACGATTTGTGGTGACTTCCATGCTTGTGAGAAGTTCAGGATAGGTTTCGATTATTTCTAAAAAGTCATTTTTACTAAGTTTGTAGAGGTCACAATAGGTACTGGCCCTCACATTGGCGTTTCTGGTAGTCTCTGTTAAAAGTGCATTCTCACCAAAAAACTGTCCTTCATGAAGTTGGGCAACAACGTTACCATCTTTTAAAATTATATCGACCACACCGTGGCCAATTACATACATTTCATCACCAACTTCACCAATTTTAATAATGGTTTCTCCTGGCCCAAAATGTTTTAACTCTAAAGCGGTGGCGATGGCCTTAAGACAAGCTTGTGAGCATTGTTTAAAAACGGGGAGGTTTCTAATCAACTTCATATTCATATAAACTTGAAGATCTTGTCTAAGAGAAATAGGAAGTTCAGAGATAATTTTCTGATCATTATCACTTAAATGTTTTGAATAGAGATGATTATAATAATTAAAAACTGATTGTTGTAGTCGATCGGGAATATGATAATGCTTCATAAAGGCGGAAAGCTCTGAGAACTTCTCTCTCGTTTGTTCTTTGTAGCGAGCGTTTTCTGCAAAAATTCTTGAGATATTACCAATAACAAGACCGTAAAAACCCACACCACCTAACATGACAAACATGGTATAGACGCGAGCAACATTAGTTGAAGGTGTGATATCTCCATAACCAACGGTCGTCAGAGTTGTGACCGTCCAGTAAAAACTTTGAATATAATAAGTGGTTCGATCGACACTACCATCCCAAGGATTGAGATAAATCCAAAAACATGCGAGGATATGAATCATGATAATAATACTGACTAGTGAAAATTGAAACTTAATCCATTTGGGAACAACAGCAAGTTTATCGAGGATGGTAACGATTTTAATAATTCGAATTAAGCGAAGCATACGAAAAATTTTAAAGATATCTGCAGCAGCCGGTCCTAATCCCCACATCCAAAAAATAATATCAAAGGGTATACAAACAAAAGCATCGATAGTGATTTGAAACCAATAGACCCAACGGTTAGAAGAAACCATGGATGATTTTTTTTCTCGGCGATGCCTTTTGATATGATCGACAAGGTCATAGGTAAAAATGGATGAGATAATGAGATCACTCCAAAGCTGCCAGTTTTGAAGGTCGGTTTTGAATGCAAAAGTAAAGGGAGCTTCCGCGGCAGTAAAAACCACGGCCCAAAAAATGGTGCCCAGCCGAATATATTCTGTCTTAGATAACTTTCCTGTTTGAAACATCTCAATATTTTTTTTAGTGTATGTCTTATATTCGGTAAGTTACGTGTAAAAAATTAGTAAATTCTGGGTGAATATCGCCGGTAAATCTTGACACAAATCCATTTGCTCACAGATTATAGTAGTAATTTAAACAAACGGAGATAACGGATATGATTCGTCGAGTAATATTATTATTTGTCACCAACTTACTAGTGATGCTTGTCTTGGCCACAATTGCCAATATCATCATGCAATACTTTGGAATTTCAACCGGCAGTTATGCTGGGTTAATGATTTTCTGTTTTCTGCTTGGCATGGGCGGTAGTTTAGTTTCTTTGATGATTTCTAAATGGATGGCCAAACGAATGATGAGAATGCAGGAGCTAAATGGCTCTCATGTCATTACTCAACAAGTTCATTCTCTTGCCAGAAGATCGGGAATTGAAAAAATGCCTGAAGTTTTTATCTACGATGCTCCTGATGTGAATGCTTTTGCAACAGGACCTTCACGAAATAATTCTATGGTGGCCGTTTCAACGGGATTATTAAACAGTATGAATGCTGAAGAAGTTGAAGCAGTCTTGGCCCACGAAGTTGCCCATATCGCTAATGGTGATATGGTGACCATGACAATGATTCAAGGAATTGTGAACTCATTTGCTATGTTCTTTTCCTATATTGTCAGCAATATCATCATGAATGCAATGAGAGGTGATGACGATGATGGAAGAGGAATTGGTGATTTCTTTCTTTATCATATCATTCACAATGTCGTTTATATGGCGATTTCTTTTCTTTCACTTCCTCTTATTATGTGGGTTTCAAGATGGAGAGAATATAGAGCTGACGCCCATTCAGCAAAACTAGTGGGAAGTCATAAAATGATTTCAGCTCTTGAAGCGTTAAAGAGGGCCTATCCTCATCTCGATAAACAAGATAAAAATATTGAAGTAATGGCCATCTCTGCTAAAAATAGTTGGGCCGAATGGTTTAGCTCTCACCCTCCGTTGGATAAGAGAATTGCAGCGCTAAGGAATTCAACTCACTGATAAGTTTTTTAACATAGTCATTGGCGGTGGGCAGGTCATTAAGCATGCCCACCACTTGTCCGGCCTCAAGTTCTCCCTCGATGAGATCACCTTCAAGCATTCCTTTTTTCGCTCTTCCTTTGCCAAGAAGATTTTTAAGTTCATCTTTTGTGGCGCAATTATTTTCTAGCTCTTTGACCTTTTTATAAAACTCATTTTTAACAAGCCTGACAGCAACGAGATCTTTCATACAAAGTTCAGTGGCGTTACTTGGAGAGTCTTGAAGGAGTTTTTTATAGTGATCGTGGGCGCTTGATTCTTTTGTCATCATAAAGCGACTTCCAATTTGCACACCATTTGCCCCTAAACATAGTGCAGCCGCCATTTGTCTAGCATCGGCGATACCTCCAGCGGCAATAACGGGAAGGGAGATGGTATCGACAACTTGAGGAATCAACGTCATGGTGGTGAGTTCATCTTTTCCATTATGACCACCGGCCTCAAAGCCTTCGGCGACAACGGCATCAACTCCTGCGTCTTCACATTTTTTAGCAAGAAGTGGCGAAGATGTGACATGAACAACCACGGCCCCTTTTTCTTTTAAAAAAGAAGTGTATTTCTTTGGGCTACCGGCACTAGTAAAAAAATACTTTATATTATTGTCGAGGCATACTTTTATTTGCTCTTCGATTTTTGAATAGAGAAGGGGAAGGTTTACCCCAAGACTTTTTCCTGGAGCAAGTTTTTGAGCTTTTTTTATATGTTGATCCAAAAGTTCAGGACTCATGGAACCGGCCCCAATCAAACCTAAGCAACCAGCATTAGCGGCCGCTGCTGCAAGTTTTGCTCCTGAGACCCAAACCATACCGGCCTGGACAATAGGGTATTTTATATTAAAAAGAGAACATATATCGTGACGAGGTGACATATTAAGCTGGTTTCTTAGCTTTTTTCTTTAATGTTAATTCTAATACGTGAATCACTTTGGCTATTTCTTCGTCTTGAAACTTTTGAAATAGATTTTTGATAATGGGTCTTGGTGGCCCACCATGTTCTTTATAAGCGAGAAGCTCGGAAGAGAATTCACAGCTTACTAAAAAGATTTTTGATAATCTTGGAATTTTATTGGCACCAGTGGTGCTATAACCTTTTCCATTTAAACTACCATGGTGGTGTTTAATAATATCAGCTGCACCTTCAGGAGCTTCAGTATGCTTTTCAAGGATAAGAGAGCTTTCAAGGGCATGGTTAAAGGCCATATCCCAATGTTCTTCATCAAGCTCAGAAGCTTCGAGGTCTTCGTAACTGGTAATTTTCGCTAGCTCTTCGTTATCACACAAAGAGATATCATGAAAAAAAGCAGCATAGGCCATCTTTTCATGAAGTTCAGGTTTGTCGAGGCCAAGCTTTTTCAAACATTCACTAGCGACGATACTGGCCATATGTCCATTTTGATAGAGATAACCTGACTTTGAGTTGATTACTTTATGAAGAAGAGGTGACATATCGGGAGAGTTTTTAGCTGTCTCGATCATCCCGTCAATAATACTTTCTGTTAATTGAATAGTGGCCCCATTAAAGCCCATTTTTTTAATTTCTTGAATGGCCACATCATAGGAATTACCAATCAGCTCAATATGTTCTTCCTCTGTTCCTTCAAAATTATTGAGTTTCTCAACCAACTGATCTGAAACAAAGTTGGTAAAATTTTTCTGAAAGTCTTTTGGAATATGAAGGTGACTTAAACCTTGAGTGATATAACGATCGATCGTCTTTTTAGTAAAATTATCACCTTGGTGAAGTCTTTTAATATACTGATAAGTATCGGGCCCCTTCTTTAACCGAATAAAAACATCACAACAAGTTGAAGAGATGGAATAAAAATAATGTATCGGTACGGGAAGATAATCAGGTTGAATTTTTTTACGAAGATGTTCTTCGTTAATACCTAAAATTTTAAGAGAGCTCTCGACGACTTTTTCCCAGTCTTGGCCATTTGGTATATTGACAGCAGAGTCACTTAAGTTTGCCGGTAGTCCATCACCTAAGACGATGAGACCACAACTGTTATCATTACCCATTAAATAGGTTCCCAATATTTCAGCTGTTTTTTCTGAACCTGTTTTAACAGGGCAGATCACCAAATCAATATTGGGTAAAATATCCATAAGTTCGATGGCCTCTTTTGCGCTTTCTCTAGGAATGACCTCTGCTCCTGTATAAGTAACAAGGTTTAAGGTGAGAAGGTCTTTAAGGGTCTGATTACTCTCAATCAGAATTATCTGTGCCATAGTAATAGCATAGGTCAGAAGGCCATTATATTCAATTATTTAGCTAAAATGATAGAAAATTCCTATGTTAGAGAACTTCGAGTATCCAACTATTATGGTCATTCAAATCATTTTATTGTGGCGACGGTTGACCTCTTTTTTCGGCCAAACCCCGTTCTAGACCTTGTTAAAAAGCCGGCTGCTTCCATTGCTTCAAGGGGGCCTCTGCTGGCGCAATAGGTACTCAAAATACAGTCTTGATCGCTATGCTGATAAAGTTTTTTAAACCAGCTTTCACTCCAAAGTTCAGGATTTTTTTTAGGAGAAAAAGCATCTTGAAAAATAGCATGAATTTTCTTGTTGGCGAGATAAGTATCGATCTCTTTGATCTTTAAAGTGGCATCACCTGAGAGAATCACTAATTTTTGGTTTTTAATTGTTGAGATAAAATGTCCATGCTCGTCTTTTTTTAAAGTTTTCCAAAGATCATGCTTTTTCTTTTCAATATTATAATGAATCAAAGCGGGCTCAATTTCTGTGGTGATAAAAAGAAGAGGGTATTCCCCAATCAGATCGAGGGTGCAATCAAGGCCGTAACCCATGCCAAGCCCTGCTTCAAAAATAACAAAGGGTTGATGATTTTGATAACGACTCTCAATTTCACAACCTTCGATGAAATTGTAAATGGTTTCACTTTTAGCCCCATCAAGAGAGTGGCAATTCTCATCATAAAAGCTTGAATTTATTGATAAACTGCCATCATTGGTTTCTATGATTTCGAGTTTTCCAAGCTGTCCTATTAGTGTTTTTTCTACGCTCATCTAAATAATAAAACCGACTAAAAAGCTAAAGTAAAGAGGTTTATAGACCGATAGGTTATTGAGCTTTGATGGGCGAAGTTCAGCTAGAGGTTAATTACTTGCGAGTGAAAAGTTCTCTTATATTTATCACCACACTTCTGATGCTTATCAGTTGTGGAAAGCCGAGTACAACCAATCCAGAAGATAAATCTCTTCTTTTTGCTTCTCCCATTTTAGAAGGCGGAAGTCCTTTTGCCGATAGAGAGCAAGGTATTGCTTATCGAGTTTGTTTTGCCCTAAGGGCGAAACGCTTTCATTATCATTCCTCTGATGCTCCTGAAGAGGCAAAGTTATTTACTTTTCAAAATACCATTAGGCAATGTGATAATAGTGAAGAAATTCGAGATGATATTGAAGTAAAGTTTAGAAAAAATAATGATGACATTGAGTACGCTTATCAAAACATGACAAAACTTTTTTATGGGCCACTTACTGATACCCAAGGTCTGCTTGCTCCGGTTTGTGAAAAGATCTTAAAAGGTGAAACCAGTACGAATGTTTTTGTTTCAGAACAAAGTGCTTATGAAGTAACGTTTTTTTCGCAGCTCAATGGTGATGGAGTCTTGATTAAATTTGGTGAAGTTAACCCCGAAAACGAGTTTCAATTTAAATCATCCTTGGCCCATTATTATTACGTTTTAACTGATACAACCGTATCAGGAGATATGTTGGGGATCATTCACAAGGCAGAAGAAGTGAAACTTTGTGATAATGGCCTTAAGCAAATCGAAACAGTGAGCTCAAAAGACCTGTAATTATTTCAAATGTCGCCTTTCTCATAGGATAAAGTTAACCCCCGTGATACAGCTTAGTTTTTAATCTTATTGGGGGAATTAATGAAAACATTGGTTTTAATGATCGTCAGTGTGCTTTTAAATACGGCCATGGCAAATGAGTTATCTGTTGAGAAAATATTTACAAATAGAGTTGTGGGATTTGAAAGTGATCGCGCTGTTGAAAAAGCGGCCATCGTTGAGTTAATTAAATCTGAGGCAAGTTTATCAAGTTATTACAACCAAGAGATGAAAGAGTATTATGACTTTTTAGACCCAAGTCAGATTCCTACTATTAGTGAGCTTACTGTTGATGGTATTTCACCATGGAATGTCAGTAGTTATTTTCGTTTTGGACAAGGGGATTATGAGCTTTGTGATATCAATACCGAAGAGGCATCTTATAACTACAGTACTTTTATCGTTGGGTTTAATACCAGTTATAAAAGAGAAGAGACCTATGGTCTTTGGGCCGTAGTTTCTGTCAATTGGGACTGGTGTTCAAGTTTTGAAAATGTAGATAAGACAACAAAAGAAAGATTGGTTGTTTCATTTTCTAAATGGATCGACAGTGATCAGGTTTCTCAGTTAATTTTTCAATAATACTAAAATGTGCGCAGATTCCTGTGTTTTTTATGTTTAAAAAAAAAGGGGGCTACCCGCCCCCAAGCTTATAGTGACTAATCCACTAGATAAATATCATCCTCTTCGTCAAAACTTTTCACCTCTGATTCAATAACTTCAGGGTCATCAAAAAGAGCAATTCTTTCAAAGATAAACTGGTCATCATTTGCTTCGACAGCTCGGTATAAACTTCTGCCATCATCTTCAAGTCTTAATCTTCCAAGTTGATATCCTATATACTTCGGTGTTTTGATTTCGACGTTATAGCTATCCGTAATTTCCCAATCAACACCAACATCAAAATTAAAGTATTCTTCAATATTGTTGAGGTCTAAACCAATTTTTGTTCCATCAGCTTTTTCAATATTAATTTTCATATTGTCCGCTTTTAAGGCTTGAATAACAAAGCCAACATCATCGAGATAATTCATACAAACTTCATCCATGCCTT
>JAUHVL010000083.1 GCA_030425045.1 bacterium
GGTCAAATAAGAGAAATATTCAGGGTGGATCTAGAAAAATGGCGAAGGCGTAAAATTTGCCTATCCCTATCGGGTATTTTTTCGCTATAAAATGAAGTATGCCCCATAACCAAATTATAAATGATTTGACCAGACAATTGATTGCTATCATATCCGAAACTAATGGTATCAATCTCAACGACACACTTGAGCTGATGGGGCATTCAGCTCTTATTAAAAATAATCCCCTTGAAGAAAAACAAATTAATGAATTCAAAAGACTGGTGGCCGGTTTTCATCAAGATGAAGTTGATATCTCAACACTACTAGGCCACCCGGTTTCAAAAGCGTTTTTTAATTTCTTCAAAAACTTTCCCGTAAAATTTTACGAAGAACATATCCACTTAACAGGAAGTTTAACGGCCGATTTTGTCTTTCCAAGACTAAAGAAATTACTCAAAGGTCCCAATAAAAAAATCTATGAAAAAAAGATTACTGAAGTTTATGGTAAAGATGCTCTGCCAATCGAATCGATAGAAGATGTCGATAATCTCATTCGTCTGCAAGACGGCGAACAGTTTATGACTTATCTGAAAATTCTCTATTTACCAAAATTGGTCCTTATTGATAAAAAGGCCCATTTCGAAGCGGCCTATCATATGGCCAGTGATCTCTATCATAATTATAACGTAGGTCATATTCGTTTAAAATTCACCCTCTCTCGAGCAACGACTAAAAAGTCAGAGCAGATCCCAGGCCTTGATAATATTAGTGAAGATGATGTGGTGCTGGGGCTTTACGAGGGATACAAGCAATTTCAAAAGGAAAACCCCGGATTTAACTTTATCTTGTCTCCTTGCTTTAGAAAAGAAAGTGAATTTTTCGACGCTCAAAATTACGATACCAAAGAAGATCATTTTGGGGCGCAAGTTGATAAAATTCTAGAGCTACTAGAAAAATATCCTCAACTGGCCCCTCACCTCTGTGAAGTTGATACCGTTGGTGATGAAAAAAATCTTTATCGTAAAAAACATTTTTTTGAAATGAAGATGGGGCTTCGAAAGCTTCAATACAAAGGATTCCATATACGCTCTCACCACGGAGAAACATGGAAAACATTGCGAACGGGAATTCAGTCAGTCGATAATTCTATGAATATCTGGCATATCGATACTCTTGAGCATGGACTTAGTCTTGGAGTTAACCCCAATTATTATTTTCACAGACTTTATCAAAGGGTGATGGATAAAAATCAATCAGGTGAGGCCATAACAAAAAACTGTCCTGAGTATAATGAAATCGTCGATATGCATTGGCGTGAACTTCATATTAAAGACAAAATTTTGAAGGGAAAACCGCTTGATGAAGAAGAACAAACCATGTTCATCAAAACAAAATATCATACCGCCAGAGAGGTCGAACATTATCAGCATGACGTCCTCAATAGGATGATAAATAAAAATGTCTCATTAGTAGCCCTTCCAACCTCAAATATGAAGCTAACAGGATCTTTTCCCGACTATAAAGATCACCCCTTTTCGTGGTGGGAGAAAAAAGGCGTTAAGCTTGGAGTGGGAACTGATAATTATATCACTCTCAATACCAATTATATCCAAGAACTCTTGATCCTTTTGTACTCTGACCCTGATAATCTTAAAATCACAAAACTTCTGATGGTGGCCTCTCGTGAAAACAGAAGACCTTATATCGGTAATCTTCTATGGAGTATGAGAAAAATTGAGCAATATTAATTTTATGTTAAAATAAAATTTATGAAGGGCCTAATTATCTTATTTTCTCTCATCTTATTTAATGCTTGTAATAAAGTTGCACAGCTCCCCTACAAAGAAGGTTCTTGCTACCAAGAAAAATTAGAGTTTATGGCGGAAGGCTCTCCCAATATGTACGAAGTCTATAAAGTGAAAAAAAAAGGAAAAGATGGTTACGAACTCGGTCGTTATCATAAAAATATTATGTTTCATTACACCAAAGTCAGTGTTGAAAATATCAAAAAGAGAAAATGGGAAAAAGTAGTCTGCCCAGATAAAAAACCACTTAAATTGTTTGAAAATTAAAATAGGCCCTCTCGCTAAACTTAAGGGCCTAACAATTTATTAGTATTGACTAGTTAAATTAATAATTCTGATCACACCATCTAGAGCACGACGAAAATTACCACGCTCAATATTTCTTCTCACTCTTACAGCAATATCTCCAATCATTTGTAATAACTCTTCTGAGCTAAGAGAATTATCGTAATACTCACCCGCAACGGCATTTGATCTTAAACAAGATAATTTATCATTATCAAAAGTCATTGAACGACAAGAATTTACCATCTCAACATAAAGTGATTTATTCTCAATAATTTGATAACAAGTTTTTTTATCTCGATCAAATGTCATCGACTGACAAAAGTTAATCCCTTCAGGCTGATAAAACTTATCTTTAATACTTCTTAAGCAAGATAACTTATCATTATCAAATGTCATTCTTTTACATTGTGCAATCATTTCACTTTGATAAGTTCCTTCTCGAATAATACCAAGACAGGTATTTTTATCGCGATCAAATGTCATACCATTACAAAAGCTAAAGAGCTCATTGTTTGCTAAAACTGAAGATAAAGTCAGCATGGCCATCAAAACCAAAATTAGTTTTTTCATCATCTCTCCTTTATAAAATTAATCTATTTTTACATAGCAGAGGCTCAAAATGTTCTCTTTTGAAAACTTTATTGATAAAGTGAAAAATTGTCTAAAAACTAAACAGATAGAACATTTATGCATTCATTATAAACTTTTCTTCCTTTAAAAATTGGCATCCAAAATTCATTAAAACAGCATTTAAGGTAAATTCTTGCATATTCTACATATCCACTTAAAATAACAGTATGAAGTTATTAAAAAAGAAAGGTTTTAGTTTAGCAGAAGTCATGATCGCTGCCGGGATGCTAGGAGTGGTATCACTCGGAGTAATGCATATGAACCAAAGTATGCAAAAGTCAGCCGTTACAGC
>JAUHVL010000044.1 GCA_030425045.1 bacterium
TTTGGCTTAATTCGATCAGCTCTCCTAAAAACAGAGAGAGCATTATCCCACTCACCACCGAAGTAATAAGTATTACCTAAACCTAAAAGAGCATCAATATGTCGTGGTGATTTCTTTAAGGCCCTTCTAAAGAGTTTTATCGCTTCTGCGTTTTTCTTTTTCCAACTATAGATCCGTCCTTGTTTAATAAATTCTTCGACATCCGATTTATCAAGAGCGACATTTTTCTTTAATTGTATACTTTGTTGTCTGTTTTGTTCTAATAATGTTCTGGTAAAGAGTATCTCAGCTTGCAATCTACTTTGATCTGAACCTGGAAGAGATTTTGCTCGTCTAAAATATTTTAATGCTTTCGCTATTTTCTTTTGGTTTCGGTAGGCGATGGCAGCATGGTAGACATATTGAGGGTCACGAGGGTTTTTCTTCATGAGCTTATTAAGTATCAATAACTGCTTGGAGTTCATTCCAAGCCAACGGTAAATGGTTGCGAGTCCTTGGAGTGTTTCTTGATTTTGTGGATCAATTCGATAGGAAGCCTTGTAATAGGCGAGTGCTTTTTGAATATTCTTTTGCCAAGAGTAGATTTTGGCCATCATATTATAAATAGCTGGGTTCTTTTTAAACTTTTTAGATAACTTTTTAAGTTTAGATAGAGCGAGGTCATATTTATTTTGCCAAGAAAGAATTTTAACTGGGCCAAGGTATGCCGGTAGATAATCTGGTTTTAGCTGGTACGCTTTTTTATAATAGGTATTGGCCTCTTTGTATTGCTTATTCCAAGCGAAGGAGTTGGCAAGCATAAACATTATTTCGACATCTTTTGGATTTGATTTTAAATAGGTGAGGTAATACTTTTGAGCTTCGACAAACTTTTGTTGAGTATTGAGCTCTCGAGTAATACTAATCACCTCAGGTCTACCCATAGCAAAAACGAGGGTATTGAGAAATACAGAAAAAGTAAGTAGCAATATTTTTAACATTATCACTACTATTCTATACTAAATTTTCAAATCTTACTGTTGAGAATAACTTCGATGATCTTTTTTGCGGCCAAACTTTTTTGTTTTTCTACTCGATATACCAGACATATTTTGTCGTGAAAATCGGGAGCTCCACTTAGGGGTGAAATATTTTTAAATTTTGCAGCAACCCTAGTAGGGAGAACACCTGTTCCTTCTCCTAATGCGGTTAATTTGGCGATGACTTCAAGATCAGGTGAGGTTATAAATCCATCATACTGATCTTTTTTAATCTTTTTCATGATACTGGCCACTTGAATAAGGTTGGGATCGATGATTAATTTATTTTTGGCCTTGGCCTTTTTAAACAAGGTTACTCGGTCTTTACAAATTTCTTTAATCACCAAATCAGGATGTGGCTTTGGATTAACCACCAGTCCAAAATCTAACTTCCAACTCACCACTTGCTCAGTCATTTCTCTTGAGAGGCCATGTTGAAACTCAAACTCTAGCTGAGGATATTTCTTAGTCAATTCTGGCAAAAAATGTTCCATACTATAAAGGGCCACAGAGGTATGCATGCCAAGTGAGAAAGTACCAGAGACTGTACTTTTTTGATCTACAGCAATTTTCTTAGCCTGTTCCCATTCAAACAAGACTTTGCCCGCTTGATCTAAAAACGCTTCACCAAGTTCAGTATGACGAACACCATTTTTAAGTCGAATAAAAAGCTCTCCCCCTAACTCATTTTCTAATCTTTTAATAGCGTAACTAAGAGTTGGTTGCGTAATACCGAGCTTTTCCGATGCCCGAGTGAAATTTAAGGTTTCGCTTACAACTGAGAAATAACGAATATCATCCATTGCTAAAGACATAAAATTTCCTATTAGATTTTAAGTATTATAATTAAAAATTATTATAGCACTTGTTCAAACAAATAAGCACCATGTTTCTTGGTGGTAATGGCCAAGTAACGCCCAAAAATACTTGGAGAAGAGAAATGAGGTTCTCCGATAATTGATAATTCCTTTTTTTTAATTCCTGTTAGGGCATCAACAAAGTAAATGATTGTATTATCGGTACCATTTTTTTTGCCGTCATGATAATGAGAGGGTTTTGTTTTTTTTCATTCATGGTTGCAACTAAGTGAAATCGGTTTGGTGTATAGTCTTTTGGCAGGGTAAAGTGAAACGACTTTTTAAATTCTTCTTTTTTCGAGTCATAAGATAGTGCTATCATTCCCGATTTATTTATTTTGGTTTCTGAAAATAAGTTAATATATATGTTTGTCTTTCCAGTATTAAAACTCAAAGGAAGTGTTTTTCCATAGTTTTGAATTCCTCCAAGTACAAGTGATTTAATTTTAGGATGTGATTGATAAAAGTTTAGTGGGTCAAATGAATAAAAGACCCCTTCTTTACTCATTGTCGTCGCCACAAGTTTATCGTTGATTTTAAAAATAGTAGGAGGTGAAGTCGTAAACTCATTATTTTTTTTCCAACAAGACTCTGATGGACTATCATCTAAACTAAAAGCTTGTTTTTTACCTGAAACAAAAACGGGTTTCAGCTCACTATCAAGTCTTACGATAGAACATCCATAATTATTCTCTTTGAGATCAACAGGTCCATTACCGGTGGCCACGAGAAAAGTATTATCAGGCAAAACTGATACTTGTGCGCCAACATTATAAATACCTGTATCATAACCAAGCTTTTTATTTTCTCTAATTTCACTAGATAAAAAATACTGATCCATTGGTGTTATAATGTCACCTTCTTGATTGATTCTATATTTTAATACTAGTCCACTTAAACCTTTTCGATCACCATAATTGATACCTTTTTCAATATTTCTGGAGCATCCAAAAACAAGTGAGGAACCTTTTTGATCTTCAATAATGGTAAGTCCCGTTTTACAGTGAGAACGAAATTCATAATCTTTTTTTGTTAGACCTTGTTTTTTAAAAATTGATCCCAGATCCATATCATAGACTTTGCTTCTTCCTGTGTCGAAATCGATGGATGTTAAATAGTGCTGATATGACCTGTTTTTATTTTTTACCGATAAATAGTAAATTTTTTTATACTTTAAACTCGCCACACCTGAAAATTTTGTACCCGATGGAACTTTACTTTCCCATAATGGTTTTAATGTTTCGAGTTCAATAGCTTTTACGGTGCTTTTGTTTTTTAGTTGGATAACAAGCATCGGTTTATTGTTTTTGAAGGGGAGTATAAAGGGTATCCCTCTTCTTGCATGTCTAAAAAAGTCAGGAGTTATATTTTTAAACTTTAAAGATGATTTACTATGTATCTCAGAAACCTTTTTTCCTGAATCATAATTATTAAAATGTACCTCTGTTACAAAGGGACTTTTCTCTTGAAAGACAACAGTAGGCTCTCGCTTACAAGAAACAATAAAGACTAAACAAAATAAAAGCCATCTCATGAAACTAAGCCTTGGGTAGCTTTGGTAATTTTAAGTTAGGCTTTTTCTCAAATTTAGCTTTTAAAGATGGCCTTTGCTTTAATTCTTTTAAGGCCACCTCAATGGCCTTATCCATTTGAGGATCTTTATTCTTTCGCCAATCTTGTGGAAGAATTTCAACTTCAATATCTGGTTCAGCTCCATAATTTTCCACTTTCCATCCAACGTCTTTAAACCAAAAACTATATTCTGGTTGCGTGGTGATTGTTCCGTCATTGAGTCCTACTTTTGGCCAGATTCCAATGACACCACCCCATGTTCTTTTTCCGATAAGTTTACCAAGTTTCATTAGTTTAAAAGAGTGACTAAAGATATCTCCATCGGAACCAGCGTGTTCATTAGTAATACAAACGAGAGGCCCATTAATTGAGTAGAGAGGGTAGGGTTCGATACCGCTATATCTGGTTTGATCAAAGCCTAAGGTTTTTTGTGCAATAATTTTTAAAATATGCTGTGAAATATGCCCACCACCGTTATAGCGAACATCAACAACTAATCCTTCAAACTGGCACTCTGAAATAAAATGGCGGTAAAATTCTGAGTAGCCTTTTAAATGCATGTCGGGGATATGGACATAACCAAGTTTACCATTAGATTTTTTATGAACATATTCTTTATTTTTCTCAACCCAATCACGGTAACGTGTGTTTGAAAAATCTGACAGGAGTTTTACTAAAACAAATTCACTATCTTTTTTACCTTTTCTTTTGACTTCAAGGTTTATCTTTTGATCTGCTTTCCCTTCACATTCTCTTTCGAGTTCTAATTGTGTCTGTACTTTTATTCCATTTACACCAAGAATTTGATCTCCTGGTTTAAGGCCGACTTCGGGAGCAAGAAGAGGAGATCGTTCTTGATCAATCCAAGAACTACCTTTGGCCATTTCAACGATTTCTAAGTTTTTCGATTTTGGATTTGCTTTAAAACGAGCAGCGAAAAAACCAGTGTAATGACCTGGAGGTCTTCTATGGTAGTCTCCACCAATTTCATAGGCGTGACTGGTTCCTAATTCCCCTTGCATTTCCCACAAGAGATCACTTAACTCATAACGAGTATTCACTTTTTCAAGTAGAGGGAGGTATCTTAAGTAGACTTTCTCCCAATCAATTTTAGACATATCAGGTGACCAAAATTGCTCTCTTTGAAGAATCCAAGCCTCTTTGTACATCTGGCGCCATTCTGCTTTTGGATCATGACGAAACTTGGTACGATCGAAATCGATCCAACCATCTTTTTTATTATTTCCTTCACCATCACTAGGTTTACTATCTGTGTGAATGATTCTTAGTCGGTCATCACTGGCCACTAAGAAAAATTTCTTGTCTCTCGATTCGACAAGGTCACTAACTTTAGATTGAAATAATTCTTTTTTATTTTCCTTGAAGCAAAAGCTATAGAGATCATATCCACTATGATCGTCACTCCAATGACTACCATAGGGGTTATTACCTTCAAGTTCGCGATGTAAAAAGAAGATACGATCTTTTGCGCTGTAGAGATCCACATAACCGCCAAGCTCTACTGGTATGGGCGTAATCCTATGTTCTATTCCTTGCCAATCGATTTTAGTCTTTTCTTTTTTCTTTTTCTTCTTACTCTTTTCTTTGTGTTCTGTTTTTTCGTCTTCATCATCTTCTTCATCAGAAAAATTCAAATAAAGATCCATGGGAGTTGGAGTATCGGCCGTCAGATTAACCACATAGGGTCTTGTAGCCCCTTGGAAACAGTATTCAAAGTGAGTCTCTAAATGCATAGGATGAAATTCACGGATACCAATGAAAAAGAGATATCGACCACAAGGAGAAAAAACAGGAGAGGAGTCTTTATTAATAGGGGTGATTAGTACTTTAGACTTTGCCGTTGAAAGTTCATAAACTTTCACGGCCGTCTTTCGATTATCTAAAATAGAATCAAATGTAATATATTCGCTGCAAGGAGACCAGTTCACTGAAAATGAAAAGTGATGTTTACTTTTTTCCACCAATTTGACTTTTCCAGATGGAATATCCATAAGCCAAATTTCTCCTCGGTTAGTGATAATGACGACTTTATTTCCTTCAGGAGAGGGAGCAATTTGATAAATTTTTCCCCAAGAATGTTTTGTGGCAATGGTTTTTTTCGTCAGTTCATCTTCGTCAAAGATGACAAGTGTTTCTTCGTGTTGATCGTCAAGTTCAACCGCAAGGATATGATCTTTAACAAACGTTGGGTGCTTATATCTTTTATCTAAATCACCTAAGTGAAAAGGGGCTTCTCCCCAGGGGGCTTGGAGTAATAATTTACCACGTGAGCTAATGAGAATTTCGTCTGCGGCATTAGAAATATCAAAGTCTTGTAAGAAATCATCAGCGTATTCAAAACGTTCTTTTGATTGAGCAAAACTACTCACAACATTGATATCAATTTTACTTTCAGCTTTTGATTTCAGTTCCAGCTGATAAAGATCACCCGCTACTTGATAAACAAGTATTCCTTGATCATAAGTAAAGGATCGAACATAAAATTCATCTTGGTGAGTATGGCGTTTTAGTCCATGTCCTTTTTCATTACAAGAATAAATATTACCAATGCCTTCATGATCAGAGATAAAATAAATTCGATCTTCAATCCACATGGGGTTTGCAAGATTGGTTTTTAGTTTAGTTAAAATTTGTGAGAAGTTATTATTTCCTTGAAGATCTACCCAAAGTGTCCCCGCTGTCCCCCCTCGGTATCGTTTCCATCTCGCGGGATCACCAATATTTCTTCCGAGCAATTGTTTTTTTCCATTTTTATAAAGACATGAGGCGGGCCCTAAATTGATATCTTTAATATTTCCTGTATGAATATTAACTTCTTTTAAAAAGCCAACCCGATATGTAAAAGAATGCTGGTCACTAGAGATGATGATTGTTTGATTATCTTTCCACCCACTAATTTTACTAACTCCGTGATAAGTAATTCTTTTGGCCACTCCACCGAGCAGAGGAATAATATATAAATCATATTGACCGTGATTATTGGCAAGATAGGCAATATGATTTTTATCGGGAGAAACACATGGTCTTAGGGGACGCCCTTCATCTGTTGTCAGTCTTCTTGCCATTCCACCAAAACGTGAGACACTCCAAAGGTCATCATCAGTCATAAAGATTAATGTATCTCCGGCCAAACTCGGAGTTTGCAAGTAAGCATGATTCATTATCTGTTCCTTTTATTAATGAGTTAGAGTATTTTCACTAATTGATAAGTAAAGTACAAGTGATAGTCACCAAACGCTTAAAAAAAAACTTGTGCGAAGAGTTAGATGTTTCATCTTATTGAAAATCAAGCGGAACCTGTTAACCTTAATTCATGTATAAGCTCATATTTTTCTTTTTATTTTTAAACTCTCTTCACTCAATGGAGATGAGCTATTCTGTCGTTGATCTTTCAAATTTTAAAAGCGTTAAGTCAAAAAATGAAGGTCTGCCTATGGTGTTGGCCTCAGTTTCTAAGCTTTATTCGTCTTTTTATATTCTAAGAACGAATGAACCTAAAGAAACCTTCAAAACCAAAATACTTCGTAGTCAAAACTCAAAAATAGAAAACAAAGCTCTAAAGGGAGACCTTATTATTCAAGCAGACGGTGACCCTTATTTGACTGCGCAAAACTTCATCGATCTTATTTATCAAATTAAATCCCATGGCATCAATCGTCTTGAAGGAGATTTTTTAATTTATTCAGGAAATCTTTGGAGCACCAGTCGTCTTTCTCCGATCGGCTTAGAGGATCAAGCAGATAATTCTTCAATGGGAGGATTAAACTTCGAATTTAATCGTTTTCGAGTTGATCGTAAAAGTCATAAACCCATTCCGGCCATGGATTACTTAAAAGTGGTGCCTAAGAAAATAAATAACCCTGGATTAAAATTTCAGCTAAGTGATCAGTCTGATAAAGAAGTATGGATTAAAAATTTAAACGAAAAACATAAATTTCGTGAGGAATTACCAGCCAGAAATAGCACACTTTTTTCGGCCCATTTTTTTAGGTACCTGGCAAAACGTCATGGGTTAATATTACCAAGACCAAAAATTGTATCCGAAATGGTGAAGGGAAAACTGATCGCTTCTCACGAAAGCCTACCTCTTTATCGACTGGTAGAGTTGGGGTTAGAATATTCGAATAATATATTGACCGAAATGTTGTTTCAAAAAAACAAGAGTGCAAACCCAAAAGAATTAGCTGCTCTCATGTTAACGTGGTATCAAAAAAATAAGTCTAAAAAAGTGAGCTGGGATCACGTTCACTTTGAAAATGCTTCTGGCCTTACTCTTGATAATATAAGCACCTCAAAAAACTTATCTCAAGTACTTGCAGAAATTTATCATGATAAATCTTTGAAGAGAAACTTCATTTCTTATCTCTCAATTAATGATCATAGTGGAGGCGTGAGGAGAAGGTTAAGAAGCACTCAAGACAGTTTTAAAGTTTTTGCCAAAACAGGATCACTTCATTTTGTAAATAATCTTGCCGGTTACTTTGTCGGTGACTCGGGAAAGATTTATGCTTTTAGCATTTTCACAACGGATACTAAAAAAAGGGCCATCTTAAATCGGCCCAACTCAAAAAATGTTAACCATATTCGCCGTGAACATAAATCTTGGCATCAAAAGTCGACACGGGAAATTGACCAGTTATTAAGCTCCTTTATTAGAAAGCTCTAGGATTCTCCCCCAATATCATACCAATAGGCCTCAAAGAGGTGTTCCGCATGAAGTTTTTCGAGACAGATGATGCCGCTAGAACGCTCAAATCTTCTTTTTAAGTCATCTGAAAGCCTAACGAGGTAATCGCAGTCTTGATAATGTTCCAAAAGCTGCTCTAATTTATTGTAATTACATTCACTAGGTGAGTATTTTAAGCTAATCATTACGAACTCCTTTGAAAGAGGTTTTTCATGTTAAAAAAATTATAACGTTGGTATTTATCTTCGAAAAAATAGATAAAATTGATGAAAAGGTTTGAATATATCAATGCATTTTAGCATTTTTTGATAAAAAGAAAACCTTATAAGTTTTATTAACTGAAGTACTTAATTGGATATGTTTCATTTTTGAAATTTAATCTATTCTTGAAAGTCCTATAAAAACTTCCCTGTTTTTAGACATTTAAAATGCTCCCATCGTGGTTGCACCCACAACGTGGGCAAGTTTTAAACATCTCTTTTTTTTAAAATAGGAGATGACCAAGACTTGCCCGAAGGGTCGGGGCAGGATGACCCGATATTGGTTATCGCAAAACATGGAAGTTTTAATTTATATTTTGTAAGTATTTGGAACTTTATAAATGATACGAGTTTACGTTCATAACTTGACTCCAATTAAAGGGATCAGTTTATAAGTTTTACTCAATAATACCCAAAAGTACTCTTATTTGCTAATAATAGGCAAAACAAGCAATCGGAGTATTCATGAGAACCTTCATCATTTTCTTAGTTGTATTATCGTTTAACTCAAGGGCAAATATTTTCAATCTTTCAGAAACTCAACTTTTATGTGAAACAAGAAGTGGTTTGACAGTTTTGATTGAGCAAACAGAACAATCAACTTATCTAGGTACTATTATTTATGATGGAGATATTCTCTCAACAGAAAAACTAGAAGTTGAGACAAATACAAATCTTGGTATCACTGAGTATGCAACGATTAAATCAGGTAGAGGGACTCATATGCCTCGCTGGATTTTAAATTATTATCATTCAAATAGAACTGCTGATATGCAAATTGAAGTTAAAAAGATCTTGAAAAGAATTAATGAAAATGATCTTTATCGCTTTAAGTGTAATTTACGTAGCGGTATTGTCGTAGAAGATTTAATTTAACTAAGCTAACCATGACAATTTAGTTTAAAACAAGGTAGCTTGTTCTTATGAATGAGTTACCAAGTAGTCCGGCTTGTCTTAGAAATAGAGGGCCGATCCTTAACGTTTTAAAAGATTATACTGATCAAGATGATCATATTTTAGAAATTGGACACGGGACCGGAGAGCATGCCGTTTATTTTGCAAAAGAGCTTCCCATCGTTTGGCAACCGGCAGATCAAAAAGCATATCATTGGGTTATGAAAGAGCGTTTAGAACAAGATCAGCTTTCTAATCTACTTCCTCCCTTAGAAATTGTTATTGGAAATCAATCGATAAAAAATCAAACAAAAAAAATCTATGATGCTGTTTTTTCCGCCAATACTTTGCATATTATGAGTGAGCAACTCGCATTGAAGTTTTGTCTTGAGGTAGGAGAAGTAATTAAAAATGGGGGATATCTCTTTTTATATGGGCCTTTCAAATTCAATGGAGACTTTACAAGTGAGTCAAACCAAGCTTTTGATTATAGTTTGAAATTCCGTGATCCCGAAAGTGGAATTAGAGATTTCGAAATTTTGTCAGAGAAATTAAAAGTAGGAGGGCTTTCTTTTAAAAAACGTTATGATTTACCTTCTCATAATCAATTTCTTGTTTATCAAAAAGTATGAACTTAAAAGTAAGTACGACATTACCTGATTGTACCTATCGTCCCCATAATTGGGAGGTCGCACTTTTAGATAGTTGTGAGAGGTCTCAAACTGTTGGCGGTGACTCCGGATGGCATCCACTTTATTTTTCTAATAATGATCATTTCTCCTGGGGGCATATCAAAAATCATAGCTATGGGGAGTTTATTTTTGATTGGGCATGGGCCGATCTTTACCAACGTGTGGGGCTTTCGTATTACCCAAAGCTTATACATGCTCTTCCTTTTACCCCTGTTAATGCCAAAAAATTTTTTGGAAACAATCCTCGTTTTGTTCTGGAATCATTAAAGAACTTTTACCTTAATCAAGATGTTATCTCTTCAGATCATTGGTTGTTTGTTGAGGAAGAACTTAAAAGTGAATTTTTAGAATTAGGGTACTTTCATCAAAAAACGATTCAGTATCATTTTTTTAATCACTTTGATTCATTTGATGATTTCATGAATTCTTTAAAAATGCGTAAACGAAAGCAAATTAAAAAAGAAAGAGCGGCCGTCAGCTCTTCTCTCTTGCATATTAAAAAGGTTTGTTGTGCTGATTTAACAGCAGATGAATTAGATCAAGTCTATCAGCTTTATCTATCTACAATTGAGAAAAAACACTCATTGGCGTATTTAAATAAGAACTTTTTTTATCAGCTTCAAAATCTTATGAGTGAACATGTTTTCTTTTTTATGGCCTATGAGCAGGAAACTCTAATTGCTATGAGCATGTTTATAGAAACTGATTCAACCTTGTTTGGAAGATATTGGGGGATATTTCCCGAGTATGAAAAACAATATAGTTTTTTACATTTCGAACTTTGTTATTATCGTGGCATTGAATATTGTATCGATTGTAAATTAGAAAAGTTTGAAGCTGGTGCACAAGGAGAGCAAAAACTTTTGCGAGGATTTAAGCCTGTAATGATTCATAGTTTTCATCATATTAAAAATGTTGAGTTATCGAAGGTCATTGAAAACCATGTCCATTCAATGAACCACAAAGTCGAATTAGAAGTGGAGAGGTTAGCTGAATATTTACCCTATAAAAAAGATAGTGAAATATCATAATCACGGAAAAAATGTCTTTTTAACTCAAAAGTAAACACTTTTTTAAAATAAACGACTCAATTTCCGACTAAATTAAAAAGTTTATTCGGAGTTAAAATGATTAGTAGAGTTTTACTATGTTTTTTATGTATGTTTTCTTCAAACGCTTCAACTGAACAGTTTTTAATTGAAGGGATTGTTCCAGAAGAGGTTTCTATAAAAATCAACCCAAGACCGAGGGCCACAAATTTAAACTTATCTGCTGCTCCTGTAGGTTTAAGAATCGCAACAGTGGTTGAAAAATCTAATAGTAGTACAGGTTATTCTATCTCAGCAAAGTCTCTCAATGGATCTCTCTTAAAAAACGGTAACCTAGATGAACTTCGTTACCTGATCAGCTATGATAATGGACCGAAAACAACATTGACGACATCCGAGACAGAAATGAAAAGAGTTAATGCAGGAAATGTCATCAAATACAAAAGTCCAGTAACTATAACTTATACAGGAAAGCCTGCTTCCGAAATGGTTCAGGGAACTTATTCAGATACGATCATCTTTACGATTTCATCTAATTAGTATGAGAAAGGTTAATTTATCTATACTCATTCTCTTTGTACTTTCTAGTTGTAGCGTTTTTGAAAAGTCAAAAAAGAGAACGATTGCCAGTTCTCACTCTTGTGTTCAGTACGAGAGAAAGCTTGAACAAAAAATTATAAGTCTTGGTTTTCCTGTTTTTTCACTTATGGAGCATCTATGGGATGAAAGAGATAAGATTACCTATCTTTCTGAGAAAGGAAGGTTAGAGTATCAAGTCTTTGTCAATTGCAGTGGGTTGTTGGTTGATATTTCTGGAAAGCCCCTTCACAGTCCGTCAAATCATATTATTACAAATCCAGTAAGAGCTATTTATGTAGTTGATATAAAAGGTAGGATGTTTCTTTCTTTTTATCATCCAATTGGTGTCTTCCATCATTCTTCACTAGTGGCAGGAGAAGATGTCTTGGTGGCAGGGGAGATGGTTCTCGTTGATGGAAAAATTGACCTTATTAATAACCACTCCGGCCATTATAGACCAAGTAATCGCTCACTAGATCTTTTAATTGATGCTCTAGACTCTCTCAATGTAAAAATTAATGAAGTGGAATAAATTTCTTATCCCTTTTCTATCCTCTCAATAAATTCAATATGAATAATAAATTCCGAAAAGTTTCTATAATGAAGTTATTTACGACCATAATATTTTTTATAACATTTTCAGAAATTTTTGCTCAAAATCTTTGCGCTTCTTCAGGGCAAAGGCCCCTTTCTGATTTAGAGGCCATTGGAAGAAGTCAGTTTGAAGATATTGAAGAGGATGCTGAATTTCGTAATGTCTCTCAAGATATTGATAATCTTATTTCTGGTAGCGAATGGGTTGCTAGTGAATACAGTATCAGTGCAAATGATTTTATTTCTACTGTTGTAC
The DNA here is from genome assembly GCA_030425045.1 of bacterium. GTDB lineage: Bacteria > Bdellovibrionota > Bacteriovoracia > Bacteriovoracales > Bacteriovoracaceae > JAUHVL01. Next base: position 12,481 of record JAUHVL010000044.1, read on the forward strand.
CGGGTGGACATATTCAGCTAGAGCGGCTTCGAAACCGTGGTTATGATAATGGGGCAAGAACACTCGTTGATGTCATAGAGGCAGATGCAGAACTTGGAGATATTTCAGCACCTCTTGCAGAGTTGCGAAGATTAGCAGAGCTTCAAGGTAAAGATATTGGACATTATATCGATAGTGATAGACTTGCTAGCTTAACGGCAACCGCCAATGCAAACGCAAATAATAGAAGATCTCAATGTGGGGAAGCAAATCATGCTGCAGCTCTAGGAGCCGTGAGGAATCAAGATAGTGTTGGATGGTGTGTCTCTTTTACGATGGCCGATCTCATTGGGCATCGAACTGGTCGTAGAATTTCGGCTTTTGATGTCGCCAGAAGACATTATAATCGTGGCTATCATGATAGCGTAAGAGATCTCACCAGAGGCTCTGGAAATGATCTTATGCCAAGAGTGATGGGAATCCCTTATACTAGAGCGATTGGTGGTTATTGGACAGGAATGAGGGCCACATTTTTTACTGCTCTAAGTATTGGTTTAAGAGATGACCCTCGTTCTGTAGCTGACTCTCTCGATGATGGTGTTGCTTCAGTTGAGCCTATGTTGGAAGCAGTACAATCATATAATGGAATCTGTAGTGAAGAATCTTTTCCTTCTCAAGATTACTCACTAGGAAATATTGAATGTTTAGTTACCCAGTATGGAGAAGGGGTTGATGGTATTGAAAATCCTTGTCAAAATTTAGATATTTTAAATCAGTTGTTTCCTGGTGGAGAAATAGATGACCTTAACCAAATTTCAACTTTAGCAACGATAGACGAGGCCATCGATACTTTTGGAGCAAGATGCCAGTCGGATGTTAGTGATGAGCAATTGGATAACCTGACAACGAGTTATATTGAAGCGCTTCCTTCAAGAAGAAATATGCTCGACGGTGTTCTTCGAAGTTTAGACTCTGGCCCTGTTGGAATAGCAGTTAATCATGATTTTTTAGAGACCAATAGGTTCTCACCAAATCATATAAATGATGATGGTGGACATGTTGTTAGCGCCGTTGCTAAAAAATGGGATGATAATACAAACTCTTGTATGGTTTTAATTCGAAATTCCTGGGGTGAAGATTATACCGGTGAGCAAGCAGGCTGGACTCATGATCCCGAATATCCCGGCCATGTATGGGTTACGGAGCAAGCACTTTTTCGCAATTTAAGAAAAGGATTTACCGTCAATGAAAGGTAGTATTTTTTTATTTTTTGTTTTTATAAGTTCAGCTTTGTTGGCCCAAGAAAAATACAAATGTTTTCACAGTAAAGTTAAGTATAATTATTTTCAAAAGCTTGTACTGCAAAATGAAAAAGTCTGCGTAGGCAAAAGACCACAAGTCATTCGGTCACAAAACTGCATGGATGGAAAATGTCAGGCATTAAAAATGGTCTCATCAAAAATGTGGCGAAAAAAGTTTAAAATGAGTGGAAATCCTGGTTTTACTCGATGTAAAGATATTGGAGGTAGTCCTCAAATTATGTCGTACCTCTCTCAAAAAGGAGAGTGGGTTGGGACTTCTCGTTGTCTTTTTGAAGATAAAAGTTTCGTTAATATTGCCTCCATTAAGTAATATAAACTGATTTACTTAAATGGATATGTTTCATTTTCGTTATTTAAACTATTATTGATAATTCTATAAAAACATCCATGTTTTTGGACATTTAAAATGCTCCCGTCGTGGTCGCACCCACTTCGTGGGCAAGTTTTAAACATCCCTTGTTTTAAAATACAAGATGACCAATACTTGCCCGAAGGGGCGGGGCATGGATGACCCGATATTGGTTATCGCAAAACATGGACGTTTAAATTTATTTTTTGTAAGAAATATATTCCAATAAAAGCCTTTTCTCTGTTAAAAAAATTGTCGAGTTAACTTACGAAGTATATATAATTATCTTAAGGAAAAATAAAAGGATCATTATAAATGCTGTACTTAGATCATGCTGCCTCATCACCACTACTTCCTGGGGTGAAAAAGTCAATGATCGAAGCCTTAGACTGGAGTGGTAACCCTGCTTCTTCTCATATGCTAGGTCGAGAACTTAAAAAGAAAATTGAGTCAGCGAGAACTTTTTTCGAGTCTCAAGGACCAGGGAAGTTTATTTTTACTTCATCAGCGACAGAAAGTAATAACACTATTATTAATTCTCATCTTTTAAATGAAAAAAAAATATGGCTTGCAAAAGGTGATCATCCCTCTCTTTCTAAATATATTGATCATCATAACTTTATCAAAGAGATACCCTTTTTATCTGATGGAAGAGTTAACTTTGATCAGTGGATGAGAGAGCTTAATACTGATGTCGGTTTAATAGCTCTTTCTCACGTTGATGGACAAACCGGTGTCGTGACAATGACCGAAGAGCAAATTCATATCATCAAAGAGAAATTTCCTCATATTTGGTTTCATCTTGATGCTTCACAAAGTTTTGGCAAAGGAATTTTTGAGTATCAAAAATTTAAAGTCGATTCGATAACGATTTGTTCCCATAAAATCGGAGGCCCTATCGGAATTGGAGGCTTATATTATCAATCATCATTTAAGCCACTGCTCTTAGGCGGAGGGCATGAATATGGTTTAAGAAGTTCAACCCCCTCTGTTTTTTTAATCGAAGGATTTGTCACAGCTCTCAAAGAAGTGAATATAATTTGGAGTTCTGAAAAGTTAAAAGAATTAAAAGAGCTAAAAGATGACTACCTCATATTTCTTAAGCAAGAACTTCCTCTTTCTTTACCATTTCAAGATTATTCACTTCCTCAAATTTGTTCATTTTTTATCGACATTTTAACCAGTGATATCTTTTTAAGGTTTTTTGAAGAAAAAGAGATATATTTATCTTCCTCTGCCGCTTGTTCCTCTAAAAATAAAAAAGAAAACCCTGCACTCGCACAGCTTGGTTATGATAAAAAAAAGCAGCAACAGTTTTTAAGGATGTCTTTTGGTACAGAATTTGATCGATCGGCCTTGAATGAATTAAAATTAAAAACACACCAAATTTGTGAAGAGATAAAACCGTTATTATAAAATGAAAACTATTTTAATAAATGTAGATGAACTATGGTTACGAGGACGAAATCGATCACATTTTTTTCGTGTCTTAAAAGGTCAACTCGATAATAGAATTAAACATTTTCATCAATTTAAATACTCACTTAAAAATGAAAATCAACGTTTTGTTTTAAAATCAGATCATGATTTTTCAAGGGATTTAATTGAAAATATAGTTCATCTACCTGGACTTAATTCAATACTACCTGTCATCGAGACAACTTGTGAAATAGATAAGATTAAAGATATATCCCAACAGCTGATGGGAGACCTCTTAGCGAGAAACCCATCTCAATTATTTACTTTCAAGGTGACAACTATCCGTTCAGATAAAAGATTACCTCTTGAAAGTATGCAAGTTTCGAAAGATGTTGGGGGAAGGCTCTTAAGTGTTTTTGATAAGCTTTCCGTTCAGATCAAAAAACCTGAGTTAGAAGTTCATATCAAACTCACGTTTGGCAATAAATGTTATATCACGTTAGAGAAACTTGAAGGTGTTGGCGGTCTTCCCTTAAAAAGCAGTGGAGAAGGACTCACTTTAATTTCTGGTGGGTTTGATTCTCCTGTGGCCAGTGTCATGATGGGAGCTAGGGGAGTTGATCAAAGTTTTATTTTTTTTCACGCTTACCCCTTCGTTGGTAATGAAGTTGTAGAGAAAATAAAAAAACTCGTTGCACAACTGGCCAAATTTCAAAGCCATTGTGAATTAATGATTGTTCCTTTTGGAAATATTCAAAAAAAAATAATTGCTCATTGCGACCCCAAGTACCGGACTAATTTATTTAGATGGGCCATGATTCAAGTTGCCTGTGAAATTGCTCGGAAAAAGAAAAAAGATTGCCTTATTACAGGAGACTCTTTAGGCCAAGTGGCAAGCCAAGTCATTCAGACTCTTCGTTTATTAGATCAATCAGCTTCTTTGCCGATAGTTAGGCCTTTAATTGGAATGCAAAAAAAAGAAATTATCAAAAAATCTCATCGTTTTGGGCTGCACGATATCTCTTGTCTTCCTCATGATGATGCATGTAGCTTATTGGCCCCAAAAAGCCCGGTTATCAAGCCAGATTTTTATCTTTGGGCGAAAACGGTAGAGCACTTAACTGATGAGTTAAAAGAAGACTTAATAAAGGCCACTTCAAGCTATCAAAAATATTTCTTTACACCCTGGGGTGAGGAAGTTGAGAGATAAAGTAAAGTTTAAGAAATTCCTTGGTCAAGTTTTGGTAAAATGTAAGAAGGGTAGACATTTTCTCCCTTTTGTCTGAAGTAATATGCTTTTATGATAGAGAGATGTAACTAATTTCGGAGAATTAATGCACAAATTCACAAAGCTCATTCTATGCCTCATTTTGATAAGTCCTCTTGCCGTTAATGCCAAAATCTCTGGTAAAGAAAAGAAGGTCGGTTTTTATATTAAAAACTATTTAGAAACTTATCATTTTAGAGATATGAAAATTGATGACAATGTATCTCAAAAAGCATTTCAAGAATTTTTAAAAAGAGTTGATTATAGTAAGCAATTTTTAATGAGTAATGACGTTAAGAAACTTCAAAAACATGAATTTAAAATGGATGACCAGCTCGAGTCTGCAGAATTAAAACTACTCGACGAAACCATGCCTCTTCTTCAAGCTCGTGTAAAAGAAGCTGATCAGTTAAGAGAAAAGATTTTTAAAAAACAATTTAAGTTTGATGGAACAGAGAAACTAGAATTGGATCCTGAAAAGAGAGAGTGGACTAAAAATAAAAAAGAATGGGAAGACCGTTGGACAAAAATTTATAAGCATTCTGTTCTTGGCAGGTATATGTCTTATCTAGAAGAACAAAAAGATCTAAAAGAAGATAAAAAGAAAAATAAAAAGAGTAAAAAGAAAGATAAGAAAAAAGTAGAGGTTCTCACTGACGCTCAAATGAGAAAAAAATCTCATGAGGCCATATCAAAGAAGTTTAAACTCTATTTTTCAAGGCTTTTAAAAGATGATCGTGTTGACTTCTATGAGAAGTTTGTAAACTCCATTTCGACAATCTATGATCCGCATACGACGTATTTTCCACCGAAGAAAAAAGAAGACTTTGATATTGATATCTCAGGTCAGCTAGAAGGTATTGGTGCCGTTTTACAAGAAGATGGGGCTTATATCAAAGTTGTTAGAATCGTTCCTGGTGGAGCAGCGTGGAGACAAAAAGAGTTAGAAGTCGACGATATTATTCTCTTAGTTGGTGAAGGAAAAAAAGAACCCGTCGATCTCGTTGATATGCGTGTTGACGATGCTGTTCGCTATATCAGGGGTAAAAAGGGAACCACCGTTTCACTAACGGTGAAAAAAGTAGATGGAACAAGAAAGACGATTAATATTGTTCGTGATGTAGTTCAAGTCGGAGCTTCTTACGTTAAGTCTTCCGTTATTCAAATGAAAGGTTCAAAGAAAAAATATGGTTATATCATGTTACCTAAATTCTATCGTAGCTTTAATGATAGTGATGGTATCAACTGTACTGATGATGTTAGAGACGAATTGGTATATTTAAAAAAACAAAAAGTAGATGGAATCATTTTAGACCTTCGTAATAATGGCGGTGGGGCACTTGAGGATGCAAGACAGATGACAGGTCTTTTTATTAAAGATGGCCCTATTGTTCAAACAAAAAACTATACTGATCAAATTGATGTGCTCAAGGATACAGATACCAGCGTGACTTATGATGGACCGCTAATTGTGATGACTAATCGTTTTTCTGCATCAGCTTCAGAGATTTTAGCTGGAGCGATAAAAGATTACGGAAGAGGACTTGTGGTGGGAGGAGCTAATTCCCACGGTAAAGGAACTGTCCAAGCTGTTTTACCAGTAGGGCCAGGAGCTTTAAGAGGAATTTTACAAGAGAAATTAGGTGCCTTAAAAGTTACGATTCAGCAGTTTTATCGTGTGAACGGATTATCGACTCAATATAAAGGCGTTGTTCCCGATATTATTTTACCTGATCCCATGGGTTATGCTCAAAGTAGAGAGCAAGATTTAGATTACTCTCTTCCATGGTCAAAAGTTGGATCCTTGAAATATGATAAGTGGGGTAAGCATAACCTAACGAATATCGATATTTTAAAACAAAGAAGTAGCTTCCGAGTGAAAGAGTCTCCAAAGTTTAAGAAGATCATTGATAGTGTCTCTTTTTTAAATAAAAGAAGAGATGATACGATCGTTACTTTAAACTTAAAGGCCTTGAAAAAAGAAGCAGAAGAAAATAAAAAAATTACTGAAAAACTAAAATTAGACGAAGAAAATAAAAATATCTTAGTTAGTCACTTTGAACATTCTCTAAGAAAACATGAAAATGTTAGACCGGCAGACGAAAAGCAGTGGAAAAAAGATTTTGCCCAAAGAAAAGAAGAATGGATTGAAGGAATTCGTAAAGATGTCCTCCTTGAAGAAACATTATCAATCATGACAGACTTTATAGGTCATATAAATGGAACAAAATTATCGTCAACTGTTTCTTCATCGGTGACGAAAAAATAGGAAGTTTTTCATGGGCAAAAAAGACGATCAGGATGATTGGGCTTTCAAGTTAGACAGTGATGTAACAAATAATACCGAAAGTGAAAGTCTCATGATGGATGGCTCCGTTTTTGACGACACTAATAGTAGCGTTCGGGAGCTTAAAGCAAAGTTGACACAAAATGCCTCAAAAACCAAAAGAAAAACAAAACACAAAGCACTCAAGGTAGACCATTCAAAACGAGTAACAAAAAAATCGAGAAGAGCTGTCGCAAAAGAGTTGAATGTAGATCAAACAAATAGTTCAATCTATACTCAAAATTACTGCACAAGAATGGAGAGAATGACGGCAGGAACAGTTGACGCAGCTTTTTTAATTGCGATTGTTCTTGGTTGCCAATTTTTAGCTCCACTTATCAATGAAATTTTAGATGAATTTTTAGTAGTTATTACTAATGTTATCAGTGTTTCCCCAGAGCTCATTACCGAGTATGGTTGGGCCATAGTTGCAGCCGCGTTGATACTTTTATTTTATACGATTCCCTCAATTCTTTATAAGGCGTCAATCGGTAAAAGTTTTATGAATATTTATGTAGGAAAAGAAAGTCAGGTTGGAAGGTATGCTTCGATTCCACAGGCATTTATGAGGGAGGTGCTTTTTAAGCCTATTTCTGTATTGTCTGTTTTTGGAATTTTGATGATCTTTGTTAATCGAGAGCAGCGTTCACTGCATGATAGGCTTTCTGGAACTTCAGTTCTTAAGAGATGAGGTACTGCTCCACTATCATGACCAAAGCACTATAGATAAGTTCTACTCAAATTCAAGTTTTTGTAAGAAGTTGGTTTGTGACGTTACCGCGGCCAGTGCCGTTTCTTTATCAATTTTACCTGCTTCGTAAAGCTCCATAATATTTTGATCAAAAGTAAGCGATCCATTTCCACCAGGCTTATGAGCTTCATGCATGATTTTAACAATTCTTTCTAAGGGCTCATTTCCTAAAATACATTCTTTAATACCTGGAGAAGTAATCATAATTTCTTGAGCGATAACAATGCCATTATTATCAGCTCTTTTAAGCATTCTCTGCCCAACTGTTGCGTAGAGGTTTACAGATAATCTCTTTTTGACTTCTTCTCTTTCAGATTCAGGAAAAAGAGAAATGATTCGACCAATTGTTGCGAGAGCATTTGTTGTATGCATTGTTGATAAAACCAGGTGGCCAGTTTCGGCAGCTTTGAGAGCAGTTTGAACGGTTTCAGGATCTCTCATTTCTCCAATTAATAATACATCCGGATCTTGTCTTAATGCTGATCTTAAACCGGTTGTGAAATTGTCAGTGTCTCTTCCAACTTCTCTTTGAGAAATTTTAGAGCGGGCCGTTTTATGGATATATTCGATGGGGTCTTCAATAGTAATGATATGATAATTAAAACTTTCATTCATATGACGGATCATAGAAGCTAATGTCGTCGACTTTCCCGAACCTGTGGGGCCGGTAACGAGAATGAGTCCTCTTTTTTGTGATGAAATATGTTTTAAAACTTGAGGTAAACCAAGTTGATCAATAGTGGGGACACTTTCTTTAACAATTCTTAAAATAATGCCAGGCTTTTGGTGATAGCGAAAAAAATTAAAACGTATTCGACAAAGACCACTTACGCCAAAGCCACCATCATACTCTTTGAATTCGTGAATGCGGGCATTGTCTTCTTTGTTTCTAATAATAATTTTAGCGATTTCAAAAACATCTTCTTGTTTGAGAGGTTTACTTTCAACGGAGAAAAGTTCCCCACGAATTCTAAATGCAGGGGGCTCATTTGTTCTAATATGAATATCACTAGCATTATGCTGGAATGCGAGCTTGATTAAGCTGATAAGATTTTCTGGAGAAAACGCCATATCCTATTTTTTAGTTTTTCTCTTAGCTTGTCTATGTTTTCTTCACCTATTTGTTGCGCAACGCCTAGGCCTCAGTTATTGTTAAAACATGAAACTACTGATCATTCGTTTTTCAAGTTTTGGAGACTTGGTACAAACTTCTGCCGTTTTAAAAACTCTAAAAGAACAGCGCCCCGATATTGAGATTCATTGGTTAGTACGC
>JAUHVL010000045.1 GCA_030425045.1 bacterium
TGTATCCACTGCGATTGATAAGTATAGCTATCATTTACCGCTGGAGAGGCAAGCAAGACGATTTGAAGAACAAGGGCTTAAAGTTGATACCAAAACCTTATATTTAGGAACAGAGTCGGTTTATTTAAATTTACTTCCCATAATTGATAAAATTAAAGAAGAAATTCTCTCCTATGGTTATGTTCATGTTGATGAGACTCGTGGAAAATTATTATCCACCAATACCAGTGGTTATATCTGGGCAATGGGCAACAAGTATGGAGCGTATTTTCAATATGAGACTAGCCGATCTGGTGAAGTAGCGGAAGAGATACTTGGAGAATTTTCTGGAATAATTATTAACGATGGTTTTAGTGGATACAATCGTTTTAAACAAGGAAGAAAACTAAAAGTTGCCCATTGTTGGAGTCATGCCAGACGAAAGTTCTTTGATTGTTTGGAAAATTATCCAAAAGCAGAAAATGCGATCAAACTCATGGATGATCTTTTTGAGATTGAAAGAAAATCCAAAGGTAGTTTCAAACGACTTAAAAACTTAAGAAAGACAAAGTCCAAAGAAAAGATAGAAGAATTATTTGAATACCTTTTAAAACTTGAAAGAGAATCTCTACCGAGATCCGGTCTTGGAAAAGCGGTTGCCTACACCTTAAATCTTTGGGAGGGGCTGACTTTATTTTTAAAAGATCCCAAAATTCCACTGTCAAATAATTTGGCCGAGAGGGTTCTTAGAAATCCAGTAAAAGGACGGGATAATTATAATGGTTATCGCACCATAAATGGCGCAGATGTGGCGATGTTTTATTACAGCATTATTGAGACCTGTAAATTACTCAATTTAAACGCTAGGGCCTATTTAATTGAACAATGTCATAGGCATTGGGATAAGCGAGAGCTCCAAACTCCACTTGAATGGGCCCAGGCCTAGTACCCCTCTAAAATAATTTAAAATTCAAGGTTATCCTGCTGATATCTGCTTCAGCAGGATTTGATCTTTAAAATTTGAATAGTTAGACCACCTTATGACCGTGACGCCTGAGCTACGATGATAGTGCCAATGGAGATGAGTATACTTACGTTGAAGTTCAAAACGATATAACTCTCTCTGAAACTCTTTACCTAAGTGTTCTAAACTTTGCCGGTGCCGATAGTCGCTATTGTCTAAAAGAGATGGTTGAGCTTTCTAAGTTAACGTCTGACTATAGAGAATTCTTTTACATTGCCAGAACGACAGATGATGCTTGTGATGGTGGTAATACGATGGGGCTTGTCTTCGACCAAGGCTTTAACCGTATCGGTGAAATCTTTGATGGAGATATCTCACTTTATTAACTTCTAGTGTAAGCTTAGCTAGCTTTGGGGCGAAACTATGGATTTTACGGGGCCATGGGTCTTGGCCTGGGTACTATTTGGCACTAATCTTTTAGGGTGAATATAAAAGAAATAACCAAATCAATTCTGGATTTAGCAACTCCAAAACTTCTAGTATTGTAATTTTTACCTATGTACGAGATTTTATTGACTTATGACTCTGTGCATTGTAGAGTGTTTTCATTTTAGATTATTAAGATGATTTGCTTTATTTTTATTTGCAAATCTTTAACAACACACAAGGATAATGAGATGAAAAAACTATTTACTACAACTATGCTTGTTGGAGTGTTTGCTGTTTCTTTTTCTGCGAATGCAAAAACAAATTTTAAAAAAGCCAAAGAACTCGTCACTAAATGTGAAGAAAAAAGAATTCAAGCAGCAGTATTAAATGGACTTGGAGAAGACGTAAAGAAAATTACTAAATTTTCTGAGGTTAACTTGCTCGGTATGTTTAAAAAATTTGGAAAGGTGAAGTATAAGGTTGAGCTTACAAGTGAAGATACAATATCGGTTGATTTTTTTAATATGTCATGGACAGGTGGCTCAGAGAGAATTGAAAAAAAATATATCGTATCTAACGAAGTTGAAGGATATAGTTTTATCGCCGAGGTTACAACTGATCATGTAGATACAGATCCATGTAAAGTGATCTTTGTGAGAGTAGGTAACTAATTCTAAAAGATTTTAAATGTTTAAATTATTAGGGTCTGTTTTCAAAGTTGTTAGAATCAGTGAAAATGTAAGGCCTTGTTAGGTCATTTTTCTTGGCCATCGATAAGTATTGTATTTTGATATATCAATGAAATCAAATACAAGAGATATTTTAACAAACAAAATGTGGAATAAAATTTCAAGTTTTCTTCCAAAAGAACGAGGTCGATGCGCACGTCCAGCAAAACCAAATAGATTAATGGTTGAAGGAATGTTGTGGAAGATGAGAACTGGAGCACCATGGAGAGATCTTCCAAAGAAGTTTGGTCCATGGCAATCAGTCTATACAAGGTTTTCAAGATGGAGCCATCAGGGATTCTTTGATCAAATTTTTGAAGTAGTACAAGACTCGCTAGAACTCGATGATCTTTCTTTAGATTCAAGCACCGTAAAAGTTCATAAACATGGAAATGGTGCTCGAAAAAAAAGGGAAATCAGGAAATAGGAAAAAGTGTTGGAGGGCATACAACAAAAGTTCATTTAATAACAGATGCGAGTGGGAACCCAACTCAAATAAAACTAAGTCCTGGTAATACTCATGATGTTAATCTTGCTTTTGACTTTTTAGAAGAGCTTCCAAAGCAAGCAAAGAACTTTTTAGCCGACAGAGGATACGACTCTAATCTTTTAAGAATTTGTTTAAAGTCCATAAATATAACACCCGTTATACCGGGAAAAAAGAATAGAAAGGAGCATATAGAATACGATAAAGAAAAATACAAAGCTCGCCATGTAGTAGAAAATGCTTTTTGTCGCTTGAAGGAATTTAGGTCAATTGCAACAAGATACGAAAAGCTCTCTAGGAACTATTTATCGATGATATACCTCGGCTGCATTGTTATATGGACTCAACTTTGAAAACAGAGCCAAGAAAAAGCGTCCTTTTAGAGGACGCTTTTTCTTAATGTCGTTTTGGGATACAACCAAATCTTTTATCAGACTGGTAATAATAATTTGAGCTTATACCTGTATCGAAGCCAGGGTATCCGATGTCGTATTGAGAGCGAATGGTGTAGAGAAGGCTATTCGTCTTTTTTACATATGGTTGATCAATATCAACTGGCCAATAAAATTGAATGGTATTGTAATTGATTGTATTTTGATTGGGGGTCGTATGTTGACCGCTTTTGTAGTGAAACCATATCTTTTTAAGGTCTGACTCTCTTTATTTCGCATTGAAAAAAATCCTCTTCTGTAGTTGTTTTTGATTGAAAGGTTTTTACTCTTCGTTGTACAGCTACACGATCTCTTAAGTCTATTATGTATTCACTAGACTTTGTCAGAGCATATGAAGGAAGAATATCTCTCACATAAATCATATTTCGAGTAAATTCAATTGTCGTATCAGTGCTTTCGCCTATCCTGTATGAGCCCTGTCCAGAGTAAACATTTCTACCGTTCTCAAAAACTTTTGATTTTTCTAACATATGTATAAAGTAAGTACTCGGACTATAGATCTAGCTAAGTAAAAAGGTGGCATTATCTCTGTTGATAAATGGTATTTGTTCAATATTGTTTTGGATAAAACCCTTTGTGCATCCAAATACTTTAGTTTCATTTTCTTTAGCTATTTTTTGATCAATCTGATGAATTTTATCTAAAATACTTTTACTTTCACAAACGTAGAAAACACCATCTATTTTTGAAGATCGATAATACTGATTTAATTTCCGAGTATAGCGAATATTTGTTTTTAATGATCTTTCATATTCTAGGGCGACATTATAAGTCGATGAAGGTGATTTTATTCTTAGATAAGCGTCACTATTTAAATCGACAAATGGTCTTAATGTTTTTGATTCTGAAAGCTCATTACAGTTTTGAAGTGTATTTTCAGTTAAATACTCTTCAATCATGTTAAAACGATTAAGCTGGTTCCTTATGTCCACTAAAAATAAATCATATAAAACTGAGTCACTTTTAATCCTAAAATTATCTATTAAGTAAAAGTAATTATTTTTTACAATATTCAAACTTCTCTTTGTTAATCCATAATAATGAATAAAACCCTTTTCATTTGTAATGCCATATTTAGATAGATATCCAGATCTTGTTAGCTTTAATAGCCTAATACTTACTGTTTGTTTTGTAAGATTCGGAAAGAAAGCAGTAGCAAGTTGCTTTGTGCTTGCAACTTTTTGCTCAAATAAAAACTGAAAGATTTTTTGATCTCTATTGGTAAGTGCTACTATCTTTTTTGGCATCTTGATTGACTAGAATTTGCGTACTTGTATCTGTGCTCATTTTAGGTTGAACATTCTTTTTTGATCCAATATTTATTATCATTTCTTGATAGTTTTTAAAACTATCCTCTTTCATTTTATTTTTCATAAGTTCACATTCATCTTTTAGCTCATCTTCTGATAAATAAGGTGCTTGTATTTCAATAAACTTATTACCACCGGCCCAAATCCCTCTGCCTTGAATATCAGGAAGAGAATACGCTTTATTGTTTCCAAGTGCTGAAACAGATCCAGCATGTGTGGACATTTTAAAGGCCATACGTCCTGTAAGGTTCTCTGTCGTTTTAGTATCAAGAGAATCTTTTATGGCCTTTTGTGTAGATATTACAAGGTGTATTCCAGAAGATCTGGCAAGTTTCGCTAGCTCATCGGTTAATTCTCTAGCTTTTTCTACCAGGTTAGCTTTATCTTTTTGCCTAGATTTTCCATAAAGTACACTTGCTTCATCAATTGCAATGACAATGATATCTTTTTTATCTCTTTTTGGATTAATTGAATTATATCCATTTTCTTCAAGGTAATTAAACCTTTTATACATCTCATCTTTTAAGGCTTCTAAAAGCTCTACCGCTTCTTCTTCATTTTTTGCCAAAGTTACATTTGGTAACTTAGAAAACTCTCTAAATTCAACACCTCTTTTAAGATCAATTAAATACATCTGAAGACCTGTTTTTGTTGATTCGAGTAGTCCCATAAGAAGCTGTCTTGTGAAGGCAGACTTACCACCACCTGTGCTTCCACTGACTAAAAGGTGAGGGACTTTTCTAATATCTTGATACATTAAACCGTCTTGAAGAGATTCACCTATGGCAAAAGTATAAGGTTTTTGAAGTTTAGTTTTAATATTTTGATAAGAAATCATATTAAAATATTTAAAAACTTCTTTTGATTCTCAAAAACTTAAAAATTAGATTTTAAATTGAAGATTGTGAAAATGAAGTTTTTTGTAAAATGATTTTCGTAATTGGTTAGTTTAAATATATATTTACTATCGGTGTAATATAATGTGATTAGTAGAGGTGTTAATATAGAAATACTTTACCTGATTGCTCGGGGAATGTGAGATAAGAGATCATGAACTTTCGACTTAAGCTTCCTACTGCTACAGATAACTTTTTTGAAGATGATAAATGGTTTCGGCTTAAAGAACCGCGAATAGGAAAAGTTTTATTTTACGGCAATGTAATGGCACTATTACTTCCTATCCTTTTATTTGTATTTTGGAAAATGACCTTTGGGTTTAATTTTGAACAAGCAAAAGCTTTTGAAGAAAATATTGGAATTTGGTTAATAGTATCAATGTTACCGATAATACTTTTTCATGAGCTTTTACATGCTATTATTTTTCCAGATTTTGGTTTTTCTTCAAAAACAACAATAGTATTTTTACCATTAAAGTTAGCTCTGTTTGCATACTATTCTGGTGAAGTTAGTAAAAATAGATATCTTTTGAGTGGGTTTACTCCTTTCGGTGTTTTGACTTTAATACCTCTTTTCATTTGTATGTTTAAGTTTAATTATTTTTTATTTTGGGTAGCAATTATTAATTTAAGTATTTCAAGTGTAGATCTAATTGGGTTAATCGTAATTTATAAAAATATGCCAGCAGGGAGTATTTTGAAAAATTCAGGCCATGATTCTTACTATAGGCTTAATTAGTAAATAACTTGATAGATTGCTTGGATTTTTTTGTTTATGATAAGAGTATTTGATTTTCTTAATATGTGAAATATTCTGTTTTTAGTTTGAAAATATTTAAGATTTAAATTATCATTTTAATGCAAAAATAATAAAACTGTTAAAAATAGTCAGCCAAAAGGGCGTTGTCATAAAGAAAATATTTTACTCTTCGTTATTATACTTACTTGTGGGTACCTTTTTTTCAAGTCAAATGAATCTAGTCAATTTGATCTTTTAATACCACCAAAAAATATTGAAAAACAGACAAAGAATAAGAGTCATAAAGAGGATGAAATTGTTAATAGTCCAGGTTATCTTGTAGAGAATTCAATTAAAAAAACTGAAAAAAAGAAGAAGGTTTATAATACAAAAAAATATGAAACTGATGGCCCTAGTAGAAAGCCAGTAATTCAAAAGTTAAACGATGTTGAAATAAGGAATGATAAACTACCTGAAACTATAGAACAAAAAATTCTAAGGAAAGCATCTGCTAAGATTCGTATTTATAATGAAGATGGAGAGCTCGAAAGAGAAGTAGATAGAATGTACTTACTTAAATCCCGTAATGGTAAAAAATTCCTTGCTCATGATACATTGTATGAACTCAAAGAAGATTATTCTAAATTAGTAGGAGATTACTTATCAGCTGATGGCGCAACTTTTAAAGTATTAGACTCTGGAAAAATTGGTCAGATTAAAATTAAGTACAAATATAAAAATTGTGGTGCTGGAGTTGATGGAAATGGGGGAATTGTAAAATTGGGACATTATCATATAATTTTCAGAGTTGGGAAAGAGAAGTTCTTTGAATTAAAATACAACGAAGTGAAAGAAGAAATTAATCTTATGATTTTTGAATATGATAATTTAAAAGCATCTAAAAATTTCAAATTAAAATAACGTAGATCATTGTAAAGTTTGGAAGCAAAAAAAATAGAAAATTAATTTTCTTTAGAAACTCTAGCTTTGTTATTCTCTAATTAATACGAGATCACAATTAAACATTACCAACTCTTCTGATTTAGAATTAGAGATAAATTCTCTTTGACCATCTAAAAACTTTAATAATGATTTCCTTAGCTCGTAATAATCTTTTCTTGATACGGTAAATACCGAAGAATAATTTATATTCTGCTCTGGAAGAATCGGCCTCGACAAGACAAAGTTTCTCCAATTCCCATGATTAAGTCTATTCAGTAGAGATTCATCATTAAGATGTATTTGGTGATCGTAATTATATTCCCATCCATCTTTATTAAGAATAAGCCCCCAGGATTTTAAGTCTTTGAGAACTTGGGTAGTAATTTTAACAGATAGATTAAGTAATTTTGCAAAATCCTTTTCTGTTTTCAATGTGGGGATACTTGTCGCAATATGAATAGCAGAATAGTACCAAGCAGAATAGTAAGTATCATTTATTTTTGTTTCTTTTTTTGGAGAAATCTTTTTTGATAGACGTTGAGATGACTTTTTAAGTTTTTCTAGTTTTTGATTGATCTTTTTTAGATATAAGTGATTTATCGCTTTTTCTTTTTCTAACAAAAGAAGTAAGTATTCTTGTTCTTGATCATCTAATTTTAAAAAGATTGAAATACCAAATAATTGGTCAGCTGTAAGATGAACTTTTGAAGAAAGGGCCTGAGACAGATAAGACCTTTGACAACCTGCCGCTTGGGCCAATGTTGTAATAATACCTCTAGGACCATCTTCAGCAGTCTTTTTGAGAAATTCTCTATATTCATTAAAACCAAATATCGTCATAATTTATTACCATTAAATGAGTATAAATAATAATAAATATACTGACAGTTTTCAATGAAAAGCTTTAAAGTTAAATTAAATCAAATATTAGGAGGAACTTTGAAATATATCTTTTTTGTTACTTTTTTTTCCTTTTCACTTTTATCTAATGCTTATAACGAGAATATCAACAGTTTAATGCTTGGCCCAATTTCAAGTGGTGGAGGAATGGGTGTTGTTTGTAGAGATTCTTTCGGCAAAATTAAGTCAGTAGAGCTTTTAGACCTGTGGGAAGCGAAAAGTCTTTATGGTAGAAATATTAAACCATCAAAAAAAACAATTAAAGAAATTGCGTTTGCTGGGTTAGATAATCTCAAAAATAGTATTGATACAGATGAATACTCTTTGGGAATTGATATTAGCTCACCTGACTTTATTGGAAGTGATGCTTTTTATGAAATTCTCAAATATGATTTAAATGCTTTTTTAGACGAAGGGAAGTTTCGCAAAATAAGAAGACTAAAAGGGATTGAGCTAACATTAACCAATGACTCTTTTGAAGTTATCAAACCAGTTGATTGCGAAATCAAACAACTCGTTCGTTATATAGATAATGTAGTTGGTGGCGAAGTCATAATAAATCAAGACCTTTTAGATAAGATGGATAACTTAAACTTAGCTGCTCTTTATTTGCATGAAGTATTCTATGCTCATTTAAGAAGATTTAATGAGCAAAGTTCAATTAGAGTTAGAAGAACAATTGGTCAAATTTTCTCTGGTCATACATTTAAGAAATGGGACTCTTTTCTCCCAAGTACATATTATAAATGTGAGAACCAAGCAAATAAAGTCTATATTTATCATGACGGTCATGGAATTACTTACGCTGTATCAAATGTTGATGGAAGAAAGTTAATTGGCTCTCCTGAGCCTAGTATGTGGCTAATAACAGATAATTTAGAAAATGGAATAGAGGATGTTTCTAAGACCTTTGATTTAGGCTCTTTTGGTACACTTGGTGAAACGGGATATGATTTTTCGTACAGATTATTTGCTTATATAAATAAAACAAACGAAGTAGAAGCAACCTTGGAGCTAATTAATGCTCCTGACTTTTTTTTACCTCAACAAGATATTGTAATGAAATGTACCAAGTTTATAAAATAGTTATTTGTTTATTGGCCAGTCGTCTTTAATCTACTGGCCAAAGATTTTATTTTAGAGATTTTATTAAAGCTGATTATAGTTTCTAAAACATGAATTTTGACTTCAAATGCTAACTTTTTCATCACAATATTTCCTTGAGTGAGAATTAAATAAGCTGAAATAATAGTAAAACCTGCTTTAATAATTGCTGACATTTTATGAACTCCCTTTTTTAGATTTGTATATTCCTTCTCTCGTTAAAATTGAGATGATGGTTTGATTGTGCCAAGATTTTCCATTGTTTTTAGTTGGAATTCTCATCGAGTCGAGGATTCTAGCAATTGATCTTGTAGACATACCTTCGGAATATAGGTTTTTGATGATTTTAATAGTTTGGGCCTCTTTCCTATCATGAACAATATGACCTTTGTTTTTCTTATTTCCATATGTTCTAAAATTGTTTTTGGGCCGTATGGAAGAGCCTCTAATAGGGATTTTATATTTGATTAATAACTTACGAACTTGGGTTTTTGAGCAAGAAAGCTGCTTCGCAATATCTCTCATTGAGAGCATGTTTTGGGTATATTTCTCTTTGAGCAAATCTTCGGTGATTTCAATTTTGTTAAGTGAAGTGTTGGATATTATTGATAAATTAAAATCTTTGAGCAAAATTGCATATCGATGCGGCTGGTCCACCAACTTCTAATTAATAAATTTCTAACCATGTAAAAATTCTAACTTTTTAACTAAAGTATATACGAGACACTGGACCCTTAAGATATGGCGCCAGTGACTTTTTTAGATAAGGAGTCATAAGTTAATTCTGTTGTATTTTCTATATAAGAAGAAAATATTAGTTAATACAGACTAATTATATAACCGGAACAAAATTCTGGATCATATTAGTAATTAGTTGGTAGGATTTTTTATAAAGGGATGTTTCTGGTGAAAAAATTTAAAGGGCTACTTGTTTTAATATTTCTATATGTAGGAGTTTTAATAGTAAGATTTTTCATAGCAAAGATATTTATGGGAGATTGTTATTGGAATGTTATGGGGGGAGGAAGTCGAATTTGTGGCGAAGATATGTTAAGATGGTTTGCTGTTGAGACATTTATTGCGACTACTATTGCATTTATAGTCTGGTTTTGCATTTACATACTTAGAAAAAAAAATGGCACCTAGTTGATAGTTCTTCAGGCACAATGATAGTTAAGAAAGAAGATAAGAATTTAACTTACATGACATGCATTGTCTAATAAGATGAATATCTACTCTAATTCACAAAATAATGTGACTTTAAGTAAAAAGATTTTAAAGAAGTAAACCTAAAAAAGTTATTTGTTTTTACGTGTGATATCGATGTGAGATCTAACCGCTATTTTAATACTAAATCAAAAAACGATCATAGTATCAGGAATCTAAGCGGCAGTCGTTTTCATAAATAGTAGATTTACTTCCCAACGTACAAAAAAGTACCATCTTCTATGAGGTCTTTAATCTCCATAAATTTTTCTTTTTTGACAACATAACTTCCCCAGCTTCGAATTGTTTTACCGTAGGGGTTAATAAGAGAGGGAGTGACGGTTGATGTTTGAATTACGACGCCAACATTTGCAACATAAGAGTTGGTACGATCAAGACCAGTGATTCTTAATCCAAAATATTCGATTCTTTTTACTTTTCGATAGAATTGTCCAACGATAAAACTTCCAAGGGGAGAAGACTTAACTCCGCTTCTATTAGGAAATGTATCGGCCATGCCATCATCATTGCGGTCATTTCCAATTCCATGTGAAACCAGAAACGAAGTGGTCTCTTCTGTTTCTAAATCGATAATATAAAATCTTTTTTCTGAAGAGTGTTTTGAATAGTCGATGATACTTAAATACCTTTTGTTTTTAATTTTATCTTCATGTTTTTTGAAGTTTTCTAATGCCTCTTTCAAAACATTTTCTGATATTTCATGGTTTAAGTTATTAATTCGTTCAAGACTTTCATCGATTGTTAAACTGGCAATTTTTCGATTGGATTTTTGGGCACAGGAAAATAGGAAAATGAGAGATAGGGTTATGAGAGTTTTCATCTTTTATTCCTTCGTTTTGATAATGTTCTTTTCGGCTTTTTTATGGGGAAGTTTTAGAGTGAATACTAAAAAAAAGACCTGCAAGTTGTGAATATACTGTAGTTGCTTGGCTGAATAGTGCTCTTTTCGTTAATCTCTTTCCTTTCTTTTTATTACATATACTGACAAACTCACCAATCAGGACTTTAATACTTCATCGTAAATCCAAGAGAGAAATATGTTGCTACGAATAATACTATTGTTATTAGCCTTATCCTTTATGCAAAGTTGTGGAAGTTTATCCATGTCCGATAAAGCGGTGCTAAATCATCCAGCGATGGACCTTACTAAAAATCAAACACAAGATTATTCGGGAGCTCTTTGTAAGCTTGGTGATAACGCTTCTTCGGTAGGGCAAGGCTGTACAACATGCGCTCATTAATTATCTTTTTTCTTCTTAATTTTTCAAGCTTTGCTTATTATCAAACCGCAGGAATCAATTTTACTCGAAATAATAAGACGAACTTTAGTAACTCTACCGAAGTTGAAAGTGGTAGTGTTTCAACGACAGCTCTGAGTTATGGTATTTTTGATGTTGCCAGATATCACAGTTTTAACTTTTCTTATCAACAAAGGTATTTACCTTACGACAAAATGAAAGTTCTTACCGGCGAGGGCGAATTAGAGCCGTTATCTCAGAGATATGGTGATGGGCCTGAACACTGGGTAAGTTTTGGTCATGACTTTTCTATGGGGGATTGGAATATTTCGACATCTCTTGGTTCACCAATCGGGAAAGTACCATACTCCAGACAAAATGCTGGGGTCAGTATTCGTTATGGAGTGACTGATCGAACGATTTTATTAGGGGCGGGTGAATATCAACTCATTAAAAGACCTGAATCTTACGGTACAAAATCAAATCAAGAGACGATAAAACTTCCTGAGAATGTGAACTTCTCTCGCTTTGTTTTAGGAGTAGAGCAAATTGTTACATCTCGAATAAAAATGTCTATTTCAGGTGAGACGGCGGTTTATGAGGATGAGAGACCAAGGCATTTTGGTTATGCCACGAAACTTGCCAGTGCTCTTTTTACTTCACCCTTTAATACTTTTTTTAAAGCAGGGCATACCTACCGAAAAGAAGTGAGCTCTGATGCTCTTTATACAATTGGCGGTCATCTCGAGTATCGCTCAACTTTTACAGAGCTTACTATTGAGCCACTTTACGACTTATTGTTTTCATTATCTTATCAATTGGTAACTGAGAGGCAGAATGAGCAAGAGGTTGGGCGTGTTACACAACTGGCTTACGATCAGTTTGGAACGGCCGTCTCTTATGATTGGGATGATATGAAAACAACTCTTAAAGGTTCGTATCTCATGCCTAATAGTGAAGACTTTGAAAACCAAATGAACTTAGAGGGAGGAGTTGAATGGACTTTTTAAAGAAAACTTGTCTTCTCGTTATGATGATTTTTATGGTCTCTTGTGGGCAAAATAAAGACTTCTTGGTTAAGGACTCCGACAGTTCTGGAGATTTGACAAAAGTACTCTCAGAATCTGGAGAAAAACTAAATATTTTTCTTTCCTTGTCTAGCGGAGAAACGAGAGACCTTTCAATTGATGGTGATAAACCAACGATATTAATTTTTAGTGGTGAATTTTGTCTTACCTGTCGCGAAGAGCACAATGCACTTATCGACCTGACAAATAATCGCCCCGAGCTTTTGACTAAGGTGAATTTGTACACGGTTTTTATTCGAGTGAATCTCCAAAAGTCGAATATTTTAGAGGGGCGTTGGGGCATAACTTGGGACACTGGATTTGATCAGCAAAATGAGCTCTTTTCCCAATTAGGATGTGAGCAAACACCTTGTACGATGGTTTTTAGTCCCAGTGTTGGTATTGTTTATAAAGAAGAGGGACCTTTCTCTCTTGATACGTTTGTTTCATGGACTGAGTTAGTGGATTAAAATGAAAATACTATTTTTGTTATTTTTTAGTGTGAATCTTTTTGCAAATAACTTGCCGTCAAATTTAGAACTCAAAAAAATGGATGGCGAAAAGTTAGAGTTATCTGGAGATAAAAAACTGGTCTATTTTTGGGCCACCTGGTGCAAGTCATGTTTACCTAAGCTGCAAAAGACACTTCCTGAAATGAATAAAAATCAAATGCCAGTTGTCACGATCAATATGGATGACCAAATAAAAAGGGCGAAAAGATACACCAGTAAAAAGGGAATTGAGCTTCCCGTTTATCGCGACTCTGCAGGAATTTTAGAAAAAGAATTAAAAATCACCTCTTTGCCTCATTGGGCCGTCATAGAAAAAAATGAAAGTGGGTGGACGTTAATATCTCATGAAATAGGTTTTAATAGAGAAAAAATTACAAAAGCATTTAACAAACAATAAGGAGTTTGAAATGAAATTTTTAACGTTAGCAGCAGCATTATTATTAAGTTTAAACAGTTTTGCTCTTAATAAAGGACAGACAGCACCTAATATTATGGTGAAGGAATATTCAGGAGACGGAAATCACTTTGATATGAATATCAGTGAAGCTGAAGCCGGGAAAGATTATGTACTCGTCGAGTTTTTTGCCTTTTGGTGTTATTACTGTAATCAAAGTAAGCCTGTGATCAAAGACCTCTCAGAAAAGTATCAAGATAGGTTAACCGTTAAGGCCGTTACAGTTGAGCCTATGAGTGATCCAAGTATTTTAGAAAAGATGGAAAAGTGGGAAAGTGAAGCGCCTCTTATTAATGTATCTTCTGATACAGACCCTAATTATCCATCGCTAATGGCCTATGGAGTAGAAGGTTTTCCAACATTCTTTTTACTAGATTCAAACGGGGCCGTGGTTCATAAGCATGTAGGACTTTTGACTCCTCAAAATTCAATCATGTTTCAAGCAATCTTAAATAATAATTAATGATCTGGGCCTTCTTCACGAGGGCCCTGTTCTCTTTTCTATTCTTTAGCAATCAGTTATACTTTCGACTTTGACGGAGAAATTATGACTGATGCCTCATTTGAAAATATCAAAGAAAAATTCGAGCAAGCTCTTGCTAGAGTAAAACGCCCCAAAAAAGCTGTCGTGACGGCCGGAATGCCCTACGCCAATGGGCCCTTACACTTGGGACACTTGGCAGGAACCCAGGTCCCTGCAGACACGCAAGCTCGTTGGTTGAGAATGCTCATTGGAGACGAGAACGTTCTTTTTGTTTGTGGTACTGATGATCACGGATCAAATTCAGAAGTCGCTGCTAAAAAACAAGGAAAGACGACTCAAGAGTTTATCGCCGAAATTCATGCTGGTCAGAAAAAGACAATGGAAAACTATGGGATCAGTACAAATATTTATACCGGAACCAGCCGTCCATCGAATTATGAAGATCATAAAAATATTTGTCAGGACTTTTTAAGAAAACTTTATCAAAATGGAAGACTTGAAAAGAAAACATCTGAGCAATGGTATGATCCAGGTCTTAATATGTTTTTACCCGATCGCTACGTGGTAGGGGGTTGTCCTAGCTGTGATAATGATCAAGCTTATAGTGAAGAATGTGATGCTTGTGGTGCTCAGTATGAACCAAGTCAATTAAAGAATCCTGTTAGTAGCCTTAGTGGTGCTACTCCCGTTTTAAAAGAAACTGATCACTGGTATCTCGATATGTGGCATGCTAGTGACCAATTAGTTGAGTGGTTAGAGACGAAAAAGAAAACTTGGCGAAAAGTCATTATGAATGAGGTTCTCTCTCAGGTGATGCCGACTTTAACTTTTTCAAATAAACAGGAAGAAGACTATAAAAAGATTAAAGAGTCCTTACCAAATCACAAGTCACGTTATGCTCCTGGAAAAAAGGTAGCACTGGCCTTTAGTAAGCTTAGTGATTTTGAAGCAGCAGTAAAAACTCTCAATGAAAACAGTATTGAGTGTGAGGCCCTCGATGGGTGGGCTTATCGTTCTATTACCAGAGATGTTCCTTGGGGGATTCCTGTTCCAACTGATGTCGATGCACAAATGGAAGGGAAAACATTTTACGTATGGCCCGAGTCTTTAGTCGCACCACTTTCTTTTACTCGCGAAGCACTAAAAGAGCAGGGGAAAGATCCTGAGTTATATAAGGATTTTTGGTGTGATGCTGATAGTAAAGTGTACCAATTCATTGGACAAGATAATATCTTTTTTTATGTTTTGATGCAGGGATCGATGTGGCTAGGTACTCAAAAGGAAATGAACCGTTTACCTGAAAATGGTGAACTTCAAATGACTGAGGTTGTAGCTAACTATCATCTCCATATCAATGGAACAAAGATGTCCAAGTCGACTGGAAACTTTTTTACTGGTGATCAGCTTATAAATGAGATGGGTTATGATCCTGAGCAGGTTCGCTATTTTTTAAGTACTCTTTCACTCTCTGAAAAAAATTCAAACTTTGATGAAGACACGTTAAAAGAGAGAAATGCTTTTCTCGCAGGGCCACTGAATGCAGCTTTTGAAAAACCTATTTCAGCTTGTCACTCAAAATTTGGCGGAGTTGTTCCGGAAGGAAAACTTATAGGAAAAACAGAAAAAGAAACAGTTAAGATTCTCAATAATTATTTAAAAATGATGGAGCGAGGAGATTTTGCAAAAATCCTTTTTGCTATTGAGAATTATGCTCGAGTTATTAATAGTCTTTTTAGTCAGTTCAAACCTCATGATGACCGTCATGATGAAGAAGAAAGAAAAAATGCTCTCTACTCTTGTTTTTATATTTTAAAAAATATTGTGATTATGTTGCATCCTTTTGCGCCAAAAACGATTGAGCGTTTACGAGAAACACTAAATCTTGAAGCGGATATTTATAGGATTGAAAACTTGGCAACGGGAATGAAAGGGGGACATAAAATCAATGACCAACAAGAATACTTTCCTGCTGTTTAATTAATTTTCTTCACTCACGAATGAAAATTCATGTTATCGTTAGCTGAAATGAAAAAGATATTATTGATAGTTTTACTATTATTTGGATGTGCTGTGAAACAAAAAAAGCCACTTGTTATCGCTCATAGGGGAGCATCTGGTTATTTACCTGAACATACTCTACAAGCAACGGCCATGGCCCATGGGTTCAATGTCGATTATATAGAACCAGATATCGTTCTCACAAAAGATGATATTCCCATCGTTCTTCATGATATCTATCTTGATAAAACTACTAATGTATCTGATGTTTTTCCTAAAAGAAAAAGAAGAGATGGCCGCTATTACGCTATTGATTTTACCTTTGCGGAAATAAATAAACTCTCTGTTCACGAGAGGCAAGGTGAAGATGGTAATCGCTACGCTAGGAGATTTCCATTTCAAAAATCTAGTTTTAAAATTCCAAGTCTTGTGGAGTATATTGAGCTTATTCAAGGAATGAATAAAAGTCGCTCCAAAAATATCGGGATTTATATTGAATTTAAAAACCCTAAGTTTCATCGTGAACAGGGTAAAGATATTGTGGGAACGATGATGACCGTTCTCGATCAGCATGGTTATATTTGGGGAGATTTGCCTATTTATATTCAATGTTTTGATCCCTCATATCTTAAAGAAATTCGAGCAAAATATGGAAAGCGGATTAAGCTGGTACAATTGATTGCGGACAATAGCTGGGCCGAAACCGAAGTCGACTATGATCAGATGATGACAGAGAAGGGGATTGCAGAGGTGGCCACTTACGCTGATGCTATCGGGCCATGGATATATCAACTTCTAAAACCAGATAATGAAAAGACAGATTATGATATTACTGAGTTAAATGATTTTGCAAAGAAATATAAACTTGCTGTTCATCCCTATACCTTTAGAGTGGATGAGCTTCCTCCCTTTGTTGATTCCAAAGAAGAACTTCTCGATCTTTTATTTGATGATTTGAGAGTGGATGGACTTTTTACTGATTTCCCTGATGTTGTGCTTGATTATCTCAGCACTAAAGAATTTGAAGATTAGCAAAGGACTTAGACAAGCTTGTTTGATTGCTTCAAATCAAGTCCTCTATTAAGTTGATAGAATGGAAAACGTAAAACTCATTTTAAAATTTATTATCTTAAATGTTTTTTGGTTTCTTTGTGTGAAATTTGGTCCGACTGGTCTTGAGGTTCACTTTTTTATTGCTTCACTTATTCTCATCACATTAAACTTTTTGACGTTGAATAAGAGTTTTAATGCGCTTAAATATTTTATCTTTGTTGTCTTTTTTGCCTTATTTGGGGCCACGCAAGATGGCCTGATGCTTTGGCTTGGGATTATCGAATTAGACTCTGTGCGTTCACTACTTTGGCTCATTTCTCTTTGGGTTGTTTTTCTGGGGTATTTTGGCGATCTTTTGAATCGTTTTAAAGACTTTGAAGTTTGGAAACTTTCGCTGCTCGGTGCAGGTGGCGGTATGATGGCCTATTATGGAGGGGCCAATATTGGTGGTATTTCTGTTTCAAGTTTTCCCGCTTATCTGACGATCGTTGCAGTGAGTTGGGCGATTTTTTTCCCTCTCAGTATTCGACTTTTTTATTCTCATTATAAAACATGAGTTCGGTCATATATCTTCCGTTTCTGAAGGCGTACATATTTATTAAAGCTAAGGCGCTCAAGGAAGGGAGACATCATGAAACATTTCGTTACGATACTTTTTCTCATTTGTAATTTATCTGCTACGGCACAATCAAGCAGGCAGATTAAACACGCTAGCAAAGTTTATTTACAGTCTTTTGATAAAGAACATGCCATAAAAAACTTAGTGGTCGCGATGATTCATGAGGATAACCAGCTTCGTAGTTTTTATAATTTTCAAATGGAAGATATTTACGATTATCTTCCGGAGGGAATTCCCAATATCAAACAGCTTAATCCTGATAAGTTAACAATTTGGGAGCCAAATCATACGGCAAGAAAAGACTGGGGTGATTATAGTTTATGTACTTTTGGTGAAGAGCAGGCCCAGCACAATAGTTCTACTGTCATTGTTGGTTTTGATACCAGTTGTAGTGAGCTAGAAAAGCATTTCGGATTTTGGGGCGTGTTTATTGTAAATCATGATTGGTGTGAAATTTATGAAGCAGGACCTGTGACAACAAAATCTCGTATTAATGTCGAGTTTTCTAAATGGGTTGATGCTAAAACTGTAGAAGAGATATTATTTTGAAAAACTTACGGACACTTTTTATTTGCCTATCTTTAATCGTCTTGACGTCAACAATCGGTTCTCCCGGTCAGATGGCCGATTACCGTGGAACCATGTGTGAGGCGATACTGACGAAGTTAGGTGGATCTTTTATTAGGGATATTAAAGAACAGGCCAATTTTGTGATCTCTTATGAAGATGAGCCTCTAAGGTTAGACCTCAACACCATGGAGTTATGTGATGTCGAAGATATTGAAGAGACGGAACAGGGGATGGCCCGCAGACTGAGTTTTTGTGTGGATCTCGTTGATGGAGAAATGGCGAGAAGACCAGCTCTCATCTTTTTTAAGTCTATTGGCGATAATATGTGTGATAGAGAAAGAATAATCAGCTACTTAGGTAGTTGGAGGCCTTAAACTTCTTTGAAATTTATTCAATAGATATTGAGTGGGGTAACGCTAAGTGATAGAAAAGCTTAGCTTAACTATAACAAAGAATAAAAAATGAAAAAGTATTTAACTCTTTTGATAACTCTCGTCTCTCTGAATTCGTTTGGATCTCAGTTTCAAGCCTACCTCGATGAAGGCTGTGATCAAGTCATGGAGACATTGGCCAAAGACTATCTTTCAAAAGATAAGTCTGTTTATGATCAGAAACTATCTCAGAAATATAATAATCACCTCACTGTTGATGCCGCTAGCGCAACTTTTTGCGGAGTAAAAGACTTAGGTCAAGGGTCTTATGATGTAACTCGCTTTGTTAAAATTTGTGTCGACGTTTTAGACTTTAAGAAAAATGCCAAGGCAGCTGTTATCTATCTTAGAACTCAAGGTGATTTGTTTTGTGATAACGAGTCAGTTCTTTCTTTAGAAGATATTTGGTTAGATTAAAAACTGACACTTGATCATCGCCCCTTTAAGATAATGGGGCATGAAACAACGATTAGACCGAAGTCTTTTTTCTCTCATTATTCATCAGTTTATTCAGTATTGGTATTATTACCTCGGGGCCATTTTTTGTCTTTTTGCGACTCATACGATTCAAAGTAAATTACCATTTTGGGCCAGTGAATTAGCTGAATTGGTTTCAACGGGAGACCAGATAGATGTGGGGAAGTTTTTTTGGTTGGCCATTGGAATCATTATTTTCAGAACAGGATCAAGGCTCCTCTTTTTTTACCCCGCTCGAGTTTTGCAAAAAGAATTAAGGGTTGAACTTTTAGAGCGCTTAGAAAAGGCTCATCCAAGTCGTTATCTTAATCATAGTGATGGACAAGTTTTTCAAGTTTTGATGATGGATATGGATCAGTTAAGGGCCTTGATTGGGTTCGCTCTCTTACAAGTTGGAAATGTGATCGTTGCCCTGACTGTTTTACTTCCAAAACTAGCAAGCTTTAATCAAAATTTATTATACGCTTTATTGCCCTTATTGATTTCATTTATTCTCTTTAGTTTGATCGTAGGAAATAATCATAAAATATTTAGAGAGGTACAAGATACTCAAGGTGAAGTTCAAAATGTTTTGATTGAATCTTATGCCGGAAAAAAAACAATTAAAAATTTTCACTCTGAATCGGCTTTTATTAATCTTTTCAAACAATACTCATGGAAAGAGTTGATGCTTTTTTATAGAGCGGGTATTGGTATCGGTTTTTCTATTCCCCTTATTCCCTTAGGTTTTGGAGCATCGCTTTTATGGGGTGCCTATCTTGTGAGGATGCAAGATCTTGGTCCGTCTGCTCTTATTTTATTTTCGGGTTTTATCTTTTTACTACTAGAACCGATGCAATTTGTTTCATGGATAGGAATCGTCTTTGCCAGATCATTTAGCTCTTGGCAAAGAATAAAAGAGTTGGTCAGTGATATTTCCACGAAAACTTTGGAAGAAGAGTCACTTGAACAAAGATCATTTCATTGGCATCAAGATCATCACTTTACTTTGGAATTGTGGAAAAAAGACATTTCTTTAAAAATTGAAAAAGGAAGTTGGTCAATTCTGGTTGCCAAGACTGGTCATGGTAAGTCATATCTATTAAATCAAGTGGCAAATCTTTTAAAAGCCAACGGTGAGGAAATCTCGCTCGTTACACAATCTCCTTATCTCTATAATGACACGCTTGAAAAGAATATTTTTCTTGGCAAAGAAGCAAGTGAAAACGATCGTGAACTGGCCTATCAATTACTGAAGGTTTTTGGCCTCGATTATCTGGCCTCTTCAAAAGAAAAGCTTTTTGACTTAGAGGTTGGAGAAAATGGCCGTTTACTATCTGGAGGGCAGGCCAAAAGAGTTTGCCTCATTAGAAGTATTCTATCTGATGCTAATGTTTTGTTATGGGATGATCCGTTTTCTTCTGTCGATTTAATTTTAGAAAAAAATATTATTACCGAACTTAAAAATTTAGAACTCTTAAAATCAAAGACGATTATTATGTCAGGACATCGAATGAGTACTGTTC
>JAUHVL010000046.1 GCA_030425045.1 bacterium
GGAATATATAATCGACTATTTACGGGCAGTAATTACTCATAATATTGGCCATAAATTTTGTCTAATATGGCCACTGGCAGCTTGAATTTGTACTAGATAATCCTTATTGTAAGGAGCAATTTATATAGGTCAAAAAAATACTTATTTTATCAGGTAAGCCCTGTTTAAAATTTAAAACTAAATTAGGAGTTATTATGACTACAGAAAACACAAACCCATGGTCACTAGTTGGTAAAGCTGCGCCAGAATTTAAAGGTCAAGCAGTTGTTAATGGAGCAATCAAAGAGATTTCTTTAAATGATTTTTCTAATAAGTGGAAAGTTTTATTCTTTTACCCACTAGATTTTACTTTTGTATGTCCTACAGAAATCACTGCATTTTCTGATCATATTCAATCTTTCCGTGATCTAGATTGTGAAGTTATCGGTTGTTCTGTTGACTCTCAATTCAGTCACCTTGCTTGGACTAAGCAAGACCGTAAAGATGGTGGTTTAGGTGAAATTGCTTACCCTCTTCTTGCTGACCTTTCTAAAAATATTGCCAGAGAATATGGTTGTTTAAACGATGGTGGAGTTGCTTATAGAGCTACTTATATTATCGATAACAACAATGTTGTTCAGCACGTATCAATCAACAACCTCGGTGTGGGAAGAAATGTTGATGAGTATACAAGACTCGTTGAGGCTTTCCAGTATACAGCTAAGCACGGAGAAGTTTGTCCTGCTGGTTGGACAAAAGGTAAAGACTCGATGAAACCAGATCCAGTTGGGTCAAAAGAATATTTTAGTAAAAACGCTTAAGTTAAGACTATAATATAAAAAATTTAAGCCCCTCTTTATGAGGGGCTTTTTTAATTCACGAGGTGGGAATCATTAATGGACGTACTGATTGATTTTATTAACCAAAATGTTATGTATGCTCCGTTTATTATTTTTGGATTATTACTTTTAGCTGGATTCAATCTGCCTGTTTCTGAAGACCTGATGATCTTCACCTCTGCTCTTTTGGCCATTAAAAATCCCCAATATACGACACAGCTTATTGTAGGCCTGATGCTTGGAGCCTACCTATCAGACATTATTTGTTACGCCGTGATGGGGCGATACTTTGGAACGAAAATTCGAAAGTATAAAATGTTTAAAAAGATGGTCACCGATGAGCAAATAGATAAAGTCTCAGATTATTACCACAAATACGGTATGCTCACTCTTATCATCGGACGCTTTATCCCCTTTGGTGTACGAAATGCACTTTTTTTCACCGCGGGTTTAAGTAAGATGAATGCTTTTAAATTCTGTATTGGTGATCTCATTGCGACACTTTTGTCCTCAGGTACTTATTTTTACCTCTACTACACCTATGGTGAATCTGCCGTCGACTTTATCAAAAAGAGTAATTACTTTATTTTTGCCTTTTTCTTGGCGATAATTTTAGGTTTTGCTGTTAAGAAATGGCGAAAAAAACCGATTAATAAAATATGAAAACTTTAATATTATTTTTGTTATTTTCATTTGAAAACGATATCTATTCAAAAGATCTTCAAAAAAGTAAAGATACTCTTTTAACTCAAAAAGAATGTGAAGATAAATATCAGCCAGTATGTGGGCAACCACCTATGCCCCCTTGTCGACATGAGGGAACGAAATGTGTTCAAGTGATGCCGCGAGCCAAAGTTTACAAAAACATCTGCGAAATGAAGAAAGTTGGTTCAAAATTAGTTGAAAAAAGTAGATGTCAAAACTTTAAACTAGAAAAGAAAACTAATGACTAAATCATTACTTATTTTCACATTTTTGATGCTTTTTTCTTGCGGAAACCAAATCAACTCCCAAGAATCTCAAAAAACTCAAGTGAAAGCATCACTACAAG
Source organism: bacterium (assembly GCA_030425045.1). GTDB lineage: Bacteria > Bdellovibrionota > Bacteriovoracia > Bacteriovoracales > Bacteriovoracaceae > JAUHVL01. The sequence goes on from JAUHVL010000046.1 coordinate 1,870, forward strand.
CTGATTGTCCCGAAGATTATAGCCCAGTTTGTGGACAACCTCCCATGCCCCCTTGTCCTGCGGGAATGGCCTGTGCTCAAGTGATGCCGCCAGTTAAAACCTATTCAAACCGCTGTGAAATGGAAAATAGTGGCGCAACTTTCATGAATGAAGGTGAATGCCGTGGTGCTCCACTGTAAGATTTTCCACAAAATATCGAAATTTTTGAAAATATTACCCGCCTATGGATGAGTGATTTTAACATTATTCTTTTGTGTGTATTGTGCTTTTAAATCATTTAGAGAACGCAGAACGTTTGTAGAAAAGTAGGTATTAAGATGATCCAAGCGAACAAGAATGTAATTTCACTACACCAAAAGAAAGAGGACAAGGCTTACGTAGAGGCCTTAGAAAGTATGACTTTTGGTGAGCTTATCGATGAAAGCTCTGAAATTATCAGACAATTACAAGACCGTGGTATTGAAAACGACTTAGCTTTTAAGTCGAGATCGCTATTACAGGAATTAGCAATTAGAGCTGGTAAGCAAAACCACCATATGAATAGCTCTATTAAGAAAATGAAGTCAGCTCTCGAAATGAAGCTGATCGACATCAATTCTTAAGTTCGATTTCAATTATTTTTTAACGGGAAGTGCAAACTCAAAGTTTGGGTGCTCATTTTTATTAGTGATATTCAAATATCCTTGATGAGACTCGATAAACTTTTTAGAAAGGTAGAGGCCAAGACCAGTTCCAGCGGTGCCTTTGGTCGTTGTGAACTTCTGTCCTAATACTTTGAGTTTATAGTCCTCTATGGGTGCCCCTGAATCCGTAATACTAAAGATGATGAGCTCATCCTCTTCTCTTAATTCCACTTTTACCCAGGGTTTTTCGAGCTTATAAACAGACTCAATGGCGTTTTTAATCAAGTTTGTTAGAACTTGTTGAATTTGAATAGGGTTACATTTAATTTTGATATGGTTAAAACTTTCGTACTCAAAGAGAAAGTTTATCGGTGATGAGTCGATTTTATCTTGAAAATAAGGAATCACCCCTGCAAATATTGTTTTGATATCGACAATCTCATGTAAATCATCTGAAGTATTTTTTGTTAAGCTCAAAACAGAATTCGTAATTTTACTCATTCTTTTAGCGGCACTTTCAATTTTTAAAAGTCCTTCTTCAACTTCAGTAATTGTTGCACCTTTTAGTTGTCTTCGTAGTTTCTCAGTCATTAACATCAAAACAGTCAGCGGATTATTGAGTTCATGAGAAATAGAAGCCGATAGCTCTCCTACCATCGCCAGACGACTACTTTCGATGGCCAGTTTTCTTTGTTGATCAAGACTTTCGTAAATATTGACGATATCATCTCGATCTTCATAAATGACAAGTAAGTGTTCCTCATCGACTTTAAAAATCCAGTTTTCTCGATAGACTTGATGTTGGTCATCTTTATAAAGAGCGATCGGAAGATGTTGGGACTCTCCTGTTTCTAAGGTCATTTGTAAGAGCTCAAATAAACCAAACTCTTTCACAGCAGGAAAACATTCTAAGAGACTTTCGCCTGCAATAAATTCTTTATTAACCTGATCAATCCGCTGGCAATAATCATTCACTTTAACAAAATAAAAATCAGAACGATCGGCATTTGCTTTGTAAAGAACAGCAGCAAAAGGTAAATCATCAAATAATGGTAATAAATTTAAGTTATCCATTTTCAATCTTCTAAACTTTGATAGTCGTGCAAAGCCTTAAATCTAATTTCAGTCAGAGACTTCGTATGATCGTAGCCCATTACTTCAGCTATTTTTCTAATAACTTCAACCTGCTCGGGGTCGTTTCCCCCCTTTTGAATCAGGTTTAAAAAATAAATTAAGTTTTTACTATATGTCTGAACATAGTTTTCTATATCAACTTTAAACTTGGCATCAGCATTTACAAACTCACAACCAATAAGAGACATTAAAACCTTTCCTAAATCAGTCAGTTCATCCATCTCGCGAACAATTCTTGCTTTTACTCTATGAATAGAGACAGGAAAAACTTCCGCTTTAAGTGATAAAACAGAGCTGTTGGCCATGGAAGAGAAGTCAGGAAAAACTTTAAGAGGAATCATAAGAGGAATACCTCTCACAGATGGAATATTTGAAAGTCCTTCAAGCAGTATTCCCCCTTGAGAAATATTGAATGATTTTGTTCTAAAAACAAAGTCATTACTGACATAGAGAACGGAGTCATGCATTCTCGCTCTTAAATATTTTCTCTTTTTAAGACTTTCAGTGTTCATAAATATTGTGAAGCAGCTTCAGATAACTCCGATCTTTCCCCTTGTCTTAAGTTACTATGAGCAACGATAGGAACTGATTTCATTTTTTCTAAACAATAGACTAAGCCATTATTAATTTCATCGAGATAAGGGTTATCGATTTGATAACAATCACCAGTCAAAATTATTTTAGTTCCATCTCCAGCTCTGGTAATAATTGTTTTAACCTCATGAGGAGACAAGTTTTGTGCTTCGTCGACAATTAAATACTGACCGGGAATCGAGCGACCACGAATATAAGTAAGCGGTTCGATATGAAGAAACCCATGATTAATAAGGTCTTCATAACTTGCCGACTCTCCTCTTTGCTGACCAAAAAGAAAGTCCATATTATCAAAGATGGGCTGCATCCATGGACCTAATTTTTCATTTACATCACCAGGAAGATAACCAAGGTCTTTACCTAGAGGTTGAACAGGTCTCGATACTAATAATCGAGAATACTTTTCTTGAGTGACTGTCATTTCTAAACCAGCAGACAGTGCTAATAACGTTTTACCGGTACCAGCTTTTCCCATTAACGAAACTAATTTCACGTCTTCATTTAAAAGGGCATCAAAAGCAAACTGCTGCTCCATATTCTTAGGGTAAATACCCCAAACACCCTCCCGAGGGTTTATTAAAGGAACGATACCACCTTTAACTTGGTCATATCTGCCAAGCTCTCGGCGCCTCTCATTTCCTTCAAGGTGCATAATAAAATATTGATTTGGAAATATTCCGTCTCTTGTGGCCTGATCAGCATCGAGCTCTAGGAATCTATTTTGACGAAACTCTTCAAGCTCTTCTTCTGTTGAAACTCTCTCTAAGATTCCACTGTAGATTTCATCAAATGTGACATCTTTTTGGCCATAATCTTCTGCCTTGATACCAATAACATCCGACTTAAGACGTAGGTTAATATCTTTCGTTACGAGTAAAACTTGTTTTTTACCATTTTCTTTTAAATGAAGAGCACATGATAAAATGATATTGTCATTTAAATCCAGATTAGTTTGCTTAAGTATATTGCTTTCACTTGCCTGATCGACAGAAAGATATAACTTTCCCCCATTATCAAGGTCAACTCCATCAACAAGAGAGCCTTTGGCACGGAGTTCATCGATTATTCGAGAGAACATACGGGCATTTCGCCCATTTTCGTTTTGATCTCTTTTAAAACGATCAACCTCTTCGATAACGACTAATGGAATAAAGATTTCATTTTTTCCGAATTTATAGATGGACATCGGATCGTAAAGAATAACGTTTGTGTCCAAAACAAAGGATTTTTGCAAAATAGTTCCTCCCTAATCTACCTCAGACTAATATTGTGGCATGATTATCGGGAATTGTTCAATTTTTCTGGTACGATTTGCTCACTTTTAGAAAAAATCACCGTGACTTAAAATGGTAGAGTGCTTGAATTTTATCAAGGACACTGCTTTGGATGGCATTATGGACCAAATTAGAGATTTCAATAGACGTTTATTCACGCTCGTCATCTCCTCTTTTTTACTTCTTGGAAGCTGTGGCGATACATCAAACGAAGAACGTGTCGACAACGCAATCAGTCTGGCTAACCAACTCCTAACGGATAAAGATTGCGCAGGTGCTCAGCAAGTATTAGATGACCTAGGCTACCAAAGCTTAAATTCAGAATACCTTATCGCTTATGCTTCTTCACAAGCTTGTTACGCTGGCTATACAACAACAAATCTATTTTCAAATGAGCTTAGTAAAGTTGGTAGTACAAACTCTGCCATTCTTGGTTCACTAACAACTTTTTCTACATCAAGTACTTCAAGTAGTACTGATGGAACCTATAATTATATTTTAGCTGCGGTTAATACTCTGCTCTATTCGGGGGGAATTTCAACTCCATCTCATACCAATAGGGCAGCAAAATTTAATGCACAGGACTTACAAGAGATTGAAGTTTTTTCACTTTATCTAATGCTGACTTTAATAGGAAAATATTTTTATATTCACGGTAATACTGACTCCCAAGGAAGAAAAGGTAGTCTCGATAGTAGTGAAACAAATAACTGTCTTGCCGATTATACAACCACAAATGGTCAGGCCCTAAGAGCGGCTGCAACGGGAGGCGGTTCCATCTCTCCTTGTGCAAGTGATGCTGACGGACATTCTGAGCTCGCTGCAGCTTCTGCAAATAGAGCTGAGTATATGTGCCAAGGTGTGGTGATGTTTAATAATTTTGTCGATCTCGTTAGTAATGTGACGATTTCAGGATCTGATACAAGTACTATTCAAAACCTAAGTGATGCTGTCGGAACACTTTGCGATGATGCAGGTCTTGGCGATGTTTGTACTGTTAAAAGTCAAAGTGAATGTGTCAACACCATCTGGACTGCTACTGGTGAAAATGGTGAAGATGTTGAAGAGTTTTTTGTAGCTGTTTTTGAAACCATGTTAACGGACTCATAGGAATAATTTTGAATCAAGGAAGATTCTTATTTATTACCCTGCTTTTATTCCAAACTCATTGTTTTGGAGCAGTTTTTAATCATCTCGCGCGAAGTCCTGAAGGACTCCTCATGGGAGATGCCTTCACCGCTGTGGCCGACGATGCCTATACTCTTTTTTATAATCCCGCAGCTATGGGGAGACATCGGGGAATTACCATTGCCCCCATCAACCCAAGTCTTGAATCTCCAGATGTTCTCAATAAAAAAATTGGTTTTAGCGGTTTTGACTTTGGCATTGATGATCGATTTGATAACTGGCCAAACGATGCTGCCGGTATTAGTGATCGAATTTTAGGCTTCCCTATCTATGCCAAGTTATCTGCCGCTCCAGCAATAAAGGTGCAACACTTTGGGCTTAGTTTATTTGCCATATCAAAAACCAATATGGTGCTTGAAAACTATGTGCACCCTTCTCTCGAAGTTGACTACCGTTTAGATAGAGGCTTTATCATGGGTTATGCCTTCAATCTTGGTAGAGGAAAAACGACGGGTGCGAATAGAAATGGCATCATGAACTCACTGGGTGTTTCAATAAAAAGTGTCAACCGCCAAGGACTAGAGGGCCGTTATAATCTTTTTGGAACAAACCTACTCAATATTGTTGGGAATTCCGATAACTATAAAGAGATCAGAAAAAATTTAGGTTACTCAAAAGGTAGTGGCTTTGGTTTTGACCTTGGTTATGAGTTTAATATGATGGCCGGAGGAACCACGACAACGTTCGGAACATCTTTTTTAGATGTTGGTGATACCAAATATGGACTTGATGAAGGGACTGAACCTATTCCCGATCAAGATAGCTCACTTAACTTTGGTTTTGCTTTTTCTCAAAAGCTTGCAAGTCTTATTGAGTACACTCTCGCAGCTGATTATCACAACGCTATTTCAGATGCTGACTTTGCCTCTAAACTTCACTTTGGTGCCAGACTAAAAGTACCCTTCTTTAGATTTATGGCCGGCTGGAATGGAGGTTATACTTCTTTTGGACTTTCAACTGAATTACTCTTTGCGAGGCTAACGATCGGTTTTTACGGAATTGAACTTGGCCAACAATTTAAACAAAGAGAAGGAAAAAGAATGATCATCACTCTTAACCTTCTTGAAGTTAGCTTTGATAAGATCTAATTATTTCGTTAAATGAGTTAACATTTTAGCAATTGCTTCTTTAAAAACTGGTTTATCAGAAACAAAACTAATACGAGCAGAGTTCTTTACACCAAACGGCCCCCCAGGAACCACGGCCACTCCTTCTTCCATCAAGAGCTCTTCACAAATCTCAACAGAGCAATCTTTACTTGCATCGAATTTTTTCATAATGGGAAACTGACTAAAATCAATTAAATAATAAAAAGCTGACACCGGTTGATACCAGACATGAGAATATCCAAATTCTCTTAATTGATTACCTAATTCTTCAGCATTTTCTCTTAAATGTTTTTTAATAGGTTCTAGGTACGATGGAATAAGATTAAAATCAAAACTATTAAGCGCTCTTTGAACCAAACTATTAGCACCAGAAGTCGTTTGCCCCTGCAGGCGTACTAAAGCTGAAATGAGGTTCTTCGGAGCAATTGCCCAACCAACTCTAAGCCCTGTACTGGCCAACACCTTTGAGATCCCGTCAACAATAATCGTTCTTGATAAAAGAGAATGATCAAATTGATAATAATACTTCGGCTTTGGATCATAATAATTCAAGTGATAGTAAATTTCATCAGAAACAACAATCAAGTTTGGATGCCTCTTTAATAGTTCACTAAAGGACTTCATCCACTCTTCGTTATAGTGAGTACCACTGGGATTATTGGGACTATTTAAAATAATGAGTTTTGTTTTATCAGTAATCTTTGATTCTATTTCATCAATTGAAGGAGTGAAAACATCATAAGGATTACTTTCAACCATGACTGCTTTTGCACGACAAAACTTAATCATCTCAGGGTAAGAAATCCAATAAGGTGCTAAGATGATGGCCTCATCATCGGGGTTTAGTAAACAACCGAGGATATTTGATAATGAATGCTTTGCCCCGTTAGAAATAGCACAATCAAATTCTTCTGAAAGAGTTGAAAAGTCGATTCCTCTCGTCTCTTGGAAATGTTCGATAATTTTTTTTCTTAAATCTGGATAACCTGCAACGGGTGAATACTGGAAACTTTTTACAAAGTCACTTTCGCTTCGAATATAGCTGATAAACTCCGCCATGGGACGAAAAGGAAGTTGCCCCGCTGTTAGATTAAAAATCTCTTTACCTTCAGAGGCCATTGCATTGGCACGAGCATTGAGCTTTAACGTTATACTTTCATTTATTGAGCTGACTCTTTGACTAATTTCCATTTCAACCTCTATTGGAGATGTATTCACTCACACTTTGAGGAACCATCTCATTAATTTCTTTCTTATATTTTAAGAGCTCTCTAACATATGTTGAAGAGATATGCTGAAGCTTGGGATCACACATCAAGAGAACTGTTTGGATATTCGGGGCCAGCATTTTATTTACTTCTGCCAATTGTTGTTCGACATGTAAATCGTTAGCATTTCTCAATCCACGGATAAGAATATCGATTCCTTTTTCTCTAGCATAATCAACGACAATTCCATCACATTTATCAACACTAACCTGATTATCATTTTGAAAAAGATCTTCAATCATTTTCACTCTTTCAGTTGGATTAAAAAATGACTTTTTGTCAGGTGAAATGGCCACCAAAATCGTTATATGATCACAGAGCTTTTTGCTTTGTTCCAAAATATCGAGGTGCCCTTTTGTAAAAGGATCGAAAGATCCGGCGAATAATGCTTTTTTCATGGGGGAATCTTATATTTTTTAGCGCGTGTTGTGAATCAATTTCAAGGTTCAAAGAGGATTAAAAATGATGTTCCTTGCAGATAAGATTTAAGAGGCTCACCACCCATCTCAACCCACTTCTCCAAAGGAATACCTTTTGTTCTATCAGACTCAATCCAAAACTCTAACGAGCGATTGGTATAGTTTTCGTAAACATGATGAAAAACATCTTGATACAACTTACTATCGTGATAAGGAGGATCAAAAAACAAAACGACATTTTCAAACTCATCTAAAACTTGAGGCAAAGTATTTGTCACCCATGTCTTAGCGGATTTATTAACAGCTTGAATATTATGACACTGCATTTTCTCAGTATACTTTTTCTTCAACTGCTCAATATTCTTTTTTAACAGTGAAAATGTTTGTTTATTATTTTCAATTAAAAAGAGCTGATCAGCTCCCCTTGACCACGACTCAAGACCAACAGACCCAGAACCAGCACAGAGATCAACAAAGGTATACCCTTCCCAGTCTTGTCTGAAATCAAATAATCTACGTTTTAATCTAATAGAAGTAGGCCTGAATTTATCACCTTTAGGAATATTAATGGTATGCCCTTTGGCCATACCTCCTAGGATTTTAAGGCCCATGTGAGAAGATTTCTATGCTGCTTTTTTAGCAGAAGTTTTATTTGTTAAAGGGAGATTAATATTTGCTCCACCTTCGATATCAACATGACATCCGTCAGAGTCAAACTTTAACGTTGTCCCGGCCATATCTACAGTAAGGCCAACTCCATCAACAACTTTTAGTGTGGCTTGTTGATCTCCAATATAAAAACTTAAATTTAAATCTAACTTACCTGATCCAGAAAACGACATTTCACCGGGCGATCCGGCCACTGGAGTTGCCGAAGACTCTTCCTTCACCACATGAAGCTCGGTTACAGTAGCATCACTTGTGGTCTCAGCGACGAACTCATCTTCACTGACTTCCGTTTCTACTTCAGCTTGAGGACCTACCATTTCTTGAGAAATACTCTCAATATCGGCTTCTGAAACAATATCATCTGCTTCCACCATAACAGGATCAGATGTTTCCGTTTCGGCCACTACCGGTTCTGACTCTTCAACTTCTGAAGCTTCGAGCTCACTGACAATTTCTTCAGCGGTATTTTCTTCTGAATCCTCATCAACAAATTCTTTTTCCAAGCTTTCGATTTCACTCATTATGTCTTGAAGCTCAGCATCATTAAAGTTCTGATCTGATTCATTATTGTCTGACATAATTCCTCCCAAATGCACAAAAGGCGTAAACAGGTATCTAGAGGTCTTATCGGGTGAAATATTCCAGACTTTAATCTAAATTTCAGATAGTCAAAAAACCAACATTCTGACCACGCCCTAACATTTGAGATGTTAATGTTTTCTTTATTTTTACCAATGACAATTCCATTCAATTTAAGTCAAAATTTTGTTCACAATTTAAAGAGACAATTATTTAAATCGCTAAATTGTTGATTTTTGAGAGATATATACTGATGCGGACATTTCAAGCTAACCAGTGGTTGCAGACTAGCGAAAATAAAAAAATTAACAATTCCAAACATTCTTTGGAATCTTACAGCACTGTAACTACTAGCAGCACAGAGAAAAAAGACGATTTTACCCCTTCAAGCTTTCTAATCCCCGGTTGGAAGGGCGGATCATTATTTTCAAAGTCAGCCTTACTGGTCAAAAAAGCTCAAGAAAAACTATGGAAAGATGCCTTTCATCAGTTTTATCGCCTGGAAAGCCCGAACAAATCTTTCAAAATCACTGTTTTTAACGAGTTCAAAGAAGGATATGGCTTTCCAAATGGTGAAATCCCAAAAGAACTGCAAAATATCGATCAATTTTGGAGAAGTTTAAAAGACAAAAATAGTCCATATCGGAAAAACCTTATTAAATTTGTCGAAATTTATTCTTTTAGAGTGGCGACTGTCTATCTTTATAAAGCAAAGTTTTTAACGACTATAAGTGAAGGCTTACCCTACCCCTTAGACATTAATAAACTCAGGTCACCAAGCTCCACTCTTTCAAAGATTTTTCCCAAAGGAAGCTCTCATGAGCTTAACTGCCATTCTCTCCAATCTAATCAATATAGTTGGTTTCGCCCTTCTCACGAATCGAATAACCAATTAGTTTATTTGCTTAATCATTTAAAAAAGATTGATATTTCTCAGTTGATGAAACTTTCAACTTACCGTGGTTACAAGAAAAGAAATGGTAATATAAACTTCAAAGATCAAAACTATTCACACGCTTTATCTCACTGTAGTTACGGAAAGTTTATCAATACTCTCCTGGTCTTTTTTCCTATTTGGCATAAGAAAAATCAGTTTGAATATCCTCAAACTATCGAAAAATATCCACAGATTTATAATACGAAGTTTGAAGGAGAAAAGTTACAGTCTCTTTGTCATTCTCACTGGTTGGCGCAAGAGAACAATCTCCACTTAAAATGGAGTGAAATTATTTGTCCTGAGTTTATCAATAACAAAGAGCAAGAAAACTCATTCACTAAGATTTGTCATGAAATTCACTTTCTCACTTTTTTAGTTAAATTTGCGAAGGCACAAAACTACTCGATTAAAGAAATTATTTGTCACACATTTGAAAGCAAATATCGTACGTCTCAAAATGATCTAACTGGGCAGTTTAATTTATTCTCTAAAGCAACCTTCAATGCTCCGATCAGACATCAGAGAATTGTTCTTAACTTAACAGACCTACCTAAAAAGAACCCCTACCACTTTTTAAGCCATAGAATTTTTGAGCAAAAAGATAAACTCTGCCCCAATGGTTACCTTTATGTTTTTACCAATCAAAACCTATTCGTACCCAGCCAAAGTAACCGTCTAAAGCAACTTTTAGAAAACTTTTCAGTTGAAGCAAGGTTTAACTTTGAAGGTCTACAAGGCAAAGGTGATATTGCCTCTCATGTTTATATCTTAAAGTATAGAGAGTCTGAGGAGTCTTCAGGAAAGCATAAACAACTTTCCGAGCTTCTCTCTGATAATAAATCAGGACATCAAGAGCAATGCTTGAGCTTTATTTGGAGAGGTGAAGTTAATCACTTCGGTCAATTCAACACCATTGTCTCTAGCTTATTTGACTTCTTTATCAATAGGTCTCCTTCAAAAGTTTCTATGATTCACAATCAGATTGGAGATAGTATTTCATTTGAGTATCACCAAGATGCCATTATTGAGGGACGTCTTTTAAGTACAAGTAACGATGATGAAAAAAGCATTACTCATCCCCAGTTTTTTAAAAAGCTAACTCAAAACTGTGTTCCTTTAGAGCAGTTTTTTCTTATTGATTCACTCGATAAAAAGAAAGAAAGTATCACTTCAGACTTTTTGGGCATTAGTTTAACAAATACTTTCAAGCATCAGTACGTACTTGTAACTGATCTTAGAGACCCTCTCTATGTCAATATTGATATTATTCCAGCGGAATCATATGAAGGAATGAGAGAGAAAAATGGTGTGGCCTTTTTTCAGTATTTTGCTTTAACACCAAAAATATCTCAAATGAATATCAATATTTTTAAAGAGTATTTTAACTCTCATATTGGTAAACAAATCATAAAGCTCTCTTTAAGTGGAGGGCCTAGAAAGATGAAGGCAAAGCTAAACTCTCTTCTCGTTCCAGGATTTTTCGCAGAAGCTGGTAAGAGTATTCCGCTTGAGGATCAAAAATCACTTTCTTTAATTAAAACTGAAATAAAAGATCTGATGAGCTTAACTCCTCTAGATCTAAAGAATAAAATTACGGACTTCTTTGGTGCTATTGAACGAAACTACACCACAAATCCTTGGATGATTCTCGGTGTACTTTCACAGATTAAGTCTAAGCTAATCAACTATCAACAAAACTCGAATGATGGACTAATTCAGTACAATAACCCACTTATACTTAATCCTCTTTTAAAACTGGACTCGTACCCTGTTTATCCAAATAAAGATATTTTTCTAAAACTTAAAATTGATAAAAATGAAGAAATTCATAGGCCTTTAACTAAGATTAAGGTCAGTAAAGAGGACGGACAAAGTTGTCTTACCCTATTCTCTAGTGAAGACGAAATTCTCCAATTATTTGGAGAAGAGAACCTTCTTTTATTTATTAAGTTTGTTCTTACATCAACTGAAGGGAGACCGATCTCTCAAATTATCTCTAATCTCAAGATTCCAAGTGCCACCAAACTTGAGAATATTCTCTCGAACTTCGACACAGTGAAAAATAGCATTGAAGTATTCAGAGAAGATGTTATTGCTAAGATAGAAAATATAATTAAATCAACAATTTAACTAATCCATAGTTGAATTAAAGTCACAATTGGAAAATAATGAAAAGGTAACTCCGAGGAGGATTTCTTCTGAAGATTGATCAACTTCAAAGAGCAATTTACCAACAAGCAAAAGATAAGGCCCTCGGTTTAAACTGTGTGGGCTCAAAAGAGTTAACTCTTTATCTTGAAGATCAACAAAAAAGTGCCCAAAGACCTTATAAAACAAGTAATGAAAAAGAGTTAAAATTATCAATTGAAAATTCAGATATTATTTTAGTTGGTGACTTTCACACATTTGATCAAAATAACAAAAACTTCTTAAGAATCATCAATAATTTATTAAGTAATAATGATGATTTTGTAATGGCGGTGGAGTTCATCCATCATCACTCTCAGCATATTATTGATGCCTACCTAAAAGATGAACTGACAGAGACTGAGTTTTTAGAGGAGATTAACTATCAAGACTCTTGGCATTTCCCATGGCCCCACTACAAAGCTTTTTTTGACCTGGCCAAAGAATACAATATTAAAGTCATCGCTATTAACTCTGATGGAACTCTTCCCGAAAGAGATTTATTTGCAGCAAAAATAATCAATGCTGAAATAAGAAAAGTACTCGTTTTCATAGGAGAACTTCATATCGTAGAAGATAAACTTCCCAAAAAATTAAGAGAAATGAATCCAGAAAATAAAGTTCTCGTCATTCATCAAAACCTTGATGATATCTACTGGGACCTTAAACCTGGCGAGTATATTATCAAATTTAATGACGATGAGTACTCTCTTCAAACATCTCCCCCATGGATTAAATATGAAAGCCTTAATTATTGGTTTGACTATATGGATGAAGATCCTGATTTTGAAATTCATGAACATAAACTGAACCAAGGAATCTTTCTCTTTAGTAGTAATATTACTGATAACTTTTTTGACCTCTGTAAAAAGATTTCAGAAGTACTGCACTTGAATATCTCTCACCAAGAGCTAGAACATTTTAATCTCTATGATCATCAATCACTCGAGATCGTCTTAAAAAACGTTTACACCTATAGAAACAAAGAACTTCACCAGTTCCTTGAAAATCAGCTCATAAGTGGAGCTATTTTCAACTTACCTAACAAACGTATTTATTATTGTCCCACTTACTCTTTTAATCGACTGGTTCTCATATCAGGAATTCACTTATATCAAATTATCAGTGATCGTAACCAATCACCTTTTCGCATTAATGACTCCAACTTAAGCCTGTCTTATTTTACACAAAAAAGAGTTTTCTCTTATTTGGTTTCTAAAATAATTAATCCATTTAGAAAGTGTGATCGCTATCAAGATATACAAAACGAAGACGTTAAAAAAATTATAGACTGTAATAGTATTGAAGAGCTCGAAAGTATTATCTTTTCACTTAATTTAGAGCAAACAAATCATATTGGACAAATACTAGGCTCCTACTTAGGAGAGCTCTTGTATGAAATGATTTTTTTAAAAGATAAAAAAGAATATCTTTTTATTCTGGATTGTATAAAAGAGACTAACTACGAGTTAGAAACACTTTTTTTCATCATCAGAAGTATATTCACTGAAAAATCCTATCAGAGTGATACCAAAAGAATTTTTTAAGATAACCTGGTACCTTTATTGATCCAATCTTTCTTTGTTGTTTTCTTAATATCAACAAGTTTTGACTGAGGAGCACGTTTAAACTCAAGAGTGAGCACTGAGCTTACTTCACTGGCACCACTTCTTTTATCTATTGTTAGTGTGCCTTCATTATCTTCTAGTAATTGTTTACAAATAGAAAGTTCAATATTTTCACTAAGATCAATTTCTTTACTACCAGAGTAAACCATATTTAACGTTGTCGTGGTGCTATCATTTCTTAAAAAAATTCCCAAACTTCTATGACGTGCATTTTTATCACTATTTTGTAATAAAGCAGTGACCGCATGATAAATTATTTGATCGAGATCTTCTCTCGACATAACCGCAAGAGTTTTTCTCACATTGATATCGACCGTTACTCCCATCATAAAAAGTTTTTCGGCCAAACTATCAATGACAACACTGACAGACTCTTCAATATTGCTTACTTCTTGTGTAGGAGTTGGTTCTTCACTTCTCTTTTGCTTATTTGTGGTTGTACTCTTTGTTTCCTTCCACACGTCTGTAAGTTGTGCTTCTATATCCAAAGCAGGATTCACAAAAGAAGACTTCCCAATAGAGTCTGAGCTGTGCTCAGGTCTTCTTGTCCTATAAGTATCAAAAAGAGCTTTAACCTGATGAAGTTCAAATTCTTTTAAAGTGCTGTTAATAAAGTTTTCAACTCTACTTGCTTGAAAGTTTTCATCTTGAATGAGATCACTTGCTTGTTGCTCAACTCTTCTAAACATTCTCTCTTTTCTAATATTTCTCATTAAAGTCATTAATATGAGAAATGGTGTTACCACTGCAAAAAAGTAAAAAAACATTTTTAAATTACTTCTTGTCATACTGAGCTTCTGAAGTGACTCATCAACCATTTCAAGAACGTTATCTCTTTTAATCTCAAGTTTTTCATAGCGAGAACCAATATTGGCCATCATAACGTTCTCAGGAGTATTGAGAGGTGTTGTCGCCGTAATTTTCTGATGTAACTCGTAGACTTCTTTATTAATTTTATTTGTTTCTGTTAATATTTCAGAAGCTTTGAAAGAACGAATATTTTCAAAAGCAACAAGGGCCTCCCCGAAGCATTCTTCAGTAAAACCTTTAAATTCACTGGCCACATAGGGTGAAGAGAGATCTCCAATTGTTCTTGCCGTAAACGTTTGTGCAACTCTAGAGAAGCAAGTTTGAATCCCCTCTTGAAAAAGTCGAAGTTTAGAAACGTTATTACTATTCATTTGAATAAGAGATGAAAAAGAAACCAATCCTAGAATTGCCATAAGTGTAATGGCCTGACCGGATCTTTGAATCTGAGATAATACCTTCATGGTAATGCCTTTAGTACAGTCCTTAAGTCGCGGGAAAACTCTTTTTTCCCTCTTCTATTGTACTATTTACGACACAATGGTCAAGAAATGCCCCTATAATAAGTATTTTTTTTAGGTCATGACTAAATGGAAAAAGATGGCCAAAATTAATACTATGAGAGTTAACCAAAACCTGACTATTACTCTTTTTTTATCGTTTATCGTTCACTTATTTTTATTGAATAATTTCAATCATTTCCGCCTTAATACACCAGCACCAATGATCAAACCCATTAAAGTTGAGAAAATTACTCAAGATGAGATAGCAAAGTACCGGAGGGTTGGAGTCAGAGATGGTCGCAAGTCAAACATGTTCACCATGAAGACCCCAGTGGCAAAATCACAAGCAAAATCCAAAAATAGTCTTAAAAGAAATGCGGAGAAAAAACTCGATCTAAGAAAATTGGCCCTTGGAAATAATAAAGGAACCATAACGAAAGAGGCAGTCTCAAGGAAACAACATCGAGAAAAGCGATCAGAAAATGCCATCACTTACAAAAAAAATCGTGAGATAAAAATGTTGAGGCAACAGCAACAACTTCAACAAGATATGTATAACAATCTCCCCCCTGGATCTGATGTTAAACAATTAATGGGAAAATCAGGATTTAATTTTAAGTTTGAGCCAGTGGAAGGTGTCTCCGAAGATGAATTAAACTCTACCGAAAAAACATTTTTTTCATTTCAAAAGCGTACCTTTGAGAGATACTACCTTTCTTTTATCAAAACATATAATCAGTTTTCTCTTGAGAAACCATTAATCAAAAAAGCACTCATGCAAGGGAATCATTTATTAACTGGTCAAATTCGTTTTGATAAACAAGGAAACATAATATCTATTAGAATTTTAAAATCATCTCCTGATGACGATATTCATGATCTCTTTGAAAAAACGTTAAAAACAATTGGGAAGATGCCAAATCCTCCTGAGGCTTTTATTAAAAACAAAGACGAATTTTCAATTTATTATCAGCTTCATATTAAAAGATAAATCAAATAACCGACGATGAAAGCAAGACCGAGACCTTTCAGCATGGTGAGGCTATAAAAACTTTTAAAAAGATCTTTAAGAACAAAAGCCGAAGAAAAAGAATCCAGACTCTTTTGAACTTCCCTATTTATTTTTGCTAACTCTTTAGATTGTTCGACAATTTGATAACATTCAGCACTGAGAATTTTTAATTCATTTTGATCTATCTTTTTATAGGGAATTTCTGTTCTTATTGCAGCAATTCTTTCTTCCCAATTTCTCAGAGCATTTTGGCATTCAGGACATTCAATCAGGTGACTTTTTAAAAAGCCTGACTCATTTTTATTTGAATCTTTATTGGCAATGACTAGGTTTGTATGACGACATCCCGATTTAGAAACTTGATCTAAAATATGTTCGTACATTTCCTTATTAGAATCAGAATAGAGATAAGTTGTTTCCATTAGTAATGAGTACCCATCAATTCAAAAAGTGAGTTTCTTGCATTCGATAAACCAGAATGAACGTTAACACTATTGATTGCCAAAATTTTTGATATTTCACTAAAGCTCATTCCCTCTTTTTCTTTTAAAAAGAGAATTGCTTTTTCCTCTAGTGAAAGCTGATTAAAAAAACTTTTCGTTGAAGTTAAAGGAGGTGCTTTTTTAGATAACTCAAAACAAAACCTACATAAATTATGAAAACTCATTTCCTCATTATTATCTAACTCAATTCGAGAGAGTGAATCCACCACCAATTGGTAAGCAGAAACTTCATCGTTTAATAATGAATAAGCAAAAGGATAGACTTTTTGGGCCAAGTCTAAGAGCTGGCCGGCTCTATTATTGAATTGCACCTTATAATTTTACAGCTAAAAATCTACCGATGACAATATTATTATCTCCATATTTTCAACAACTTAGACACCAAGAACATTAAAATCTCTTTCATTTCCTCAAAAAATTAAGGTCTTGTAAATAACTGACGATAAGCAATTGGATAGATAGAGGAAAACTAAAAATGAATCGTACATTTTTGGCCATTTTTATAGTTTTAAGTTTGATGACGGGTTGTGATCAAAATTCTAATAATAGTAATTCAACAACTCCTAGTCCTTCAACAAATCCCCTCTCTCCATCACCGAGTCCAAGTCCTAGTCCAACACCAACCCCGACTCCAACTCCACCGGCACCAACTTGTTCAGGTTGTCTTAATGGTTGTGCAGGAGATCCAGGAGTTGCAACGGCCGGACAAACTATCGATTATTACCGTATTAATGGCGAGGCCATCATAGCTCATGGAGCACCTACAGGTGAGATTGTATGGTCTTCGGAAACTCACTTACCATCAGGATATAATCAAAACATCTTTTATACTGACGCTAAATTTAGAGTTCGTGTTATTCCAAAAAGAGTCAATAGTGACCCACAAGGTCCTACTCCACTTAGAGACTCTCTTGGAAATTTATGTGAGTTTAATAACCCTGGAATGAATTTTACTAAAATGAGAGTTGGTGTTGTCGTCAGAAGAAGAGAAGATGCCCCAGGAAATGGTTATTATCATCAGTTTGATAATGTTAGTATTGGTTGTCCATCTCAACCTTACTCATTCCCTATTCCTCAAAACTCAGCTTATCCTCTCGTAATCGAAATTAAAAATGTCGAGTGGGATTATACCTGTACTTCTTATTTAGAGTCTGGGTATTACACGAGAGAACAGCTTGAAGCTTATGGTGTCTGTCCTTACGCTAAAGTATGGGACAAAGAATGTTATGAGTTAGAGTTAGAAGTTGTTACAGATACAACAAAAGACTTTAACCTTCCTTAAGAAGATCTATTAAATTAAGACAAAGGTTTTTGTTATTTGCTTTTGATACTTCAACCAGAAGTCCGGGACACGTTATATTCATTTCTTGAATCTTCCCATCTAATAAATCAAAGGCCACCCACGGAAGATCATTTTCAAATAACTTTTTTGCTTCTCTATCACAAAGTTCTTTCTCACTATCTGAAAGCTGATACGCCATATAGGTGGCACCGTAAGC
>JAUHVL010000084.1 GCA_030425045.1 bacterium
GGCCGCTCATGCTCAAGTTTATGAAGTCGCCTCTAAGCTGAAATTAATCGCGTGATGGGATCTTGAAGTCTTTCGCTTGTGAATGGCTTTGAAGCGTTTACAACTATCTCTCGGCCAAGGACATTCATTCCGATATAACTCAATTGAAGGCGCATATGCACAAGGGCGTGATTTCCCCCCCCACCACTGGCGCTGGCAATTAGACAAGGTTTATTATTAAAAAACTGCCTCCAGTCTTTGCTCGATCGACTCGCCCAGGCAATGAGATTATTAAATGTGGGTGGAACGGCCCCATTGTATTCAGGTGCAACCCAAACAAATTTTGGAGAGTTCTGAAGGTGTTCGAAGACTCTTTGAAAAGAGTTTGGGAGACCTTTCTTCTCTTCAAAGGGAGAGTAGAGAGGAAGATTTATATCAACGATATCAAGAAGTGTAGTTTTTTGCTTGAGGCCTTCGAGCTCTTTTGCGATATTTTGTGCAAGCTCAAGGTTTTTTCCGTAAGCGGTTCATAAACCCATCTTTCCAATTTTATTTTTCACCCGACAATATAAATATTCATATAAACATTCTCAAGGAGGAGAATTATGCAAAAACCAGATAAATCATTTTGGCTTGAACAAATTGAAAGATGGAAAGAATCCGGACTTTCAATTAAAAAATTCTGTAAGGACGAAGGATTAATTGAGCACAAGTTTTACCACTGGAAAAAGAAACTCTCTCAAAATACCTCTAATGACTTTATTGAGGCCGTCGAAAAGAAAAGTCCTGGTCACTTTTGCATTACTCTCTCCAACGGCATGTCTTTAACCTTTGACTCTTTGCCTGAAGCTAGCTGGCTTGGAAACTTCATTAAGGAGTGCTCCGGTGATTTTGAATCTCGCTAAGTTTGAAAAAATATATCTCTACCGCCCTTTCGCTGACTTTCGAAAGGGCATTTACGGGTTGAGTGTGATGGTCCAGGAGCAAATGGAGCTAGATCCCTTTAGAAAATATCTCTTTCTTTTTTGTAACCGTGGACGAGATAAAATCAAAGTCCTTTATTGGGACGAGACGGGCTTTGCACTATGGTACAAAATTCTTGAAAAAGAAAAATTTAAATGGCCCTCTCATCTGGAGGAAGATTCAATTGGAGTGGATATTTATAAGATGGAGGCGTTTTTAGAGGGACTTAACCCCTGGCAATTGCCCCATCAAAAACTTAATTATAAAAAAGTTTAAAGAAAACAATTATGGCCTTGGCCATTAGTGATTTATATTTTATGATTGTCAGCGATGACAGTTAATGAACTTCTTAATGACATTGAATCCTTGAAGCAGCAGCTTCAGTCGAAAGAACAGCAGCTGAAAGAAAGAGATCGAATGATCTCTGATCTTAAGGATACGGTATGGCTTCTGCAAAGAAAAAAGTATGCTCCCACAAGCGAGCAATTAAAAGATGAAGCCCAGCTCATGCTCTTTAACGAACCAGAAGATATTTTTGAGAGCAAGGATGAGGGAGAAACTGAAGAGATTGAAGTTCCTGCTCATAAAAGAAAGAGGGGTAAGCGAAAACCCCTTCCTGAAAACTTGCCTCGAGAAGAGGTTGTCTTTGATCTCTCGGCAGAGGAAAAGCAGGGTCTAAAATGCATTGGCGAAGATAGGTCTGAAAAACTAGAGATTATTCCTGCGAAAGTTTTTGTGAAAGTTACAGTCAGGAAAAAATACCAAAAAGATGAATCCATAGTTACAGCACCAACACCTAAAGAACTTCTCCCAAAGACTATAGCGAGCGCCAGTCTTGTTGCCTATATCATTACTGCCAAATATGTCGATGCACTTCCACTTTATCGTCAGGAGAAAATTTTTGAAAGAATTTGTGCTGATTTAAAAAGACAAACTATGGCCAGGTGGCTCATTAATGTCAGCGAACAGTTAACGCCTCTTTATAATTTATTGCAGGATATATGCCTTGAAAGAAGCTATCTCAAGATGGATGAAACGAGGGTTCAGGTTTTAAAAGAGAAAAATAAAAAAGCAACGAGCAAGTCATATATGTGGGTGAGGTACTCGCCTGGAGAGAGACCTATCGTTCTTTACGATTATTCACCAACAAGATCTGGAGATGTACCTTTACAGCTTCTTGAAGGTTTTAAAGGTGTCCTGCAAGTTGATGGATACGATGGTTACAGACCCGCTTGTGGGAAATTTAACCTTATTCGAGCGGGGTGTTGGGATCACTGTAGACGAAAGTTTTTTGATGCCTTTAAAACATCAGGCGGAAAAGGGATTGGCAAAAATGCCTTAAATAAAATAAAAAAACTCTACAAAATTGAGAGTCAAATAAAAGAATTTTCTTTTGAACAAAAACTTAAGGTCCGCCAAGAGAAGACGGCGCCAATCATTAAAGAATTTGAAATGTTAATTGATGAGTGGAGGCAAAAGATCACTCCCAAATCAGTGGCGGGCAAAGCAATCAATTACGCGTTTAATGAATGGAAATACCTTACAGTTTTTTTAGAAAACCCTGAAGTTGGCCTTAGTAATTGTGAAGTTGAGAATGCGATTCGACCTTTTGTTGTAGGAAGGAAGAATTGGTTGTTTTCAACATCGACAGATGGGGCGGCCGCCAGTGCCATGTATTACTCGATAATAGAGACAGCAAAAGCAAATGGGTTGGAGCCCTTTGACTATTTATCAAAGATGTTGGATAAACTCCCCCAAGCTGAAACCTTAGAAGATTATCAGCGACTACTTCCTATTAAAGGCCAGTTCTTGGCCTAAAAAAATGATGTTGAAATTAGTTTTAAGTTAAAGAAAGATGGGTTTGTGGCTCGCTTACGATAATTTTTCTCTTCTTTGAAATACC
>JAUHVL010000047.1 GCA_030425045.1 bacterium
TTTATTCATAAAAGTAATAATAGGGGTATCGCGCATACGACAAACTTCCATCAGTTTGATGGTTTGTTCTTCCACCCCTTTTGCCGAATCGATCATCATAAGCACTGATTCAACTGCGGTAAGAGTTCGGTAGGTATCTTCAGAAAAATCTTTGTGCCCCGGAGTATCAAGCAGGTGCATGGCCCTATTTGAATAATTAAAACTCATCACAGAAGAGGTAATTGAAATTCCTCTTTCTTTTTCCATCTCCATCCAGTCAGATTTAGCGTAGTTTCCTTGTTTTGACTTCACCATTCCGGCATCACGAACCACCCTGCCAAACCATAAGAGCTTTTCAGTCATGGTTGTTTTACCCGCATCTGGGTGGGAGATAATGGCGAAGGTGCAGCGTTTTGATTGTTGGTCCATAAGTTCCTATTTTGTTTGTGTAATATTAGGTATTTAGCATAAAGTTTCTCTTTTATCTAATTTGAATACCATTAATGGGACTTATGGAAAAGAACGGTCTGAATTCAGGCATTTTGGCCTTCCTATGGAAAGATTACTACCACTCTGTGAGTGGATCCAAATATCTGTTATTTTGTTTCGGCACTAACAACGATGAACCAATTTGGAGAAAAAATGAAGAAATTAATCCTCATGATTTTTATAATTATTAGTGCATCCGCTAATTTAGAAACTCGAAAAGATAATGTGGCCAATCAACTTCTAAATACTGATCTTACTGAAATGAGTGGACCAGATTTGAAAAAGTTAAATAACCTCCTTGGAGAAATGGAAAAACTTCTTAGTAAAGCAGAACCTAAAGAGGTTCTCTATTGTAAAAGTGATGATCTTTATTCACTTGATAGCGGATATATAAAAGATGTGGGAACGGCATCTCAATGTGATCAAGCAGTAGTTAATTATAATCACGGCGTGAATTATTATTGTGTAAACGATGATCTTCACCATATCAGAAAAGGATATATCAGAGACGTTGGTACAGCAGCGACTTGTGAAACGTTAATTGAAAACCTTAAAGCGGGTACTCAGTACTATTGTAAAAACGATGATCTTCATCATGTGGAAACCGGTTATATTCGAGATGCTGGAACAGCAGAAACTTGTAATAAGGCGATAGAAAGTAGTAAAGCCGGTGCAGATGTTTACTGTCAAAATGATGATTTATATTCAATTATTAATGGTTATATCAGAGATGCTGGAACTGCTGAAACATGTAACAATGCAGTTATTAGCGCGAAAGCTGGTCTTGATATCTACTGCCAAGGCGATGACCTCTATTCTATTGCCAACGGGTATATTAGAGACGCCGGAACATCAGCTGATTGTGATCGTATTATCCAAAGCGCACTTCAAAGATAATTTTAAAATGTAAATGGGAACGTGGTAAATAGCACCACGTTCCTGTTAATATTCTCCTAGAACGATTTTTGATAGAATTTCTAGTAATTTCTGAGTATTTAAAAAGTAATTAGGATAGGACTTTTGAATCTTGTCTAGGTCTTCAATATTTACAAAAACAATATTCTTTTGATCGCTTTTTTTCATATCAAGCTCTCTTTGGGTATAAATCTCAATGGCCTTGCTTTGATCTTTCTTATTAAATATTTGTACTGTAGTGGTCTTCTTTTTGAGATCCAATTCTAAAAGTGCATACTTTCCGGTTTTTCCAGATTCGTTAAATTTTGAGACAATAACCTGAATACTGTTTGTCGATGCGTTTAGTTTTTCAATTACATTTAGTTCTTTAATGGCCTTCTTTAACAAAGATCTAATTTTACTTTTACTTAGCTTTATATGTTCTTTGGCAGGAATAGCTTTTTCTTTAATTGCAAAGTATGAACTAAGAAGTAAAAAAAACTCTTTCCATTTTTTGTCACCCTCTCCAGTTTTAAATGATGTGCTTTGAAGCTCTCCATAGATTTCAACTGCCGTTGCCCAAATATGTTGAAGTTCTGTCCTAAGCTGAATCTCAATTAAATTTGAAGAGGCATTTTGATAAACTAAGTGAATTCCTCTGTAGCCATCATCCTTTGGAGTAGAACAATAATTATCGATTCTTTTCAACTTATTAATAGTAGATTGACTTCTAAGTTTGGCGAAAACTTCATTTAAAGCGTATTCACTTTTTAGAACTACACGAACACCGGCCACATCCTGAAAAGTACTAAGCCTCATTGTCTTAAAACGTTTAAGTTTTATTTGAATAGACTCGATTCTTTTCAATCGTCTGGCCAAAACGACAAGGTTATCTCCGTTTACGTCTTTTTTTAGTTTACTGTAATAATACTCCAGTATAGGAGAGAAGCTATTTCTCCACTGTAGAAGTGTTTTGAGATCACTTTTGTTAAGATCAGCTTCTTTTTT
The DNA here is from genome assembly GCA_030425045.1 of bacterium. Taxonomy (GTDB): domain Bacteria; phylum Bdellovibrionota; class Bacteriovoracia; order Bacteriovoracales; family Bacteriovoracaceae; genus JAUHVL01. The sequence goes on from JAUHVL010000047.1 coordinate 2,371, forward strand.
TAAAAGGTTTCCAATATTGTCAATTTTTCGGTTGCTTACCATGCTAATAATGATAACATTTAATTTTTTTCTATAGAAAAAAAAGTAGATTAAGCTTTAACGTCTTGATATTAGGCAGTGGGTTGGTTTTTTTAGTGTATTGGTAATTTTCTTTTTTACACTATTAGACCTTTAGTTTTCTTGGACACGAGGATTGGATTGATCAATCTTTAGTTTTAAATGCCTTCAAGTTATATTAAATGCTTAATTCATAACGTGAACTATGATAGCGAAGGTGCAGCGCTGTTATTGATGGTCCATCTATCATCTTTTCTATGATTATAGCTATTTAGCAAAAGTGTTTAGCAAAAGTGCAAAAGTGCAAAAGTGGAAAAGTGTTGATAAATTTTTAGACATCGTCGCTAAGTTAGTCATTTTTAAGGCCGCTAACTATTTGTTTTACAGTTGTCAATTTGGCAGACAGCTTGCAGCACCTATTAATAGAGAATGTACACATATGATTGTGCTCACATCATCAATCCCCCCGCTGGTGGTGTGAGCAAAATCGCTTCTTTCAAAAGATTAAAATTGTAAGTTTTTACCGATTGTAGATAGAGGATTAATTCGATACCTAGAATTAAACAACACAGGTATGTTATGAGACAGTTCTTTATTCTCGTTCTTTTTTTATTTTCTCCCATTTCCTATTCAGTAACAGTACTCGATTTTCTTGGTGGGCAAGAGGCCATCATAAATCAGTATGTCCCTGAAAAAGAGTTTATTAAAAGGGTAAAAATAGAAGAGACGGATCAATCTTTCGATCATCAACTTGTAAATGTCAGTTGCTCCAATACCGTGACTCCTGTTAATCGTGATCAAAGAGATAAGGAGTATCACTTTACGATGAGTGTTTTTTATCAAAATGCTGGTAAGAAACGTCTTAGCGGACTTTCAAAAATGTGTGCCACCTCACAACGATCGACATCAAAATGTCGAGGTAAAAAAGGAGCTGAAAAGCTTGAGTGTGAAAGAATTCACCTGCGTTGTTTAAAAACCAAGGTATTTAAACTTACCGTTTTATCAGATACCTATTATGACGAATGTGGAAATGAGTTTCGTGGCTTTGGGTTAAAGAAGTATGCCATTCCTGGAGAGTCAATGGTGAGTTTACGCAGTCGTGGCCATAAACTTATTGTCGAACATGTTTTCTCTGGCGGAGTTCGCTCTTATAAACATGGGGAAACCAATTCTGTGCCTTTAGATGAGTTTCTTTTTTTCACAGAGTAACCTTACATTTTAATACATCCTAACAACTTCTGTCTTATTGCTGTCATTTGCTTTTACCTTGTTTAGTCTGCGCTTGAGGAAAACGTGGTGAAACAAGGTTTTTTAATTCTACTTCTTTTTTGGGCAGTATCGAGTGATGCTTTTGTCAGTAGCTGTGCAACTTATGATATCGAAAACACTCACCCTGAAAAGGTAAGAGTCGGTATCGTTAGTAAATGTATGGTTAAGGGTGATACGCTTTATTTAGATGGGGCGATTGATCCTTATATCATCGATGAGCTTCGTGTCTATCCAACGACACCAATTCGTAAAGTTTCACTCAATTCCGATGGTGGCCTTGTTAAAGATGCTTTTGAGATTGCAGAGTTTATTCGCGCCAATAATATTGAAACATTTGTGAGAAAGGATGCTGTTTGTAAAAGTGCTTGCACATTATTGTTTCAAGCTGGGGTAAAAAGAGTGGCCCATCAATCAAGTATCTTTATGTATCATGGTGCTCGCTTTATACCGCAGACATCTAAACAAATAAGTAAGCTAGAGAGATGTGCTAAAGAGCAAACTGAAGAATGTCATGACTTTAATGAGCAAAAATATTTAGCTTTAAAAGAAACCACAGATCAATTGTTTCAAAGGTATCGTGAGTACGATATTGCCGATAATTTTTATGAACTCTACCTCTCTCTCCCTGAAGATCCTCTATGGTACGAAGATGGAAACTTCATTAAAACGATGGACTGGGAGATGACTGCGTTAGAGAGCATGAATTATAACATTGTGCAATATTTAGCGCCCTAAAATGCTAGGCAGCATAAAAAAGGTCAAGATAATTTTTCTTAATGTTCTAAGATTTTGTTAGAATTTCTAAAAATAAATCTTGGATAATCTATGAATAAAAAAATTCTTTTTATGTTGTTACCTCTTTTGCTCATTTCTTGTGATAACACAAAAAAACTATTCGATTCAAGTCAGTCTTTTAATGATAAAAATTTACTTATTATCGATCATGCACCAAAAGAAGAAGTTTCGTTTGATCACTCTCAAATAAGAATTACTTTTAATCAGAAGATGAGAGAAATGGGCGGGCGTAATGATGTGACTTCCTATTTTTCTGCTACTCCAATGGTTAACTGTAAGTTTGAATGGGTTAGTGAGACGACAGTTGTTTGTCATCTCGATAAAAATTTAAAAAAAAGTACAAAGTATAAGATAGATTTCAAAAAAGGGATTAAAGATTTAAAAGGATTGGAGTTAAAAAGTGATTATTCTTTTGAATTTATTTCCTCTGCTCCCAAATTAATGAGTTCAACCCTTTCTATCGATAAAAAAATACCCACGGCCCATCTGGTTTTAACTTCTGATATAGAAGTCGATAGAGTAGAGAGCTCTTTTGTCTGTGGAGATAAAAATTATAAAGCGACTCTTTTAAAAGATGAAAAACGAGAACATCACTACGACGTAACGTTAAATCCGGCAGAATTAAATTTTCCTCTTAAAAATTGTGAATTTATTATTGTTGGAGATTTGAAAGCAACTGAAGGGGAGCTCACTAATAAAATTGATTTAAAAATTAAAGCAGATCAAGTTAAGTTGGCCGATGAGACTTTCTCGAAGATGACTAGTAATTTTAATTCAATTTCTTGCTCGCAAGCATCTTGGTATAGAGCGACAATGGCCAATGAGAAACTATGTCCAAACTCAAAAGAAGTGAGCTTTTATTTACATTATCGCCATAGTTTTACTGGTTCTCAGCTGGTTGAAGTGTCACCGCAAGTTAATAATTTTAATGTAAAAATAGATAATCCAAGAAAGCTTACTGTCAGTGCTGATTTTGAGGTTGGAAAAACCTATAGTTTTAGGTTTTCTGCTGGTCAGGGTCTAAGTGATAATGTGGTTGTCAATATTGGGTTTATTAATGCGCCTCCGGCGGCCAAGATGAACTACTCAAATGCCATTATTGAAAAAACAGGACCTCATCGCTTACCTTTTCAAGTTAAAAATATCGATTCTTTTGATATTGAATATGTGAAATCAAACTCTGTCAGTGAACTTCCTAGAGTTTTACAAATGGCCGATACTTATGGTCGTTATAATATTGAAGGCGAGAAAACAAAGAAGAAAACATGGGAGATGCCAAATCTTAAACTCAATGAGGGTAGGATTTTGCCCATTGAATTTGATAGCTTTGGTGAAAAGACTAATGGCTTTTATATCTTTAATTTTAAAAGTAAGGACGTCAAAGCTAAGGCAATCGTTGCTCATAAGAAACTTTTTGACTCCACTTATAACTCAAATTCTAGTTGGTCGAGGACGTATAAAGAATATAGTTTTGATAAAACCTTTAGTGTGCTTATAACTGATATTGGCCTCCATGTAAAAAAAGGTTATCTCAATCATTTGGTTTGGGTTTTTGATATTCCCTCTGGATTGCCTTTAAAAAATGCTAATGTGGCCCTTTATAATCAAGGTGATTTAGTTGAACAGATTAAAACGGATGAATTTGGTCTGGCCTTGTTTGGTAAAAAAGACTTTACCCATGTGATAGCCTCAAAAGATGATGATTATTCTTTTGTCTCTGTTCATAATTATACGTTTCAAAGAGGTATAAGTACTTATTCATTTAATATCCCCTACGCAAAAATTGAAGATAGTCGAAATTTTGTGATTGAAAGTATCAGTGATCGACCTCTTTATAAGCCTGGTGATCAAGTAAGGTTAAAAATTTATGTGAGAAAGTGGGATCTTTTAAACCTTCAGTATGTTCATGAAGATTCTAAAAGTATTAATGTTGGTATTAGAAACTCACGTGGGGAGGTCATCCTTAAAAAAGATATTAAATTGGGTGAGTTTTCAACGGCCAGTTTAGATTTTGAGCTCAAAAAAGATGCTGTTTTAGGAAATTATAGTGTTGAAGTCCGACCTGAGTATGCCGCTTATTCAACCAGGCTCGATGGTTTTAAGGTTCAAGAATACAAAGTGAGTCCTTTTAAAGTTGAATCTCGTTTTGATAAAAAACTCTACGTGAGAGGTGATAAGGCGACTTTAAAAACAACATCATCATATTTTTTTGGAGGCGCCTATAAAAATGCTAAAGGACAATTCGTTTTAGGTTATATTCCAAAAGTTTATCGCCCAAAAAATGATAATTATAGATATTTTCGTTTTCATGATGCCAACCATTACGATTATTATAATTATTTTTATGGAAAAATTAATCAATACCCTCGTGAGCTGACAAGAGAAAGTTTTACCACTAATAATAAAGGTGAAGGGGAAATCTCTGTTAGCACCAATAAAATCAATGAGGATGTTTTAACTGGTGTTATTTATGCCAAAACCTCTGTGGAAGGTGAAAGTGGTAACGAAATTTCAAGTGAGAAAAGTGCGAAGTTTTTAAATTCAACTTATGTTCTTGGTGCAAAGTTCAAACAATGGTCCTATAAAGTCGGAAGTAAGTTATCTCCACAAGTAGTTGTTTTTGATAAAGACGAGAAAATTAAAGAAGGAGTTTCCTTAGAATTTGAGCTTTTTAAGGAAAACTGGAAGACCACAAGAAGACTTGGTGGAGGAAATTACTTTTACTTTGATTCACAACGAGAAGAAGTGTCTGTTGGTAAATGTAAATTTAAAAGTAATAAAAAGCTTGAAACTTGTTCTCTAGAAGCAAAGGAAAACGGTGCTTATATCTCTTATATCCGGGGTCTTGATTCTAATGGCAATAGTATCCATGTTAAAAACAGAACATGGGTTTATGGCGGTGCTGGTTATACCAATTGGAGTCGGTATAATCATGAGCGGATAGACCTTCTGCCTGAGAAATACTCATATAAACTTGGTGAAAAGGCCAAGATTATGATTCGCTCTCCTTTTAAAAATGTGAAGGCGCTGATCACAGTGGAGAGATACGGAATAATAAAAAAAGAAATAATCGAAATTAAAGGTAATACTCATATTTATGAATTACCGATTGATGATAGCTCTTATGCTCCGGGAATTTATCTCTCAGCAGTTCTTTTAAAAGGAAGACATGAAGCTAAAGTTGAGGGGAATTTAGATTTAGGTAAACCTTCATTCAAAATTGGTTATGTAAAACTTAGCGTAAGTGATAATGATTTGAAGCTTTCCGTCGATGTTAAAGTTGATAAAAAGAAACTTAAACCTAAAGAAAAAATAAAACTAAAAGTAGATATCAAAGATTTAAAAAATGAAAAAGGTCCCTATGAGTTGGCCATCGCCGTTGTAGACGAAGCCGTTTTACAATTGGCCGGTAACTATCGATCTCAGTATCAACTTTTTTCTTCCTTTTACAAAGTTCCAAGTCTTGCCGTTGAAAACTATCAAACACTAGTAAAACTAATAGGCAGACAAACCTATGGCAAGAAGGGGGGAACCGCTGGAGGTGGAGGAGGACTTCAAGAGCTTCGTGATAATTTTATGGCCGTGGCCTATTGGAATCCTCATTTAAAAACAAATGAAAATGGTCAGGCAGAAGTTGAATTTACGGTACCAGACAATTTAACAACTTGGAAAGTTCTCGTTGTCGCCAATGATAAAACCAGAAAATTTGGCTACGGTGAAGATAATTTCATGGTAACAAAAGAAGTTCTTGTTGAGCCCGTGGTACCAGTATTTCTAACAGAAGGGGATACCCTAGATACAAGAATGGTTGTGCATAATAAATCACAAAAAAGCCTCAATATTAAAACCACTATCGATTCTCAAGCTTTTTCACCAAAAAAGAGTGAACAAAATATCAGTATGAGAGCTGGAGAAAAGCAAAAAGTAAAAGTGCGTTTAAAAAGTAATGATTCTGGAGTCTATGATCTCTATATGTCAGCTGAAAGTAAGCTTGCAAATGATCGTTTAAAAATCGAGTTTCCGATTATTCCTCTTGAAACTCATTATGTGGAAGGTCTTTTTGGTCACACCATTAAAGATAGTATTTCAATTCCCTATATGGTTCCTCAAGATATTAAAAAAGATTCTCAACAGTTAGAGTTAAAAATCAGTTCCACGCTTTTGACTGGGTTAAGAGATTCTTTTCAGTATGTTTTAAAATACCCTTATGGTTGCTGGGAGCAACGACTGACAAAAGCAATGTATTTGGCCTATTTCCGTGAGTTAAGACCCTATGTCGGGGAGATTGATCATGGATTTAAAGATGCTAAAGAAAAGATTCAAGAGCTTTTAAATCAAGCGTCTAAATACCAAGGCCGTAGTGGAGGGATGAAGTTTTATCCAGGAGCTTATAACGACGAAAATCCCTACTTGAGTGCTTTTACAGCATCACAATTTTTGAGACTCAAAGAATTAGGCTTCTCAATTCCTAAGACCGTAAGTGACAACCTCAATCAATACCTGAAAAATATGCTTACGAAAGATAATCTATGGCCTGTTTATTATAAAACCAATCATCGTCAGACAAATATTGCGATGATTTTAGATGTCTTAAAAAGTCATGATGTCAAAGGCCTTGATGGGGAATTTACAAAACTGATCACGAGTTTTTCTTCACTTTCTCTTTTGGGTAAAAGTTTTATCTTAAATGCCATGTTTAAAGAAAAGGGGCGTGTCGAAAAAAGTAAAAACCTTCTTGATAATCTTGTTTCTAATATGGACATACAAGCAGCAAAAGCGCAGTTTAAATCGGATAAATCTTATTTTCTTGCCTCTATGTTAGATACAAATTTACGATCTCAATGTGCCATGCTTTCAACGCTTATGAAAATCAAGCCTGAAAGTGAGAACGTTTCAAAACTTTTGAACTTTATCGATTCAGCGAAAGTAAAAGGACGTTGGTATAATACTCAAGAAAATATCTTTTGTTTTCAAGCCTTTTATCGTTATTCGAAACTTTATGAGAAACAGAATCCTAAGTTTTCTTTTGTTGTTGATAAAAATAAATCCAAGGTTTTTAAGGGGAGTTTAGATCTCAAGAACAAAAATATGACATCACAAATTGATATAAAAGATATAGGTCCTGGTCAAAAATCTAAACTGGATATCTCTAAGAAAGGTCAGGGGCGGCTTTATTATCATGCCTGGTTAAAGTATTCCAAAAAAGAGCTTCCTAAAGAGAGAGTTAATCAAGGTTTCTCTTTGACCAAAGAAATGTATGTCTTCAATGAGTCTTTGAGTAATTGGGTAAAACTCTCGGGAAATAAAACTCTCAAACTTGGTGATATCGTAAAGGTAAGACTAAAAATTACAACCAAAGGTCAACGAACTCACGTAGGTCTTAATGACCCTTTTGCGGCCGCTTTCACCCCTGTAAATACCGAGCTTGCCACGACTTCAACGACTTCAAAAGCTTTTACGACTGATTTGGAAAGTGAATTAGATTATAAAAAAGCGAGTGATTTTAACTTTAAAAGTGCTTTTCGTTTTATGGATATGAGAAAAACAGCTGTTCAATTCTATGCTCCTTTTATGAAGGCCGGGACTTATGGGCTTGAGTATGATGTTCGAGTCACATCATCAGGTGAATTCTCTATGAATGCACCAAGTGTAGAAGAGATGTATTATCCAGATATTAGAGGGGTAGGTCTCGGAAGAAAGATTATCGTCAATGATTAAAAAACTAACTTTTTTCTTTTTGATATTATTTCTAGGAGTTTGGTTTTCTCTTCCTTCGAAAATTGATATCAATACGAAAACAAAGCCTGTCATCGCTCTTTATGATCGTCATGGACAACATATTAGATCAATAGTTGATGATGATTCTTCAACATATATAAGCTTACAAGATATTCCTGCTTTATTTAATGAACTGACGATAAATGCAGAAGATAAAAGATTCTATTATCATAATGGAATTGATTTTTTAGCGCTTTTAAGAGCGTTGATACAAAATTTAAAAGGCTTAGAGACAATTTCGGGTGCCAGTACCATCTCTCAGCAATTAGTAAGAATGGCCTTCTCTTATAAAAGGTCACTTTTCAATAAACCTCTGGTGATGCTTCATGCGCTTAAAATAGAAACCAAACATACTAAAGGTGAGATACTAGAGTATTACTACAATTTGCTTCCTTATTCTTATAAAGTAAAAGGAATTCAAAGTGCATCTCTTTATTATTTTGGTAAAACGTTAAAAGGGCTCTCTGCTGCAGAGATGGCCACTCTTGTTGTTCTTATTAGAGCACCATCTCGTTATAGTCAAAAACATAACAAAGAAAAACTTCTCGAGATGAGAAATAAACTTATCGATAGTAGTCAGCTCCTTTCTAAGTCTCATAAAGAATTAAGTAAAAAAGAAAAATGGTATTTTGAAAATTTTAGAAACTTAGCGAAATCTCCTCATTTTATAAGAGCGTTATTAAAAAAACATAAAAACAATGACTTTAAAAATAATGAGATCAAAACGACTCTCGATTTGAAACTTCAAACTGAAATTCAGAAATATGTAACTGAACATATGAAACGTCTTTCCAAAAAAGGTGTTGGAGCTGCAAGTGTTTTAGTACTTGATAATAAAACGGGCGATATTTTAACGTATATAGGGAACTATGATTTTTTTAATGAAGCTGGGGGAGAGTATGATGGGATTCTCATACCACGACAGCCTGGATCAACTTTGAAGCCCTTTACTTATGCCTTAGCTCTAGAAAATCAATACCATTCTGCTTCGATACTTCCAGATGTAGAAATGTATTTTAAAAGTGGACTTGGTACATATAAACCTCGAAATTATTCACTGAACTTTACTGGTCCCCGTACATTAAGAGAGTCCCTTGGAAATAGTTTAAATATCCCCGCTCTTTATCTAGCAGACCAGTTAGGTGTAGAGAATCTGATGAATTTTTATCAATCTTTTGGACTTACTTTTAAAGAGAGTGCAGATTTTTATGGAGTTGGATTAACTCTTGGAAATGGAGAGTTATCGCTTTTAGATTTAACAAACAGCTATATGGCCTTTGCCAATAAAGGCCAATTTACTAAAGCACGGTTTCTTCACGATAAAAAGCCTAAGCATATAAAAACGAAGATGAGTCCAGCAACTGCAGAAATGATTACTGATATTTTAAGTGATCGTCATGCCAGAAAAGAAGCTTTTGGAAACGCAAGCGCCTTAGATACAAACTTTCACTCAGCTGCAAAAACAGGAACCAGCACTCTTTATCGCGATAATTGGGTGGTTGGGTTTACAGAAAATTTTACAGTTGGCGTCTGGGTCGGAAATATGGATCAAAAAGAAATGGAAAATGTATCTGGGATAACAGGAGCAGGGCCTATTTATCAAGATACCATGAATATTGTGGCGAAAAATTATAGGCCAGGTCATTTCAAAAAAACACAGAGTTATCATACAGTAAAAATATGTGCTCATAGTGGATCTCTTCCAACAAAAAGCTGTCAGCGTACCTACACCGAGAACTTTTTACCTGACCGATCTCCTACCAAACGATGCTCCTTTCATAAAAAAGTTATTGCAAAAAACTGTCATAGTGCTGGAGATAGTAAAGAAATTGATGTTTTAAGTCTTCCGTCGCGATATCAAAAATGGATGTGGCAAAACGATATCGGTGATATCACTAAGCAGGTTAAAAAAGCATGTATGAACGAAGGTGTCCTTGTTGAATCTTATCTTTTTGAAAAAGGACCTTTTAAAATATTATCACCAGTGAGTGGTGCACTTTATGCTATTGATCCTTCTATTCCAAAAAAATGGCAAGAACTTCAATTTGATATCGCTTATTCAAAGAAAGTAACCAAAATTAAGTGGTATAGAAATAATGAATTATTAAAAGTGAGTAAGCCTCATCAACCCTTTAAGTGGAAGCTTTTAAAAGGTGTGCATAATATTAAAGCAAAGGCCTATAGTAAAAATGGATTATTTGAAGAAGATAATGTGCTTTTGCATGTTTATTAATTTATCGGTAGCGGCAAGAGAATTAAAAAGGTGTAATTTCAATTATAGTATTTACAATTCGTATGCCAAAAAAAGCTTAGAAAGAAAAAATATCTCAATTGATTATGATAATTTGAATCCACTCTATATTGATAAAAATGGGTGTCGTATTTGTGAAGAGGATCAGTCTTATGTGATCTTAGAAAATGGTGTTCAGTTTAGGGCCTGTTATAAATATGCTAAAACGTTTCAAACTATTTTAAATAATGTCCTAAAAAAGGGTTTTCCTATTGCCGAAGTCATTGGTTATAGGCCTCAAATGAGTAGAGGGAAACTTGATAGTAGGGGAAATAGAACAGAATTCTCAAATCATTCTTTTGGTTCAGCAATTGATATAAATCCCAAATCAAATGGTCTTTATGGGCAATGTCTTTCATGGAATAAAGACAACTGTCGTTTGATCTTAGGAGGTCCATGGCGTCCAGGTCATGATCCTCATTCAATAAAAAGAAATTCTTTATTAATAAAAGAGATGAAAAAAGCAGGTTTCCTTTGGGGAGGAAAGCTGGCCGGCAAACAAAAAGATTTTATGCATTTTTCCAAAGAGGGAAATTAGAACGCCTGATGGGCCTTGATAATTTCTTCTCTCACTTTTTGAAGCTCCATACTATTTAACTCATGAGGGTTTATCGTATTGTCCTCTAGTGTTGGAAGGGCCTCAATTTTTTCAGAGAGAACGAGTGATTTATTGGCCCCTACCTCATCAACTTTAAAAATCGGAGTAAAGTGTGGAGTCGTTGCTAAAACTTCAGGTGTTTCGTTAATAATCTGATGCATGACTTTCAATACGTCGATAAAGCGATCGAGTTCTTTTTTAGTAAAGGATTCAGTTGGTTCAATCATCAATCCAAATTGTTCTGGAAAGGCAACAGTGGGAGCGTGAAGCCCAAAGTCTAAGAAGAGTTTTCCAATCTTTGCAATGGTTTGGTTTTTGGCCACACCTGCTTTTTCGATTTTTTCAAACATGTCATCAGTTAACGTAATGATAAATTCATGAAGTCGTGATTGAGTTTCATTTCGACTTGGTAGAGTTGGAAATAAATCTTTTAGTTTATGAAATAAGTATTGAGAGGATAGAACAGCTACTGTACTCATCTTTACAATACCTTCAGGCCCAAGAGCTCGAATGTAAGTATAAGCTCTGACTTTATGGGCGAAGTTTCCAAAATGTCTGTGAAAACTACCTATCGTTTTTGGTGATCTAAAAGTCGAGTAACGATCACCATCTTTTTTGATTTGTACTCCAGGCATATAATCGACTAGTCTTGAACTGACAGCGACGATGGCATCACCTGGGCCTCCACCTCCGTGGGGGATAGTCCATGTTTTATGAAGGTTATTATGAACAGCATCGACTCCAAGTTTATCGAGATCAACGATGCCTGCAATGGCATTCATATTGGCGCCGTCCATATAGACAAGGCCTCCTGCCTCATGAACCATTTCGGCGATTTCTTTGAAGTTTCTTTCAAAAACTCCAGACGTGTTAGGGTTGGTAATCATAATACCAGCAATAGAGTCACCGTTTTCAGCTAATATCGTTTTTAATTCTTCTGTATCGATTTCACCTTGTGGTGTTGCATTGAGTGTGATGATTTTTTCATAACCGGCCATGACAGCAGTGGCAGGGTTTGTTCCGTGGGCACTTTTTGGAATGAGCATGGCGTTTCTTGTTTCGCCTTGACCTCTATCTTCGTGGTAGGCTTGAAACATTTTTACACCAACAAGCTCTCCCTGAGCGCCAGCAACTGGTTGCGTGGTAACTCCTGGTAGTCCTGTGATACCTTTGAACATTTCTTGTATTTGATACAAGACTTCAAGTGAACCTTGAGCATTCATCTCTGGAGCTTGAGGGTGGACTTCAGTAAAGCCCGTTAGCGATGCCGCGTAATCGTTAATATATGGGTTATATTTCATGGTACATGAACCAAGAGGATAAATATTATCATCTGGCGATACATTCATATTCCCAAGTTTATTATAAAAAGCATCGAGCTCATCAAGGTTAAAACTTTGAATTCCTGGAGCTTGATCTCTTAACCATGCTGATGGAATTTCTTTTAATGTTTCTGAGGTAGACCCTTTTGAAAATGACTTTCTAAAGAAGTTTAAAAATTGTTGAACCTCTTGTTCTGTTTGTTGATCATTAAAAAAGCATTTGAGTAATTGTTTATCACTATTAATTCGATCACTGACATTAATACCTATCTGTAGATTTTCTTTTGCAGCATTATTGATGAGTTCATCAACATTACAATTTAATTCAAAGGTGACTTCGTTAAAAGAATAACTTTCTTTGAAGGCAAGTTCGATTCCTTCAAGTGATGTTAACTCGCTAACGGCAATATTTGTATTTGATTTTGCTAGCTCAATTTTTTTGGCCATTCCTTCATCGCCCCATTCTAGCATGGCCGCACCTGCAATAGTGGCGACAAAACTTTGATTGGAACAAATATTTGAGGTGGCCTTCTCTCTTCTAATATGCTGCTCACGTGTAGAGAGAACCATACTTAAGCAATCTTTTCCTTTTTCATCTTTTGCTTTTCCGACATATCTACCAGCGGTTGAACGAATAGCGTTTTTTACTTTTTGATTGTAGCGGATGCCAAAAATCCCAAGACCTGGTCCACCAAAGTTTCTTCCTAAGCAAAGGGCCTGTCCTTCGCCTACAATCATAGTGGTTCCTTGTTTTTCTGAACCAAAGTCAGCAGGCTTTTTAAGTCCATTTTTTGTGAGGTGAAAGGGGTCAATTAATGCGATAGATGAAAGTTTGTGTTCACTCGCTAAATCTGTGAGTTGATCGACATCTTCAAGTACACCTAGTGTGTTTACTTGAGGAAAGGCAATGGCCGCAAGTTTGTCACTATACTTCTCAATTTTTTCTTTAAGATCATTGAGGTCAATCATCCCCGTAATGGGATTAAGGGCATAGGTGATAATTTCAAGTTTGGTGCCTTTTGCTTGAGTGTTGATCACTTCAAGATCACCTGGGTAAATACCTTGTGATACTAAAACATGAGTTGATCCTCTTTTTAATCTTAGTGAAGTGTTGAACGCCTCAAAAAGACATGTGGATCTCTCGTAAAGTGAAGAGTTTATCGCTTCAAAGCCGGTGAGCATTGAAATCGAACTTGAGTAGAGCCAAAGAGTGTGAAGAGTTCCTTGAGATCTCTCTGGTTGATAAGGAGTATAGGCCGTTGTAAGTCCTCTTACATTACAAACTTTTGGAACGATAGAAGCTTGTTTATACCAAGTAAGGCCATCACCTATGAAACAAGGAGCAAGTTTATTTTTTTGTGATAATTCTTCAACGTGATTTTTTAAATCATTATAATCTAATCTTGGAGGCACAGTCGGTGCAGAAGGCATTTTGACATTTTCATTAATCGAAGCAAAAACATCACTTTCTTTTTCTAGACCTAATTCTTTTAAGATTTCTGATTGTTCAGAATCAGTCATAGAGATATAGTATGGTGCCATTTCTCGTTTGAGATCATCTGGGTTGTAGGGAAGGTTATTACTCATTGCGTTGTACCTTGTTAAAGCGATTTATTCCTTGCCTTTTTATCACGGTTCTAAGAGTTTCTAAACATGAAATTCCTTGTCCAAGTCACAGAAGATAATGATTTACCAGAATATGAACTGGGTCAGTCATTTGTTTTAGAAAAGACAGAGAAAAAAGCTGATTTTTTCTTTCGTGACCAACAGCTTTTTTACCGTCATGGTAATGATGAAATTTCATTTGATTTTGTTAAATATCTAGATCATTGGAATAAAACCAAACCGGCCAAACAAAAAGACAATTTGGGTAGGGCCTTAGGCCTTAAAAAAGGAGAAGCTCTTTTAGATTTTTGTTGTGGAACGGGAAAAGATAGTTCTCTTTTTATCTACTGGGGCCTAGACGTTATTAGTTTTGAGCGCCATCCAATCGTTTATCTTTTGTTGGTTGATGCTCTTAGAAGATTAAAAGCTCATGAACGTTATGGAATTTTGGCCCAGAATTTCACTCTTTTATTTGGAAATGCCTCAGATCTTCTGGAAAACTATGAGAGTAAAACAATTTATTATGATCCTATGTTTGGAAAGGCCAAAAAGAAAAATAAGGCCAAGGCACGAAAAGAAATGGAGTTTTTCAAATCAGTGGTAGGGGCAGATGAAGACGCTCTCGAGGTCATTGGAGATCTTACCCAAAAAGGCTATCGCATTATTTTAAAACGTCCCGATGATAGTTTTGACTTAGCTCTGCCTAAAGGAGTCTCTCTGCATAAATGGAGTGGGAAAACTACTGAGTTTTGGCGAATTAATTAAGACTTATTCTTTCGGATTATAAAAATAATCGATCATACATTTAATATTTCCAACAGTAGTTGGAAGAGGACCGATTTTTACCTTGGTTTCAAATGAATTATCTTCATTGCGATATTTCATCTCAATACCAATCTTATGGTCTTTCACTTCTTTGAAAGTGATGATGCGACTACTATCTTTTGAAATGAGGTTTCCATCAACGGCCAGTCTGTCGCCATTGAGGTTACTGAAAATAAAGAGGCGTGCTGGCATTTTAAAATTATCGACATCTAAGATGCTGACGACAGGAGCATTTTGGCCAAGAGACTTAGCTTTGGTGGTATCTCCTAGCATCGTAATCTGAATACCTTGAGAATGCTGACAAGATACATGATAACCATGGGCAGCTGAGATAAAAAATAATGATAAAAATATGCACTTCACAAAATTCATAGCGAGAGTACATTTAGCATAAGGGTTACATTATTTCCAGAATGAAACGCTCTGTTTTTATATGTAAGTATTTGTAATTTATGATACTAATCAATTCTTAATAATTAGAACTGCGCAGCACTTGTTAGCTTCTGTTGCTGCTTTACGGCCTTTCTAATTTCAGAAACCATTTTTCTTGTCTCAATATTTTGCCAAATATTTTCAAACTCAAATTGCACACCGTGTCCTTTTTCTCCAGCAACGGTATGATTGGACATGTTTTTACTCTTTAATGAGAGTTCAAAATCATGAAACCTTATTTTTAGGGTAATCATTTGATGGATTTCAAGAGGTCTCGGTAGGTTGATAAAAGCACCTGATCTTGAAATATTAATAATATCGCAATTTAACTCTTCTCCATTACCGAGAACAACACTGACGGGAATACGTAGGTGGTATCTGGTGCTGGTCTCCCACCATCTCATACGTTTATCAAAGAATGGTCGTCTTACATCGGGAAGAGCGAAGTAGATAATGACGAAAATATTAATTACTAAAAGAGCAAGTGAGCTAAAAAAAGGAACTTCACTGACATAAGGCCAAGTAAAACTTTGGTAGTTAAGATGGGACCATATATTATAAAACTGAACACCGACAAAGATTGGATAACTCCACCTCTTTACACCTAAGAGAGCGATACCACCTAGAGGAAAAAGTAACCAAAACTCGAAAAAGGCACGAGGCTGATCAATATTAGAAATATTGGTTAAAATAGTCGTCAAACCAAACGGCGTGGTTAGCTTGAAATAAAGGATTTTTATCAATGGCTCAATTAAGTGAAGAATCCCAATCAATATAAATAATAGCGGTCTTTTATGCATACCTTATTATAAACGATTTATATTCTGTGGGATTAAGCCTGCAATATTTTTCTGTTTTTAATGCTAAGAGTTCCTTTTTACTTGGAGTAACGAGGTAATTGACTCAATAACAATCCAAACCTGTGCAGCAAATAAAACGCCACCTAAAGTGGTCAGAAACCAGTTTTTCGCCGTTATATAGTTAGAAATATTAAAAATTAATCCGACGCTGGTTACAAAGAGAATCACTATAGTAGGAATAATATAGGGAAGGGCACGGCGCTTATTTTTTAATAAATAATAACTAATAATTGTTAAGGTTAAAGCGGCAAGCATTTGGTTCGTGGCCCCAAATAATGGCCAAAGTAGTAAACCTCCTTTTCCTCCATCTGCAGAGATCATAAGTAAAAATGCTGAGCCGATAGCAATCACACCTGAGAAATAGCGGTTATTGAGTGCCTTTACTTTAAAACTATCTCCCAATTCACCAATGACATATCTTTGTATTCTACAAGCTGTATCTAAACTTGTAGCGGCAAAAGAAATAATCAAAACGGCTATCACTGTTTGAGAAATGTCACTTGGAATACCAAGACCTGAAACAAACCTTGAGGAGCCTAAGACAAAAGCCCCGATTTTTGCGGATAGCCCGTTGGCCTGATTCCAATTGGCATAATGACTATGCCAGGCCTCAGAAGTTTCAAAACCAGCTGTAACGGCCAAGGTAGCAAGGAGGGCAAGTAGTCCCTCTCCCAACATTGAACCATAACCAATGACCTTAGCATCGGACCATTTTTGTACTTGTTTTGAAGATGTCCC
>JAUHVL010000085.1 GCA_030425045.1 bacterium
TTTTTTGCTGTTTTACTTTTTGTCATATCTATCGAGCTGACTTCTTTTTTAGCTCTATCTCTTGATGAATCAAAAAAAAGTACAAAGGAAAAAAGAGAAGAGCTATCAGATAAACTTACATGGTTTTTTAAACGTTATTCTTATCATCCCTATTTCTCTCTCCAGGAAAATAAATCTTATGAGTATAACTATGTGGGCAAAGACTCTACTTTTGAAATCGCCATCATTGGTGGTTCATTTTCGCGTCAGGCAGCAGTCGCCTTAGTGGAGAGACTTTATGGAGATAAGTTTGGAAGTATCAATAAAGACAAAATCTCCGTCACAAATTTGGCAATTGGTTCTTTTAAACAACCTCAGCAATTAATAAAGGTCCTTCTCAATTTAGAAAAGTATGATTTGTTTATCAATATAGCTGGTTATAATGAAATCTTTACGTCTCATCATAGCTGTAGACCTCAATATTGGCCTTTGGTATCAACTTATTACGATCCAGAACTTAAGACAGATTATCATCGTTCAAATGAATTTTACCGTAGTCAAATTCCTCTTTTGAAAAAGTTAGCAGAGAAAAGTTCTTTTTTTGAGTTGTTTTTTCCTTCACTTATCAAATTGATGGAGAAAAAAGTGAACGAAAATCAAAATAAGTATAAGCTTGAGAATGAAAAAATATGTCAAAATAACCTTTATGAAAATCCTGATATTTTTAATCAAAGAGTCGCTATTTGGATTGATAATAATAAAAAAATGCATCAAATTGTTAAAAATACTGGAAAGAAAATCATTTCAATTATTCAACCACTTCAATATATAGAAAACTCAAAAATCATCTCAAAAGAGGAAATCGACATTTTTAAAAAAATCTCTAAAGAGAAGCAAAAAAGAATTGGTGCGTTTTATAAAAGGGCCGTTGATACATTTTTAAAACAAAGATTAGATGAAGGTATTATTGACGCTACAATGATTTTTAAAAATGATGATGAGACTTTTTATTCAGACTCTTGTTGTCATCTAAATAAGAAAGGCTATTCTGTTTTTCTAGATAGAGTAGTTATTCCTCAAATTAAAGAAAACTTTAAGCACGATTAAAAAGTGGTGTTTTCTCTGTTCGGGTTTTAAAAGGTCGAAAGTTTTGAGACACAATTTCATAAGTCTTTAATGAGAGTTCCACATGGTCTTCGGCTTCTTCTGGCCTCAGTGGTGCTCCAAAGGTAATACTCATATCAATGGTGGGAGACATAAAGACTCCCCAAATGTGATCAGGAAAAGTCATATCACCATACCAGCAAACCTTATCCCTGTTTTTCTCCGTTACGATTTTATTATTTATGGCCTCATAATTTATCGTAATGGGAAGTACCGGTCTCTTTGAATCAATAGATGAGCGAAAGAGAGGTCGTTTAAATCTGATGATTTCATCACCATTGGTACTAGTGGCCTCGGGGAAGATTGTCACACAAGTATTGTACTGGAGTGTGTCTGTAATTTCTTTTATTTCTTCACCGATATTTTTTTTATTTCTTCTCTCGACAAAAACACATCCTATGAGCTGACAAATTTGCCCAAGAAAAGGTGTGTTTTTAATTTCTACCGATGTGACAAAGCTACTTGGTAAATGGAGAGCAATAGCGAGAACATCGAGATAAGACATATGGTTACCAACGATAAGGTAACTTGAATTATTTAAATGATTTTTTATTTCCTTGGTTAATCCAACTTGATGAACTCTTATCCCCATAAAAAATAATAACCATTTGGTATAAAGCGAAAGCAAGAGTGTCAGGAACTTTCTCATGGAATTCGTTTTTAATCTATAAATGGGGTAGAGAGGAGTGGTGGTGACAAAGAAAAATAGAGCAGTCACACCAAAAGTCACTGCTCTTAAGAAGGCCAATAGGTGATAAAAAATGATCATAATTTTAAGTAACGTTTTTTAAACATGCTGTTTAAATTTTCAAGGTCGATGATGGTTAAAAAGTCGATACATCGAAATTCGATATCAAGTGCTGGTTTCCCATATATTTTGGCACCAGCGTTCATATAACTTCTCAGTAATGATGGAATTTGCTTTTTTATTGTTCGAGCATCAAGGGATTGATCAGGCTCAATCTCGTCGAGGTTTTCTATGGCATATTTTCCTATAGGTTTAATGTCATACTCATCAGAGATAAGGCCATCATCTTTCATATAATTATAAATCGATTTGATTCTTGATAGTTCTGTTTCCATGATACTACTACAACCAAACATATACTTTGCTTCAGAAAACTTAATATAAGAGGCAATACCTTTCCATAGTAGATCAATAACATGTCCATTTCGGTGACCGTGGTGGATACAAGCCCGACCGAGCTCCATTTTCGTATCTGGAAGGTTGAGAAAATTATCGAGGTTAAACTCTCCTTGAGAGTAGAACTTATTTACATGAAGGCTGCAAAGGATTCGGTAAGTGCCGACGATTTTATCTGTTTCTTTACACTTAATGATAATATGGTCGCAGTTTGAATCAAATTCATCTAGTTCTAGCTCATCTTCAGATACTTGTTCTGGTGAGTCTCCAAAAAAGACCTGATATCTTAATTCAAAAAGCTTAATGAGTTCATCCATTGTTTGAGCCGTTTTTAACTCATAAGCGGGAGTCTCTACATTAATAATAAATTTTGGTGAATAAGTTAAAAACCTTGGCGATAACCGCACATCCCAT
>JAUHVL010000048.1 GCA_030425045.1 bacterium
CATGCGACTGTCAAAATATTTTGGTACATCTCCAGAATTTTGGATGAATCTTCAATTAGCGAATGATCTTTGGGAGCTTAAAAGTTCAAATATAGATTTGCCTAGTAAAATATCAGCATAAACGGTAGTGTAGATAATTTTGAGTATGGCTAAACTTTAAGAGCATCAAGCCGTTTATTGAATTCACTAGTATCAAATATGGGAACAAATCGTATTTCCTACTCGTACACTATATCAAAGAAAATTAAGTAAACGAAAAGATCAATTAGAAACGATGCCTTGTTAAGCAATTATCCAGGCAGTTTTCAAAAACAAGTACATAAAAAGAAAATGTTAGAAAAAACTGAGGAGGTTTTTATGGAGAGTAACAATTTAATTTATGGATCAGTAGGAGTTTTAGTTTTATCAGGAACTTATTTTGGAGGTATTGCAGGGAGTGGAATTCTTGTAGGCTTTTTAACGGCTACCGGTATAGGGATATTGATTTTTAAACTAAAGAGCAGCTTTCCTTGGCTCTATAAAAAGATCATAAAACACAATGTGATGAGTGATCTCTGTCTCTCGGGGCTTTTGGTCTTTTTACTAGCATCAAATACCGCGATCTCCATTATTGCTTCAGCAAGTGCAGCTTTACTTGTTTCAGCAGGACTTGGAATAGCAAAAAATCATAGCGATTTAATTAAGGGAAATTAAGGCGTATGAAATTTGGGAAATTAAAGACTTTTGTTTGGGATAGAAGGGGCGGCAGGACCGCCCTGTACCGAGGACTAGATTAAAGCGTCCCATATATAGAATAGCACTCAATCGCTAATAAGCTTACCTCGATAATAGCAAGTGAGGATAAAGATATGAAGTTTACTGAGATTCTAAATGAACTCATTCAAAAAAGTGGAGTAACTATTGGTGAGATTGCCAAGTCTACCGATATGGCAAAATCGACTCTTCACAATTTGATGAATGGAACAGAGCCGAGTCTTAGTAAGGTTGAAAAGCTTGCGGAGTATTTTGGTGTGACTATGGATTACCTGACTACCGGTAAGAAAAATACTGGTGACCCATTTGAAAATACCATTAAAGCAAGTATTCACCGTGGGATTTATGAGGTCATAATTAAAAAGATTGTTGATTCAGATGAATGATAGGAGAGAAAAATGGCATTTGTAATATTTTGTATGGCAGCCCCGACTCTTTATTTTTTGTACAAGTATATAGTTCAAAAAGATGAGGAAAGAGCAAAGAAATTATTAGAAGAAAATGAAACTGAGCATAAGGAGGCATCATGAGGTTTTTTACATCAATAATGATTTTAATTTTATTTGTATCGTGCTCTAGCTCTCCCTTTAAAGAAGCGACGAAAGAGCAAGAGATGATCAATGACCACCTATCTCAAGGTTTTAAGTATCTTGAGGGGGACTTTGATGAGAAATACGCTAAGACAGGTCGAGAAGGTGTTTACATAAAAGCAGTTGGCTCAGCTATTTATCCAGTAGAGACTAATCAGAAACTTATCGAGTCGGCTGCTGTATCAGACTCTAAATTTAGATTAATCTCATCAGCTCCTAGTGAGTTTAAGCGTGAAGTTCAGCAGGTCATAGGAACTGAACTTGGTGGAGCTAGTGACTATACAGAAATCTCAATATCTGTGACAGAGGTTAAAAGCCTTATGGGAATAAAGTCGCGCTTTGAGGATGTTGAGTGTCGAACAAAAGTTTCTCCCACCAGTAATGGAGAATATAAGACTGAAAAAGAATGCCGCGCCCTTAGTCGTGTGAAAGCATCAGAGCTTAGAAAAGCTTATGACTTCACTATCTCAAATAAGTATGGAGTCAGTAAAAAGAAAGTTGAAAGAAAGCTTGCTGGTCAGTTGGGTCGCTAGAGTTGAGCTTCGTTTTGGTAAGGGGTGAATAGTGAACTTGAAAAATGCACAAGAAATCTGTTTAAGCCTTACTATGAAGCTAGATCAACTTGATAGTATGTCTTCTGAAGAACTGGCGATGTTGCTTAATGAAGTACGAGAGTTTTCAGGGAAGATAAAAGGAGAAAATCAGAATGATCCCAGCTGGAAAGAGGTTCGCTGTAATGCTTTGGCAATGGAGTTTTTTATTATTACTCAACACAATATGCTGACAAAGGGAGACTACCTCCCTCACTTGAGTGACGAGGATTAGTATGAATTTTAAAATTTCTATATTCTTAATATTCATGCTGGCTTCTTGCTCATCAAGTAAGCATAAGTTTGAAGTCATTAAATCTAAAACGGCAATCTTTTATGATCCTTTGAGCCGAAACGTGGCAATGGTTTCAACTTACCCTGGTATTGATGAGCTTGCTAAAAAGTACCTTGCGAATGGTCGCATTAATCGAGATCAAAGCTTATCCTGTTTAGAAAAAACCGATGTCGTTAATTATATCAATATTTCAAGGGAGTACGTTCCCTTATACCGTCCGTATGTCATCTCTTTCAATAAAACCATTGATTATAAAAAGATCGAAGGTTTTAGAGGTGGGAAGCATGGTGCCCTCTATACAGAAACGATTATGGATCATCTCAAGGTCGAGACTAAGGTTTGCTTTAAAAAGTTTAACGGTGAACAAGCTATGGTTGTTTCTGAGCATTACCGGTACGAGGAGGATTAGTGATCTTGAAGAAGGCAAAAGCAACTCTTGATGCCTTTTGGGTGGAGATCGGAGCAGATAATTATAATCACCTTGGCATAAATGAGCTTGAGGAACTTCTCAAGAGAATTGAGAGATTTCACGAGTTAGTGCTTCCTCTATCGGAAAGGAGTAAGGCATTTTCTTTAATTGAAACTGATTGCAAGGCTCAAATGTCATTAATAATTATGAGGCAAAATTTTTTAGCTACTGGTAAGTATTTTTAGGAGGGAATAAATATGGAAGATGAATTTATAAAGGTCAGCTTAACCGAGTTAAGGGAATGGATTCACGATGCCAATAACCATCTCAGTGTCATTGTGATGACCCTTTCCCAGATCGCAAAAACAGATGATTTTGAGCGACTTCTTTCTTCAAGAGATACCTTGTCGAAGCATTCTGAAAAGATGCTTGCTTTGCACAAAGAGTTAATATCAAAGGTATCTTGTGATTGATGAGCTGGGACATCGTCTTCCTGATAGTTGGATTATCGCTTAAAGCTGAAAAAAATTAGAGTTAAATCGGTCATATGACTTCCGTAGACTCGATAACTTTTTTGTCTACGGAAATTTTAATTTCTATACTTAAGCTGAAGACTATTTGGTTGAAAGAACTAGCTCCTCAATTTCAAGATTGTCAGAATCTGCTTGAACTTTAATAGACTCGCCAGATTCACGGCTTTTCTCAAGGGCTGCCAATATCGAAGTAAAGTGTTTTGAGTCACTTCTTAAGTAGTAAATTCCAGAGTGTTTTGAAAAAAGAACTTTGCGACCTTTTTCATGTACTTCAACTCTATAAACAATATCTTCTATAAGAACTTTAGTTACTTGAGCTACTTTTCTCATGACTTTATTTCCTGGATTTATAGATTGAGAAAATGCAACCTCACTTATTAGTAAACAAATAATTAGAAAAAATCTCATGTCTATTTTCCTTGTTGTCTTTCCTGTTGAATTCTTAAGTACCTTTCCATTGTATCCCTCATACCATCTATATCATCTTGGTCATAGCTTTGCATATCACGAGACTTGTCAGATGGAGTATAGTTAAAACGTCTTGTTTGATAAGTTCTACCTCTTAGTCCACCATCATGGCTCGTTTGTATTTTGAACCATTCTTCTGCTGGCACTGGCTCAGAAAAGATCGAAGGGTCAATAACATAGACCTCTTCCTTTTCGCCTTTTTTGACTTTAATTATTGGAGCAACATGATACCACCATTCAACATAACCTTTAGGACTATTTGGTGTTTCAACTCGCAAGCTGCCTTCAATAAAGACTTTACCAGTAATTATACCTTTCTCTTCAAGAAGTCTTGACATCTCGTGCGCCCTTGCATAACAGCCATCTTCTGGGTAAGCAAATGGAATATGTGGCTGGGAAGCCATCTCATCGAACAGTTCTTTTGCAAAGTCCTCTGAAACCATACTTATATCAATATTATCTCCGCTAATTCCTTGAACAGAGCTTTTAGTAATTGTTCTATCTATTTCTTCTGTTATTTGAGGAGGGCAGTCTCCACTAGGGGGCTTTCCAGTACTATTAGCTGCACTTATGCCTTCTTGAGCGACTCGTATTACATTTCGATCAATCTCTTCTGCGCAAAGATAAGAAATACTAGGGGCTGTTGCCAATTTGTCACAGGGCCGTATGTAGAAAAGTAAGCAAATCCTTATACTTGTAATGCTAAAAACAAAATTAAAGGATTTGCTTATGCCTCGATTGATGCTCTCTGATGAGTTGTGGTCGAAGCTATGGCCAATAATGTCTGAAAGTGGCATCTATGACAAGCCTGAGCTTCGAAAAACAACTGAAGGTATTCTCTATAAAATGCGGACAGGTTGCCCGTGGAGAGATCTTCCAAAATATTTTGGTAATTGGAATAAAGTTTATAAACGATTCAATGATTGGTCCAAACTATCAAAGCTATTCAATATTTTTGAAGACCTTGTAGAGTCGCCTGATATGGAATGGAAAATGATTGATGGGTCTATTGTTAAAGCTCATCAACATGCGACTGGAGCTAGGAAAATAGAAGAAAAAGCTATTGGAAAATCCGTTGCGGGTAATACTTCTAAAATTCATATGGTCGTTGATTCTCATGGTAACCCTATTGATTTTGAAGTTACTGAAGGACAAGTTCACGATATTATCATGGCCACGGAGTTAATAGAAAGAACCCCAGAAAGCAATTATACTATCGCAGATAAAGGCTACGACGGTGAATATCTTCGCTGGGTAATTGAAGAAATGGACTCAATTCCAGTTATTCCTAGAAAAAGTAACTCCAAAATTGGGAACGAAGGTCTTGATAAATTTATCTATAAACAGAGACATCTAGTTGAGAACATTTTTGCTCGTTTAAAACATTATCGATCGATTGCTACCAGATATGACAAGTTGAAGAGAAACTTTGAAGGAATGCTTTATCTTGCATGCTCATATGTATGGCTTAAGAGTTAATGCATGGCCGGAAAATGGCAACAGCCCCTATTGAATATAAATATTAAGAATATAGCTAATTTTCTCACTCTTTTTTAACGGTATGACTTCGCATTTTCATGATAAATCCGTGAAAAAATTAAAAGATAGGTAGTATTTTCCTGTGGGCTAGTAAGGTTTTTTACTCTCTTAGAGGTTCGACTTTTTCCGATTTTTCCGACTGATCCCGTGAAATAAAGTGAAATACTGTTAAAAGAAATGAAATCAGACGAAAGCTAAGAAGCCCATTGCTATTGCTAGTTTGGTGAATTTGCTTGAGTTGGTAGAAGACTTAGATGCCCCTCGGGTAGTTCGGGCATGGCTTTTAAGTCCTCAATTTTATTAATGGGATTAGGTCCAAAATTGACCTAATCCGACTCAATCCGACTGAGTTTTGAATTATGTACCACTTTTTTTATCAAAAAGGGAAATGACGTTATCAAAGTCCTTGATATCATCACTTTTGTCAAAATCAGTTCGGGCATTTTGTTGGTTTTCTTGCTTATTATGAGTCCTAATATGCTTCATAATACGTTCAGAAAATTCTTTTTGATCTTGCTCATTACTTTTGGAGTAGTGATCAGCAAGCTTTAAATCTTTATGACCTGTCATGGCGATAACCGCATCAAGACCACCACCAATTTTCCTCGCAAGCTTGGCCATCCCATGACGTAGGATATGAGTTCCCGAATAGGGAATCTGAGCATCCTTTTGTCCACGACGATAATTTACTTGAATCGTACAATAATTCAGTGGCGCACCATCAATATGAAAGACAAAGTTATTACCCTCTATTCGATTTAAGTCTAATCGCTTTAGAATCTCAAAAAATCTCATCATTAATATAGACGGCCCGTGGTTCTCGATTTTTTGGAAATGGCTTCAACTCTTTAAAGGTTTTATTTGTTTGATCCCAAACACAAGTTTCTTTAATCAACATTCTTCGATTAAAGAGATCAATATTGCTCCATTGAAGTCCTGCTATTTCTCCAACTCTTCCGGCAGTAAAAAATTGCATCATGGCCAGATCGTTATAAGGTTCTTTTAAATGTTTGAAGAATTTAAAAGCATCCTCTAACTCGATCTGTTTTCTTTTATCAGGTAGTGGTTTGATAAATCCCATTTTGCGATGTTTCTTTTTAACTGGACAAGTAAGAGAGATAGCTTCTGATTCAAACTGCTCACTATCTTTATACCAATTGAAGATGGTGACAAACATATTTAGTTCCGTATTCAAATTACATCTTCCGGCCCTACCTCGGCCGGACTTCTGATATTCCTCTGTACTAAAATATTGCACCCATTCAGAAACCCATGAACTAATTCGACTTGGTGTAATTTCATTCATTGGTAAATGCTCAAGTGGTCTAAGCAGCTTGTATCTTCTTAACCATATCTCTTTAGTTGTGGTGGCCAAAAGAGGGAAGTGATAGATTTGCATCACTTCCCAAACTTCAGCGAGAGTCGCAAAGTTTTTTTCTTCTTTGATTTCTTTTTTATCAAATTCACTTCGCCATCTTTTGGCTTCATAAAGAGATTTAAAAGTAGAGCTATAGAGTTTTCCCTTAACCCGTTTTTCTGCGTAGTAGAAACCAGAGGTTTTCTTTTCTTAGTCTGCTAAAGCTCATTTGATTAGAAGACTCATCATTTATGAGGGGTGAAAACTCACTATTGCAAGCGCTTTCCAATTGAGTATAGAGTCCTTGAATTTTGTCTTTATCTTCTCTTTTGGAAAATAGATCGACGATTTTTTTAAGGGTGACAATTTCACCACGTGACTTAAGATAGAAAATACTTTCTTTTAAGGCAGAAATAGAAACGGACTTATAATAACTATCAGACCATTCACAGGCATTGACGATTCTATCTGCAATTTGATCTACGTTTCCATCAAGTAATGGATTAAAGGGATATTTATTATCTAGAAAATCGTTAAAATAATAAACCTTCCTCGCTGCATTTTCACAGATATTGGTAAACATTTCGATCGTTTCCATTGAGGCCTTTGGATCAAAGAAAACCACAGGGTGTTTTTGTCTGATGACCTTATCTTGCAAGAGAGTCATTAAATTGGTTTTTCCATAACCTGTTGGCCCTACTATCATAGTATGCCTTGTGCTGTCGTAATCCTCCTCTTTGAAGTCCTTAGATGCTTTTACTTGCCAGCCAAAAGCATCGGGCTTTTTCGTACATTTTTTACTCTTTAAATCCTTTAATTCAATTGGCTCATGATTATCTCGTTTGAAAATCTTTTTTATGGCCCAATTTACGAATAAGGTGAGAAGTAGAGCTAAAACTTTGATGGTTTCGTAAAAAATTATTCCGAAAATTTCTATGATATCTGAGAAGATATCGTTTTGAGATGATTGGTTGTTTTTTGTACCCATAGAGTTCCTTTTGTTTAAGATGAAAAGGCAACATGGATGCTTAGAAATTAAAGCGCAAGGTATAATTCTCGTTGCAACAATGGTTGTGTTTCAATATGAATTTCAGTTTGAAACTTTTGTAAATTTAAATAGTTAAAAGACTCTCTTGCGCATCTAGTAATAAGATGTTTTAAGTTAATTTTCCAAAGAAATATTGAATAGGATAAGGCCATGAGAAGAAAAGTAGATAATGTTTTTGAGTCTGAAAAGAGATTAAAAGAAATCACAATTGAGCATTTTCAAAACTGGAAGGCCAAAAACCCTGTCGCAAGAAATCAAAAATATATTGTTAAAAAATCTCCTAAATTATCTGAAGCTAGTCTTTCTCGTATTTTAAAAATAGAAGACAAAAAATGTCCTAGTTTAGAAGAAGCCATTGAGTTTTTTATGATCACAGATGGTGTAGAAGCTTTTGAAAGTTACGTAAAGGCCACGAATACTACAAGTGCCCATTATCTTAGAAGCCTTTTAAAAAATAAGGGACCGGCTGAAACTGTAGATATGCCTGTTGTAAATAATGACGATTGGGAATATATCATGTCAGGCAAATGGAATGAGTGTTACTTGTAATTCGATGGGTTCTTACGATCCCGATGGGTTTATTACTAATTACGAGTATGAGGTATTATCTGGGGTGAATGTTTTTTCTCAGGATGGGAATATGACTTATACTTATCAATCACCGGGGACATACTATATAACGATGGTAGCCTATGACCAGTTTGGATTAGACTCAGTTCCTGTCACCGTTCCCGTTGTGATTGAACAGGTGAATTCTCCCCCTGTTGCAATTTTATCTTGTGTCTCAAATGGGCCTAGGCAAATTAGCTGTCATGCAAACTCTAGTTATGATCCAGATGGATCAATAATTAGTTATGAGTATGATTTAGATGATGAGAATATTTTTACTAAAGTTACCCCCGCTCAATTCTCTTTTACATATGATGTTGGGGGGGAGAAAAATGTTTCTTTATTAGTCACAGATAACAGTGGTGCCACTCATTTAGTTTCAGAAACGATACAAATCCAAGAAAATATCAATCCTGTTGCTAGCTTTTTTTGTAATGTAAATGGAGACAAAACGCTTGACTGTGATGCATCTGCATCTAGTGACCCCGAAGGCGATCAGCTTGCTTATTATTGGTCATTCTTTGATCATCTGGAAGAAGGAAGTGTCATAGCGAGTAATACTTATTCGAACTATGGAGATGTGACAGTAAAATTAAGAGTGGAAGATACTTATGGCTTTAGTGACGAAAAAAGTTTTAGCTATCGTTTGATAGATGTAATAAGTGATCCTTTTGCAGTAATTAGTACTAGAATAAATCATGAACTTAAACTTGTAGAGTTGGACGGAAGTAAATCAAAAGATGCTGGAAAGGAAGTCGTTCAATATGAGTGGACTATTCAAGGATCACCTAGCTCCATCACAACATCTGATGATGTCGTTTCTTACACATTCCCAGACTTTGGTACTTATGAAATTGCTCTTAAAGTTACTGATGGTCTTGGAAGAACTTCTATGGCCAATAAAACAATTACTTTGTTTGACTTCCCGGTCCCCGATCCCGGGGAAAGCGATTATGATTTTATTGAGGGAATTGACACAGACCTTGACGGTGTTAGGGATGATTTGCAGAGATGGATAATCGCTAAGTCAAAGGACTCCGATGTTCTTGATTCATTAAGAAGGTTGTCAATAATAGCACAACAAATTGCAGTTGAAGGAAATTCAAATGGAACAGCTATCACCAATCTTAGTAATTTTGAACAAGAAGAAAAGTGCTTAAGGTCATTTTATGAAAACTTTAATGACTTTTACGAAATTATAAGAACTTTCAAAAGTAATGTTTTCAATAATCGCTCAAGATTAAAGAATTATCTAATCACTGTAGAAGAGTTTGCAGGGAAGGTCATAGATATTGAAACAAATTCGGCAAGATTGAACAGGTCATGCCCCAGTCGTTAATTTTATTTTTGGAGAAAATAATGAAAACAAAGATTTTAACAATAATTATAATTTTAGTTTTTAATAACAATGTTTTTTCAGTTGCTCCGAGCTGTTCGAAGTCGGGAACTAGTATTGTATATATAAATGGTATGTTTAATGGATCTGATGATCCAATGAATGCAGGACGTCTAATATCAGAAAAGTTTTCTGACTTATTAAACCCAAATTTGAACTTAGCGAAACGGATTGATAGTAATGGTGTAGTAGATGTTTCATACGTTTATCAAAAAAGCGAATATAAAATAGAAGTTGCGAAGGAAAATAGCAAGGTACTATTGATGGCCAAGGGGGCATTAAGTGATGGCATCGAAGCAATTATGCAACATTTTGCTGATGAAGCAGATAATCCATACAGTGATCGTACAATTGATAAAGTCTATTCCGCTATTTTTCTTGGCGCTGATATTGCTGATAGGCTAATTGAAAATAGCGACCCCGCTTTCGCCGCTGCCTATAGTTATATAAAAAATAAGTTAAAAGATGTGATTATTACACCATTAGTTGATAATACTGCAATTCTTATTGAGGCCGATTTACAAGAACTCGAAAACCATCTTAAACCAAAACTATTAGCAGACAGAAAAGTCATACTTGTGTCTCACAGTCAGGGGAATTGGTACGCAAATGACGTTTATACTAGGTTGTTTGAAAGTGTTGTTCAAGATCCTGATGTTGCTAGTAAAGCAGCCTATTATGGCAACTTATCTGTTGCCTCACCTGCATCTTTTGTGAAGGCTCCATATCATGCCATAATAAAGGGAAAACAGGACCAAGTTGTTGGTTATGTTCCAGGCTCTCTTGGATATACTCATATATATAATGGTGACTGGAGTGGATATGATAGACTTGGCCATAACTTTATAAATATATATTTAAATAAGAATCTACTTGCATCCCAAAATGGTACTGGCCCAGAATTTATTTCGATGGAAGATCTTTTTTACGAGAAGATGGAATCAGTAGCTTCTCGGTTAGCTCCAAACTGCTGCTATGATAGTTCGGGGAGTGTGGTAGAAGATCAATTTGAAAGGCATAGCTATAATAAATATCATCAGAACATTACAGAAGATGAAAGAACATTCATTGGATTTTATGAAAAAAGTGGTGGATGGGTTTCCAAAAGTGCCTCTGTTAATATTGATACCGAAGTTGCATATGATGCTATTGTTTGTGCAGGTGCAGAATTAAAAGGTTACAACATAATTGGCAACTCAACAGTGATTACTGGGAATGTTGAAATGGAAAATATCGACACATCTTTTGGGGCACACCCAGGAGAGCGAATTTTCATTCATGGTCTCGGGAGTCATGGCGTTAAAATAATTGGAAATAGTTTTGACTTTATGGGTGGAAAAGATTTTCCTTTGACTGTAAGGACATTTCCTGAATTTGATAATGATGATAATGTTGTTGAAAACTCTTCTTTAAGTATAGTTGGGAATGTATTAGTTACTGGAGCTGGTACAATTTCGTCAACTCAAGGCGGAAATCTGGAAATAAAAGGGGAGAATGATCAAGCGGTTATTCGATTCTCTGATCATACGATAGGGGCTTTTAGATCTTCAATCAATGCTACTGGAGATAGTTCGATTACCGACTCAACTTTTTATGCCGATGACAACGCCACAAAACTAAATGGAATGCACGGCAAGATTATTATGAATAATGGTGCAGAGTTTAGAAATTCTCATATTGATAATAGTAGTCCTTCTCCTTTTTATTCAACAATAAGTGGTACTATTGTTAGTAATGGCTCAACGATGAGATATGTAAATCTTATTGGAGGAACAGTGAGCAGCTCTTCTATTTCAAATGATCAGTACAATGTTCCTGCTGGTGGTTATAGAACGATTGCGAGTCCTGCATTTCTTAATGCGACGGTAGCGAACTCAATTATTGGTGATAGTGTAACTATAACTAGCTCTGGGGTTATTGAATCAACAGTTGGGGCAGGAGCATCAGTGGTTAATCAATCTAGCGTAACGAATGGAAGTACTATAAGCGGAGGGGCCGTGATATCTGATTCGAGCATTAATAATTCTTCTGTGTCGAGTCAGACTGGTATGATTTGTACAGATGGAGAATGTGTTTCAAAGTATGAGTAGTGTTTTAAGGCGGTAATTAGCATCAGTTTTTTGAAATCTGTAATATAATGAACGAGGGGTACATATGCAGCTAAAAGAAAAAAAGCAGATGAGGCTTATGATTTCAATACTATTACTTCTTTACGGTTTAGTAGGTGCGATAAGTTATGGGCCATTTTGGATAGCTGGAGTATTACCTTTTTTATTTGCCTTGATCGCAATGTGTTTGAAGTTTAAGGACAAGATTCAGTTTTCAACTTTAGGTGTATTCCTAATCATCTTTACTGGAACTATTATTTTAAGAGGGAGTGACTCTTCTTTATTCTATCCCTCAGTAGGTAAAAAGGTTAACTTTAAAACTGATATGTGTTTGCAAGAAATTCAGTTTAAGTACGAGAAAAAAAATGTGGTTTATAGAAAAGGAAGTGATGGCTGTTCAGCATATGTAGAAGAAAGTGCAAAAATCCTTAGAAGTAAAATCGTAAGTAAAAATGAAGAATTTATCATTAAGAGAATTGGAATTGACGGTAGTGGTGGCTGGGTTTTTGAACCAATTATTGAGACTGAGTTTGGCATAGTTGATGTTAATACCAACTTCTTAGTTTGGTCTGCCACTAAATCGAGTATAATCCCAGCAGATTTGCCAAATAAAATGTTGTTAAAAATTAGTCGAACTCTATTTCATGCATATATTTCGGGATAAACCCTTTCTACGAAAACAAACAATGAAAGAGATAGTTCGTTTAATAGAATAAGAATGTAAAATTATCATAGTGAGAAGACACAATAATGTTCTTCTACTTATTAATTTTCTTTAAACATACATCAATAATTAAGCTTAAAAATATGATAAAAAAAGAAAAAAGATTAATTACACCTGAAGTAGTACTTAAAGCCTCTGTAGCGTCTCTGATCTTTTACCCCATAATCATTTTCCTATTTTTATGGAGAGAGACATTTACAATAAGTGAACAGGTGAACCACTCTAAGTTAGGTACGTTAGGTGATATGCTTGGTGGAACATTGGGGCCAATTTGGTCTTTGGCGGGGATAATTCTGTTTTATATTGCTCTCAAGGAACAAAGAGATGATTTGAAGGTAAACAAGGATGCTCTTTTAAAACAAGGGGAAGCCTTAAAACTTCAAGCAGACGAATTCCGGTTGCAGAGAGAAGAAATGGGACATGCGAGAAAAGTATCATCTGAGCAAGCAAAAACACTACAACAACAAAGGATAGAGTCTACTTATTTTTCTCTATTAGATCTTTATCACAAAATAACAGTCGATTTAAATAATTCAATTGACGGAAAAAACTTTTTTAAAGAGTTTAAAGGTTCTATGGATTTAGTAATTGATAGTGATCTGTGTATGAAACAGAAACATCAGAGAGCAGTTGAACACTATCTGTCTAGGTTCTCCTCTCGCAAGGAGGAACTTTCTCACTATTTTAGAATTGTATACAGAATAATTAGAATTATAGAAGAGTCTAATATAGGTGTCGAAGAGAAGTTCAAATATGTAAAAATAATTAGATCGCGACTTTCTCAAAATGAGCTGTTTGCAATATATTACAATTCATTTACTCCTGATGGGATAGGGTTTTATAAGTTAGTGCTATCATTTAACCTTTTAAAACACCTGACACCTCTATCTAAACTTGAGTTTAGAGAATATCGAACACGAAGCTTTAAAGAGGATGAAGCAAATATTTTTGTTTCTGAGCTCCGGAAGAGTCTAGCTAGCTATTTTAATAATCTTCGATGCTTTTTAAAAACTGAATTTGAGGGAGATTACAAAGAGTCTTTTAGGGTTGGAATTTCAAATTCATTTATAATTGTGTATGCTACGAATGATGAGAACAGATTGACCATGAAAATAAAATTCGATTCTAATGAAAAGAGTGTTGTTCCAATTGGTTTGTCAAAACAACTTTTTAGCAAGTTTGTAAAAGAACTATTGTATGATCAATTAATTGTATCAAATTATATTAATGATCTAGAATTTGATGATTTTGTTACGGATAAGAGTAATGATGAGTCACTTATTTATGATATTAATTCTGATATAAAACTAAATATAACTTCCGACTTAACTTGAGGTCAATATGACAAACTCAACTTATCTAAACCGGCAGGAATTTGAAGATATTTTTAAAAAACATCTAAAATCTTCTGTTTATTCAATCTCAATAAAAACCTTGTTTGGAGACCGTCTTACAAGGAAGATTAATTACCACCCTTACTATCAACGTAATTATGTTTGGGACAATTCGAAAGCAACTTTCTTTATTGAAAGCGTATTGTTAGGTACCGATATCCCCCCATTGATATTTTTTAATACGGGTAAAAGTATTGAGGTTATTGACGGAAGGCAGAGATATGAGACGATAAAAAGATTTAAGAATGGAGACCTAAAATTAAAGCTCGGAGGACTTAACAAACTAACACAGCTTCAAAAACATACTTTCTCGATGCTTGATGACGATATTAAAGAGATTTTTGAAGACGCAAAAATTAGGATTTTTGAATTTGAGGTAATCAATGAGCCAAGGCTGGATACTAGGCTGGAAGACCAAATAAAAAAAGAAATATTTAGACGCTATAATTCAGGTATCACACCATTAAACTCTGCGGAAATTGATAACGCAACCTATGATGATGATGACATTACTAATCTTCTTAAAGATACGCTTGAAAAAAATAGCGATCTTAAGGAAAAGTTAATTTTAAAGTTTGTAAAAAAAGGGAAGCGAGAGTCAAAGTCTATTGATGCTGATACTCTTCAGTTTCTGAGGAAGTACTTAGTGTTATCGTCATTTCCAATTAATACTTACGCACGAGGGGCAAATAGGTCAGAAATTCTTGATCTGTTATACAACGTAAAGACAAATAATACCGAAAATGCTCAAGAATTATGCTCGGAGCTTCTCTTTAAAATAGATAAAACATTACAGTTAATAGCACAGGTATTTAGAGATACCCAGGAGGAGAATAGGCTTGTTAATGAATGTTTGCTATGGGCTGTAAGTATTTTGGTCGACGAAGATATTAATATTGGCATTCTTTTTGAGGATGATAACATTGAGAAATTGAGGGACTATTTTGATAAGCATGCTAATAAATTCTTTTTGGAAAAAAGTCACCATTATGTTGCTATTGTTACTAGGTATAAGACAACGATAGAGATACTAAATCGCTTAACTAGGTTTGACTTTTCTAACTACTTAAAGGATGACACGTTTAAAGACTCAGTCAAGGAAATGCGCCAAACTGAAAAAGAAGCAAAACTAAAATTAGAAGAGCTTTCGTCCTTAAGGGTGCAAAAACCAGAGCCTTCTTTAATACCCGTTGAGGAAATGGTTAATGAACTAGATAGTAATCGATATTTAATTCGGCCAAGTTACCAAAGGCAGGAGAAGATTAATGTTAATAAAGCTTCTGCAATTATAGAAAGTATTTTACTTGGTATTAATCTACCTCCCATTTTTATCTTTAAGAACGAGAATGGGGTTCGAGAAGTTATTGATGGTCAACAAAGGCTCTTGTCAATAATAGGGTTTTTAGGAAAGAAATATCAAGATGAACAAGGAAGACACATAAGTCCTAAAAACTTTCTTTATAAATTAAAGAGACTTCGTATATTAAAAGAATACAATAAAAAGACATATAATGACTTGGAGTTCGGAGAACAAGACAAGATACTGGATTTTAAATTAAGCGTAATTGAAATTGACTTTTCGTTGAACAAAAACTTTGAGCCTGTAGATCTTTTTATACGACTCAATAATAAGCCTTATCCTATTAAAGAAAACTCTTTTGAAATGTGGAATTCATTTGCAGATAGAGATATTATTTTGAAAATTAAGCAAATAACAGATGAGTTTATTGATTGGTTTTTTATTAAACAAAGAGGAGAATCGAATAGCTCCTCAGATCGAATGTTAAACGAAGAAATGATTACTTTATTAACATATTTACATTTAAGCTCGTTAAATGATGATAAAAGCGAATTAGGATTTTACCTGAGAGACTCAAAAGTTAACTGTCGTATTAAAGAGAAAAAAGCTGTTTCATCTACTCTTGACAAAGTTTCTAATGATATTGAGTTGAAAGAACAGTTTCAGTCTAGCTTAGAATGTATACAGAATTATATAAAAACAGTTGAAGATAAACTTGATTCGAAAGATAAGAAAAACTCGTTTAATATTTTAATTGGAAAAGAAAACCAAAAAACGGGGAAGCGTTATCTTGTAGACTTTTATTTATTATTTCAAATATTACAACGTATAGAGTTGCAAGAGTTGGCCTTGGTCTCATTCGAAGAATTGAAAACAATGCTTAGTAAAGTTCAAGATGAAATATCTAATCCAAATGAATTAGCAGGAGTCGCTAGCTATGAAGAACATTTTAAAAATATATTTAATGTTTTGACTTCTAAGTATCAATAATTTGTTTCAGCTTAGATTCCTTAATTTAACTTTTCGGTCATGAATTCTCTCTAGGGCCATCATGTAGATCTCTACTCTGTTCTGTGAAATAAGCTATTTGGGTATTGTAAGTAGCTCAGTCTGGAATTACTTATTTTCATATAATCAACAGGTTATATGAAATAAAGGTTTAAATATTATAGTTGGCAAAATTGCCAACTTGTGATATCATCCAAATTATTGGGGTGAGTATTGGTTAACAGACCAAAAAATTTAGAGAAAGTTCATACACGTTTGATATTTAACCTACAGAAGTTTTTGGAACTCGAGATAGACCTTGCTCATATTAATAGAGATGGAAGGGCAAATTTATCTACGGCTGAGGTTTTAGAAATTGTGGACAGTTTTCTAAATGGAAGAGGTTTAAGGCCATCTGATACAAAAGAGTTTGGTGATGAAGTTTGTTCTTACTTTGTAAAGACAGACTTGTTTAAAGATAAAAAATATAAACTAGTTTTTTGTATTTGTAGCGATAAACCAAAGACGATAGGGATAATCACTCTTTATCGAGTGTGAGGTGACAATGAATCCATATGATATTGATATTGAGAGCTTGAAAGAGTCCGAAATTATTACGGATGAAAAAGATATTCTTAAGTTAAAGCTTGCCCAGGAATTTCTAAAGGCCATTGATCAAATGGAAACAGCAGAAGTCTTGTCAATAACAGGACTTCATAAGTCTGACCTTTCAAGAATAAGGGCCTTGAATATTGATCGCTTTACTATCGATCGAATGGTCACATTTCTTGATAGTCTTGGTCTTTCAACCTCAATAAAAGTTGAGCCTAAAAAAGCTGTTTAAGATCAATCCGACTAAGTCGTGAACTTAAATGAAATTACGTTAAATTAAGTGAGATAGAAGAAGTTTGTGAGTCTAGTTTTTGCTTCTTAAGTGATTAAAATTATTCAAAGAATGTTTTGAACTTTTACTCATCGGGTAGTTCGGGCATGGTATTTAAATCCTTAAAATTATTAACATGGTTAGGCCAAAAAAGCGCCTAATCCGACTTAGTCCGACTGAATTATTAAGTACCACTTTTTTCATGATTATAGGAGTTTTTAAGGATTGCTGTGCAGCAAGGCTTCTATCGATCGTAAATTGACTAGATAAGGTATGAACTATAACCTTTTATAAATGAAAGTTATGAGCTTTTTATTCTTTTTTGCTTGTTATGTGTTTGTGCCAATTTCAAATATTGCGATACAAGCTCATATTGATGAATTTCATGGTCATCAAGCTCATAAAGATACCTATGTTGACTCTCACCATCACTCACATGACGATCATAATCATCAATTAAAAAAATTGAATGAGCTTGAAGAAGGGTATCTAGACAACTTTAAGTTGAAACTAAAAGTTCCAGTTGAAAAGAAGACTATTGAAAATTTTAACTTAAAAATTGCTACCGATATTAAGACGAACAAAAATTTTTATAAATTAAAAACCATAGATCATCCCCCTGACCAATTTCGAAATTTACCACTATTAAATTAAGCCAGATCGATTCATAATCGTTTTAAATTACTATTCTCTTAAATAGGAATAAATCTGTGCTAAATAATTTAATTAGGTTCTCGCTCAATAATCGTTTACTCGTCACTTGCTTAGCTTGCTTATTATTTGCGTATGGTGGATATGTTGCCGTTAATTTACCAGTTGATGTTTTTCCAAATCTGAATAAACCAAAAGTCACAATCATAACTGAAGGCCATGGGTTTGCGCCGGAAGAAGTCGAGACTCTCGTTACGATTCCACT